>NZ_BRVM01000015.1:0-73336 GCF_026011715.1 Cytobacillus sp. NCCP-133 | reverse complement strand
CCGCTCTTTTCTTGTTTACACAGCGTAAGAGAGTATAAAATTTTGAACGTCGATAACTGTCTAGCTCCAGCACTTTTCTTAGATGGTTAATTCTGCTGCAGGAGCTTGTTTTTTTTGCAGGGAGTTTAATGACAGCTTCGGTTCCTGAGCCTTTTTCACTGTTAAAATGAATCGAGCCGTTATGGGATTGGACGATTTTGAAGCTCACAGTCAGGCCGAGGCCGGTGCCTTTTTCTTTGGATGAGTAAAAAGGTTCGCCTATTCGGTTCAGGCGTTCTTCTGACATGCCGCAGCCTTCATCTTTAACAAGAACAGCTACTTGTCCGTCATCAGCCTGAAGCGTAATGATAACCTTGCCGCCTTCATTTGAAGCTTCAATGGCATTTTTAATTATATTTATAAACAGCTGCTTCAACTGGTTTGGTTCACATTCAATCATGTAAATATCAGATTTTAATAAAAATTCGATGAGGACATTATGCATGCTGGCCTCAGTTTTTAAAAGCGAGATGACATTATATAGGATTTTCTGAACATCCGCTTTTGTAAAACAAATATCCTGGGGCTTGGCCAGAAGGAGCAGCTCACCGACAATGTGGTTAATGCGGTCAAGCTCGTCCTGCATGATCTGATAATAAAATTGGTGCTTTTCATCCTCCAGCTGCATCAGCTGCACGAATCCCTTTAAGGAAGTCAGCGGATTTCTGATTTCATGGGCAACACTTGCAGAAAGCTCGCCTACGACAGAGAGCTTTTCCGTTCGGCGCAATCTTTCCTCTGCCTGCCGAAGCTTGGTCACATCCTTGCCATACCCAATTATTCCGGCGATTTGGCCATTTACGATGATAGGAAGGGCGGTGCATTGCAAAGTGAGCAGGCTGCCGTTCCGATGATTAAATTCAAACTCGCATGTTTTTGGCTGTTTGTCTGCGAGAATGGATGTAAAATCCGCTTTCACTTTTGTTTTGTATCGTTCAGGCGATATATCATAAATACTTTTGCCAATGGTTTCATCCGGGCTATAGCCTGTTACCGCTTTGAATTGTGCATTGACTCTAGTTATGGTTCCATCAAGGTCCGTCATATAGACGATTTCTGTATTGTATTCAAACAATGATTTATACTGCTGCTGGCTTTCTTCGAGAAGCCTTTCTACACGTTTTCTTTCCGTAATATCCCGTCCGATAATGACGAGGCCCTTACGGCTTCCGTCTGAATAGAAAAGGGGTACCTTGATGGTATCAAACGTCATTTCTGTTCCGTCAGGTAAAGGAATAACTTCTTCGAGTCTGGTGATCTTCCCATTTTGCCATGTTTCTTCATCTGATGTTTCACAGTACCGCAGTGCGTCAGCATAAAAATCGGTGTATTCAGCAAGCTCTGAATCCTTTTTCCCTTTATAATCCACGTTTTCTAGTTCAAATAACTTCAGGCCGAATTCATTGGATTCAATCCAGCGGCCATCGCCATCTTTGAAATTAACAAAGTCCACCATGGAATTGATTAAGGTAGAAAGCCTCTTTTCATCTTCCCTGGATGCATTGAGTTCCTCTTGTTTGCTCAAAAAGTAATAGAGCAGAGATCCTGTAACCAAAATATACAAGAATTCTTTGCCCCTTTTCAGGTAATAGGCAAGAGAGGAAGGTTCAAGCAAGTCCAGGAGATAGTTAGTGCCAAATATCCAAATGATGCTGATGACAATGTATAATCCCAATAGCCTTCTTTTATTCATGTGCTTGGCTTCCTCCTGATCTCTATTTGGCTGAAGGCAGGCTGTGATTCAGTCAAATAAGTTTATTTATCGCAGTATAACGGGCAGTAAGACCCTCACTTCAAGGCTCAGAGGAATCAAACTGCCCGTAAAGGCCTGAAAAGCAGAACAAAGACTAAAAACGCCACGTCCTGTGGCAACGCCTTTGCGACCCACATTTTGTAGGCCTCAATTAACAATCAGTGGGGGGAAAGAAAATCCCCACTGGCTGAAGTTTCACTTTATCGCACGATAATAAGCTGTATAATAAAAGAGCTTATATTGAATTAAATCCTATTTACAGTTCTATTTTATATGATTTTAATAGAGTCATCTAGTACCAGTAAATTGCCAGTTGAAACTAATAGACTAATTTGAAGAAGGAATGATGAATAGCTTGTACCTTACCATTAAAGAAACCGCAGAATATTTATCCTATCCCGAAGCTTATGTAGAAAATCTGATCCAGCAGAAGAAAATTCGTGCCATCCATGACGGGAATCAGTATTTAATTTATAAGGAGCAGTTTAACACTCACCTTAAACAGGTTGAGAAGTATAAATCACTTGTTGAAGAAATATTGAATGAGCCATTACCGGAGGATCGTGATATCAAGGACGAGGATTAGAGGGAAAAAATTCTTCCAAACGCATTATTTTACAATTATTCTTAATTTAGATAAACTATAAGCAAATAATCCTTTAAAGGAGGAAGGTAGAATGTATGATATCGTAGTTGTGGGTGCTGGTCCTGCTGGTGCAAGCGCTGCGCTTTTTGCAGCAAAAGCGGGCAAGAAAGTCGCTGTTCTGGATAATGATAAAAGCATGACAAAACGTGCCTGGGTTGAAAACCATTATGGTGTTATGGAAATAACAGGTCCTGAATTAGTGGAGACGGGCAAACAGCAAGCCGCCAAGTTTGGAGCTGAAATCACAGAGGCAACTGTTGAGAACATTGAAAAGGCAGAAGCGGGCTTTACTGTAACAGCGGGTAAGAATACCTATACAGCTAAGCATGTGATTGTAGCAGCCGGCCTTTCTACAGATCTGGCAGAAAAAGCAGGTCTGAAAACAAAGCCTGGTACAGAACCACGCATCAAAACAGTCTTAGATGTTGATGCTGAAGGCAAAACAAATGTAGAAGGCATCTGGGCAGCCGGAACAATTGCAGGTGTAAGTGTCCATACGATCATCACGGCTGGAGACGGTGCAAAGGTTGCGATAAATGTAATCAGTGAACTGAACGGTGAGCGTTATGTAGATCATGATTTGATGAAGTAATAGATAAAAAATAGAAAAAGGCCATCTATCCTTTTAGGAAAGTTGGCCTTTTTATTTTTGTGTAATTTTCTCCCTATTAATAAAATACTATATTTTACATTTAACCTAATTAATAGAATGCTTTACCTCCTATATTCTAGTGTCTTATACCCTTAGAAGTGTTTTCGAAACATTATAAAATTTAGTAGGTGAAATCTATTACTCTATTGGGAGGTATTCGATGAGATTCCTCTGAGTCTTGAAGTGAGGATCTTACTGCCCATTAGACTGCGGTAAAACAAAGAGCAGGCGTTCCCATAAGGGTGCAGCTGCTCTTTACTTTTTCAGATAATTTTTAAAAAGACTTGTAAAACGCTTTCATTTTTTTTATAATTATGATAAATCGATTTAGTAAACCGATTTAGTAAATCGGTTTAGAAAAGGCAAATTGAAATAGATTCGGAGAAAAATTTATGAAAACGGTTACTATAGCTGATGTAGCTCAGCATGCAAATGTTTCAAAAAGCACAGTATCCCAGTACTTGAACAAAAGGTTTGATTATATGGGAGAAGAGACAAAAAAAAGAATTGAAAAGGCCATCAGGGAGCTTGGATACAGACCAAACATTGTGGCAAGAAGTTTAAAGCAAAAATCAACAACAACGATTGGTGTAATAGTAGCTAATATCTTACATTCTTTCTCTACCCAGGTAATCAGAGCCATAGAGGATATGTGCCACGAATCGGATTTTCACACTATTGTATGTAACGCAGATGATAATCCGATAAAGGAGAAGAAGTATATTGAAATGCTCCGGGCAAAGCAGGTAGACGGGATTATTATCCTTCCTACAGGCGATAATAAAGAGCTCTATAATGCAATGCTGCAGGAAAAATATCCAGTTATATTTGTTGACAGAACAGTGCCTGATGTGAAAATTCCTTCGATGCTGCTTGATAATGAAAAAGCTGCCGGCTTGGGTGTACAGCATTTTATTGACGAAGGCTATAAACAAATTGGCATTATTACAAATGTAATTCGAAATGTAACACCAAGGATGGAACGTCTGAACGGCTATAAAAAGACATTGCAATCAAACGGTATCCCGATTAAGGAAGAGTATATCAAAAGCCTGGAAGTCAGCAGGATAAAAGAGGGGCTTAAAGAGATGCTATCCCTTGAAAATCCGCCAGAAGCGATTCTTGCGGGAAATGATCTTACCTTAATAGAGATCCTTAAATATGTAAAAGAACATAATTTAAGAATCCCATCAGATGTGGCCATTATTGGAATTGATGATGTCTCTTTTGCAAGCTTTTACGAGCCGGCATTGACAACAGTTGCACAGCCAGCTTTTGAAATAGGCAATAAAGCAGCTGAGTTATTACTTAACAAAATACAGAAAAAAGAACTTGCTGATGAAAATTTGGTTTATCGGTTTGAACCAAAACTTATTGTTAGAGAATCATGTTAAAAGAACCGAAAAGGAGTTTAGCCATGAATGATGTAATTACAATCGGGGATTCAATGATTACGTTTAATCCATCTGTAACAGGTCCAATGAGGTTTGTTTCGACTTTTGAACGAAAGGTAGGAGGGGCGGAGCTGAACGTTGCAATCGGATGCTCCCGCTTAGGTTTAAAAACAGGCTGGATTAGCCGTCTGGGCAATGATGAATTTGGGAGACATATCTTCAATACAGTGCGCGGAGAAGGAATTGACGTCTCGCAATTAGAGTTTGTGGACGGATATCCGACCTCTTTAAATTTCAAGGAGATAATGGGGGATGGAAGCGTTAGAACATTTTATTACAGAACCAATTCTCCGACTACAACTTTAACTATGGAATCACTAAATGAAGACTATATTAAAAATTCAAAGATTCTTCATATTACCGGCGTTTTTCCTGCCGTAGATAAGAACAAGAATATTGATCTCATAAAATTTGCAATTGCTCTGGCAAAAAAGCATGGCGTTCTTGTCTCTTTTGATCCAAACATTCGATTAAAACTATGGACCAGGGATGAGGCGCGGACAGTCTTAAGAGAATTTCTTCCGTATGTTGATATTTTTCTAACCGGAGAAGAGGAAGCGGAGTTGTTGCTGGGAACAAGTGATCCAAGAGAAATCGTTGAGCATTGTAAAGCCTTCGGCATGAGCTATATTGCCATTAAGCAAGGGGAAAAAGGCTCTATCGGTTATCATGACGGCGAGTACCTTGAAGCTCCGGCATTTAAAGCTAAAAAAGTTGTAGATACAGTAGGTGCGGGTGATGGCTTTGACACTGGATTTATATATGGACTGTTAAACCAGTGGCCGCTTGAAAAGACTTTGAATTTTGCAAATGTCATAGGTTCAATGGTTGTGAGTGTTTCAGGTGATAATGAAGGCCTTCCATATTTGGAAGACGTTCTTGTTCAGTTAGGAGAAAAAGAAGCAGTAGAAAGATAGGGTGAGAGTATGAACCTTCAGATAGCCCTTGATCGTCTTACGAGGGAAGAATGCATAAAGGTTTTAAGAGAAACAGAGCAATTCGCAGATTGGATTGAAATTGGCACTGGCGTTATCAAGGAATATGGCATGTCCATTGTACGTGAGATCAAGCAAGCATATCCACACAAAACAGTTATTGCCGACATGAAAACTTGTGATGCGGGCAAACACGAAGCTGCACAAGCCTTCGAGGCTGGAGCTGACATAACAACGGTTATGGCTTTCTCGGCAAATAAGACGATTACCGATACGCTAATGGTTGCAGAGGAACATGGGAAGCAGATAATGGTCGATTTACTGGGGATTACAGAGCGAAGCCGTGTTGCAGAATTGCAAGCCCTTGGGGTAGATTTAGTCAGTTTGCATTTTGGCAAGGATATGCAGTCTGAAGGGCAAATGGGAACAGACCTTTTCTCTTTGACACAAGGCTATTCGGGGCTGAAAGTAGCTGTAGCAGGCGGAATCAATATAGATACTCTTCCAGGGGTTAAAGAGAAAAGGCCTTATACGGTTATAGTTGGCAGCGCTATCACAGGCTCGGATAATCCTTATGAAGCTGCTAGAGCCATGAAAGGATTGATAAATCAATGAAATCTATTATAAAAACCGTAGCTGATGAAGTCTCAGCAGTTCTGGCTGGTATTAATGAAGAAGAAGCGATACATCTTTCCAAACATCTCAGGGAAGCAAAACGGATTTTTGTTTATGGAGAAGGGCGTTCCGGACTAATGGGAAAAGCGTTTGCGATGCGTCTGATGCATGGGGGATTTCCGGTTTATGTGATTGGGGAGACGGTCACACCAAGTATTGAAGCGGATGATTTGCTAGTGGCCATCTCTGGTTCAGGATCAACTGGTGCCATTCTGCAATTTGCTGCCAAATCAAAAGAATTGGGGGCAAAGGTTTTCCTAGTAACCACAAATAAAGAGTCCAAAATTGCTTCCATATGTGATGGGATACTCGTCATTCCGGCTGCCACAAAGTACCGCAGAGCAGGTGAACCAGGCACTATTCAGCCGCTCGGCAATCAATTTGACCAATCAGTGCATCTTGTTCTCGATGCAATTATCATTGGAACATTGCAAACAGAGAATCAGGATTCAGCTTATGAAGAAATGACAAAGAGACATACCAATTTGGAATAGGTGCATGCGAAGGGAAGGTAAAACAAATGGAAGCAGTTGATTTTATTAAAACGCAAGTCATTGTTGCTGTTATACGTGAAGCAACTGCAGAGAATATAGTGCCGATCGCTAGTGCTCTGTATGAGGGCGGAGTAAAAGTATTGGAAGTTACCGCTGAAACTCCCGGAGTTATGGCGATGATTGAAAAAGTAAGAGTGGCGCTTGGCGATAAAGTGCTTGTGGGGGCAGGAACAGTATTAGATCCTGAAACAGCCAGAGCCGCCATAATGGCAGGCAGCCAATTCATCGTTTCTCCTTCGCTTAACACTGAAACAATTAAAATGGCTAAACGCTATGGCATAGCAAGTATACCGGGAGCATTAACACCAACAGAAATTTTAACAGCGTATGAAAATGGTGCAGACATGATAAAAGTTTTTCCTGCCAATGCTTTTGGTCCGGGATACATTAAAAATATTCATGGTCCATTCCCGCAGATCCCACTGATGGTAACAGGCGGAATTAATGAGAGCAATATGCAGGATTATATTGGAGGTGGTGCTTTGGCGATTGGGGTTGGAGGCAACCTGGTAAATCCTAAAAACTTAAACTGTGATGAGGATTATCTGATGCTGACGAAGAAAGCGCTTGAATATACAGCATTGCTTAATAAATAATTTATACTAATTAAACAAGGGGGAAATAAAAATGAGAAAGTTAATATCAGTTTCTTTTGTTGTACTTCTAGCTTTATCAGCTGTTTTAGCCGGCTGCAGCAGCAAAGAAGAAGCAGGCGGAGAAGCGGGTTCCAAAAAAATTAAAATTGTAGCTGCACATAATCAGACATCACCGGATAATCCTTACCAAACAGGTCTATTAAAGTTTAAAGAAGTTGCAGAAAGCAAATCAAACGGTGACATTGAAGTTGAAGTACACGCGGGAACAATCGGCACAGAAGAATCAGAACTAGTTGAAAAGCTCAAGCTGGGTGCAGCTGATGTTGTTTTAGTATCACCAGGTTTTATGACCCAAACAGGCATCAAGGAAATTGACTTATTAGCACTCCCATACTTATTTGACAGCTATGAGCATTGGGAAACAGTTGTTGATGGAGAAGTGGGAGAAGAAATGGCAAAGCTAGTTAATGAAAAGTCCAATAATGACTTTAAATTAGTTGGCTACTGGTCTGCTGGTGTCAGACATTACTATGGCAAAAAGCCAATTGAAAAAATGGAAGACTTAAAAGGAATGACATTCAGAACACAAACTTCAGGTGTGATTGCTGACTATTGGAAGCAAACTGGTGCAATCCCTACTTCTATTGCATGGGGAGAATTATACCAGGCATTACAGCAAAACGTTGTGGATTCATCTGAAAACTCTTATCCCTACTTTATTCAGCAAAATCATCACAAAACAGACAACGGAAAGTACATTACTGAAACAGGACATGACTTTACAACAAGATTCTTATTAGTAAACGGCAAAAAATTCGATTCTTATACAAAAGAGCAACAGGACATTATTTTAGAAGCAGCTGAAGCGTCTGTTAAAGCGGAAAGAGAAGCAGTAAACGCTCAAGAGGAAGAGTATAAAGAAAAGGCTATCGCTGATGGAGCTGAAGTAAATGAAATTGATCGTACGCCATTTATAGAGCTGGCTGAGCCATTACAGGAAAAAGCGGCAAAAGACATGGGAGCAGAAGAACTGCTTAAGAAAATTAAAGATCTAAAATAATCTGAATCGATTGTATTAAGGGGAAGAGTGTTATATGCGGTCTTCCCTTTAATCCTTAATAGGAGGGAAGACGATAAGCATGATTAAAATTCTTGAGAAGATTCAGATGGCCATCGGTGTTATAAGCTTATCGATATTTTTTGCTGCTATCATTATCCAAATAGTTACAAGGCATTTGGGGATACCGGTTATTTGGACAGAAGAAGTAGCCAATTATTCATTTATATGGTCAGTCTTTATGGGTGCCTCTGTAATGGTAAACAAAAAAGAACATTTTAGTTTTGACTTTTTAGAACAAAAGCTGCAGGGCAAATCCAAAGCCAAACTTTTGATTGTTATTGATTTTGTTATATTGTTGTTTGCGTTTGCACTTTTCTATTACGGAATTGAAGTCGTAAATAATTTTTGGAATTATAACTGGGCCTCACTTCCTGCTATGAAGATGGGCTATGTTTGGATTTCCATTCCGATCATGGGGCTTACAATGTCTATCTATTCTATAAACCACCTGATCAATAACTTTAAACAACTTAAGGGAAGGGTGGCTAACGTATGATTGGCATTATTCTAGTAGGATTATTCCTGATTCTCATGTTCATTGGGGTGCCGATTGCTTTTGTAATAGGAATTGTAGCTCTTCTTGGAATATTTACGGTTCCGTATATTCCAGAAGTGACTGTTCCTATGAAAATGCTTAATGGAATTGATTCCTTTGTTTTGCTAGCCGTTCCTTTGTTTATCCTTGCAGCTAACTTAATGAATAGCGGCAAAATTTCACAGAAGCTAATTGATCTATCGCTTGCTGTTGTTGGACATATCCGAGGCGGGCTTGCGCATGCCAATATTCTCGTATCAATGATCTTTGCAGGTGTATCGGGTGCTGCACAGGCAGATACTGCAGGAGTAGGGAAAATTCTGATTCCTAATATGAAAAAACAAGGGTATGACACGGAGACGGCAGTAGGTGTTACGGCGGCGTCATCCACGATTGGTGTAATTATTCCTCCAAGCATCCCGATGATAATTTTTGCAGGCTTAACAAATGCTTCTGTTGGTGCCCTCTTCTTAGGAGGAATTGTCCCAGGTGTTTTAGTCGGCTTTGGTATGATGCTCTTTGTCTATATTATGGCAGTAAAAAAAGGCTATCCCAGATCCAAAAGAGCAACTATCCAACAGTTTTTAAAGCTTGTATATGAAACAGTTCCTGCCTTAATTACTCCTATCATTATCATCGGAGGAATTATTTCAGGGTTCTTTACAGCGACAGAAGCAGCTGCAGTTGCGTCTCTTTATACACTTTTAATCAGCATGTTTTTCTATAAAACTTTAAAGCTATCAGATTTGCCAAAAATATTAATGGATACTCTAGCTTTAAGTTCATTGTCGCTATTTGCCCTTGCCGCTGCAAGTGCACTCGGAGAACTTATGAGTTATTATCAATTATCAACAATGGCCCAGGATTTCTTCGTTAATAATGTTGGGGCAAAATGGGTATTCATTTTAATTATCATTGCATTCTTCCTGTTTGTGGGGACATTTATGGATGCGATTCCAGCCATGATCCTGTTCGTTCCGGTCATATTGCCGACTGCCACTCAATTTGGCATGGATCCCGTCCATTTAGGTTTAATTGTTGTCATGACTTTAGCTATTGGGCTTGTTACCCCGCCTTACGGTTTATGTTTGCTGCTTGCAGCTAAGATTGGTGAGCTGAGTATCGAAAGGTCCTTGAAGGCTGTAATGCCGTATATCTTAATTGTGTTAGCTGTGCTAATCTTTGTAGCCTTTTTCCCGGACATCGCATTTTATGTGCCGAAGCTAATTAATCCAGGATTATTTTAATAAGTAAATTGTCGGAAAGGAAGACATCATAGTGAAAAGAGAAATATTAAACAGTGACGGGTCATTAATGCTGGTAAAAGTAGAATTGGAACAAGGGTTCCTTGGAGATATTGACCAGCATCCAGAGGAACAGATCAGCTACATTGAAAAAGGTAAAGTTGAATTCGAAGTAAATGGTGAAAAAAGAGTTTTAATCCGGGGTGATATTCAGTACATTCCTTCCAACGTAAAACATCAGGTAAGAGTAATAGAGGAATGTGTTATTGTGGACATTTTCACACCGATACGGAAAGACTTGCTTCCAGTCTAAGGATGGAGTAAGGAGAGGGAAAGCGCCTCTCCTTTTTTATTGTTTATTTTCGAGTATCTTGACTGATTCCTGGCTCCCGACGATAACTAAGTCTGTCATTCCAATAAATAAACCGGTCTCAACAACCCCTATTAACTGCTTAAGCTGGCTATGGAGCTTTTGGGGGTTAGATATGACCTTAAACTTGCAATCCAATATGTAGTTTCCATTATTTGAGATAAAAATGTCCCCGTCTCTTTTTCTTAATTTAGGAACAGCACCTAGATCCGAGATTTGCTTTGCAGTTAATTCCCAGCCTGAAGGTACCACTTCTACAGGAAGAGGAAAATTTCCTAATTGCTCTACCATTTTAGACTCATCTACAATGATAATTAGTTTATCGGAATTGGCATCTACAATTTTTTTTACGAAAAAGTGATCTCTTGTAAGGATACAAGCTTTAGAAAAAACTTTTCCTGCTCGGGTGTCAGCCAAAATCCCTCCCTGCAAATTCTGCTGTAGATTATTTTGTCCACAGGATATTTTTTCATGCAAACGAATATAATTCTCTGTAGAACTTTAAAAGACCAAAGTGAGTTGACATGTGATAAAATGGAAAACATTATTAGATTGGATTTTATAGAGAGAAGGATTGAGAGTGAAAAATCTGCAGACCTATTTGATTCTCACTTTGATTATGCTTACTTGGGGAATGAATGTTAGCATTATTAAGATTCTTGTCAGTTATTTTCCACCGGTTACGATCACTTCATTGAGAATTCTTACAGCTGGTGTGACCGTATTTATGATCTTGAGTTTACTGGGAAAAGTGAGAAAGCCAAGTTTTAGGGAATTGAAGTTTATTGTTATTGGCGGACTGCTCAGTGTGGTCAGCCACCATTTCTTTTTGGCAGTAGGCCTGACGGGAACAAGTGCTGTAAATGGCGGCCTGATTTTAGGTGCAGGGCCTCTGCTGACGGCAATCCTTTCTTCCGTTCTGCTGCGCAATAAACCGACTGGGATCCAGGTGCTTGGATTCCTGCTTGGAGGTGCGGGGGTCACGTTCATTGTGCTTTCAGGCAATAGAGGAGTGTCCAGCTTATCGGCTGGAGACTTTTATGTATTTTTATCGATAATTTCACAAGCCCTTAGCTTTATTGTGATAAGCAAGGCCTCAAAGACTATAGACCCACGACTGCTGACCGGCTATATGCTGATATTTGGCGGATTGATTTTGTTTGCGCTTGGGAATTTTATAGAACCTGGGGGACTGAAGGGCTTATCCGAAGCACCAGCCTATGTCTGGGCGGCTTTTGCGGTGTCTGCTGTATTAGCAACCGCCGTTGGCCATATGGTATATAATACGGCTATCAGTAAAATCGGGCCAGCAGAAGCCAGCATTTTTCTCAATCTGAATACTTTCTTTTCTTTAGCGGGCTCCGCGCTCATCCTTGGTGAAGTGATTACGGTTAATCATTTGCTGGGGCTCATTTTGATTGTTGCAGGTGTTATATTTGGATCAGGAGCGTTAGAGGAATTGGTCATAAGGCAGCGTCGTAAACGGCATAGCCATCATATGTAAAGAAAAAGCAAGGGAGCAGTCCCTTGCTTTTTTCCCGCGCTTTTCTTAATACCCTTTTTTGTAATCAACCAGGTTAATGGCAGGTGTTTCTCCGTTTACATAGTTTTTTAGATTCGGAATGAAGATATCATCTATGACGCGCTGGTTATAGTATTCTGTCGATCCAGCTGTGTGAGGGGTTACGATTACGTTCGGAAGCTCCCATAGTGGGCTATCCCCGCACAGCGGTTCCTTTTCAAAAACATCGAGGCCGGCACCGGCAATTTGGCCGTTTTGCAGAGCGCTAATCAGGTCTTTTTCCACTACAATCTGACCGCGGCCGATATTGATGAAAAACGCAGAATTTGTCATTAAAGAGAATTGTTCTGCACCGAATAATTGCTTTGTTGCTTTTGTAAGCGGGAGTGTGACGACTACATAATCACATTGTGGAAGCACGTCGTTCAGCTGGCTGGAAGTATACATTTCATCCACATAGTCTTCAGTTTTTCCAGAGTGGCGGACACCTAAGACTCTCATGCCAAAAGCTTTGGCAATCTTGGCCGTTTCTTTGCCAATCGCTCCAACACCGATGATGCCTATCGTTTTATTGTGAATCTCAAGTTTCATTCCAGAATGGTGCCAAGTTTTTGATTGCTGATTTCTAACATATGTATGGATTTTTCGGGTTAATGCAAGCATAAGGGCAAAAATGGTTTCTGAAATAGGGTTTGCGTGGACGCCATTCGCGCTCGTGATCTGAATGTCCTGTGCCTCCATTTTATCAAGAGGAAACGAGTCGACACCGGCGCTCCAGGATTGCAACCAGCGCAGGTTTGTATTTCCTTCCTGAACCAATTCTTTGAGCTCCTTTTTCCATCCGGCGATTACTTCTGCTGCATTCGCTTGATTCAGCCAGTTTTCCGGGCTTTTTCCGGTGATCAATTGCCAATCGGGGATGATTTCTTTTATTCTTTCAATCTGAGATTCCTCAAGGTCGTGGGTAACGATGCAAGTTCTTATTGACATGGCTAAGCCTCCATTGTTATTTTTAGAAAAGTCGGTAAATATATCATAGCAAAAAATATAAGCAATTCTCTCTTAATTGAAAAATTTTCTCCTAAACAGACAACTCATGTAAAATATTTAAATAGAACTCAGATGTGCTAAGTGCCAGAGGTGAGAAAAGTGGAAAGACAACGGTTCAAGTTAAGTACGATTATTATCTTTTTTGTATGCCTGGTAGTTTTGGTTTCGCTCATTATGACTGATCTATTGATTAGTAACTCAGTCAGCCAAAATATTCGGGATAGTCAAGAGGAGAAAGCTATAATTGTTTCCCGAACGGTAGCTAAATCTCCAGTTGTTCGATTAGGCCTGCAAAATGAGGGGGCAGCTGAAAGAATTCAGAAATATGCGATGGAGATTCAACAAGCAACTGGCGTTATGTTTATTGTTGTGATGGATATGAATGGCATACGGAAGTCGCATCCAAATTCAGAATTGATTGGGAAAAGGTTTGTTGGAGGCGATGAGAAGGCAGTGCTTGAAGGCAGAGAACATATATCGACATCTACAGGTACCCTTGGTGAATCACTTAGAGCTTTTACCCCAATATATAATACCGAAAACGTCCAAATTGGCGCTGTGGCTGTCGGAATCTCTCTCGAAAATGTCCAGGAAGCATTAGAAAGCAGCCATGATAATATCCTATTAGGGTCCTTAATAGGCATACTCGCAGGAGTGGCAGGCGCCATTTTACTGGCAAAATATATAAAACGAATCTTATTGGGGCTGGAGCCTTCAGCGATTGCAAAGATATTAGTGGAGCGAAGTACGATGCTCCAATCCGTTCATGAAGGAATTATTGCGGTTGACCAGGATTCCCAAATAACATTGGTTAATAAGTCTGCATTAAGAATCTTTAGAAATGCCAATTTGCCGGGCAATCCTGTGGGCATGAAAATTAATGACTATATGCCTTCAACAAAACTAGATAGAGTCCTTAAGACGGGCCGGGCGGAGCTTGACGAGGAATTAACCATTAATGGAGTATCCATACTTGTTAATCGGGTTCCTTTATTGGTCAATGATCAAGTGGTTGGCGCGATTTCAACTTTTAGGGATAAAACAGAAGTGAATAGGCTTGCCGAACAGCTGACAGGAGTTCGGACATATGCAGAATCCTTGCGTGCACAGTCCCATGAATTCATGAATAAACTGCATGTTATTTTGGGGATGGTCAGGATGGGCTATCATGAAGAACTGTTAAGGTTTATCAGCAAATTGGTTGACCATCGGAATCAGGAAGCAGGGATGATCACACGCAATATAAAGGAGCCGGCACTTGCTGGTTTTTTAATGGGGAAATTAAGCTATGCCAGGGAAGAGAATGTAGAGCTGAATATCATAAACGAAACGGTTATTCCTGAACCTCATAAAGATGAGATAACTCATGAGCTGATTACCATTATAGGGAACCTTATAGACAATGCGGTAGAAGCGTTTGACGAAAATAAGGATAGGTCGATCAGCCTGCATTTGAAGTATGCACAACAGCAGCTTTATATAAAAGTAACGGATTCAGGTCCTGGGATTTCGGAAGACATTCTTGATAAAGTTTTTGAAAGAGGGTTTTCTACAAAGGGGACAAATCGAGGCTACGGGCTGTATTTAGTTAAGCAAAGCATTGAAAGGCTAGGAGGCAAAATAAAGGTTCATAATGGAAGGCAGATGGAGATTCAGGCTACAGTGCCCTATATAGCAGAGGTGAAAGACGATGATTAAGGTTTTGATTGTTGAAGATGATCCAATGGTTGCGGAATTTAACAAGCGCTACTTGTCAGAAGTGGAAGGATTTATCCATACAGGAACAGTTCATAATGTGGCAGACGGGCTAGAATTTCTTGAAGACAAAACCGTGGACCTTATTCTGCTGGATGTATATATGCCTGGAAGGAATGGACTAGAACTGCTAAAAAAACTAAGGGAACAGGGGATGGGAATAGATGTTATTGTCATTACGGCAGCTTCCGATACTGAAAAAATTCAGACTGCTCTTAGGCTTGGGGCTGCAGATTACTTGATTAAACCATTCGAATTTGAAAGATTTCAGCACGCGCTATTAAGCTATAAAGATAAATACCAATTCTTAAATAAAAAGCAAAGCATAAACCAGGTTCAATTAGACAAAAACATCATCATAAATGATCAGAGAACATCTGGGGAATCAGAACAGTTTCTTCCTAAGGGGCTTACAAAAACAACGCTGCAGGGAGTTATCAGGACGATTAATGGTTGGGGAAATGGTCCGTTTACAACCGATGAGCTTGCTGAGAAGACAGATATTTCACGTGTCTCAATCCGAAAATATCTTAGATTCTTAACAGAAATCGGAGTGCTGGAGGAAACATTAACATACGGTATCGGCAGGCCTGTTTCCCAATATTCTTACAAAGAAACAAATAGCTATTTACTTGATGCGTATATTTCAAAATAAAAAGAAAAGCGGCCGATGCCGCTTTTTTTTTTATAATATCAGAATTTATATCCTTTTGAACTTAGATAACTGTCTAGCTCCAGGCGCCTTGCACTTTTTTTAATTACAAAAAGATTTGTATAGTTTCAAAACGTATGAAAAGGCTATCATTTTTTTTATCATTGAGGACACAAAGAATGAAAGCGATTACTGGAAAGGAGATATTCTCATGAACGGAAAAAACCTTAAGCAAGAAGCAATTAATCTTCATCGTAAACATGGAGGCAAAATTGAAGTAGTAAGCAGAATGGACATAAACAATATATTAGATTTAAGTCTGGTATATACACCAGGTGTTGCGGATGTATGCAAAATGATTGCTGAACATCCGATAGAGGCTGATTCCTTGACATCAAGAGGGAATCTGGTGGCTGTCATTACAGACGGGACTGCTGTTCTTGGTTTGGGAGACATCGGGCCAAAGGCTGCAATGCCTGTAATGGAAGGAAAAAGCATCTTGTTTAAGAAATTCGCAGATATAGATGCTGTCCCTCTTTGTCTTGATACGAAAGATACGGATGAAATTGTCAATATTATCAAAGCCCTTGCCCCTACATTTGGCGGTGTGAATTTGGAGGATATTTCTGCACCAAGGTGTTTTGAAATTGAAAGCCGTCTGATAGAGGAGCTTGATATTCCAGTATTTCATGATGATCAGCATGGAACTGCCATCGTCGTGCTCGCAGCACTGATTAATGCCCTTCGTGTTGTAAACAAACAGCACCGCAGCGTTAATATCGTGATTAATGGAGCTGGAGCTGCAGGAATAGCAATAGCTAAACTGCTCATGCATGCGGGCTATAAGAATATTACTCTTGTAAGCTTGGAAGGGATAGTCTGCAAGGGAGAAACGTGGATGAATCCAATGCAGGAAAGTATGGCAGAAGTAACCAACTTAAAGAGGTTGAAAGGGAATTTAAAGGATGCAATAAAAGGCGCTGATGTATTTATAGGCGTTTCGGGACCGGGAGCATTAAAAGCAGATCATATTAAATTAATGGATCGCGATCCGATTGTTTTTGCAATGGCCAATCCAATTCCTGAAATTTATCCCGAAGAGGCAATAGAAGCAGGAGCAGCAATAGTAGGAACAGGAAGATCCGATTACCCGAATCAGGTGAATAACCTGCTTGCATTCCCAGGAATATTCAGAGGGGCTCTGGATGCCAAGGCCAAAAATATCACGGTGGCAATGAAGGTGGCAGCGGCTAATGCCATTGCAGATGTGATTCCAGAAGGAGAATTGAAAGCAAGTTTTGTAATCCCTGATGCGCTTGATCATAGAGTGCCGCAGGCTGTCGCTAAAGCAGTGTCAGCCATGGCTATTCAAGAAAAGAAAGGCAAGAGTTCAGTGTCTTAAGCTGGGCCTTTGCCCCGCTTTTTAAAAAGGAGGATGATTAGATGGAACAGGCAGTTGAAAATGTGGAAACTAATCGCTCTGCAAAAGAGCAAAAGGCTGTTCAGGTAAGCTCTTTGTCAGATCATAAAATTTTTAATATACCAGTTGTATGGTTTACGGTATTTGCTGCTATTACGTTATTGAGCATGTATACTGGCAACCTGCCAGGAGGGATGATCGGAAGCTTGCTTGTGATGATTGTTCTAGGTGAAGCTTTTGGCTGGATTGGAGATAGGCTGCCATTGGTAAAAACGTTTTTGGGCGGAGGGGCTATTGTAGCTATTTTTGGTTCCGCTTACATGGTGTATAGCGGGATTCTCCCGGAAAACATCACAGAATCCGTAACTGTTTTTATGACGGATGGAGGATTTCTTGATTTTTATATTGCTGCCTTAATTACAGGAAGTATACTTGGCATGAATTCAAAAATTCTGGTTAAAGTAGGGGTTCGTTATTTTCTCCCAATTACTGGCGCAGTCATAGGTGCAGTCCTTATTACAGGAATTGTCGGTCTTATGGTTGGATTTACCCTGCAAGATGCTGTATTGGTAATTGCTATGCCTATAATGGGCGGAGGCATGGGAGCAGGTGCAGTTCCAATGAGCCAAATTTACTCTGAGCTTCTTGGAAATGAGCCAAGCTACTACATTTCTATGCTTGTTCCAGCTCTTGCACTAGGGAATGTTTTCGCTATTGTATTTGCAAGTATATTGGATAGAATAGGAAAAAGGTTCCCATCCCTGACAGGCAACGGACAATTAATTCAAGGTTTTAAATATGAGAAAACCGAGTCCAAATATAATATTGGAAAAATGGGTGCAGGATTGTTAGCTGGGTTAACCTTTTTTACACTTGGTAATCTGCTGGGCGATTTTCTTCCGCTCCACCCTTATGCCATAATGATCATATTGGTGGCTGCCGCAAAAATTGCTAATCTCATTCCAAAGAGTGTGGTAGAAGGTGCAAGCCAATGGTACCAATTTGTAGCAAGTAACTGGACATTCGCTCTATTATTTGGAATTGGAGTAGCATATACAGACTTAAACACGGTGCTGCAAGCATTATCTCTTCAGTATATTCTTACGGTTTTTGCTGTAGTGCTGGGGGCTATTCTGGGGGCCGGATTATTAGGCAAGTTAGTAGGATTCTATCCAATTGAAGCAGCCATTACAGCTGGGCTTTGTATGGCAAATATGGGCGGAACTGGTGATGTTGCGGTTCTTTCTGCATCAAAAAGGATGGAATTAATGCCTTTCGCCCAAATTTCATCCAGGCTTGGAGGAGCATTAATATTGCTGTTATCTGGATTGCTGATACCTTTGTTTTTATAATGCACTGTGACATTTCTTTTGCTGGTGGAATATTATCCTTAAAAAGGGAAGGATTTGATCAAGCCTTCCCTTTTTAAAAATTGATTTTAAGGCTGGAATCCTATTAACTTTGCTTTTTTATCAACACCGAGCGTTTTTTCATCCGGGAAAGTGATGACCGAACTGATGTAGTCCCAGCGGATGAGGAAGTGTGTCACGCAATCTTCTTCCTTTTGCATTTCCTCGGGGATATCTGTACCGTCTTCCTCCTGGATTTTTGTGCGTTTAAAGCAAGGGTTTTCAACCCAGATGCCCATGTTTTCGGTTTTGATCAGGTTTACGAGATACCATTCGTCTGGCTGGTAAATGCCTGTGATGGAACCAACCAGGTCATTCGGAAAGTTTTTGAATTTTATTTGGATTTTCTGGTCTTTAAAGTTTTCCAGATGCATAAGCTACCCCTCCTGAACTAGTAAACTATCTTTTGTATACTCTTCCTTTTTTTGAGTTTTTTAAACATCCATAAAAACGCAGCCCGGTTCACTCTTCAAAGTGAACCGGGCTTTTGCTAGCGATTGCCATCGACATATTTTCCGTGGTCCGGAATGGCGATTTCATCAAATTCATTAACGAGCTTTGCGAGGCTTGCCCTTAATGTACCGGCAGCCATTGGGACGCCATGGCCTGTAATAGCAACAGCAGGCTGAAGTGCCTCAAGCTTTTGAACAGAGGTCCGTGCTGATTCCCAATCAGTTGTTAAGTAGCGCGGCGGGCCGCTGATTTCCTGTTCCTGTGTCAGTACGCTGTATAGGGATTCTTGCTTAACCGTTACAAAGGCATCTCCTGCAATCAATACACGGTCAGCTTCTCTGAACAATGACATATGGCCCGGTGTATGGCCTGGTGTGTGAATCCATTTCCACCCCTCCATATGAGGAACGCTGCCGTCATCAGGTAAAGGCTGAACATGGGTGCCAAGGTCGATGCCTTCATGAGGGAAGGCGGGTGACATTTTGGCAACTAGTCCGCCTTCTACGCTTGCATCTGGCTTTGGGTAATCCTCCTTCCCTGTTAAAAATGGCAGCTCCAGCGGATGGGCGTAAACAGGAACCTGCCAGCGCTCGACCAAGTCAATAATCGCCCCTACATGGTCAAAATGCCCATGAGTTAGAATAATCGCTTTCGGCTTTGCATTTTCTCCGTACAGCTCTTCGGCTGCTTCAATAATTTTGTCTGCTGACTTCGGCATTCCGGCGTCGATCAGCACCCAATCTCCAGGTTCTTCGGTTACACGTATAAAACACACATTGACAATCTGAACTGTAAGGCAATGAACACCATTTGCTTCATTCACAATCATTCCGCTCGTTGAGGAAGTCATAGGCATATAGCGTTCGGTTGATGAGCTTTCCTTCAAGAAAAATACCTCCTTTAAACTCGCGCTTAGTATAGGTCTCGTGTCCTGATTGAAGCATCACTTTATCGCAGTCTAACGGCAGTAAGGCTCAGGGGAATCGAAGGAGAAGAGTCCGGAGCCCAACTGCCCGTAAAGGCCCGATTGGTTCAACTAACAATCAGCGGGGATAAAAAAAGCGCCCCACTGATTGAAGTTTTACTTTATCTTTTTGAGTATACCCGCATAAGAATTTTGTATGCTGCATATTCAGGGGTAAAAGGGAATAAATGAAAAAAAGCCCTGCCGATGCTGCCGGCAGAGCTGAGTCATGGAGTCCCTTTTATGATAAAAATTCGTGCGGGTTTAAGCCAAGTTCCATGCAGATTTCTGTGACGGCTTGTTTTTCGTTTTGATCAAAATGGCCGTCAGCATAGCCAATAGCGATACAATAACGGGCTACAAGCCGGGCAATTTCCGGCTTGTTCCTCACGCGGCCGACTGCTTTGAAGGCTTCCGCACGGCCGATAATGGGATCCGTTTCAATTCGCTGCACGAACATATTGAATTGCTGGATGACTTTCTGAGTATCAAATACTTTTAATTCTTCGCTGCTATTCACAAACTCAATCATTTTTTGTCGTTCAGAGGGGTCGAGCCTGCCATCGGCCATCCCGACAAGGGCGCATGAAGCGACAACAGCATCAAGGACATCTTGGCTTTTAAAGCGCGTAAATAATTCCTGTGCACGTCTTTTCTGGTCATTGGCCCATTGAACGTAGTCTGTCTGATTTGGGGACCAGGAGTTTCCGCAAGCGTTGCAGGTAAGCTTAAGCTGATTTTTTCCAATAAATCCGCCAAGAAGCCCGATTGGGCCCAGAATAAGTCCGCCGACTGCTGCTTTGCCAAGGCCAAATCCTTTTTGCCCAGTACGGATATTGGTAGACCCGCAGCGGGTGCAGGCGATATTTCCATCTGTGTAAGATTGGGCTTGCACTGGCTGCCTGTATCCGGTTTGGCTGCCAAATGATGATGGCTGGGATACAGGGCTATTATGTGCTGGTTGATTGTAAGACGGCTGGCTATAGCCTGGCTGGCTGTAGCTTGTCTGTGCCGGCTGGCTCGGTGTATAGCCTTGAGACGGCTGTCCGAAGCTGTTCGGCTGCTGATATTGATTTTGATTGATTGCAGGCTGAGGGCTTGCTGCAGGCTCTTCGTCTACGGAAACGCCGAAGTTACGGCAAAGTGCAGCCAATCCCCCCTGGAATCCGCTTGCGATGGCGTTAAATTTCCATTCGCCATTATGGCGGTAGAGCTCGGCTGCTACAATTGCTGTTTCCACTGTAAAGTCACGGCCGAGTTCGAAACGCAGAAGCTCTTCATTTGTTAGGGCATTGAAGACCCTCACATAGGCATTGGAAACTTGGCCAAAATTCTGCCCTTTCATCTGGGCATCATGGATGGTAATGGTAAAAGCAATGCGATGGATATGCTGAGGCACTTTGTTCAATTCGATCCGGATTTGCTCGTCATCCCCGGCACCGGCTCCAGTGCGGTTATCATTGCTGTATAGAATAGATCCGTTGCCGCCAGAAGGATTATTATAAAAAACAAAATCGCTGTCACTTTGAACTCTACCGGATGCATCTGTTAAAAATGCTGAAGCATCCAGGTCATATTGCGGCTGATTGTGGCTGACATCCCAGCCCAATCCTGCCATGACAACCTGCAGCCCTGGATTCGTCTTGGTTAAATCTACTTTTTGTCCCTTGCTTAATTGAACTCCCACAGATTTCACTCCTTTTTATCAATGGCAACTATGTATTGTTAATAGTGTTATACGTACTCGGCAGTAAGAAGTTTCATAGTTTTCATTATAAGGGAAGTGGAGAAGAAGTGAAACTTGAGGGGCTCTCTACGGCGTGATTAACTCCCATCTTTCACTCACTGCCATCAATTTGGTCGATTAACTTCCATTTTCCTCCCACTGACTTTAATTTCGTCGTTAATAGATGGAAAAATGGTTTTTTCATGAAAGCATCGAATAATACTAGAAAGAGAAGAGGGGGAAACAGAATTGAATCGTAAAGCAAAAATATTTGCCCACCGTGGTGTAAGCGGCCATTATCCAGAAAATACAATGGCGGCTTTCCAGGCTGCATTGGAAGCAGGGGCAGATGGGATTGAACTGGATGTGCAGATGTCAAAAGACGGAAAACTGGTGATTATCCATGATGAAGCCCTGGATCGGACTACGAATAGCACAGGATATATAAAGGATTTGACTTATGATGAGATCCGAAATCTTGATGCCGGTGGGTGGTTTGCTGAAGCTAACGCTGGTGAGGCTATCCCGGACCTGGGGGCTGTTTTTCAATGGGCAGTCCGAAATGGCAATGAGCTTCTAATCAATGTGGAATTGAAAAATGACTTGATAGATTACCCGGACCTGGAGGAAAAAGTGATTGAGCTGGTTAAGAAATACAGATTAGAAAATAGAGTTATCCTGTCTTCTTTTAATGCGGAGAGCATGAGGAAAGCGAGGGAGCTGCATCCTTCCATCCAAACCGGTTACTTGATTTCGGGTATGCCGGAAAATGCATTGGAAGTGGCAAAAAAGATTGGTGTGAATAGCATTCATTGTGAAGAAACCTATGCACTGTCTGAGTTTGGCAGGGAGGCAAGTGAAGCAGGTTTTACTTTGAGAGTATACACGGTGAATGATGAGACAAGAAGTGAATTTCTGAATAAATCCGGGGTTGAAGTGATTATGACAGATTTTCCTGAGAGATTTTTGAAGAAATAACTTTGAAAAAAGCTTTTTTGAGGGTAGTGCCAAAGCTAATTTGGGCTTTAAAAACAAGATAACCGCGAAAAATCAAATTTAACCGCGAGATCCAGAATATAACCGCTAAACCAATAGTGTTTGAGGCATTCCGCGTTTTCCCGATCCTGCAATCAATTAAACGGCTGCTGATTAAAAAAGCAAGCGCAGTCATTCTGTGCTTGCTTTAAGATTTCTACCAAAGCACGGGCTTGGCTACCATAAACCAAAGCATGAGCATTAATAGAAATAGATAAATCCAGACGGAGCGGGTGAGCTTCTTTACCAGAAAGTGCTGGTCCGCTCCGGGTTCATCAAATTTTTTCAAGACAGGCGTAAAGGCCCGTGCGAGAAAAAAGACAGATGCCCCCATCACCATTAGGGTTGCGACAATCCAGGATGTCGTCCATGCCCAGTGGCTATTCACGATAAGAAGGACACCCGAGCCTACGAGCACATGTCCTGCATGCTTGACGAGGCGGACGGATGTCCTGAAGATGCCTATATATGCCTGCTGGACGCCCTGCCCGGCTGATTCTAATTTTTTGGCGATCGGAATCAGGACAAAAAACGGTCCGACAGAGAGAATGGCGCTGCTGACATGAATGTACAGCAGCACACGGTATAAAAGTACTTCCATCTCAGAGCTTACTTCTTAACGGGGCTGAATTCGTGAACCCATACACGCATTTGTGGAAGCCAAGGCATGCCTGGGTGCATGGAAAGGATGGACTGCTTGTAATCCTCCAAGCTTTCAAAGCCTTCCTGACGGGCATGTTCATCTGTTAATTCACCAAGTGACTGGGAGTATACCTTTTCAACAATAAAGTCCTGGCCCTCAAGAGTCATGACTTCCCCAATGTCAGCATATCTGCCGTTTCGGCGAGTAGCTGTTTTTTTTCCTGCAAGTACTTTTTCAACGTCCTCTTTAACCGTAACCATACGGTCAACTGAACATGTTTTTGGCGGTAATGTATTTGGGTCATGCTGGTTTGACATTATGTAATTCCTCCTTATGTAAATGCGTACTTTAAAACCATACCATATTTTTAAGCGGGAAGGTAGTTTAGCGAAAGAGATTGTAAAACTTATGGCGATTAAAATCGTAAAGAGATGGAAAAGGAAGGCATGTGACTTTATGCTAAAAAGCTTGAGGAAACGGATCCTCAAGCTTTTCTTATCATTTCAATTTAAATGAGCTTTTCAAAGATACGATGCGGTTGAATACAGGCTTTTCTGGTGCGGTGTGCTTTGGATCGACGTTGAAGTAGCCATGGCGGAAGAATTGGAATTTATCCTTCGGCTGTACATCCTTCATGTTTGGCTCGATAAAGCCCTGGACGATTTCAAGCGAGTTCGGGTTCACATAGTCAAGGAATGTCTTACCATCAGCTTCATTTTCAATTGCAGCATCTGCACCAGCATTTTTATCTGCATCTTCGTCTAGGATCAAAGGCTCGTATAAACGGAATTCAGCCGGAAGGGCGCTCTTTGCATCCACCCAGTGAAGTGTTCCTTTTACTTTTCGGCCAGTGAATCCTGTTCCGCTCTTTGTTTCAGGATCGTACGTACAATGAAGCTCTGCGACATTGCCGTTTTCATCCTTAATTACATCGTTGCACTTGATAAAGTAAGCATGCTTTAAGCGGACTTCGTTTCCAGGGAATAGCCGGAAGTATTTCTTCGGCGGATCTTCCATGAAATCATCCTGCTCCACATAAATCTCCCTTGAGAACGGAATTTGGCGTGTGCCCATCTCAGGGTTCTCAGGGTTGATTTCTGCATCAAGCAGTTCTGTTTGGTCTTCAGGGTAGTTTGTGATGACGACTTTTAACGGACGAAGCACACCCATTGTTCGAGGCGTTTTCAGCTTCAAGTCTTCGCGGACGAAGTGTTCAAGCATGGCTTCATCTACAACGCCTGCACCCTTCGAAACGCCAGTCTCTTTTACAAAGTCACGGATGGCATCAGGCGTGTAGCCTTTGCGGCGTAAACCGGATATAGTCGGCATGCGAGGATCATCCCATCCATCCACGTATTTCTCATCAACAAGCTGCTTCAGCTTCCTTTTGCTCATAACGGTGTTTGAAATGTTTAAGCGGCCGAACTCAATCTGCTGCGGCGTGCTTTCCATTTCGCACTCTGCCACAACCCAGTTGTATAGCGGGCGCTGATCTTCAAATTCAGTCGTACATAAAGAGTGGGTTACACCCTCGATCGCATCCTCAAGCGGGTGGGCAAAAGCATACATCGGGTAAATGCACCATTCATCCCCAGTGTTATGGTGAACCGCATGTGACACACGGTAAATAACCGGATCGCGTAAATTCAGGTTTGGTGAAGACATATCAATCTTCGCTCTCAGAACCTTTTCGCCGTTTTGAAATTCGCCTTTTCTCATGCTTTCAAACAAGTCAAGGTTCTCTTCCACTGAACGGCTGCGGTATGGACTTTCTTTTCCAGGTTCTGTCAGTGTTCCGCGGTATTGGCGGATTTCCTCCTGGCTTAAGTCATCCACATAGGCTTTACCTTTTTTAATCAAAAGAATAGCACGGTTATACATCTCCTCGAAGTAGTTGGAAGCATAGCGAAGCTCCTCCCACTCATAGCCAAGCCATTTTACATCTTCTTTGATTGCGTCGACATATTCCTGGTCTTCTTTTAACGGATTTGTGTCATCAAAACGCAGGTTTGTTTTGCCGTTAAAATCATCAGCCAGGCCAAAGTTGATCACGATCGATTTGGCATGTCCGATATGAAGGTAACCGTTCGGCTCAGGCGGGAAACGGGTGATGATTTCCTTATGCTTTCCCGACTCCAGATCTTCTTTAATAATCGTTCGAATAAAATTTGAGTTATGTTCCAAACCGGTATCAGCCTTTCTGTTTTATGTAGTTAGTCCTTATTTTAATTATATTGGGAAGGAAAATAAAGCGAAACTTCCTTCAGCTGCGGTTTTCCTCTGCCTTTTGTTGAACTTGAAGGCAGTTTGTTTCATTTTCAGCGTATTGCCAAGTTAATGAAGGCCCAACCCTTATTCATTCTTTCTATTATAAACAAGACATTGCCGGAGTAAAAGTTTTTCAGCCGCCAAGCGCCCAAGTTTTACAAAAGTGTTAAATTTTTTCAAATGTGAAGGGAATGCCTGTAGAAAAAAGAATTCTTATAAATAGGACATTACTTTATTAATTGGAGGGATGAACATGGCTAAAGAGTATCCGGTTTTAGAAGGGGCAGAGCCTTTTTATTTTGAAGGGAATGAGATTGGGATTTTGGTATCGCATGGATTCACCGGCTCAACCCAGAGTATGCGCCCGCTTGGCGAGGCTTACGCTAGGGAAGGATATTCAGTTTGCTTACCAAGGCTGAAGGGGCATGGCACCCATTATGAAGAAATGGAAATGGCCACTTATCAGGACTGGATTGATTCTGTGGAAGAAGGTTACCGGTGGCTCAGGGAGCGCTGCAGCACGATCTTCGTTACGGGCTTGTCGATTGGCGGGACGCTGACATTGTATATGGCTGAAAACCATCAGGAGATTAAGGGGATTATCCCGATTAATGCAGCTATCCACATTCCGGATATGGCGGCAGCAGCGAATCTTGAGGATGTCAGATTTCTCGATGCGATTGGTTCGGATATTAAAAATCCGGATATAAAAGAACTGGCTTATGAAAAAACACCTGTGAGGTCACTTCGGGAAATTACGGAACTGATGAAGAAGGTTAAAGCGGATTTGGGAAAAGTGACTTGCCCTGCACTTATTTTTGTTTCAAAAGAAGATCATGTTGTCCCGCCTTCCAACTCTTATGACATTTTTAAGAGCATTAAGACGGGCGCTAAAGAGTTGGTAGAGCTGGAGAATAGTTATCACGTAGCAACGCTTGATAACGATCAGGAACAAATTATTAAGAGAACGCTGCAATTTTTGCGGAGAGCATTGGAAACAACCAGTTTGCAGGAATAAAGGGCAGGGGGCTGATGAGCTCCTCTTTTCTTTTTGTGAAAACATGTCAAGTGTGTTAGTATTTAGTGATGCGAAATAAGTGCTGCTGTTCATTGAACAACGGAAAGAAGAGATATCATTTGAACAAGGCAGTAAAGGAGACTTTGTGGACGAAGTCTTTTATTATGCTGTTGGTCGGGAATTTGTTCGTGTTTATGTCGTTTCATATGCTGATTCCGACCTTGACTCCCTATATTAAGTCGATTGGGGCTGCGGGGCTTTTGGCGATTACCGTTATTTATCCGCTTTCAAGTGTCGTTGTGATATTCCTATTGTTCCGTTTGATCCACGGGCTGGCATGGGGCTGGTCCACCATGGTCAACGGTACAGCGGCAGTAGATGTGGTCCCTAATTCCCGCCTGGGAGAGGGGATGGGCTAGTTTGTGGCAACGGCAATGCTTTTTCAAATCTCAAGTGTATTTCTGATCTTAGGGATGTTTGTGACCGTGTTCTACGGCTGCAGGCGCGCTTCCATCCGGCCGCAGCAAGTGTCTTAAAAAAAGAATAAAACTGGCATTCAGGAATATATATTTCTGAATGCCAGTTTTTATTTTTTTAGGCGTGGTATTTATAGAGGAAGATATCTTCTTGTACTATTAAGAATGTTACACAGAAATACAAATATGTTTCAAAAATGATAGGGAAATGAAATTTTTTGCAGAAAAATTTTTGTTAAAATAGAAGGATAAAGGATGAAAATTGGCGCATCATGCGTTTTTACATATTGTGCCTGCCCTTAAAGGTGTTTGGGCAAACGAGGCATCATTTCAAATAAGCACTGCGGGGGATCAAGATGACAGTAGAGAAGCAGCTAATTAATAAATCTTATTATCAGACCTTCATGGAATCGAATGAAAATGAGCATCCAATTAGGGTTTTGGGTGAGATGTACGTGGCTGAGCAGCAGAACGAAGTGCCTGATTTAACGTATATCCGTTTTGCTCAGGGAGAGGTTTATTTCCTGAATAAAGACTATGAAGCGGCAATCTTTAAATGGGAAAACATAACGAATGAACTGGGGCCATGGGCACAGAAGAATTTGGCGGATGCCTATTTTGAATTGGATCTCCTTTCTAATGCTGAAGATTATTATAAAGCCATTGAAACCGATTCTGATGTATTAAGGACAGAAGTGCTTCTTCAGCTGTTTTCATTGTACATACAGCGCGGTAAGCTTGAATTGGCAGTCGAGTCTATTAAAAAAGCCGTTGCTTTAAATCCGGACTATCCGGATGTGACGGAACTTGCAAGAGATTTCTTTGAGGAGCACAGCGATTGGGGCAATGCGGTTGAGCTTGCTGTCAATGAAGCAATCCGTACTGAATCAGTGTCCTGGTTTGGGGTTCTGCATGCCTATGCAGAGCAGGGGCGCACGGCCAAGATCGAGCCTAACTATTTCAGCGAGGCGTTGGCAGTTCTGTTTAAAGTAGACCAGGCTCGCTTTGAACGATTGTCAGCAGCATTTTGGAACGGCTATAAACAAAATGACTTATATTTTTCATGGCTGAAGGAGTATAACCATTTGCTGCTGAATATGGAGCCTGGACGCTCCCATACCTGGCAGCTGCTTTCTGAGCTCTATAAAGATACTTATTTTGAATTAACCAGCGGCAAGCATTTAATCAGAGAGTTATCTCATTTAATACCCAACCACATAACAAACTGGGTAAAAATAGCGACGCCTTCACACACACTGGTTTCTTCAGCAGCTGTTCTGGCTTGGAGCGAGATTTTTCCATCTAATATTGATGCTTCTGCGGTCAGTGAGGCAGAAAGTCTTGTAGGGAAGTCTATTCGCTATCGGGATGGCCTGGAGGAAGGATTCAAGCTATTCGAGATTGTTATGAAGTGGGCGAAGGAGAAAGGTGTGCTAATGGGCGAAAGGTTCGAATGGATGGTTCGTGAGCTTCTTGATCAGAACTCAAGCCACTTGCTGGTTGCAGGTGCGTCTTCAAATGGAAAGTCGTCTTTTGTAAACACGCTGTTAGGTGAAGATCTGATGGGGGATGCAACTTCTTCCTCTGTACTCTTTAAGAATACTGATGAAGCGAAAATCCATGCAGTTACAGATGAAGAGGCCATCAGTATAACGGATCTTGAAGAATTTAGGCAAAGAGCAGAGAAAAGTCAGCATACACTGATCCGCTGCCAAATGCCATTCAGCTTTTTAGAGAAAAACATGCTGGCGCTTATTGACACTCCTGGACTGGCCGGACAGAGCAAATTCCGCAATGGAGCATTTCAGTACCTTCATTTTGCCGATAATCTTTTGTTTGTTCTAAATGCCGATTCGCCACTGACGGATAAGGAACTGGATATGGTTGTCAGAATGAGGGAGCAGGCTCCTGAATTGCCGATTCATTTCCTTTTGAGCAAAATGGATCAGGTTCCAAGCAGCCAGGATGCCATGGAACTGTTTGAAGAAACGGAGTCCCGCATTCATACTTATTTTCCTCATGCAAAGGTATTTGCTTTCTCCGCGTATTATGAGAGTGAAAGCCAGCTAAATGATTTGTCAGCGTTTCTCAAATCGATGATGGATGGGCGGAATATGGAAGAAGAACGCACAGCTAAAGTTCTTTATTATATTAAAAAATCCATTAAATTCCTGCTTGAGAAGCGTGTGGAAATGGAGAATAGCCTGATTGATACGATTAAATGGAATGAAGAAATGGTAACGAAGCTTAATGGTGCCATCAATCAGCTGAGTGATATGGAAGAGGAGAAAACTCGGGCGGTTAAAAAGTCTTACAGTAAAATCAAAGACGATATGAGACAGGACTTGGAGAAAAAAATCCCTGAGCTTCTGCGGAATTCCTCAGAATTAGTAACAGAAGACAGCGATTTTGGGAAAATTCATGATGAATTGAATGACGAAATGAATCAGCGCATTCAAGGTTATATCGAAGAGCGGGTATTGCCGGACTTCCATGTTTCCATTCAGGGCTGGGTTAGTGAAAGTGAAGGCGAGTTCAAAGAAAGCCAGGCTTATTTGGATGAAATGAGCGAGAGCTTCAACGACTTGTATAAGGCAGAAAAAATGGCATTGGAGTGTGATTTCCGGGTACTGGATGACTGGCGCCGGGATGCCGACCGTATGACAAGAGGCGGTGTTCAGCTGGAAAAGGTTAATATCCTGAATCGTTTCTCTCCATCACAATTTCTGCTGAAAAGTGCAGGGAAGCTGCTTGGAGCCATTCCGCAAAATAAAGCAATGCTCCATAATAAATACAAGCAGTACATTGAAAATGAAGATTATAGCGAAGTCGCTGAATCGATTACAGATAAGTTCATGCAGCAATTTGAATTATTCGAGAAGTCGCTTGAGCGTGATATCAAGATGTTCTTCCTAAACCCATTCGATGTGCTGAATGACACGGTTGAAGAAACACTTGTTGAAATTGAAGAAAATAAAGAATCCTTAAGTGAGATGCGCAAAAACCCAGAGATTTTCCGTGATCCACTTACCTTGTTTGAATTGAAGCTCCGCCAGTTTGAGTGGATGACAACGGCAGGGGAAAGGATAAAAGAATATCATTAATAGCAAAGAGGAAGATGCAGCCAAAGCATTTTCCTTTTTTAAAAAAAATCATAGTTTTGAAAGCGTTTACTTTTATTTTATTAGAAAAATATTTTTCGGCTGTGTAAAAAGGTTTAGTGCATTATTTGTATATATTAATATAAAATGATGTCTTTTTATAGTGAACAATTGTCCTTGATAGGAGGAAAAACCGCTTGATTATTTTCAAGATAGGAGTAGAATAAATATTAAATTTTCAGAGATTAGGAGATGTCAGGATGAAAGTCGTAAAGTTTGGAGGATCCTCTTTAGCATCGGGAAAGCAAATCGAAAAGGTTTTTAACATAGTGAAGGCTGATCCAGAGCGGAAGGTGGTCGTGGTATCGGCTCCAGGAAAGCGATTTTCAGAGGACCAAAAGGTTACAGATTTATTAATCGCCTGTGCAGAGAAACGGCTGCAGGGGGAAGACGCGGGAGAACTGGCAGAACGTGTGCTGGAAAGGTACGGCCAAATTGCTGACGAATTGGCACTGAATCCTGACATAAGCGATATTATTCAAAAGGACCTCTTTGACAGGCTTCATAGTGAAATAAGCAATCCTGAAGCCTTTATGGATCTTGTTAAAGCCAGTGGCGAAGATAACAATGCGAAGCTTGTTGCAGCCTATTTTCAGCAGCAGGGAGTGGAAGCAAGATACGTCAATCCTCTGGAGGCCGGGCTGCTCGTTAGTCCAGAACCTGGGAATGCACAAGTGCTGCCGGAAGCATATGAAAATCTTTTTAAGTTACGGGAACAGGATGGTATTCTTATTTTTCCTGGATTCTTTGGCTACAGCCGGGAGGGAGAAGTTTTCACATTCTCGAGAAGCGGTTCGGATGTGACAGGCTCCATTTTGGCAGGTGCTACGAAAGCGGACTTGTATGAGAACTTTACGGATGTGGATGCAGTATACTCTGTTAATCCATTTATTGTCGAGCATCCAAAGGAAATCAAAAAGCTGACATACAGGGAAATGCGGGAGCTCTCCTATGCCGGGTTTACCGTATTGCATGACGAAGCACTTGTACCGGCGTTTCGTGCGGGGATTCCGGTGCAGATTAAGAATACGAATAATCCAGCCGCACCGGGGACAAGAATCGTTAACGAGCGGGATAATACAAACGGGCCTGTCATCGGGATTGCCAGTGATCAGGGCTTCTGCAGTATTTATGTCGGCAAATATTTAATGAATAGGGAAGTCGGATTCGGGCGCAAGCTGCTGACGATCCTGGAGGAATATGGCCTCAGCTATGAACATACACCATCCGGGATTGATGACATCTCCATTATCCTGCGGGAAGATCAATTTAAGGATGGCATGGAGGAAGAGATTCTGTGGCGCATAAAAAAAGAACTTCATGCTGATGAGGTGAAGGTGCAGCACAGCCTGTCGCTTATTATGGTGGTAGGCGAAGGCATGCGCCAGAATATTGGCACGATGGCCCGCGCTTCTAAAGCCCTCGCAAAAGCAAAAGTGAATATGGAAATGATCAACCAGGGTTCATCTGAAGTGAGCATGATGTTCGGGGTGAAGGCCGTGTATGAAAAGCGGGCTGTTCAGGCGCTGTATGATGAGTTTTTTGCTGCGGTGGCGGCGGTTTGAGCTGAGTGCATATGAAAAAATAGATTTCAATCAAACGTTTGATTAAAAAGCTTAAGGAAAGTCCTTAAGCCTTTTTTGTGTCAAATTTGAATGAAAAAAAACAAAAAAATCCAAAATAAGAAGGAAACTTTTTCAATCTTGGAAGGGGTAAAGCCATGAAGAAATTATTAATTATGGGGTTCATGCTGCTGCTGCCGTTAAACATGGCATCATCGCCAATCAGTGCCGCAGCCCAGAAACCTTGTATCAGTCAATCCCAGGTAAAGTTTGAAAATGAGTTCCGGAAACTGTGGATTGACCATGTGTTATGGACAAGCAATTATATTACAAGCGCCACAACAGCGGGAGCTGAGGATCAGAAGCAAGTTATGGCGCGGCTTATGAAAAATCAGGAGGATATTGGAAATTCCATCAAGCCTTATTATGGAGAAGCCGGAGGGAATAAGCTGACAGAGCTGCTTAAAGAGCATATCGTCGTGGCGGCAGATATCGTGGAAGCAGCCAAGAGCGGGCAGGGAGCAAAGGTGAACCAGCTGAACAAAGACTGGCACCGGAATGCTGATGATATCGCAGCGTTTCTCAGCAGTGCCAACCCTCATTTGAAAAATGAAGACGTGAAAAAGCTGCTGTATATGCATTTGGAATTGGTAACAGGTGATTTATCTGCAAGCTTGGTAAAGGATTGGGACGCAAGAATCGTATCGATTGATGAAGGATTTTCACACATTATGATCATGACGGATGCGATTGCTGACGCGATCGTGAAGCAGTTTCCAGACAAATTTAAAAGCGAATGAAAAGGAACTCCAGTGACATGCTGGAGTTTCTCTTTTTTTTCTTTGACAAAGCTGGCTGTCCCATTATAAGCTTATGAGCGTGCCAAAAATAGAATGGTAAAATTTTCACATATAGAGGGAGGGGTATCCGCTTGTCAGGAGAGCAAAGAAAAAAGATGTACATGTTAATGATTAATATGTTTATTGCCATCGGAAGCTTTGGAATTATTATTCCAATTTTGCCTGCTTATTTGGAATCCATTCATCAGGGAGGAACGGCAGCTGGCCTGATGATTGCTATTTTTGCGGGTGCCCAGCTGATTTTTTCTCCAATTGCGGGGAAATGGGCTGATCAGTACGGCCGCAGAAAGATGATTATATACGGATTAACTGGTTTGACATTATCCATGCTGGTCTTTTATGCAGTAGATTCGATTTGGCTGCTTTATTTTTCACGTGTAATCGGAGGCGTTGGGGCAGCCTTGCTGATTCCGGCTATTTTTGCATACATTGCTGATATTACAACCATGGAGCAGCGTGCAAAAGGAAATGGCCTTGTTTCAGCTGCAATGTCACTTGGTATTGTAGTTGGGCCTGGAATTGGCGGATTTTTAGCAGACTTCGGATTGAAAATGCCATTTCTGATTTCAGCGCTTGTATCCTTAGTGGCCGTTATTTTTTCAATTGTGCTCCTTGAAGAAAGCAGCACATTGCAGCAGCCTTCTGCGGACGAAATGCCTGAAGAGGAACCAATGGTCAAGAAGCTGGCAATGTCCGTTAGGAAGCCTTACTTTATACCGCTTGTTATCACGCTGGTGATGAGCTTCGGGCTGATGGCGTATGAATCGGTTCTGGGACTTTATCTTGATAATCAGTTTGGTGCTACTCCGCAAGAGATTGCCATGATGGTTACCTCAACAGGGATTATAAGTGTAATTGTCCAGCTTTTTGTCGTGGATCGGGTTGTCAGGAAGTTTGGAGAGGGAAAGGTGCTGAATTTCTTTTTGGCAGTCGCTGCATCAGGTTTCCTTGTTTCTTTGTTTGCAGGAAGCTATGCGCTTTTCTTCGTCATTTCGTTAATTATATTCCTGGCAACATCCATCCTGCGTCCGGTTTTAACGACGCTTATTTCAAAAATGGCCGGCAGTGAGCAGGGATTTGCGATGGGTATGAATAATGCTTATATGAGCATTGGAAATGTGCTTGGCCCAACCATTGCGGGTATGCTTTATGATGTGCGGATCTCGTATCCGTTTGTCCTGGGTTTAGCATTATTGTTAGTTACGTTATTTATAACGGCTGCCTGGCAGAGGCGTGCGCCGAAAAGCAAAGCAGCTGTATAGTAAAAAGCTTGGAGACATTGTCTTCAAGCTTTTCTTAAAATATCAGAATTTATATCCCTTTGAACTTAGAGAACTGTCTAGCTCCAGGCGCCTTGCGCTTTTCTTAAAATGCGAACTACCTCCATTCTTTATCATGCAGGAATAATCAGGATCTATATAAAAGAAAAATAAACTAGTTTAATTTGTGGCAATTTTGTGAAAGAAATGGAGTTTGGTTGACACCATTAAAATAACGTAGTATTCTGAAAATAACAAAAATTATTGAACAAATGACGGCTGCGGGAGAGAGCAACGATGAGGCACCGAAGGAGCAAGCTTCAAAAAGACCCTTGAAGCAAATCTCTCAGGTAGACAGAACCGCAGCGGGACGCATCTCTGGAGAGCTTGCATGTATGATGCGACACCAAAGGGGTTAAACTCTCAGGTAAAAGGACAGAGAAGGGGGTAGAGGTTGCTGCCTTTTTCTGTCCTTTTTATATGGATAGCAGCTTACCAGAAATGCGGATGGAGGGACTCAATATGAATACAAATATCAATGCTAACCGGGCGACATTGCTGATATCCTGTCCGGAAAGGCCGGGTATCATTTCGACGGTATCCAATTTTTTGTTGGAACATAAAGCCAATATAGTCCATTTTGACCAGCATACAACCGATCCGCTGGCAGGCATCTTTTTCATGCGAATCGAATTTGATATGAATGATTTTGATGAGGCATTTCCGAAGCTGAAAGAGGATCTGCCGGAAATGGCAAGAGAATACTCGATGGAGTGGAAGCTGAGCGGCAAAGGTGAGCGGAAGCGAATGGCTATCTTTGTTTCAAAGATGGACCATTGCCTGCTGGAGCTGCTTTGGCGCCGGAAAGCAAAGGAGCTTGATGCCGATATTCCTTTGGTGATCAGCAATCACCTGGATTTGAAGGAAGAGGTAGAGGGGTTCGGTATTCCGTACTACTATATTCCGATTACGCCTGATACTAAAGCTGAAGCAGAGCGTAAGGCATTCGAGCTCTTGGATGGGAAAGTGGATTTTATTGTCCTGGCGAGATATATGCAAATCCTATCGCCGAGCTTTATTTCCAAATTTCCGAACACAATTATTAATATCCATCACAGCTTTCTGCCTGCCTTCGTGGGAGCCAATCCATATGCAAGGGCGTTTAACCGCGGAGTCAAGCTAATCGGGGCAACCGCCCATTATGTAACAAATGATCTGGATGAAGGCCCGATCATCGAGCAGGACGTGCTGCGAGTCAACCACCGCCATACGGCACAGGATCTTAAAGTTGCCGGCCGACATGTGGAAAGGCAAGTTCTTGCCCAGGCTGTTGCCTGGCATCTGGAAGACCGCGTTATCGTGCATGGGAATAAGACGATTGTGTTTTAAAAGGGTGCCACAAATAAATTGGACACAGCATCTTAGAGTACAGCAGACATCAGAGAGAAGGTGACAAACATGAAAAAGAAAAAGTTATCAATGATTGAGATGATTAAAGCCAATAAAGAAGAGCTTATGAAAGATCACCGTGAGCTTGAGAAGATTGAGAAAAAGATTGACGATAAATATGCTAAAGCACAATAAAGAAGATCGCCCGGCCTGGGATTGAGAACAGGCTGGGCGTTTTTTATGGAGTTGAGTGATGAGTGAAAATGAAGGGAACAAAAAAGATCATAGGTTGTTGAGTGCAGTTCAAATCTTAAACCACAAAAAACGCCCAGGGAATCCCTGGACGCCAAAACTTATTTTTGTTTAAAGTAATCCATGAAAGCATGGTAGATTTCCGTTCCCTGGTAAAAAAACAGGCTGGAAGCGGTTAATGAGAACAGTCCAATCATTAAGAATCGAATCCACATCATTTTCGTTTTCCTCCTTTAATTGTTTTTTTTGACAATTAAGGAGTGTGGATCATGTAGTTCGCCTCGTAGAAAATTGGCGTATAGAAGATTTTTTTTCGCCGGGCGATTATGTGAAGCGCGCTGTATAGGAAAAGGATGACCGCTAGACTGCCGAGTACCAGTGAGGCTGAATCCTGTATGAACACATATTTCTTAGGATTATCTTTTAAAAGAAAGCTCTCCGCAAGTTCGGAAACGGTTATGGCTTTGCTTTCGTCCATGGGGATTCCATTAACGTGGACGCCTGGGTATTGGGTGATGAGAAATGCTAAAAACATCGATAGCAGCATAAACGGCATGAATCTTGCTTTTTTCACTCCCTCACCCCTTCTTAAAAGTTTGTATTCATCATAACCACTATTCAAAGATTAGTAAACTAAAAGATTATGACAATATTCGTTAAAATTTTATGAGAAAATAGAAGGGCAATCGGCCTGAAGGCATACAGGTATTTATTAGAGGTGTGCTGGGTCTGCGGTACACCACAAAAGAATGTGATTAATTTCACATAATGTTCATTTTTATGTGTGCCCGATCTTCAAAAAATATATTATATTAATACTGTAGTTATACTGTTTATTTAATTTAAAATGCCACTAAGGAGGCAATGACATTATGAAGAAAAAATTATTTCAGCTTCTCTTAATACTAGGACTTGTAATGACTCCTTTTTTTACGGATGCACATGTGAAATGGTTCACAAATGTAGCGCCTCAAAAAGAAACGATTGAAAATATATTGTCAGCCTTGTTTATGGGGCTAGGGCTGACAGCTGCAGTTGTATTAGCGCTTTTAACATTGGTTATTCCCAAAACTACCGAGTGGACAAGAATAAGAAAGCTTGACGATTGGCTCTCTGGCTTCCGTAAGTACAGCAGATATATCTTGAAGTATGGGACAGCTGCAGCTTTAATTCTGCAGGTTACGAATGGCACCTTGTTTGCGCCGGAGTTCCATTTAAGCAGCACATGGGCTATGTTTCTAACTTGGGCAGCAATCGGATTCTTGCTGATCCCGCATCACTTCTCTACGAAGATTGCAGCAGTTATTTTATTAGGGCTATTTGGGTATGTTACTTCTCATAATGGCATCTTCCATATGCTTGATTATGGCTATTATGTTGCGATTATTGGCGTGCTGCTTGTTGGCAGCACAAAGTTCGAGAAAATTGGTTTTCCGTTTCTGTATTTAGGCACTGGTGTGTCTCTGTGCTGGGTAGCTGTTGAAAAATGGGTGTACCCAAGCATGTCACTTGATATCGTAGCCAAGCATGGTGTTCCGACCTTCGGCTTTGAACCCGCTGCGTTTGTCGTGATGGCTGCATTCATTGAGTTTGTGGTTGGCTATTTGCTTGTGGTCGGCATTTTGAATCGTGTAGTCGGATTTATCGTGACAGTCATTTTTATCACAACAACCATGCTGTTTGGGATGACTGAGGTGATCGGCCACTTTATGATTCATGTGGTGCTGATTATCTTCATCATTGAAGGAGTATCATTTTACAATCCTCCGATCAAACTGCATAAAACAAAGACCGGCCAATTTGTGTTTGTGTTCCTAAACTTTATTTTTGTGCTTGCTTCATTCATTTTAATTTATTATCGATTTGCCTAGGGATTGACAGACGAATCAGAATAGATTATAATTAAGATAATAGTTGAATAGTTTCTCCTAAAGGGGAGTAGCTTTTACAGCAGAGTCGTCATTTCGGAGTTAAGAGCTCCCGGCTTTGTTGGCAACCTTACCGTTGTTAGCAAGACCTTTGCCTGTTTCGGGTAAAGGTCTTTTTGTTTTTAAAAACCTTTACCGCTTGCTGGTAGAGGTTTTTTTATTGCCTTATAAAGCTTGGCAATACAATTCCTCAACTGACATAACTGCAAGGAAACAGCGTGAAGCTATTAATACTTAAAAAATTTAAGAAAAGGAGGCTGAGAATTGAAGAAGCCTAAAATGTCTTTCGCTGAACTAATTCAGAAAAACAAAGAAGAGCTCCTTAGAGATCGAGAAGAGCTTATGAAAATGGAAAAACGCCTGGATGAAAAATACGTAAAAGCTAATTAAGGGAGGATATTTGGATGGAATTATCGCTTTTGTTGGAGTATGGATGGGTATTATTGCTGCTGATTGCACTGGAAGGATTGCTTGCAGCAGATAATGCGCTTGTTTTAGCGATTATGGTTAAGCATCTTCCGGAAGAGCAAAGGAAGAAGGCTTTGTTTTATGGATTGACAGGAGCATTTATTTTTCGCTTCGGATCCCTATTTGCGATTTCGTTTTTAGTAGATGTTTGGCAGGTTCAGGCCATTGGAGCGCTCTACCTTCTGTTCATCGCGGCTAACCACATATTACGAAAGTTCCTGGTGAGAAAAGGCGAGGAAGAGGCTGGGGTGACGAAAGAAAAGAAAAAGTCAGGCTTTTGGATGACAGTTTTTAAAGTAGAGCTCGCTGATATTGCGTTCGCAGTAGACTCAATTCTGGCAGCAGTAGCACTGGCTGTGGCTCTTCCAGATTCAGGATTGGGCCATGTAGGCGGACTTGACGGCGGGAAATTCTTTGTCATCTTTGCCGGCGGTATGATCGGATTAATCATTATGCGTTTCGCAGCAAATCTCTTTGTGGATCTGCTTCACAGGAGACCTGGCCTTGAGATAGCAGCTTTTGGTATTGTCGGATGGGTTGGCGTTAAATTAGCTGTCTACACGATGTCCCATCCGGCGCTTGCGATTCTGCCTGAAGGATTTGCCAAGTCTTCTGAGTGGAAGATTACTTTCTATGCAGTCTTAATTGGGATTGCATTGGCTGGCTGGTTTTTATCAAAGGAAAAGCAGGAAGCACCTATTGAGGAAAAAGCAAGCTAATAAAAGGCAAGGCGGAGGCCTCTCTACCTTGTTTTTTATTGGGAAAGTAAAATGGCATTCAAGTACGACAAATCGCGTATGTTTTTTCCTTTCTGAGCAGGGTAAACAAAATATAGACACCATCAGAAAGGAGAATTTATATGAAGGACAAAAATGTACCGTATAAAGGCTTCAATACTGAACAAAGCAATGGTTTAACCGACACACAGGAAGTGAACTATAGCAGTGAGTTTAAAGAGGCATATAAAGCAGAACAGAGACAGGATTCCAAGGAATCCGACGATAAAAAATGATAAATAGATTTTCAGGAGCTCTGCCATTCAGCTGGCAGAGCTCTTTTTTCAATCAAACGTTTGATTGAATCTTGCCGGGCCCAGTCTGCTCATGCCATTCGGAACGGAGGATGCCCATTTCAATCAGGTTCCAATATTCACCCTTCACCTTATTTGTTTGCCTGAGAAGTCCTTCTTTTTGGAAGCCTGCTTTCTCGTAGACTTTTATTGCCCCTCTATTAAAATCAAACACCCCAAGGCTGACTCTATTTAATTTTAACTCATTGAAAGCGATGGCCAGTATCTGCCGGATCATTTCGGATGCATAGCCTTTTCCGCGAGCGGCAGGGGTGACGAAAACCTTCCCGATCCTGCCGGTTTCGTTTGTCCAATCAATGCGGCCAAGGGAGATATGGCCGACTGTGGCTTCTGTTTCTGTTTCGATTACTTTATAAATGTATTCCGTGCTGTTACTTTGATTGGCCGAGCTGATATACTTTGCTAGCTGCCCATGATCAACAGGAAACTTGAAATGGGCAATTCTCCATTGAACCATGAGTTCTGTTGTTGTTATCCAGCTTAAGAGCAAATCAAAATCTTTCTCGGTAAAAGGTTCTAATTTTATCATTGGAATTCCTTTCGTTTTTCGAAATATGGATATCATTCTCTGTTATTATAAATATATAATAAATATGATGTAGAGAGCAGGGGAAAAGCTATAAATCATTCAATCAAACGTTTGATTAAATGCCTGCAGAGCCTTGGCTGACATGGGTTAATAGGGATTTGAAAAAGGAGATTCATAGATGAAAAAGAGAGTCATTTTGATAGCCGGCAGTGTGCTGATTTTATTATCGGCTGCATTGCTTAGTGCAGGGAGTTATTTTTACAATGTGGCCATCAACCGGAGCCATGATCCAGTTGATTTATATAGCGGGAATGCGCAGGCTGTCAGCGCTGCGTTGGAGGAGGAGACACAGGCGAAGCTGGAGGAGGTTATGAAGTGGACAGAGGAACAAACCTTTGACCAGCTTGAGATCACCTCAAATGATGGCTTGATACTGAAAGCTCGCTTTTTAGATAATCCGGATTCGAGCGGAAAAGCCGTGATTCTGGCTCATGGCTATAAGGGGAATAGTGAGCAGATGCCGGGCATTACCAAGTTTTATTACGAACTGGGATATGATGTGCTGAAGCCTGATGCCAGAGGGCACGGGGAAAGCGAAGGCGATTATATTGGATATGGCTGGCATGAACGTAAGGACTATCTTGGATGGATTGATTTATTGAAGGAGGAAAATGGTGCAGACAGGATTTTCCTGCATGGATTCTCAATGGGAGCTGCGACCGTATTGATGGCAAGCGGAGAAGATCTTCCGCCTGAAGTGAAGGGGATTATTGCGGATAGCGGCTATACGACGGTCCATGAAGAACTGGCCCACCAGCTGAAGCATATTTACCATCTTCCATCCTTCCCTTTGATGCAGGTTACAAGTGTCTTTACAAAAATCAGGGCCGGATACTCTTTCAATGAAGCGTCCGCTATCGAACAGGTGAAGCAAAATGAGCTTCCTCTGTTCATCATTCATGGTGATCAGGATGATCTGGTGCCAACTGATATGGCCTATGAGATTTTTGAAAAAGCCGGCGGCGAAAAAGAGCTGTGGATCGTGCCGGGTGCAGGGCATACAGACGGATATACGGTGGCAGAGCAGGAATATCAGGAGAGGCTGAAGGAATTTCTTAATGCCGCACAATAGAAAAATGGCAGTGAATCACTGCCATTTTTATTTTTGCTTTTTCTTTTTCCAGGGCCTTAATACGGAAATACCAAAGATGAAGAGGGTAACAGCGATTTGAAAGTATACGGCATATTGGCGGGTTATATGATTATCAATAAAAACAGGATTCGATAATGCCTTGCTGCCTTCCGCTTCAAGAAGAGTCATATTTTCCATCATTAGTTCATCGACGATAATAATGCCGACCACGGTTTGGATGATAAATAAAATCCATTTGACGGTAACCCATCTGTGATTGAAAAATCCCCAGTTTGTAAAAAATCCATAAATAAAGCCAACTAATAACGTACCGATTGCACCAATCCGAACGACATAATCACTAATTGTCACCACATTTTTGTACATTTCCAGAGTTTGACCATAGGCGGCCATTTCCATGGAGAAGTTTAATGTGAGCGAGCTCATGATCCCCCCGAAAAATAATGAAACGAGAATGATATGAAGGATTTTCAGCCACCTGGCCGCTTTTGTGCTTAATTTTTTCAACCTTTTTCCCTCCTTTTTGAAACACTTTATAAGTGTAGCAAGGGAAAAGGGATGTCCATATCAGCCTCCGCCGTAATTTGCAGTAGGGCGCTGGTCTTATTTTGGCATATAAAAACCGCTCGTTAATGAGCAGGTTTATTGCCCTTTATGCAGCATATGCAGGCGCTGAGCAGGTTGCCATCCGGATCTTTGAAGCCGAATCCGCCAAGGCCGTGCTCCTGGTTGAGGTTGAGTGGCCCAACTTCCACGTTCTTCTCCTGCAGCCATTGGTGGAGCTCTCTTAAAGAAGGTGTATAAAAATCAATCACACTATGCTCGACACCATCATTCGAGTTGGCGAATGAAAGAGATTTCCCTTCTGCTGCGGTTTCAACCAGGAATATCGTAGGCACACCCTTTGATTGAAAGCTTAGCATGGCGTTTTTCTCACCTTTGAACTCTACTTCAACACCAAGAACATCTACATAAAAATTAACCGATCGATCCAGCTTGGATACCGGAATCTCGACTGTTGCAATATGAGAAATATAGTTGGACATGTTTATCCTCCTTTGGAATTTAGCTATATAACTATTTAGCGGAAAGAGGGAAAAAATCCTTCTTTCCATAAGCATACCGCCAATTTAGCGCTTTATCTCGGTGTTTGTACAATCATTCTTTTGCCCCAAGGCATAAAATATATCATTAAATTGTGTAATGAACAGGAGGAATAATAATGGACAGAAATGAACTTTTTTTTGCCAGGTTAAAAGGCAGTGAAGAAGTTCCGCCAGTTCGTACCGATGCTTTTGGCACGGCAAAATTTAAAGTAAGCAAGGATAAGAGGAAAATGGGCTACCGTTTGACAGTTAATGATCTTTCCAACTTTACTCAAGCTCATATTCACTTAGGAAGAAGGGGTGTAAATGGCCCAGTTGTCGTTTTCCTTTTCGGCTTAATCGATCCTGACATTAGTGTAAATAAGGGTGTTGTAGAAGGGATCATTACAGCCAGGGATTTAGTGGGTCCTTTAGAAGGAAAACCTCTATCCGTTCTTATAGACCTGATGAGTGATGGGGACACATATGTTAACGTGCATACAGCCCAAAACCCAGACGGAGAGATTCGCGGTCAAATCAAGCCTTATTGGTGCTAATAAGCTTGAATGATTAATTCCTTGAAAAGTGAGCATATTAATTTTTAGAACACTTGAAAGGGGTCATAACGTTGAAAAGGCAGGATGAAAATAGAGAAAAGCCTCAAAATTCACTTACAGAAGAGCAGCAGCTCATCAATGAATTTGGCAAGCATGATGGCAGTCAGCCGATTCCGCAGCCTAAGGATTATGATGAGATTGAGTATTAAGAACCCTGCAAAAAAGACTCCAGAATGATGTGCACCCCAAAAGTTAGACGAACTAATTCTAACTTTTGGGGTGTTTTGTGTGGTCAAATATGATGAAGGATTTAAGCAGAGTGTGGTTAACGCTTATTTAGCTGGTGAAGGTGGATATGCTTCCTTGGCTAACAGATTTGGAATCCGAAGTAAAACCAATATAAGAAAATGGGTCAGTGCGTTCCTGCAGTTTGGGAAACAGGGCTTGACTACTAAAAAATCAAATACGAATTTTCTTGTTCAATTTAAATTAGATGTCTTAAACTATAAGGAAAGAACAGGAGATTCCCTTGAAGAAGTTGCTAGAAAATTTGGCATTACTGATCCGCCTATGATTCATAATTGGTTGACAAAATGGCAAAATGATGGTATTGAAGGGCTCTCTAAATCAAAGGGGCGTCCGTTAATGTCGAACAAGCCGAAGAAGAAGAAAAATGAAAAGAAAATGACGAAGGAAGACCAACTATTAAAAGAAATAGAATTACTTCGTGCGGAGAATGCCTATTTAAAAAAGCTCCGAGCTTCAGGGATAAATATTCCGAACCGACTGCTAAAACAGAATCCAGGATCATCCACGAACTCAGAAAAGAATTCAAATTAGCAGTTATTCTTGAAGCTACAGGTTTTCCAAAGGCAACTTATATGTATTGGCAAAAACGATTTAATGAATCCAATCCGGATGAAGAGATTGAAAAGATTATCCAAGAAATTGTAGACAGACATAATGGAAATTATGGCTATCGACGAATTGATATGGAATTGCGTAAGAAAGGTATATCGTAAATCACAAAAAAATCCTACGGATTACCAATAAACTTGGTATTATTTGTATATCATTCACACGTAACTCTCGTAAATACAGCACGTATAAAGGAACCGTAGGCAAGATTTCGAAAAACCTTGTAAACCGTAGATTCCATACAAGCATACCACATCAAAAATTAACGACTGATACATCTGAATTCAAATACTACACGACCGATTCTAATGGGAAGTTAATCATTAAGAAGGCTTATTTAGATCCGTTTCTAGATATGTTTAATGGTGAAATTCTATCTTTTCGATTCTCAGAACGGCCGAACGCTCAAGCAATCATGGATGCTTTAGACGAAGCAATTGAAATAACAAAAGATTGCCCCTATCGAACTACTATACACTCTGATCAAGGCTGGGGTTATCAAATGAAAAGATATGTAAAGAAACTAAAAGATAATGGTATCTTTCAAAGTATGTCCCGAAAAGGAAACTGTCTGGATAATTCACCTATGGAGAATTTCTTCGGGATAATGAAACAGGAAATGTATTACGGTAAAGTTTATAAATCATTTGAAGAGCTTAAGCAAGCAGTAACTGATTATATTTTTTACTATAACAATGAACGGATAAAAGCAAAATTGACTGGCATGAGCCCGGTGGAATACCGTCTTCATACCAGTCAACTAGCTGCTTAAATATTTTGGTCTAACTTTTAGGGTTCAGCACAGAATGAGGAGTCTTTTTTTAATCATGAGCATCATTATTATGAAAAACCCGGTTGTCCAGGTATCCGTGGAAGAACCATTCTCCTGCACCAATGACAAGGGCGGAAACAAAGGCTGCCAATGCAAGATTGTCTTTTCCGGCCACAAGCATTTCCTCTAAAAGCCAGATGACGAAAAAGCTCAGGCCGATATCTGATACTGTGGCAATGGCATTCCTTTTTGTATGCTCGGTCTCATCACCAGCCATTCGAAATATCATCATGTCGCCGAGTACATAAGCTGCAATCGTCAGAACAAAGCTAATGATCAGCGTTTCGGTGAATCCAATATCAAAGAAACCGGTTAAGACTATTCCCAAAACGGCCGTGATCATTATAAATTTAATCAAGATTGCTTTCACATGCTCCATGCTGAAATTCCTCCCTATCGTTGTTTACGTATCTATACCCTGCACGCGATAGGATATGCGGTGGATTTCCAGAAAAGGGGATTTAGTTTTAATCAGATAGAAGCGAAAATGCCGGATGCTTTGGCAACCAGCTGATTCTCGTTATTGTAGATCAGGCAATCTGTGTGGTTCAGTGTCCGGCCTCTTTTTACCAGATGGGCATCGGCAATAAGATACTCACCGGTGGCGCCCCTTAAAAAGCTAACCTTTAAATCTGCAGTTACGACGGTTTGCATATTGTTTTCATCCGGTCTAAAAATATTCCCCATCGCGACATCCGCCAGCGTGGAAATAATCCCGCCATGGACAAGTCCGGCGCTATTGATGAAAAGCGGCTGGATTGGCAAAGTCACTTTCATCTGGGTTTCATCGACTCTTTCATAATGAAAACTTAAAAATTCATCAAAAGGCTGTTTGATTAGCATTATGTACACTCCAATATGGTTAAGGTATGTTGACTTATTCACGAATTTTCGATGAAATCCCTGCTTTTTGAAGAAAATCGTTTGCTGTTAAGGTTTGTGGAGACCGGGTATCCGCGATATCCAGAATATAATCGCGAAACGCCAACGTGGTTTCAATAAATCCAAAAAAATGATATTATTTTCAATAAATTCTAATTTTAAGCGAGAGGCAGGACTGGAAAAATGGCAAAGGTAGAGAATATTAGCTTCGCAGAGAATTTCCCGATCTCCTACACAGAGCTGGAGAAGGAAGCAGAGAAGAAGATGGCCGCTGGGGGATTTGGGTATGTCCAATCAGGTGCGGGCGGGGAAGAAACCCTGAGAAAAAACACGGAATCATTCGCGAAATATTCGATTGTACCAAGAATGCTGAGGGATGTTTCGGTACCGGATACAAGTGTGACGCTATTTGGAAAGACATATCCTTATCCCATTTTTCTGGCGCCAATTGGAATGCAGCGGCTTGAACATGAAGAGGGGGAGCTTGCGTCGGCCAAAGCGGCGGCTGCTTATCAGGTTCCTTTTATTCAGAGCACGGTTTCAAGCCACTCGATTGAAGAGATAGCCGCAGCAACGGGCAGCAGTCCGAAATGGTTTCAGCTATATTGGTCCAATCACGAAGAGACGGCTTTTAATATGGCGCGCCGTGCGGAGGAAGCCGGGTATGAAGCGATCGTTTTAACGGTCGATACAGTCATGATGGGATGGAGAGAAGCGGATCTCAGGAACAATTTTTCTCCCTTAAAGCTGGGCTATGGAAAGGCAAACTATGAAACTGATCCGGTATTTATGGCCTCTCTTAAAGATGGCGATGTGGTCCAGGGGATCCTCGATAATATCCATCATCCAACTTTAAGCTGGGAGCATGTTGCCAGATTAAAAGAGATAACAAATTTGCCGGTTCTAATAAAAGGCATCCTCCATCCGGAAGATGCGAAGCTTGCGGTTGAGAAAGGAATAGATGGAATCATTGTTTCCAATCATGGGGGGAGGCAGCTGGATGGTGTGATGCCTGCGATTGATGCACTTGGACCAATTGCGAAAGAAGTAAATGGACGGATTCCGGTTCTCTTTGACAGCGGGATTCGCCGCGGGTCAGATGTGGTTAAAGCGCTGGCGCTTGGAGCGGATGCGGTTTGCCTGGGAAGGCCATATGTATATGGATTGGCCATTGGCGGGCAGGCTGGCGTAGAAAAGGTGCTTGCCAATTTTATAGAAGAAACAAAGGTCTCCCTCTCTTTGGCCGGGGTCAGCAGCTTGAAGGAAATGGCTTGCCTGCAGCTCATAAGATAGATTGAGAGAAAAGCTCCCTGGAGAAAGGGAGTTTTTTTGTTGACAGAAGAATCTATGTTTAATAGCATACCTATAGGGGTAAAAATATAAAGAGCTTACCTAGAGTCTTAAAATGTCCCCAAAAATAAAAATTTCAGGAGGAATTACGATGAGTAAAAAAGTAGCAATTATTGCAAGCAACGGCGGATTATTTGATGCATACAAGGTGTACAACATTGCGACTGCGGCGGCGGCAACAGATGCAGAAGTAGCGATTTTCTTCACTTTCGAAGGGTTAAACTTAATTCATAAGGAAGCATACCAGCAGCTTCCAATGCCTGAAGGAAAAGAGCATTTTGCAGAGGGCTTTGCAAAAGCCAATGTTCCTGCAATTCCTGAATTAGTGGCAATGGCACAGGATTTAGGCGTTAAATTTATTGGCTGCCAAATGACTATGGATGTTATGGGACTTGAAAAAGAAGCTTTTGTAGATGGAATCGAAGTTGGCGGAGCTGTAACATTCCTTGAATTTGCCAACGATGCGGATGTTACGCTAACATTCTAGTTGAAGATTTGCCGTCCACCAAAATACCGATACAAAAGGAGTTGCAATCATGTTCGAATACACAGTAGAAACCGAAAAATCGATTGATGAAGCTATTTCTTCGCTTGAAGAAAGCCTGAAGGAAGAAAAATTCGGGGTCCTTTGGCAGTTTAATGTCCAGGAAAAACTGCAGGAGAAAGGGCTGGACTATGATGAATCTTTCCGTGTTTTAGAAGTTTGCAATCCATTTGAAGCACATCGCGTATTAACACAGAACAAAATGGCTGGCTATTTCTTGCCTTGTAAAATTGTAGTCTATGAGGATGCCGGCAAAACGAAAATTGGCATGCCTAAGCCGACAAGCATGATTGAACTCGTCAATGACGAATCCGTTAAAAGCATTGCGGCTGATATTGAAAACCGTTTAATCGGATGTATTGATAAAAGCATCTAAGCAAAAAGAATGATGACAGTCCCGGAATAATTTGTTAAGCTTGAGGCAGCTTATCAAATTAAATATCTATGAAACTACTAGGGGTGCCCCGAATGTGCGGGCTGAGAGGGAAGCGCGATATAGCTTTCCGACTCTTATAGACCTGATCTGGTTAATGCCAGCGGAGGGAAGTAGGCTTTGACGGTATGTCGAATCATTTATACTTAAACCAAGCCAGGTCCTTTCGCGGATCTGGCTTTTTTTGAAGGAAAGAAAGAACTTCGATAACTGTCCAGCTCCAGGCGCCATCGGCTCGAGGTCATAAGCTTGTCTAGTTTCGGCTCCTAGGGACTCGAGACATAAGCCAATCCCTTTCAGAAGGGAAGAACACCTTCTTACAGGGCTCGTCTTATGCTTGTCGTCCCTGGGCAGTCGCCTACACATTTCTAACAATCCGTCCAAAAGGTTAAAGAACAACCTTTCAGCCGGCTCGTCTTATGCTTGAGGCCCGCAGGATGCGGGTCATGCAGACGTTGCCACAGGAAGTGGCGGTTTTAGTCTGCGTTCCTAGATGGCGGGCGCCTTGCGCTTTTCTTGTGTACATACTTTTCTCCACGATAAGCGATCAGGCTGCCCTTGAGGAAGGAGGTTAAGGTGAATAAAACCCGTTTATTGACGACGATGGCATTATTTGTGGCGATTGGAACGCTGGGATCCCATTTATTATGGTTTCCGGCAGGTGTGGCCAAAGCCTATCCCGTCCAGCATGCGGTGAATGTATTGGCGGCAGTAACGCTTGGGCCGCTGCCGGCAGTGGGAGTGGCGTTTATGATCGGATTGCTGCGAAACCTGCTTGGTTTTGGGACGCTTCTTGCTTTTCCAGGCGGAATGATTGGCGCTTTTTTGGCAGGCGTGCTTTATCTAAAATTCGGCCGGAAAATCTGGGCTGCAGTTGGAGAAGTAGTGGGAACTGGCATCATTGGAGCACTGTTTGCCGTCCCGTATGCAAAGATATTGATGGGAAGCGCAGCTGGCGCATTCTTCTTTATACCGCCATTTCTTGTCAGCAGCTTTGCCGGTGCGGCTATTGGATGGATGGTACTCGCTAAAGTAAAGGAAAAAAATTTAGTGCAGAATATGTGAGTTTTTAGTTGGCGGCGTTGCTGAACGGAGGAACAGAGAGTTTGAAGCCGAAGGAGAAAAGAAGCGGCGGCAGAGAGCAGTATGAAGCAACTTCAGAGAAATAAGCGGGACAAAGCGGTTTCATAAAGCAGGTATGAAGCAACTTCACCGAAACTAGTTAATAGAAGTGGTAGAAAAAAATTAAACAATAAGAAAACTGCTAGGGGCGCTTCGGCTGAGATAAGGAGTTTTTCCTTTGTCCCTTGGAACCTGATCTGGGTAATGCCAGCGCAGGGAAGCGGTGAGGACCTCATTTTTTCCTCATGCTTTTCCCCGGCAGCTTCTGAATAATGAGGAGGCTATATTTTAATGACTTTTACAGAAATTCTACGCAAAGAGAATGATGATTTATTTCAGCTTATTTTTCAGCATCCGTTTGTACAGGGAATTGGGAGAGGGGATGTGCCGAAAGAGGCGCTGGCCCATTATATTAAAGCCGATTATGAGTATTTGAATGCTTTTATGCATATATACGGAATCGCCATTTCCAAGTCTCCTGAGCGGAAGGATATTGCTTATTTCAATCAGCAAATTGAATTTGTACTGAACAGCGAAATCCACCCTCATCATAACTTCTGCCAGCAGATTGGTGTAGAATATGAAGCGCTTCAGGGCTTCCCGCTTTCTCCGACGGCAGACCATTATGTGAAGCATATGATGTACCATGCCCATACAGGCGGGATGGGTGAAATTCTGGCTGCACTATTGCCTTGCCCTTGGACTTATTGGGAAATCGGGCTTGAGCTCATGAAGCAATATGAGCCGCAGGAGGACCATCCTTTTTACCCATGGATTTCTTTCTATGCAAATTTAAGGGTTGAAACAGTTACCATGAATATGAGGAATCGTTTGGATGAGCTTGCGGATGCGGCATCTCCAGAAGAAAGGCAGCGAATGAAGGATGCCTATCGCAAAAGCTGCCAGCTGGAGCTTGGATTCTGGGAGATGGCTTACACCTGTGAGGAGTGGCCAGCAGGCAATACGGTAGCAGCACGATAAAAAAACGGAAATTGGTTCGAAAACCAGGCAGATGGTTATCAATAAACACGCCTGCTTCTGCTTCGCGGCAGGGCAGGCGTGTTTTTTCGAAAATTCCATCTATAATGCGCCGTAATGGGTGTGTTAAAGGAAGATAGCTTCACTTCGGCCGCAAAAGGTGTGGAGTTATGGATGACGTAAGGAATGCCATCTTTTGTCCGTTTGTCAGATATGATGGCGACATGGTCAAACTTGGGAGAAAGGAAAACAACGATATCGCCGGGCTGCCATTGCTGAAGGTTATTTGGGTCTCAAGGAATAAGCTTCGTGGTTAAAGCTTTTGCGTACCGGCTGAAATACACATTTTGATTGGGGACACGCCTGAAATCGATGTTCGGATCCGGTTTGCCGTTTACGCGCTAATATAAGTCCGTGTTTTCTGCAATATCCATGTCGATAAGATCTTTGATTGTAATTGATGCCCCGTTAAATCCCCGCCAGATTACATCTTTACAAACACCTTCTTCATCAGGAGGGTATCCCCCGGCATAATAGGCGCTTTTATAAGGCGTGCGCTGCTCCACTTCTTTTCTCGCGGCCATGACTACATCAATTGGATCGGCGATGCCGTTTTGATTGCGGTCAGCTCGAGAATAGTCAGCGGGAATATCAACCTTTTTTGAAAAAGGGTTCTCCAGATGAATGCCGATTGAATCCAGTATGATTCCATTCCGGAAAAAGAGAATGAATATGAGCAGAACACCAACACCAAGTATGGCAGCGAAAACTTTTTTAGCATCATGATCTCCTTCTGCGTTTTATGGATTAGACGCCCTTTTTACCACAGGGACAATGAAAAAATTCTGGATGAATTAAAGTCGATGCCAAAGCCGCTCTTGCCACGCAAGCTTCAGGATGAAATGCATCAGGAGATTCGGCAGTTTTCCGCTCAGTACAGCCGGCGAAAAAGGTGGGGAAGGATAATGAAAAGATCGTGGGCCAGTGTTTTAACGGCTGCAGCTATATTCATTTTGGGTATTGTCGGTCTGGAGATGTTTGGAGAAGAGAAAGGGAGTCCGCAAAATGCTTCCGAGCAGCCGGGTGTTGATATACCGGAAACAGATCAATTAGATGACCCTTCATTGGGATTACACCAAGTGGCATTGCAAGATCTGTATTTTGAAATACCAAATCAGAAAACGGATGTGGTGGTTGACCGGAAAATAAAGGATGGATTTACGGTGGTTGATATCCTGGATAAAGATACGGGTGAGATCATGTTCACGTATGGAGAATCGGAAGGGGATGTACCGATTAAGACGGTGTATCGGGATCTTAAAACGGAAACTGCAGACGTGAGGCTTCAGGTGACGGTGGAGATTGATAAAGAGAGCGGCATGATTACAAAGGTCATGGACAAACATGTCAGTGTGGAGCCGCAGCCATTCCAAATGGATAAGGATAATATCTATTCCACCCCAAGGAGCGGAACATTTCCTGCTGAAAATCTTGGAGTGGTGGCCCATTTGAATGTCGATTGGGGAACCGAAAGAAAAAACAGAATGGAACAAATCTATGAAGGGTTTCTAATCGGAGTGAGAAAAAGTGAATGACCTGTTTCCTGCTGGAGCAGGTTTTTTCATTATTAAGATTAATCTTAGTACATATAACAGATGGTGGAATGGGAAGTGGTGCATAAAATCGGAAAGTTACGCATAAGTGAACGAGATTGAGTCAAAAATGGAAAAAGTGGTGCGTATATCGGTGAAAGTGGTGCATAAATTTTGAAGAGCAGCTTTTTCTTACTTTAATGGATGATTTAGCCTGTTTTTTCCACAGTGTTTATAGGGATAACCTCCTTTTCATGTTACAATATATGTGAAGAAATTCACAATTCTTAAGGGGTGATGCTGATGCTATTATCCAAATTAAAAACAGCACTTTATTCATCCATCGTCTTCACTTTTGGCTTCTGGCTGCTTTTACTCTTTACAGAAGGGGAAATGTTTTCTTTTGTCTTGATCATGATATTCCTCTATTGTCTATTTGGAAATGTCATTTACGGTGTTCCGGTTTCGTTGCTGTCTGAATTTCTTACAAACAGGTTCATCCGCTGGCGGCTTCCAGCAGCTGCTTTTATACATACGATGCTGGGTGCAGTCACTTATTTTTTTACTAAAGGGTTCGCCTTCTTTGCTCTTCTTGCTGCGTTGCTTTTCTTCCTGATGGACGAGCTGCGAAAATGGGACCGGGTGATGCCAGCCGGGAAAATAGCTGCTTTAAATGCAGCGGCAATTCTATTGGCTGGTTTGCTGCCGATGGCCCTGCTTTGGATTCTTCAAAAAGCCGAAGTGGAGGCAAAGACAAATGATCTGTACCTGATTCCTCAAGGATGTATTGGACAGGTGATGATTTTGCATGAGTTCGAGTATGCCCCGGAACCGGAAACAGAAGGGGAGTATGATGTTTTTAGCATAAACAAAAAGGGATATGCTGTTACCGGTTTGCCGCAAAGTGAAGGCTTGATTGAAGACTTATATTATTATGTTGGTGAAAAGGGAAATCGTGAAGAAATCCCGGAGCACTGCATCAAATTAAGGGGAGCAGGTTCAACGATGGGAGATGGATACGAGTATTCCTATACCCGTTTTACTGTAGGATGCCGGGAGGATAGTGATGATCTGCAAGATGGGCCATCTGTTGAGGAGATCCTCAATGACGAAGGCGTGCTTGATGAAATCAATCAAACGTTTGATTGAACAAAAAAAGCTGGAGAGTCCAGCTTTTTTTGTTATTTCACTGTTAATTGGCTGAGTTGGTGTTCATGAATTTCTTCTTTAGTTACATGAACTTTAATATTGTAAGAACCTGATTTTGAAAAGAACTTGCTTGCAAGATATTCACCCGGGATGCTTTCTGAGGCTTCTATATATTCAGATTGCTGCTGTTCATCCTGCCAGACTTCAAAGCTAACATTTGCGTTGGTTAAAGGCTTGCCTTCCTTCAGGATTTCAGCCGTTATTCTAGCTTTCCCATCTTGTTTGAGAGCCCCATCTGTTTTCAGGTTAATCGAAACATGGCTATGTGGATGTTCTTCCTCCTGAAAGACAACCGTATTTTCAGGTGTACCCGCAATGACTTGCTTTGTCGGCATCCGGTGCATATTTCTTGCTGTGACGTGGGCTACAACATAGTATTGTCCATTTTCAGGGAAGCTCTTTTTAACTGAATAAATGCCATCGCCCTGGTGTTCAGCTTTGAGCATTTCCCGGTCATTCCGCCCAGATTGCCATATTTCAAAAACAACATCATTAGCATCCATTACTTTTTCGTCTCCATGTGTAACGATTGCTTTTAAAGTTACTTCCTCATGGGGGGTGATTGATTGGGGCGTCTGAATTGAAACCTCTAATTTGTTTTCGCTTTTCCCGCTGTCTTTTACCATGGAGCAGCCAGCGAGAAGAATAACACTTAATAAAATAACCGTATACTTTTTCATCTTTACTCCTCTTTCTATGCATTTTCCATCATAAGTATGGACAATGGAGGCAGTTTCTATAACCTAAATTTATTATGGTGCCCGGCACTGAGAAAAAGTATGCAAAAAAAACAGCCTGGAATCTCCAGGCTGTTAATGATATACGGTAGGAATGGCTTTTAATGAATGAACTGGCTCTGCATTTTTTCTGCCTGTACCTTTAATTGCGGCGTGTATGGCAGTCTCAAGCGGACAAGTGATTTCTTTTAGATAGGCATCGATGTTTGTCCTTAAAGCCAGAATGGCTGCCTCATCCTTAAGCTGTTTAATCACTTGGTCATTATTGATGACGATCACAAGCCTTTTTTCCAGCAGAAAATCCAAGTTGATTTCCTCTTGCCCTGGAAGGGAAGTGTGAATCAGAATGGGCAGCCTTTTTTGAAGGGCTTCACTTATGGTAACGCCGCCTGGTTTGGTCATGATGGCATCCGCTTCGTCATATAGCTTGTTCAATTCATCAGGATCATGGATATAACCAATCGGTACTATTTGCTCGGAATGCAGCTTTCGAAGTTCCCCGAAGAGTTCTTCATTATTTCCGCAAAGAATCCTGAATTGAATATGAGGAAGTTTTTGCATTGCACTAATTAGATCGAATGAATCCAGTAAGCCGCTGTTTCCCCCGGCAACCAGAACATGGCGAATCCGTTCTGTTTCATAAGGTGAGGGAAACTGATACGTTGTGCTTACAGGAATACCTGTGACAAAAATACTTTCACCAGAAAGATGATGTTTGCTTATTAATTTTTGCATTGCTTCGTGATGGGGAACGAAATGGTAGTCAATCCCATGCTTGCCCCATATATCATTAATAAAAAAGTCTGTATATACATTCACCGCTGTAAAGCGCTGGTAACCCCCTTTTTGTTTTAATGAGCTAATGATTCCGGATGGAAAGGAATGGGTGCAAAATATAAGATCTGGCTTTTCCGTTTCAAGGAATTTCTGCATTTTTCTTTCAAAGTAATAGGATAACACCTGCAAATCAGGCTGCATTTTAAATGGATGCTGCTTGTACATGATGGTGTAGTATAAAGCCCTGTAAAGAAAAGGGGCTCCGAGAAATCCTTTTAGATAAATTCCTGACACAAGTTTCTCCAGTTTTACACTGCAATAGCTTAAAAAATCGACTATTTTAATGTCCGCATCAGGATATTGTTCCAGGACATGTTCCTCGATCGTTTCGGCAACTTTTAAATGCCCGGTGGGAAATTGGAATAATGGAAGCACCAGAACTTTCATATTGGCCCTCCTTTCCTTACTTTATTTTATTTTTTACATATTTAAAAAGCATGTAGATTAAGAAAATCACTAATAACAGCACCCCAAGAAAGGGGGCGTATTTAGGATTAATGTGAAAGAGGTCTCCTGCAAAATATCCGGCTCCGATTATGGGGACCACCCAGCAAAGAGAGCCCGCCAGGGAATAAAGGAAGTACCGATGAAATGGAACTTTTGAAATGCCTGCAAAATACGGGCTTATTTGGCGTATGCCAGGCATATAGAAACCGGCAAATATCATCAGCCGATGATCATTTAGGTAGCTTTTCTCGGCCTTTTTCCATCGTTCTTCCGTTATGCCAATATACTTACCATACTTTTTTAGGAAAGGCTTTCCGGCATTTTTGCCGATCCAATAAGCTGTAAGCATGCCAAGCAACGCACCCATCTCAGCGCTGAAAGCAGACAGCCCAAAGGCAAGCTTGTGATTTCCGATTAATACACCAATCAGGAATAACAGCGATTCCTCTGGAGCCGGTATGCCGACAATCCCGAAAAATAGAAATAAAAAAATGATCCAATACCCGTATGAAGAAATAAATTCAATAAGTGTTTCCGTACCCATCGCAAGACTACTCCCGATTTCCTGTTTTTAAAGAAACAAAGCATATCCCTTTTTCTGCTGCCTGCTGAAGATAATCATCCAAATGGCGGATCATATACTCAGGAGCATTAGCGTCAGCGCCCAAGGTTTTACCACTGTCATGAAGCAGAAAAATCCTCCCTGGTTTGGATGCCTTCGCTAAAACCTCCGAAAAATCCGCCCGAATATGCTTGACCTTCCAATCCTTAAATATGCCAGCCCACATAATGATTTCATAGTTCCTGGCGATCCAAAGGGAAAATAAATTGAAATGCCCCCATGGAGGCCGGTAAAGAATGACCTCATCATTTACCGTTTTTTCAATCATTTGCTTCGTCCGGATCAGCTGTTTTTTTAACGAGACCGGTCCCAAGATCCAGCTTGAAATGTGCCGGTAGTGATGGATGCCGATTGCGTGGCCTTCTGCATGCATTCTTTTTAGCAGCTCTTGCCCTTGTGCTGCCTTTTCCCCGACGACAAAAAAGGTTGCCTTAACATGATGCTTCTTTAAGACATCGAGAAGGCGGGCAGTATAGCGGGGATCAGGACCATCATCAAAGGTTAACGCAATAGCGTTTGGCTCTGCTATTTCTTTTACAATCCCCCAATTTAGCTTTCGTATAATCACAGTGGGGAGTATACCGTAAAGGATAAAGAAAATGAAGATGGATGTTAAAAAATAAACCATGGAAAATTAAGTCCTTTCCTATGGATGATTCACTTACTTCCATTCCCTGTTTATAGTGAGGATAACCTTAATGTCGCGATAGAATGTCAAGTAAATGTCCTCTTTTATGGTAAGGAGTGCTAAATAGGAAATCAAGGTTAAAAGGCTGCATCCAGGAATGCAGCCTTACTGATAAAGGAAAAATTATTTTTTCAATAATAAATACATAAAATAAGGAGCCCCTATGAGTGCGACCATGATGCCAGCCGGAAGTCCGTCTGGATCTACGAGGTTTCGGCCAAGCGTGTCGGCGAATAATAGAAGCCATCCTCCCAAAAGAATAGCAATCGGAATAAACAGCTGGTTGCGCGGTCCGACAAGTGCTTTAGCCATATGCGGCGCAATTAAGCCTATAAAGGCAATTCCGCCAGTTACAGACACAGCTGAAGCTGCCAAAGCAACAGCGGTAAGCAGAAGGATGATCCGTTCTTTTTCAATCGATACACCTATTCCAATGGCGACAGGCTCATTTAGGCTTAAGAGATTCAAACGATTTGCTTTATACAAAGTAAATGGAATAAGCAGAAGAAGCCAAGGAAGGAGTGCCCAGATGAATGGCCAATCCGTCCCCCAGATATTCCCTGATAGCCATTTAGCAATGAAATCGACTTTCTCTCTTTCAGCGGATGAGATTAGGACAAGCATGACACCTGAAAGTGCCATGGAAAAGCCGACCCCAACCAGCACCATTTTTACAGGCTGAAGCCCTTCACTTTTTTTATAGGAAAAAGCATAGATCAGAATGGCTGTAATGAGAGCGCCGAAAAATGCGCATAGCGGCAGCATGTAGATGAAAGAGCCAGCTTCTATCGGGAAGAACAGAAAGAAAACGGCTATAGCAACACCGGCACCGGAGTTTATGCCAATGATGCCCGGGTCCGCCAGATCATTGCGAGTTATTCCTTGTAAAATGGCACCGGACAATGCAAGTGCCATGCCGGCGAGTACAGTGATAAATACCCGAGGCAGCCGAATCGAAAATAACACGAATTCTTCTTTAAAAGTGCCCTGTCCCAGGATCGTCGGGATCAAGCGGTCATATGAAAGGGAGGCATAGCCTAACCCCATCCCAATAACAATGGTTATCATAATAAGCGCTGATAAAATTCCAATTAAAATCCGCTGTTTTTTTACTAACTCTGGCTGGATCATGAGAATGCCTTACCTCCTTTATGTACGATGAACAGAAAGAAAGGAAGCCCTATTACTGCAATAATAGCCGCTACGGGTGTTTCGTAAGGAGCATTGATGGTTCTGCCGAGTGTGTCGGCCAGAAGCATCAATGCAGCTCCTGTAAGGGCGGACATGGGAAGAATAAAACGGTAATCGGTACCGACAATAGCACGCACAATATGAGGCACCATTAATCCGATGAACGCCATATTGCCGACCAGTGCAACGGAAGCGCCTGCAAGCAGGGTAACTAGGATGAACAGGATGGTTTTAATTCGAGTTGTATTTTGGCCCAAGCCTACAGCAACTTCTTCATTTAAGCTTAAAATAGTAAGCTGCTTGGACATAAAAAGGGAAACGAGTATGCCAATTGAGATAACTGGAACAATTACTTGCAGCTGGGTCCAGGATGTGCCGACGAGTCCGCCTGCAGTCCACATGCTGACATCTTTTGAAATCTTAAAATAGATGCCGATACCTTCTGCGATTGCAAAAAGGAAGGCAGAAACCGCAGCTCCGGCCAAAACAATCCGGATAGGAGAAAAACCGCCTTTTTTCATGGCGCCAATGCCGAAAACCAATAGAGCTCCGACAGCGGCACCGATAAAGCAGGCGAAAAGGATCCCTATGTAATTTGCTGAAGGAATAAGAACAAGAGTTAATGCAAGTGCGGCATTTGCACCAGCCGTTAATCCAAGCAGCCCCGGATCAGCAAGAGGGTTTCTTGTCATTCCTTGCATGATGGCCCCGGAAACGCTAAGAGCAGCTCCGACAAAAATGGCAGCCATTTCACGGGGCAGACGGATTTCGCGAATAATGGAAATTTTTTCTCCTGAAGCATTAGAAGTAAGCGCCAGCCAAACATCTCTGACCGTAACATCCGCTGCACCAAACACACAAGCAGCCACAAACATGCCGGCAAAAATAACGAAGCCTGCTGCCAGTTTATATATAAATGGAATGAAGGGTTGAGCATCTTTAGTCATTGTACTCTCATCTTTCTTTATAGGATCAGAAATATCTTTGAACTTCGAAACTGTTTTAGGTCCACAAGGAAAGCTGCGGAAGCAAAGTATCTCACGGCCAAAAGCACCTTCTTTTGGAGGAAGTGGCGTCTTAGTCTGCGTTCCTCCGTGGGCCAGGCGCCTTCCGCTTTACTAAATAGGAAAGAGGAATTCCCAAAAATAAGAATCCCTCCTTCAGTATTAGTTTCCTAAAAATGACTCTTTAAAGAATTCCAGCTGTGCATCAAGTGTGATTGGGTCACTGAAGGATGCACCGTTGCCTTCCATTTCAAAGACACGGTTATTTTTTACAGCAGGAATATTTTTGTATGTTTCCGTTTCCTGGAACGAATGATCTGCATCGGAGTATTTGCTAAGGACGATATAATCTCCTGCATATTCTGGAAGCACTTCTGTCGAAATGGCATAGTAGCCATCTTTCAACGCCATTTCCTTAACTTTTTCCGGCATTTTCAAGTCCATTGCCTGATACAGGATTTCAGTTCCGCGTGCCCAGTTATCGCCAAATACATAAAGCTGCTTATCAAAGATTTCGAATACAGATACGGTTGCATCTTCTCCAATCTTTGCACGGATTTCTTCACCAGCTGCTTCGGCACGCTGTTCGAAGTCTTCTACCCATTTTGTTGCTTCGTCTTCTTTATTCAGAAGCTTGCCAATTTCCACATGCTGCGACAGATAATCTAATTTTCCCCATGTGTAAGTTACTGTTGGGGCAATTTCTTTAAGTTTATCGTAATTTTTAACGGTTGATAAGGCAATAATCAAGTCTGGCTCCAATTCAATAATTTTTTCCAGGCTATCTTCGGATACTTCTTCAGCATTTTTTAATTCTTCTTCAAACCGAGGGTTATTTTTAGACCATGTATCTACTCCGACGATATTTACACCTAACTGCATGACGTTTCCTGTAAAACCGGAGAGGAGGACAACTCGCTTAGGATCAGCAGGGACTTCGACCGGTCCAGTTTCGGATTCGTAAGTAACTGTGCCCGTTTTTTTGTCTTCTTTTGGTTCAGATGAGCTTGTATCTTTTTCTTCGGTATTGCCGCAGGCGCTAATTAGCAGAAGCAGCAAGATGGTAAACGGGATCAAAAGTTTCTTCATGATGGTTTTCTCCTTTTAGTAAATTGTAAGTAATGCACATAGGTTTATTTGTGCGGGGGTCGCGTCCGATGACGGCATCAATATTAAATACTTTTCTTAGTACATCTTGTGTGATGACTTCTTCATAGCTTCCCGATTTGACGATTTCGCCATCCTTTAATGCAACTATATGGTCAGCGAACCGGGCTGCCTGGTTTAAATCATGCAGGACCATCACGATGGTGCGCTGCTGCTCCTCATTCAGCTTTTGAAGAAGCTCAAGAACTTCAAGCTGATGGGCCATATCCAAATAGGTGGTCGGCTCATCAAGGAAAATGATCTCCGTTTCCTGTGCAAGGGCCATGGCGATCCACACTCTTTGGCGCTGTCCGCCCGACAAAGCATCAACAGGCCGGAATTTAAAATCCTTTGTGCCTGTCACATCGAGTGCCCAGTCGATGACATCATAATCCTTTTTCGTCAATCTTCCGAAGCCTTTCTGATAAGGGAAACGTCCGTAAGAGACCAGCTCGCCAACCGTTAAACCGCTTGCACTTTCGGGTGTTTGCGGCAGAATTGCCATTTTCTTGGCAAGGATCTTTGTATTTTCCTTTGAGATGTTTTCTCCATCCAAAATCACCGTGCCCGATTGATGGGAAATGATCCGGGTAATCGCTTTTAAAAGGGTAGATTTACCACAGCCATTTGGACCAATGATGGTCGTGATTTTTTTATCTGGAATTTGGACGCTTAGATCCTTTACAATTAGGCGTTCGCTATATCCAATGTTCAAGCCTTCTGTATATAGGCGGACCATTATGTAACCTCCGTTTAGTTGAAAATTTATTTTTTTGTGGTTGTCAATTAGTGATAATGATTATCAATTTCGGTTCTTTCTTACTATAAGTCTATCTGTTTTTTCTGTCAATAGAATTTAAAGGAAAACTCTTTAGAAAAATTTCATTGTCAAAGATGAAGAAAGGACGTATAGTTTAAGTGAGAATGATAATCAATAGTAATTGATTATAGGAGTGAACGGAAATGATACAGATGGAGATCTATGATGTAACAGTAATTGGAGGAGGTCCTGCAGGGCTTTACTCGACTTTTTACAGTGGTTTGCGGGAAATGAAAACAAAGCTGATTGAATTCCAGCCGCAGCTGGGCGGAAAAATTCATGTATATCCGGAAAAAATGATCTGGGATGTTGGCGGACTGACGCCAACTCCGGGAGCAAAGCTGATTGAACAGCTGGTTAAGCAAGGACTAACGTTTAATCCGACGGTTGTTCTGAATGAAAAAGTGGAGTCTATCAGTAAGAATAAAGATGGAATATTTGTTTTAAAGGGGTCTTCCGGCGAAGAGCATTTTTCCCAAACTGTAATTGTTGCAGTTGGCAGCGGAATCTTAAAGCCGCAGAAGCTGAAGATTGAAGGTGCAGAGCGGTTTGAGGTCTCCAATCTGAACTATACAGTCAAGTCTCTTGCACATTTCAAGGACAAAACGGTCATTGTTTCAGGAGGAGGCAATTCGGCAGTAGATTGGGCCAATGAACTGGAGCCGGTGGCGAAGCAGGTATATATTACCTGCAGGAGAGATGCTTTAACCGGACATGAAGCCCAGGTTTCGCAGCTGATGAATAGTTCGGTTATCTGCATCTGCCATACATCGATTACAAAATTGATTGCAGGCGGAAATCATGAAGAAATTGATCAGGTTGAATTGACGAACCATGAAACGGGCGAGGTTTCTTACTTGGCGATCGATGAAGTTGTGATTAACCATGGATATGAACAGGATACGGAACTCTTGAAAAATAGCAATCTGAACATTGACATGCTGGACGATTTCTATATTGCCGGCAATTCGAACAGCGAGACTTCTGTTGAAGGGCTTTATGCCGCTGGAGATATTCTAAAACACGAGGGCAAGCTTCATTTAATTGCCGGAGCTTTCCAGGATGCTGCGAATGCTGTTAATAAAGCCAAGCAGTATATTGAGCCGGATGCTGCCGAAGCAGCAATGGTTTCCTCTCATAATGAAGTTTTTAAAAAGCGGAATCGGGAATTGGTAAAGCAGCTGGTGAAGTAGGAGGGAATTGGGGATGTGCAGATAGATATTTTATCCGCACATATATATAGTGTATGCACACATAACGTGGCAGTATGGGTTAAATTCAGCACAAAAAGAGATGTCTGAACACCCAAAATAACTGAAGATCATACAAAAAACCGGCCCACATTACAGTGAGCCGGTTTTTTTACGTGCTTACCTCTTTATTTATCTGCATTTCGGTCCGAAGCTGACGAAATTTAGCAAAGAAAGCTGCCGTCATGGCTAGGGAGAGAATTCCAAAGATTACGACCATAATCTGAAGGCCAACTGCGTCCAGCAGGAATCCTGTCAGCAGGAGCACAATTTGAAATATGACTCGGTCGAGCATGTTGCGGAAGGAGAAGAATCTTCCATGGAATTCTTTAGAAACTCTCGTTTGGAAAATGGTCGCGGCTGTAGGGAAGAAGCAGCCGACTGCAAATCCAAATACAAAGAAGGCCGCAATGGATAGAACCGGCACATCTGCAAAGTACAGAAGCAGCTGTGAGACGCCAATGATAAATGAGAAGAAAAATAAAATAGCATAAGGGGAACGTTTTTGGCTGATTTGTTTGACGATAAATGCGCCAAGCATGAAGCCGATTCCTTCTGCAGTATAGATCAATCCTTTAATGGATGAGCTGTCCTGGAGTTCGCTGATGTTGATGACCATCAAGTTGAATCCGCCAAGAAACAGCAATGGAACCAGGGTTAAGATCAGAGTCATGAATACAATGGGAAGTTCTTTAATAATCGGAAAAACTTCCTTGAACCCTCCTCTGCTTTTGGCTGATTTCTTTGCTTCACTTAGTTTTTCCTTTGATTCCTCGAAGTCCATTAACCATGTGATCCCAAATAGAATCAGGTATGCTGCCAGCGATACGATATAAAGCATGGATAATGGAAGAATGACTAACAGTACGCCGGCAAGGGCCGTACCCAGTATCCTGGAAAGGGTAGAAGCATTCATGTGGACACCATTTAGCTGCAGCAAGTCTTTTTCTTCAACCACGAGAGGGATGGCTGCCTGCAATGCAGGGAAATAAAAGGCTGCTGACAATTGAATGACAACCAAAAACAGGATCATCCACCAAACAGAACCGGTTTGAATGGCAATTAGCATGAAAACAACACTAATGGCTCTGACAAGCCCCGCTCCAAGCATCACCGTTTTTTTATTAAGCTGGTCTGTAATTTTGCCGGCCAGGGGGCCAACTATAATTCCGGCCAGCAATCCGGAAGCGAGAATAAGTGATTTTAAGAAATCAGAAGGGACTTTCTCCTGCATAAACTCCAGATTCCCAATGATGCCAAGCCACAAGCCCAGCCCTGCTATAAATTCACCAGTTAATAGAATCCAAACATTTTTATTTTTCCACATGATAGTGCCTCACTAATTTCATTAGAATTTCGATAATCTAAAGATACTATAAATTTTTAAAATAATGAATCTAATTTTACAAATAGGTAAAATGAAAGCCGTTATCAATTACAAGATCAGAAAAGAAAAAGGTATGTTCATTCTTTTTAGACAATTCCTGCAGCGGGAAGCAGGGAAGGGCGGTGGACGGATCGGGTGTTTCTGAGGGAATCTGCCGAGATGAATGAGAGGAGGCTTCATTGAAATGGTTTTAGGCCAAACGTTAAAAGACATTCTGGTAAAGACAGCAAGGAGATGAAGAAGGTTCTCAGCTTGATGAAGCCAGGTAATAGACAAATGTGCAAAAGAAAAATTCAATCAAACGTTTGATTGAAAGTGGGTGGACGCAGGACTGGTGCGGGATGCAACGTACAGGCTGCGTCTTTTTTTGTTATAGAGGCGGCTGCAGGAGTTAATGATTGCCGACTGCTTTTTCAATTGCAGCGGCAGCGGAATCGATGGTAGGAAAGGTTTTTTTTATTAAATTTTCCGTATAGGTAATTTCAAATGAATGAGACTCTTTCATGTAACGGACAGCTAAAACACGTATATGGTCTTTAGAAAAAGTTTGAGTGATTTGGCAATCACCATAATATTTTAACGTTTCAAGCATGTTTTTCGTATGATCTAGCGGCATAGTTTGCAACCTCCTTTTTGGGTTGGTGTAACTAAGTAGATCTTAATTCCATTATAAGGAATTCGTGTGCTGATTTATATGGATAATTTGTCGGATTTTATCACAAGTGCGGGGAAAAGTGGTCGGAAAGAACAGTTACTTTTTCATATATATGGAAATGTTTATGTAAAAATTAGTAAAATTCGATGTTGTATCATATGATTTTTGGATTTTTTTGGTTGGGGATCAAAAAGGTTTTGAGTCGGTGAGGTTGGCCCTATTCACCTCTGCTGTAAGGGCATTAACAGGAATTCTAGTCATATCCCAGGGGCACTTTAGGTATCTTGAAGTCAGGGATGCGGCTAATGGCTTTTTTGATAAAGGCGGATTCCCTGTTATCGAAAAATCGGGATATACTCTATTGATTATTTCCATTGCAATATGGACTCATTGCATAGTGGGGTTCCGGGGAGATATGTGTAAAAATAGGACATAGACTAGAAATATTTACCAATAAAGTTAGAAGCCCAACGATCGTTGGGCTAAATCATTATGAATCTATGAAATCCAATGCACCTTCAAAAGGTTGTGGAGACTGCCCTAAATCAATGATATAATCCCCAAATCGTTTTATATGGCCAGTCAAGTAAGGACTCATAAATCGAACATCTTTAGAATCAAATCCATAACCTTCTCTCTTCAATGCTCTTAGAATTACTGTTATATCAACAACGTTTTGGAAAATGACAGCATTTGAGACAAGCTCATTATACTTGATGACTTTTTCTTGTTTTTCTGGATCGTTGTCTGAGATAACCCCATCGCCTCCAAAACATAGCCATCCAGAAAAGGAGTGGTATGCCTCGACTTTGTTCGTCTCGTTTGTAATTTGTTGTCTTAGTTCAATATCTGAAATATAACGGAGTAAGAAGAGTGTACAAATTGCTTTACCCAGTTCTCTTGAAGCTTGATATAATTTGTTTTTCCTACTTTCATTCCCTAATTTTCTTAAAATCATAGAAGAGGAAATCTTGCCATTCTTTATTGATAGAACCACTTGGATAAGATCGGCCCAATGAGTTTCAATAAGATCCCAATCGATCGTTCCTTTAAACAACGAATCAATGTGTCGATAAGTAGTTTCAGCTGTAGGACGAAAAAAGTTTCGATCTTTAATATTTCGGATTCTTGGCATGAGCTTGATACCTAAAAGATGTGCAAGAGCAAATACTGGATAGGATTGACCTTGTGTATCTGCATGAATGGTATCTGGTTGAATATCGGATTTATTTTGAAGAAGTCCCTCAATGATATATACAGCTTCCCAAACACCGCAAGGAATAAAGTGACTAAAAAGAGCAATATAGTTATCGGCGATCAGATGAAAAGCGATAGCCCCATAGCCACCATACCGAATATGATATTCAGCTAATAGATTTTCTTCATAAATATCATACATGGTTCCGTCTGCAGCCGCCTTTTTGCCCGTTCCCCAAAGCTTTGGCAAATCAAAATCTTTATGATAATGATTGATTAGATCGCGCGATGCTTGATTTAATTTTTCTACTGTAATGTGCCTTTGGTTTACATAGGAAAGCATATCTGCTGTAACCGTTCCTCTTATGTGACGTGCAGCTTGCGCTGGCCCTAAATTACATCCATAAGCAAACGTATTTAAAATGTACCTCTCACGAGGATTATCCAGTTTTGGATCTGAGCCAGATAAAGGCCCAAAATGACGTGTCCAGTGAATCCAGTGTTCTACATTACAAAGAATATCAATTACATTTCTCTCTGGTAGTCGTTCCTTTATTAATCGTTCTAATTCTTTCGCAGAAACCCCTATCTCTTTCCCTTTATAGCGTTTCAAAGTCAATTTCCCACTTTCATCAATTGAGAGATTGTCATTTCTAGGAAACTCTTTATCAATTTGATGAGAATAGGCTACCAATTTTTCTTTTAAGTTTGCTACAAAATCCTCTGCGTTATTGGGTAGATCAAGTTCTTTACAGTAATCAGAGACTAAAGGTTCGCATTCTTCCCAACTGAGTAACTGTTCCCGAAAATCATCATACGATTCGGAACCTGGAACACAAATATCCCCTGATTTTAGTTCTGTTGCTATTTGTGAAAAAACACAAGCTTCTAAATGTCTTCTAGATATTTCCCAGCTACCGACACGTTTTTTTACACGAACTAACGATTTCCAATCTACATTCGCAAAAGATAAGTTCAAATCATCTGGGAGCCAATCACTTCTCCGATTTCGATTTTCTTGAATTATCGATAAAGCATCCATCAAAGCCGTATCCTGGCTTGTTGATGAGAATTGAAGTAAATCAGCCAAACGGAACATAGAAGCTCTATAGCTTCGGAAATGGGGGAGGATAAATTGCAAATGATTATTACCGTGGTATGCGGAGACTGCCTCGCAATCCTCTAGTAACTGTTGAATACTTCCACTTTCCTTTAGGGTACTTTTTATCAGTTGACTTGCCTGTACTTCACTATCTTCCTGATCCAGTACATGTAATACATTTTTAAAAACCATCACAAGATGTTCCATCTTCTCTTGATGTTGTTCTTTTATGGCTTTTAAATCTGCTTTCGCTGCGTTATGTAAATTCCCCATCCGTTTCATAAACATTTCTGTTATATAATCACGAGTTTTCATTTGAGCATGAAACAATAAAGATACAACCAGAGTGATCCTTTTCGCTTTTGTATAATCCCTAAGTTCCTTGGCTTTTAACGACTTCGCTTCGGCCGCAAAATGCTTAATTTTTGCAACTGGAACGCCTTGTACATAGGCCTTCATATCACCAAAAGACTGTAACCAAACCAGGTGACCGATTAAATCTTTTAAATTTCCTAGAGTCGGGTTTTTAGGAAGCTTCTTAAATCGATTAAAGTCGCTGAAATCGCTGTCTTCATTTTTTAAAAGAATTTGTTCGAATTTTTCTTGTTTAATCTCTGACAACCGATTTAATACTTGTTGAAAATAACTTCGATTGACTACCATCCTAATTCTTCTTGTTAACCTATCCAAAGTACTAAATGCAGGTAATTCCATCCGGGAACGAATCATCTCATCGATGGTAGCATTAATGATATCAGCTGGATTATCTTTTACTACGGATATATCATACATAATTTTCATGATTTGTTTGCGGTTAGTCTCGCTGTATGGAGAAACCTGCAAAAATTCTCTAATCGCTTGGTGATGACGATATAAAGTACGTTTGTGATCATATCGAGGAACAATATCTTCCTTTATATTCAAGTAATCTCGAATATATGAAACCAATGGTTCGGGGATATCTGCTAGTTTCGGAAAGTACCCTAATCGCTGAAAAGTTTTTAACAAAAGAGTCATGTTTAATACATTTACTGAACCACGAGCCTGAGTATAAATAAAACTTAATTCTTTGGTTCCAGGTGTGTATACGCTACGAAGCTCATCATTTGAATATTTTTTCTTCAGTCTAGGATAAGCTGTTCGCTCAATCGATGCCATTTATCACTTTCATCCTTTTCATCATAGGATTTTTGTTTAACCAAATACCTTTTCTACTGTTTGCTCTAGGTCTTTCATAGATGGGGCTGCATATCTTCGAGTGACATTTACATCACTGTGTCCCATTAATTCTGCCACTGTAGCAATATCGATACCAGAAGAAACTAGTTCTCTCCCGTAGGTATGTCGTAACATATGAGCGTGAATACCTAGCTTTTCAAAAATCCGTTGAACCGAACGCTTAGACATCCTCTTTTTGAAGTTAGAGAGAAACAACGATGGGTCGTTGTCTTCGCGCGTTTCTAAATAATGGCGTAGGTGGTACCGAGCTTCAGAGGGTAGAGGTACTGTTCTAGCAATACCACCTTTTCCATCTCGGATAATTACATTACCCGATCGTTCTCCCATATGAACATCGTCTTGATTTAACGATGTTAACTCAGAAACTCGTAAGCCGGTATATAGCGAAAAATAGACAATAGCAATCGAGCGAAGATTACCTGATCGCTCTACCTCACGAAATAAGCGATTACGATCCGTTCTTGGTAACGATTTAGGAGAAATATGTCTGGAATGGCGAACTTCAGGACGTTGAATATTATCAACTAAGTGGGATTGTCCCAAGTGCCGAACATAAGCTACAATTGCACTATATTTGGGATTCAGAGTGGATGCTTTGTTTCCTCTGTCCTGCAAATGCTTGATATATTGTTGGACATCATATCGGGTTAATTGATCCAGATTGCTTCCTTCTGAATGTAACCATTTCTGAAAATTTTTCATGTGTCTTACATAATCCTCAATCGTTTTTTCACGATTTCCTTTTTCAAGAAGATAGTTTTGAAACCCTACGAATTCTATGTCACTTTTTTTCACCATTAGCCCCCACTTTTTAGCCTCTTTTGACATCTATTATAACTCAAAAATGACACAGAAGACATGTTCTATGTCATAATTCTACGTCAATTCTAAATAAAAAGACAACTCAACCTATAAATTAAATAAACCTAAAGGTCGAGTTGTACTATTTTAATTATAAAATTGTATATGCAATTAACTTAAAGTAATTACATTGTTAAAATCCCAGGACTATGTCATGCTTCCTTTTTTATTTATCAATATTAACCCAATCACTATCAATAATAATCCTGCAAATGTTGATAACTGCAAGATATTACCAAAGATTAAGTAGTCTAATATAGCAGTCAAAGGGGGAACGCAATAAAATAAGCTGGTTACATTTGTAAGATTCCCCTTACTTATCATGTAATAAAGTAACATAGTGGCACCTACTGTTATAATCAATACCATCCAAAGGAGAGAAACCCAAAAGGTAATACTCCAATCTACCGCTAAGGATCCAAAAAAGGGTGCAACAATAATAAAAACTATAAAGCTACACGTGTATTGTATAGCCATATTTATAGGAAGGCTGATTTTAATCTTTTTCTGTAGGATCGTTCCGTACGTAATACTGCCGAGGGAGAGAATACAGCATATAATTCCAAAAAGTGAAATAGTCCCTACTAAAATACTGTTCAGAACAACTAAGATAAGACCGATCATACCTAAAGACAACCCAACCCATTGTATCCTACTAGCTCCAGCTTTAGTTAAAATGGTTGTAGTTACAGGCTGAGCACCTAAAATAATGGCTAATAGCCCAGGGGAAATATTATAGTCTAAGGCTAAAAAGAAAAATGCTTGATAACCTACCTGTTGGAAAAGCCCAGTAAAAACTATGAGTCTCCATTGATAAGTATTTGTCGGAAAGGAAGGTTTTAATTTCAAACAGAAAATCCATAAAATAACCATGGCGAAAAAGAATCGGTATGATAAAAAAATAAAGGGATCCGCATATGATAAGCCTAATTCTACAAAAATGGCGCCACTACTCCACATTAATACAAAAATCCAAGGAATTATTAATTCTTTATTCAAAGAATTTTTTTTGACCATGTTCGACGCTCTCAATTCTGGTTCCATTTTTTCACCTCTAAAAAAAGAGAGCCTCTCTTTAACGAAAGGCTCATCCCATATTAATTGCAAACAATTCTCATTAGTTACCTACAGTAACCTTCAAGCTAGACCAATCGGAAAAAGAAAAACGCTCCCCTAATTCACGCTTTTCAATTAGATATTGGTGAACTTTATTTGCCTTGTCTACCATGACTTCATCATTTGCTCGTTTAGCTATCTCGGCAAGCCATTTATAGCAAACATCAATTGGAATATTTTTATAGAAATGAATTTTTGAGAGTAGAAACACAATCTCTTTAAAATTGTAACGGGATATCACGTTTGTTAGTGAAGATATTATTCGTTCCTCATATTCTTGATCAATATCTTCTCTTTCTACTATAAAGGGTTCTATATCCGTATTATATAGATTTTTATCTTTGAAGATATCACTAGCATGATAATTACTATCAAATGCAAAGTCTAGACAAAGAAATAAACGATTATTATTAGAGAAGTTTGCTGCCGCATGAACGATACCTGCATCAAGGAACCAAACTTCTCCTTTACGCATACGAAACACATTATTTTCATCCGAATGATACGCCATTTCATTATCTTCTAAAGGAATAAACACACGAAAATACTGGTTGATGTTTTTATCTAAATCAACAAAGTCCCTATGCGGCATAATCAAAGCATCTATTAGGTTTCGGGTTCGAACCATTTTTAAATTTTCCATGTTGAAATTTTCTTGGAGAAGATTACTTATGTAATATAGCTTTTTTCCATAACCTGTTTGCTTAATCTCATGATCATAATCACGGTATTGGGTGTCTGTTTCATCTTCAGAAGCACTCCATAGTGTACAATTCATCCAAAACCCAGCACTAAATTCATCATATTCTTCAGGAATTTTCGGAAATGTATCATGTACTTCTAAATCCTTTTTTAATAAGTCATCATTAATTTCGATTTTCCCAAAAATGTAAGAAGCCATATGGTTAATCCTCCCAGATAAGTAGTAGCAAATAAAAAGTAGGTGTCGTGTTTTCATTATTTGCCCATATCTACATTATATTGGGTTGCTCTGCATCTATAAAATTGATAAATTGAAACATAACAATCGAAAATTTAGATGGGAGAGCTAACGATATGGAAATCCGTCACTTGAGGACCTTTAAAGCAATTATTGATCTAGGAGGATTTACAAAAGCTGCAGACTACCTTGGATATGCCCAATCGACTATAACTTCCCACATTAGGGCTATTGAGAATGAACTGGGCCAACCCATATTTGATCGAATTGGGAAAAAGGTATTACTAACTGAAACAGGAAAGCTTTTAGTACCCCATGCATTAAAAATGCTTAGTATTTATAAGGACGTTAAGGAGATTACATCCTCTAACGGAGAAATTAGAGGGGATATAGTCATTTCCGCACCAGAAGCATTATTAATTTATAGGCTTCCTCCAGTGATTAAAGAATTTAAAGAAAAGTGTCCAAACGTCAATATTGAATTAAAACACTTGGATCCAACAAAATTAAAGGAGGATTTAACGACTGGAAATGTGGACTTAGCATTCGTTTTGGATACAGAAAAAGTGGATGACGACATATATTTTGAGGAGTTGGTAGATGAACAGATGATGTTTATATCGCCTAATAATGGTTATCAAAACACCATCGCTTCACTTGAAAACCAAGTGCATTTATTTACCGAAAAAGGTTGTGGTTATCGCCTAATGTTTCAAGATATTCTTAAGGAGTACAATATTCAAAACCAAAAAAATATTGAGTTTTGGAGTATAGAGGCCATTAAACAATGTATAGTTTGTGGAATTGGTGTTTCCTTACTACCCTATATTACAGTGAAAAATGAAATCGAACAAAAAAAGATTATGGCTCAAGAAGTTAAAACTGATGAATTATTGTCTACTTATCTTGCTTATCATAAGAATAAATGGTTAGCCCCATCATTTAAAATATTTAGCGAAATAGTTAGAAGACATGCACAGGAGTGGAGGGATACCACCACAATATATCATGAGCGAAATAGCCCTATAATTCTCAATTAGGAAAAAATATTTTACTGCATTCGTTGACTAACATCCTAAAACATTTTGAAATTATTTTTGATAAGGAATACAGATAATGGCGAACTATAAAATAGACTTTGAATAAAAACAATCCCGTAAATTCCCATAGAATAAGAATTTCCGGGATTTTTATGGTAAAAACTGTCTTAGCGAGGGTGAAACGTCAAAATGTTGGCGAGATCCCAATAAATATAATGCCGAAAAATTCATCGACTAAATTCCAGAAACACGATCATTAGACTTTTAACTCGTTTGGTAAATATTTCTAGTCTGTGTCCTATTTTTACACGTATCTCCCCGGTACCCCATAGTGATCGTTAAAAACCTTGGATTAATACTTAATCCAAGGTTTTTGGTGTCTTCTATGCCAGCTGCTGCTCAGCAAACTCGCGATATAACTCATGTGTTTGTGTTAATTCATAATGAGTGCCAATGCCTGTCACTCGGCCCTTTTCAATAAAGACTATCTTATCTGCATCGACGATTGTTGAAAGACGGTGAGCGATGACAAAGGTTGTCCGGCCTTTCATTAAGCGGGTCAGTGCCCGCTGGACGATGCCTTCAGATTGGCTGTCCAGGCTTGCGGTCGCTTCGTCCATCATCAGAATCTTAGGGTCGCGCAGGAACGCCCGCGCAATGGCGATCCGCTGCCTTTGCCCTCCAGAAAGCTTCACGCCCCGTTCGCCAACTTGGGTATCAAGTCCTTTCGGAAAATCTTCTATAAATTGGTCGGCATAAGCCATTTTAGCGACTTCCCACAAATGCTCATCTGAGATGCTTTCCGGCTTTTCCAACCCATAGCATAAATTTTCACGAATGGTTCCTGCCATCATTGCACTTTCCTGTGAGACATAGCCGATTTGGCTGCGCCAGGATTTTAGCGAGATATGCTGGATGGGTGTGCCGCCAATCCTGATTTCGCCTGCAGTGGGCTCATAAAATCTCTCCAACAGCCCAAATAAGGTGGTTTTTCCGCTTCCGCTCGGACCTGCCAAGGCAATCATCTGGCCTGGCTGTGCTTCGAGTGAAACGTTCTGAAGAACCGGCTCTTCTTCGCTATAGGAAAAAGATACCTGATCAATGGCAATCGGATGGTTGCTGATATCTATATCGATGCCATCTTGTCCTTCCTCCAGCGGCTGTTTTAAAATCTCGATAATCCGCTCGGTTGCGCCTTTGGCTTTTTGCAGCTGAGTAAAGAACATCGCGAATGAAGTGATCGGCATAATAATCTGGAACAAATAAAGCAAAAAGGCAACGAGTGATCCGGTTGACATGGTTCCACTGGCAACACGCATGCCGCCATAAGCAATAATCATGACGATGACCGTCATCATGATCAGATACATCGTCGGGCCGATCATGGCAAAGATGCGGGCTTCTCTTAAGCCAAAACCAAGTAGCATATCAATGCCATTCAAGCCCTTTTCTTCTTCGTTTTGCTCAGCAGTAGAAGACTTCATTAAGCGAATTTCACTGAGCGTTTGCGTGATATGGCCGGTAAATGTTGCTGTCTCATCCTGAAGCCCGCGTGAAATCTTTGCCATTTTTCGGCCAAGAGGAATCATAATCGCCAATGTGATGGGAACAGAAATGAGCATGAGCAATGTCATCTTCCAATCCATCACAAGCAAGATGCTGATGGCACCTATGATGCTGATGATCCCAGTGATAAATTGCGGAAAATGGCTGGTGATCAGCTCCCTGACAATGCTTGTATCATTCACAACGCGGCTTACGGTCTGACCGCTCGATTGCTTATCGAAAAAACGGACCGGTAGCCGGATGAGCTTCATCCACATCCGGTTACGCAGCCGTGCCACGACTTTCTGGCCGACATAGCTGAGCAGATAGATGGAGATTCCGCTGATGATTGCCTGGATGATAAAAGCGGCGCCAATTCCGATGATGAGCGGAGCACTTAAGGATTTCACAGAAAAACCGTCAACGAGATTTTTGGTCAGCAACGGAACGACAAGGCCTGTCAAAGTGGTTAAGATACTGGCTGCTAACCCAATGATGAGCGAGGTCTTTGGAATTTTTGTTGATAGGATGAGTGAAATGAAAGGTTTTAGGCTGGTTTGCTGGTTGTCCATGTATGGTGCTCCTGTCTAGTGATATATTCGTTTTCAGTATATACCATTAAAACTTCCATTTCCTGTTATGCACCTATACGCCCACTCCATGAATAGGATGTGATAAAAACCGATAAAGGATGATTGCCGTGGCGATTAATTTTCCAGCAGGCATTAAAACAATGACGATTAGCAGCGGGCCAACCAAAGTGGTTTATTATCCCCGGGTGACCGGGATGCAGAATAAGCACCTGCAGCATTTTATCAACAGCACGATTGTTAGAGAAAACCAGCAGCTCATTAACGAGCAAACAGGCAATATGGATACTGCCGTAGTGGATTTGTATGGATATTATGAGATAAAAAATAATCAGCGAGATGTACTGAGTTTGTCTTTGAACAACTATGTGTATCATTATCATGCTGCACATGGGATGACGGTTATAAAGTCTCTGACGTTTGATTTGCAGAAGGGGAAGCAGGTGGCGCTGAAGGACCTATTTAAATCGGGAAGTGACTATGTTAAACGAATATCAGAGCTGATTAAGGTGCAGATAAAAGAGCGTGACATCCCCCTGCTTGTAGATTTTACTGCTATTAAGCCGGACCAGGACTTTTACATGGCCGACAAAGCACTGGTCGTCTATTTTCAGCTCTATGAAATCACGCCGTATGCTTATGGATTCCCGATGTTCCCGATCTCGGTTTATGACTTGCAGGATATTATGGATGAGAATGGTCCGCTGGGGAGGATGGCGGTGAATTGATGCTGAGGTGCCTAGTGTAGTAAATAGATCAAAATCATAAAAAAGACCACCGTTTTCAATGTAAAATGGAAGTACCT
>NZ_BRVM01000014.1:104779-107360 GCF_026011715.1 Cytobacillus sp. NCCP-133 | reverse complement strand
GAGTTGATTAAGCTCGATTTGTCTTTTCAAAAAAGACTAAAGAATTAACGTTGACGTTTTTGTTCGTTCAGTTTTCAAAGATCAATCGGTATTTTTGGAGCGGGTGAAGGGAATCGAACCCTCATCATCAGCTTGGAAGGCTGAGGTTTTACCACTAAACTACACCCGCATATAATAATTGTTATTCCCGAATGGTCGGGAAGACAGGATTCGAACCTGCGACCCCTTGGTCCCAAACCAAGTGCTCTACCAAGCTGAGCTACTCCCCGTTTAAATGGCGCGCCCGAGAGGAGTCGAACCCCTAACCTTTTGATCCGTAGTCAAACGCTCTATCCAATTGAGCTACGGGCGCCTTTTTTTAAAAGTAACTCTTGTATTGTAACAATCCTCAAGTCATTTGTCAATAGTTTTTTTGGTGCGGCCGAGAGGACTTGAACCTCCACGGGGTCGCCCCCACTAGGCCCTCAACCTAGCGCGTCTGCCATTCCGCCACGACCGCTTAATAAAGCGACAATAATTATATTAGCAAATTGGTACTTGTTTTTCAATGGTAATTACTGGTGCGGGTGAAGGGAGTCGAACCCCCACGCCTTGCGGCGCCAGATCCTAAGTCTGGTGCGTCTGCCAATTCCGCCACACCCGCAATATAAGTAATGGTGAGCCATGAAGGACTCGAACCTTCGACCCTCTGATTAAAAGTCAGATGCTCTACCGACTGAGCTAATGGCTCATACTTTGATATAATTCCTTAAAGGTTTTTTTGCATCAATGCTTCAAAGCCCTGCGTTCTTTGTCGCAGATTTTAAGTTTGCTATTCGAGATGTATCGCTTCGATGCTGCAAATTTAGGCTCGCAAATAAAATTGGCTGGGCTAGCAGGATTCGAACCTGCGAGTGACGGAGTCAAAGTCCGGTGCCTTACCGCTTGGCTATAGCCCAACATAATGGCGGTCCCGACGGGAATCGAACCCGCGATCTCCTGCGTGACAGGCAGGCATGTTAACCGCTACACCACAGGACCCCGCATTTCTAAATATCTGTAAAAACAAAAAAGAAAGTGACCCGTACGGGATTCGAACCCGTGTTACCGCCGTGAAAGGGCGGTGTCTTAACCGCTTGACCAACGGGCCATTATAAATATTTTCTGGCGGAGAAGGAGGGATTTGAACCCTCGCGCCGCTTACGCGACCTACACCCTTAGCAGGGGCGCCTCTTCAGCCACTTGAGTACTTCCCCAAATATGGCTCCGCAGGCAGGATTCGAACCTGCGACCGTTCGGTTAACAGCCGAATGCTCTACCACTGAGCTACTGCGGATTAGTAATTAGTCAGTCGATATTGCAGGTAACATCTTATCGACTCTTTAGAGTATAAAGACTCGGACTATAAAAGTCAAGCTTGTTTTTCAAAGTATTTATTATCCGTTTTTGCTTCCTTTAGCTCTGCGACAATAAAAAAATATATGGACTATTTAATCTAATGTCAATTCTTTATTAAAGACTAATTTTCCTTTGCATTTTCCGCAGACATATTTCTTCGTATCGACCATTCTTTTTCTTTGATAAGTTTGACCGCACTCTTTGCACACATAGACAAGAACCTTTTTAGATTTATTTGTTTTCGGGCGATCCGGCAAAACCGAGCAGAACCTTGGTGCTTCCACTTTATTCATCAGCATTCTAAAATCCTGGTCACGGTGTTCATACCCTTTGCCTTCTAAATGCAAATGATAGTGGCAAAGTTCGTGCTTAATAATTCCAATCAATTCTTCCAGGCCAAGTTGCTCATAATACTTCTTATTTATTTCAATATGATGAGAGCTTAACATATACCTTCCACCCGTCGATCTAAGCCTGGCATTAAAGCAGGCCTTGTGGCGGAATGGTTTTTCGAAGCTTTCGAAAGATATTTTTTCAACAAGACTTTGAAGATCTTTGTCGTTCATTTCAATGTTTTCCCCTTTTATAGTGAACATGACAACCTATTATAGCATACATTATATATACCTTTTATGTTCATATTTTAGTTCTATACTAATACCTTGATGACTGGAATTCTTCAAATATCCGCAAACACCTAAGGGATAGAACCTAACACACGGGAGGTAATCTATATGCCTGTTTGGTTTCAAAACCAAATTCAACGTGCATTTTATGAGAAGGATCGTTATCAGATTAAACTGCTGAATCAATGCTGGTTTTTTTATAGAAAAAAACACTGCTCATAGAAAAACGTAAGCGCTTCGTTCAGCTCCGACAAGCAAAAGGCGAATCACGCAAGAAACCTCCCAAAGCTAACGCTTTTGGGAGGACGAATATGGCTTCCGCAGAGTTCCTTGTCCAGATTCCTAGCGTGATTTGACTAATGATTCGAGGAGCTAGGCGCTGCAGCTAGAAAATATTAGCAATGTTTTCTCTTAATTTGATGGGTCCAGCATTGTTAGGGCGACTCTCCCTTTTTGTTTATCCACAGAATCGACCCAGACTGTGACTACATCTCCTACCGATACTACATCCAATGGATGCTTCACAAATTGCCGGCTGAGCTTGGAGATATGAACAAGACCATCCTGTTTGACTCCAA
>NZ_BRVM01000014.1:0-104672 GCF_026011715.1 Cytobacillus sp. NCCP-133 | reverse complement strand
CAATTCATCACGCGGATCCCTTTCAGGTCTCATCAATGCATCAATAATATCCTGTAATGTAAGTTCTCCTATTTCAAGTTCATCAGCAGTTTGCTTCATGTCCAGTCCTGACAGGGCATCTCTTAATGCCTGCTTCCCCAGGTCTCTGGACTTAAAACCAAGATTTTCAAGCAGCTTATTTACTTCTGGATAAGTTTCCGGGTGAATGCCTGTCCGATCAAGAGGTTCTTTCCCATCAATGACTCTAAGAAATCCAATTGCCTGTTCATATGTTTTCGCACCGAGGCGCGGAATTTTTTTTAACTGCTTACGATCAGCAAACTTTCCTTCTTCCTCCCGCTTCTTAACTATATTATTGGCAACCGTTTTTGTGAGCCCTGCAACATGCTGAAGCAAGGAAGATGATGCTGTATTGACATTGACACCTACCTGGTTAACCGCGGTCTCGACCACAAAGGCCAGTGACTCAGATAGCTTTTTCTGGGAAACATCATGCTGGTATTGACCAACCCCAACAGATTTCGGATCAATTTTCACCAGCTCAGCAAGCGGGTCTTGAAGTCGGCGTGAAATGGAAACAGCACTCCTCTCTTCTACCTGCAGATCAGGGAATTCCTCTCTGGCCAAGTCAGAGGCTGAATAAACACTCGCTCCCGCTTCATTAACAATTAAATAGAAGATATCGTCTTTCATATCTTTCAGAATATCGGCGACAAATTGCTCTGTTTCTCTTGAGGCTGTACCATTGCCGATTGCAACCACTTCTACTTTGAATGAATTGAGTATTTCCATCACTTTCTCTCTCGCCTGTTTCATTTTGGACGCAGGCGGATGTGGATATATAACATCTATCTTAAGTACCTTGCCTGTTTCGTCCACAACCGCCAGCTTGCAGCCCGTTCTATACGCAGGGTCTACCCCCAATACGACTTTGCCTTTCAACGGAGGCTGCAGCAATAACTTTCTTAGATTTTCAGAGAAAATCATTATCGCCTGCTCTTCAGCCTTTTCTGTTAATTCATTTCGGATTTCACGCTCTATGGAAGGCTGTATCAATCGCTTGTATCCATCCTCAATTGCTTCCTTTACAATCGGGGCAGCAAGGGAACGGTCATCCTTCACCCACATTTTGTTTAAATAGTTTAAAATAAAGTCTGTATTCGGCTTAATATTCACCTTTAGAACTTCTTCTTTTTCACCCCGGTTTAACGCAAGTGTCCGGTGTGGAACAATTTTGCCGATAGGTTCCTCGTACTCATAATACATTTCATAAACGCCTTTTTCGTCGTTCTCTTTATTTTTAACAGCCGACTCAATCGTTCCTTTTCTGGCTGTTTCTAATCGGATCCACTTTCTGCCCTCAGCTTCATCTGAAATCCATTCTGCGAGAATATCTTTCGCGCCTGTGATCGCTTCCTCTGCAGAGTTAACTCCTTTTTCCTCGGACAAAAATTCATTCGCCTTATCTTCAGGTTTTTGATCAAGTCGAAAGGTGAGGAGCCATTCAGCAAAAGGCTCCAGCCCTTTTTCTTTTGCAACAGTCGCTTTTGTACGGCGTTTTTGTTTATATGGCCGATATAAATCCTCAACTTCCTGCAATTTGACTGCTTTTACAATCTTGGACTTTAATTCATCTGTCAATTTGCCCTGCTCTTCAATTAAGCGGACAACTTCTTCTTTACGATGATTAAGATTTTGTATGTATTGCCATCGCTCCATAATATTGCGGATTTGAACTTCATCCAGAGCTCCAGTCTGTTCCTTCCTGTATCGGGCAATAAACGGGACGGTATTTCCTTCCTCGAGCAAGTTTATTGTGTTTTTCACTTGTTTAATTGCAATTGATAGTTCCTCTGCAATAAGGTTTAGCACTTGATCTTGTTTATCCAGTAATTTCTCCAAGTTCATTCCTCCATTAAAGAGTGTCATCTTATATTTTAACAAAACCACCTTAAAGTTTCACACTGCATAGCAGTCCATTTATTTTATCAAAAAGAAAAGCTTACCCTGTTTTAGAGTAAGCTTCCAAGTATGAAAGTAGCATCATCTGCTGTAGATGGATACTGCTTCTTTATATCTTCCGAGATAAGATCAATAGGAAGAAATGCCTTTAGCAAAGATTTAATCCCCTGAATATTTAAGCCATCTGAAAATAGCAAGAATTTTGAGTCGGCTTCATACGTAAACCGTTGGGTGTGGAACACTTGAGGCCTCCCTGACAGATAACCTGTCACAGGCAATGGATAGGTTAGCTTGCCCGTTGATGAGTAAAGGAAAAATCGAATGTTCCCCACACAGCTATAAACAAACTCCTTGGTGGCAAAATGCACTTTAAACAGTGCAACAGCCGCTCCTCTTTTTTGTACAAGCACCTCATTGCATAGCTTCATGAGCGCATCAATATCTTTTTCATGGTGCTCTTCCACTACCGCTATAACAGCCGAGGAAGCTTCATAAGCGAATTCCCCGCTTCCAAGGCCGTCTGCTAGCACACATATAAAGTATTCATCAGTTGCAGTGAAATAATATCCATCACCGCAGAAGGATTTTCCTTCTTTAGCCGTTTGATGAGCGATCACTTCGATGTTGTCCCTGACAAATTTGGTCATGAAAGGCACTCCGAATTATTAGTTTCAGAATGTATTGCTTCCTGAAGCTTTTTGATCGCACGCCTTTGAAGTCTTGAGACATGCATTTGGGATATTCCTAGCTTATCTCCTGCTTCTTTCTGGCTCATATTCTCAAGATATGTGTATTGTATAATCAATTTTTCTCTCTCAGATAATACATGCAGCACTTTTTCAAGCACAAGCATTTGGTTTACTTTTTCGAAACCATCGTCTTCATTTCCGACGATGTCAAGCAACGTTACGGTTCCGCCATCGGAGTCAGCCTCAATCGAGTGGTCAACCGAAAGTGCCTGATAGCTTTTGCCCATTTCCATCGCTTCCAGAACTTCTTCTTCTGAAACTCCAATTACATCGGCGATTTCGTCCACTAGAGGAGAACGATGAAGTTCTGTTGTAAGCTCTTCGACGGCTGCTTTTATTTTCGGCCCCAGCTCTTTTATTCGGCGGGGTACATGAACACTCCAAGTTTTATCCCTTAAAAAGCGTTTAATTTCACCAATGATCGTAGGAACTGCAAATGCTTCAAATGTTTTACCGTAAGATTCATCATAGCGTCGGATTGCTCCCAATAATCCGATGATGCCCACTTGGACAATATCTTCATGATAGGATCTGCCTTTTGAATACTTGCGGGCAATGGCTTCGACTAGGTTCTTATATTGCAGGACTAGCGCATTTTGTGCCTCTTCATCTTGGTGAAGCTGATAAGCCTTAATTAAAGCATTGGTTTCTTCTTTAGATTTTAGATTAGGTTGAGATTGTTTTTGCATCCCTCTCCACCTGCTCTCCTTCTAGGTATTTGGTCATGAAGACCGTAACACCCTCTTTGTGATGAATTCTCACTTCATCCATCAATGTTTCAATCAGGTATAGGCCCAAGCCTCCTTCACGCAAAAATTCCACAGAATCAGTTTGGTCATACGGTCCAATGCCTTGTCTCGCAGATTGGAAATCAAAACTCTTGCCGTTGTCTGCAACCATAACTTCAAGACGGTCACTATATAACCCGAATCCGATGACTACTTCACCTTGTTCATTCTGCTTGTATGCGTGTTGGACTGCATTTGTGCAAGCTTCACTGATAGCAATTTTCAAATCTTCAATTTCTTCGTATGCAAATCTCATTCTGCTGGCAATCCCCGATAGAGTTAGGCGGATTACCCCAACAAATTCCGGCTTGGCCGGAATCTTCACCTCTACATAATCAAATGGTTCGTTCATTGCACTCCACCTTCAATCCCGCTGTTTATATCGATAATATCGGCTAGACCTGTAATTTCAAAAAGTCTCTTCAAGCGATCCGACAAACCCACAATTTTAAACTTGCCGTTATTGGCGCGAACATTTTTAAATACACCAACAAATACACCTAAGCCGGTACTATCCATATAAGAGACTTCAGATAGGTTTACAACCATTTCAACTCCTTCTTTCTCCGTTAAAGGAAAAAGTTCTTCCCGGAGTTTTGGAGCTGTATATGCGTCAATTTCTCCACTGACCATCGCTTCAATCAGCAAATCATTTTCTTTTACATCTATTGTAATATTCATAACTGACCCACCTCTTTACATGTCAACTGCATTTTACTCCTTACCCGCTATTTAAACCGGCTAAACATTTCTTTTTAAGATAATTAAGGTAAAATCATCTCGCAATTGAAAATGCTGGAGTTTTTCAAGTTCTTTAAATACGCTATTAACAATTTCCTGTGCACCTAAATGAATATATTTTTTGATTAATTCAAGCAATGTTTCTTTTTCAATGAACCCCTCTTCAGTACGGCATTCCGTTACACCGTCTGACATTAATATAATCATATCTCCCGGGTTTACTCCTTTTTCATACTGGTGGTAATTCGTTTTTTTATCGATGCCCAGAAGCAGGCCTTTTGCCACGAGTTCGGTAAATTCACCTTTTTTAACATTATAGAAAAGCCCAGGCTCATGTCCGGCAGAACCGTAAGAAAACAAATGGGTATTGGTGTCGTAGATTCCATAGAACATCGTAATAAACATAGTCAAATCTACATTTTGCTCTACAACCCGATTCAGGCTCTCAAGGACACTTTTAGGATCATTTCGGTTTTCAGGCAAGCTGTCCATCGCATATTTAATCATGGACATACACAAAGCTGCTGGAAGACCTTTTCCGATAACATCAGCAATCGCAATGCTGATGCTGCCATTATCATCCTGAACAAAGTGGAAATAATCACCGTTCATATGTTTGGCAGGAACACTGATTGCGCCAATGTCCAACCCTTCCACAGAAGGCACGTGCGTCCCGAGCAGGGTCTGCTGCACATTAGCGGCTATTTCCATTTCTGTTCTTAATTCCTGCTGAATATGTTTCAAATTCTGATGCTCCCGATAAGCAAATCCATATCCTATCATGATTTCCAAAAGAATATCAAAAGAATGATGAACATACTCAGGCAAGTCCGGGTATAGTTCACCCATCAAATTTTTATGAACGCTGATAATCTCTTCAGGAGAAATTTTATGTTCAATTGACTTCCTGCTGAACTTTTGGCCTTGATACAAAGCCTGTTCAGATTGTTCTTTGATATAATTCTTCAGAATATCCCGATACTTTGAATCCATCATTTCTCGGAAATCCATACCTTTTCCCCCTATCGGAGCCACTTAGTTGCTTTTATATCTGTTCCGGTTCCAGGATTGGAGTCAATTAAGAACTCATCCATCAACCGCTTGACACCTGGCAGGCCGGCTCCTAATCCTCCCGATGTTGAAAATCCATCTTCCATCACTTGGCGTAAATCATTTATTCCAGGGCCGCTGTCTACTGCAACTATACGCAATCCCGCTTTTCCGCCGTCATATATTTTTTCTATACAGATTTGTCCTTGTCCGGCGTATAAATAGATATTCCGGGCAAGTTCACTAATGGCTGTAGTGATTCTGGCCTGGTCAACTGTACCAAAACCAAGCTCTTTTGCAACATTCCGCCCAAGCTGGCGGGCTGCAACGATGTCCCACTCGTTTATGATTTTAACGCAGGATTGGTTTTCCATACAGTTACTCCCCCAATTCCTGTTGTAATTTCTCCAAACCTTTTTCTAAATCTAATGCAGTAAGGACATCATCTAACCCAATACCTAACTCAATCAGCGTTATAGCTACGGCAGGCTGTATCCCGGTAATGACTACTTTTGCACCCATCAGTTTGGACATATTTATTACGTCGCCTAAAACTTTAGCGATGAATGAATCTATAAAGTCAATGGATGTTAAATCTATTACGACTCCATTTGCACTTGTTTCATGGATTTTATGGAGCAAATCCTCCTGAAACTGAAGTGCAGTCTGGTCATCTAATTCCCATTGAATGGAGACTAACAAACAATCGTTTAACTTTAAAATCGGAATTCTCATTCTCACTCCGCTCCCTCCACATTTACTATTTTACGGCTCGTTAATTCGAGAGCCGCTTCAACTCCCTTTTTGAGGGTATTCTTTGTAGTAAACTGATTCAAATCTATGCCCAGGTTTACAATGGTTTGGGCAATTTCAGGCCGAATGCCTACTAACATGCACTTTGCACCAACTAGCCTTACGGCATCAGCTGCCTGGATAATATGATGGGCTACCATCGTATCGACAACCGGAACACCGGTTATATCAATAAGCACCACTTCAGAACGGTGTTTCACTACCCCGTTCAACAAATTTTCCATAATTTGCTTAGCCCTATCAGTATCAATCGTGCCAACAAGCGGCATAACAGTAATTCCATCAAAGACAGGAATAAGCGGAGCAGAAAGTTCCTGCAGGGCGATCTTTTGCAATGAAACAGTTCTTTCCCAAGTAGTTGAATACATATTGACAACTTCATTGACCATCGGAGTCATCCAGCTATCAAAATCATATACGGTTTTTAGCTGGTTTTCTTTTGTTACAATCCCAGCATCCTGCATTCCTTCAAAGACAATTTTTCCGAAGGTTTGCAGCCCCTTTGTCACAAAGCTCAATGGCCAGCCCAAACGAACAATTTTCTCAGAGAAATCACTTAGCCTTGAAGCGAACTCTTCATTCGAACTTTTTATATTTGAAATAATCAGGTCTATAAACTCCCGGCTAGTCCCAACAAAAACCTGGTCAGAAACCACCTTGGTCACTCGTTCATCCGCATTTTCCTTTGTGGCTTGCAGCCAATCATTGAAGATATCTTCTTTATTATTTTGAATATAATTCAATATGTTGGAATTCATTGGTTCCTCCCATTTTATCATATATCTATTATTAGCCTTCCAAATCCCCTTTATTGTAAAATAACCGAACAATTTGTAAAAAAATATATGCATTCACGTTTTATACATCTATTTAATGATAACAGCTCATATCAGTCAAATGATACCTATATGATTTCTATAGGTGTATAGTAATTTCGACAAATTTCTTATAAAAACCTTTTTTCAAAACCATAAATAGTTTGATCTTAGGATAAGAAAAAAAGCAGAGTCAGGTGTAGATTTCCATACATTCGGGTATATTTACACCACTGGATTATTGTAAAAATATAAGGACTTTCTTTTTTACCCTATTTCAATGTGACTAAACCTATTTTACATATTAAAAATAAAAAAAAACGCCCTTTAACAGAGCGTTTTGTTTAAAATTCGATGAGGCCTAAGCTGATTTGCACGGCTTCATCCACTTTTTCCATCATTTCGTCATCGAGATGGGTTATTTTATCGGTTAAGCGTTGTTTATCAATTGTACGAATCTGTTCTAATAAGATGACCGAATCCCTTTCAAAACCATAACGCTTCGCATCAATTTCAACGTGAGTAGGCAGCTTAGCTTTTTGAATTTGAGCTGTGATCGCTGCAACAATTACTGTGGGACTAAACCGATTCCCGATGTCGTTTTGGATGACAAGCACTGGACGAACGCCGCCTTGTTCTGAACCAACAACTGGGGATAGGTCTGCAAAATAAACGTCACCACGTTTGACAATCAAAGGATTATCCTCCGCTTACTAGACGTTCAACTGTGTGTTCTGCCTCGTATTCCGCTTGAAATGCTTCAGATGCAATCGTCAAATTTATTTTCGCCATCTCCATATAGCCTCGTCTCATGGATTCGCGAATTTGTCTCTTTTTGCGCTCGCGCAAATACATTTTGGTCGCTTGATAAATGAATTCGCTCCGGTTAACGTTTTCCTGCTTTGCAAATCCGTCTAACTCGGTTAAAAGATATTGCGGTAATTTCACCATTATCTCTGTTGTTGTGCTGGACTCAGACACAAACATACACCTCCACCATCACTACACACCATTTTTATATCTACCATTTTCAATATTACCATTAATACCGCCCAATGCAAAGGGGGTTCTTGAATTCTTCTGTATTATCGGCCAAGAAAATAGGCTTTTATGCAAGTAATTCGATTATATGGCAATTAAACGCAATCCCCCTATTTATTAAAGCAGATAATTGACCCCGCCAATTACAAGGCCATCTCTTTTATATATGCGGGGAACCCGTGAAGATACCATACAAGTGACTTCATAGTTAATGGTTTCAAGTTTCCGGGCGATTTCATCTACAGGTATTCTCGCTCCGTCCTGTTCTCCTATCAAGGTAACCTGTGTACCAACAGGCTTTTCATATGGAAGCTTAATCATACATTGATCCATGCATATTCGGCCAACAATCGGCACTCTAAATCCCTCAACCAGAACTTCCTGTCCCTGAAGCTTTCGAACCCAGCCATCAGCATAGCCAATCGGCAAAGTCGCAATCCATTCATCCTCTTTCGCCTCATATGCAGCGCCATAGCTGACCTTTTCCCCCTTATGGATCTTTTTGACATGTACAATTTTTGTATGGAGGGAAAATGCCTCTTTAAGCGGGAAAGGAAGTTCAGGTTTCATCTCCATTGATGGTGCCAGGCCGTACATGCTGATCCCCATTCTGACTGCATTCAAATGTGCCTTAGGGAATCTTAGGCCAGCAGCACTATTGCTGGAATGTACGTACTTAGGAACCTCCTCCATCCAGCCAATCATCTCCTCAAACCTGCTTAACTGCTGTTCAAAATAATGATTATCCAGTGAGTCAGCTGTAGCAAAGTGAGTAAATACTCCTTCAATCAGGAAATGCCCGTCCCTTTTGGCAGCGCTCTCAATTCCCTCCAGCTCATTTCGGCTGCGAATGCCAAGACGCCCCATACCAGTGTCAAACTTTAAGTGGATGCGCAGCTCCTCGCCGGTCCGAATATATTCTTTCGCATTAGAAAGCCAATCTTTTTGAAAAACAGTAAGAGCAATATTTTCTTTAGCAGCGTCACCTGCATTTTCCGGTCTGCTTGCACCCATCACCAAAATAGGAGCTTGTATTTTTTTCTTTCGCAGAGCCATCGCTTCATCAAGTGTGGCAACCGCCAAATATGAAGCACCCGCTTCGAGGGCAGCTTCTGCCACAGCTGCATCGCCATGGCCATATCCATTTGCCTTTATAACAGCAATGACGATCGCACCATCGCTTACATGCCTTTTCATCGACTCAACATTATATGAAATATGGTCGAGATTTATCTCTGCCCATGTATCTCTAAATATTTTTATCTGCTCACCCATTGATGTATTCACGTCCTTTAGCCAATGCCGTATTTCTGTACATGTCGATTATCAAACTCCCCAGCAGAGTTTGTCAAATGAATTATATAGCTATGAATATGGATATTTTTTGCTATGTGTTTTTTACAGGCATCGTTTCTTTAAGTTTATATAGAAAATAGGAACGGAAACGCGGCGGTTCTGCAAATTTTTTCTACTTAGAGACAGAATAAAACAGGCCCCTTGAGAGGGCCTGTTTTTAACAAAAGGAATGGTTATTTCACCATATCACCTTGTACAGAACGGGCGATCATTGTCATTTCTTCAGGGGATAGATCATTTGAAGCAATCATATAGTCCACACCCTGGTATGTCCATGAAATCGTGTTGCTGGATAGTGCACCAATTGTGAACCCAAGATCAATCGGTTCCCCATTAACTGATGTTACAGAGGATGAAGCTGGCATTACAGTTGCCTTTTCCTGAACAAGAGTGAAGGATTTCTCTCCATCAAAGGTTAAAACAACCCTCTTGCCGTTTTCTGTTTTCATTTCCTTCTCTTCGACCAAATTGACCCCGGCCATTTCACTTTGAGGATATTTAACCGAAAACTCCTGCTCATCCACTTCAGCCATAACTGGTACTTCGAGCTGGGCGCCTGTCATATTTTTCTGCATATCGAAGTCTTTTTTATCAAAGCTCGCATTAAACTTTACATTTGAGAAATCTACAGTTACAAGTGCATTTTTATCAGGGTCCATGACCTTCACGCTAACAGGTGACAAGTCCGACTTTTTCAGTGTGATTTCCTGGACAGGAAGCATCTGATTATTTTGGTATCTGGTTTTCGTTTCAAACACATAGTGATCTTTTGTAGCTGAGAACTTAGCCTCTTTATCCTCCATAATATCCTTGACTAAGGATTCATATAAATAAGCCTGGCTGCTGTTCTCGGGCCAATCGCTTTGAAAGCGGAAGCTTTTGTTCAGCGCAGGTGTCAGGACAAAAACACCATCAGCGTTTCGCAGAATCATTTGGCTTTGGTCTTTTTGGGCATTTTTCAGATTCACCCGATAAAAGTCAGGATCCTTATGCCATACTTCAATATCGTATGTTTGCGGATCAGTGCCCATCTGGAGGGTCATTTTAGCCTCTGCCTTGTACCCTTTAATGTCTTCCAGCTTATTGCCAAGCTCTTTTACAACATCTTCTTGTGATTTAGAACCACAGGCAGACAATGCAAAAACAACCATTAGCCCGGCAAGCAGCATTAACAACTTTTTCTTCATTCCTTCAGCCCCTTTGTCTCATTTCAGTGAGATGGCCAAACCTTTTGGCCTGTCTCTCCTATCGCACTATGAATATATGAGACAACCTAAGGGAATATGCTAGGAGGAATGACAAGCATTTTGAATTTCTTGACACCGTTAAAACCAGCTCTTGATCTCCAACTGCAGGGTGCCAAAAGCAGTAATGATCCTGCCCACAGCCAAATCTTAACTAGATCAAATTGCTCTTTCAATCACTATCTGTGCAACTGCGTACTCCCGGCTATGGGAGATAGACAGGTGGACCCCCTTTTTGTTAGGTTTCGAAATAAAAGGTTTTCCCTGTTCATCTTTTTCAATTTCAATATCCTGAAAAGAAAGCTCTTCGCCAATCCCTGTTCCAACAGCTTTAGCGAAGGCTTCTTTTGCAGCAAATCTCCCAGCAAGAAATTCTGCTTTTCTCTTCTCAGGCAACTTATCATACACAGCCAGTTCCCGGGAAGTAAGAACCCTCTCCGGAAAACGCTCCTGCCTGGCTGCGATTTTGCGGATTCGACCAATACCACAAATATCAATCCCAATTCCGGAAATCATTTCGCATCTCCCTTCTATTTATTTTATTTATTGCATAAAGAATACAGTAGAAGCTCAGGCAAGTACATGGTTATTACAAAAGAAAAGAGCTATCAGATGCTAAAAACCGCTTTTTCAGGCTATGATGGAGGTAGAATATACTATTGGAGGATGTCTATGTTTACGAGAACGGAAAGTTTAAAGGAATTTATCCGCTTTTACCCTGTTGTTTCCGGCATCATTCTTACCCATATCGTACTATATTTATTAACTGCTATACCTATTTTCCCCAACGCACTTATATTTGAGAAGCTCGCTGGAGTCAATTTATATATTATTGAGGGGGAATATTGGCGACTATTAACCCCCATTATTTTGCATAGCGGATTTCCCCATGTTTTGTTTAATAGCTTTTCTCTTGTTTTATTTGGTCCTGCCCTGGAGCAAATACTTGGAAAAGCCAAATTTCTACTTCTATATATCGCAGCTGGAGTGGCAGCAAACATCGCTACCCTGATACTAGAACCTATGACATATATCCATGTAGGTGCCAGTGGAGCCATCTTTGGCTTATTCGGTTTCTTTGGCGCCATCACTTTTTTTCGTAAAGACCTTTTGTCAAGGGGTAATTCACAAATCATTCTGACAATAACCGCAATTGGCATCATTATGACCTTTTTGCAGCCTAACATCAATGTAACAGCTCATCTATTTGGGCTAATTGCCGGTTTCCTAATCGGTACAGCCTTCCTTACGAAAGGAAGGCAATCTTCTGCAAACACCATGCACCATCCCGGAAGAATATCGGGGAGGCGTCCTTCTCTCAAAGGAGTGCCTGCTTCCAGGCTGATCCTTTGGACTGCCATTTTGCTGCTGGCCGTATTGGGGTTTTTAGCAAAATAGGCAAATCGGATGCACTGCTGTCAGACCGCTTTTGAATCGACCTCGAGCTGATGGCACCTGGAGCAGTTATCGACTTTCAAAATTTTATGCTTTCTTACTTTGTAAACAACAAAAAGCGCTCAGGAGCGCTTTTTGTTATTCACGGGCATATTTCTGTTCACGCCTGTATGTGAATACCACTTATAAATTGCATATACCTCTTTTCGGTCCAGATCAGGAACCCTTCCTCCGGTCCCGCCAGTTCCGGACATAGCGATTGCCTCGATTGTAGCCAGGCTGCGCCTTTTTTGAAAATAGCTTTCACTCATAGTAAGTGATTGAATGCGATTTTTTCTCATAAAAACAGTTGTCCTGATAATGCCGCGGTATCTGAGTGAAAGCTGCAGTGAACTAATGTCCCAGCCTGCATCTTTGTACTTTAGATATGACCAAGCTAATGAGAAAACCAGCAGCAGCAAAGAGAAATAACCCCAAGGCCTGAAAAATAGGATCGGAGCAAGAACCAGCGGCATAATTCCCAGCACCCCTCTCCAAACATACCTTCCAAGCGCTCTTTTCGGAGCTTTGAAAAATCCTGGCTGGAGTTCGTATTCAGGCAAATGAGGCTTTAACAGTCCAGCTATCCGGCTTCTTTTAACAATAGGCAAAACCATGACACGGGCGCTTTCATTATCTTCAAGCGAACCGCCAGCACTTTCAATATAAACAGTGGCCAAGCCAAAAGGCTGCCTGACCAGATTCTCGCTGATTTGGATGGCTTGTATCCGATGCAGTGGAATGGTCATTTGCCTTTTCTCAAGTAAACCTCTTGTTATAATCAGTTCCTTCTCTGTTTTTCTCAGTGTAAAATCAGCATATTTCAGCATCGATCCAACAAGGGCAATGATCCAGGCAATCAGGAATCCGATAAAGACAAGAATACTCACAAAAACAACGCCATTGGCAATAAAGCCCTCTAATCCTGCAAATACCTTCTTATAAGGAATGATTTCTTCAAATTGGAACACAAAAGCAAAAACAGCCGAAATCACGACACCCACGCCACCTGAGGTTGAGGCGAGCAGAAGCAGCTGTCCACGAGAAATTTTATAAATAACTTTTCTTGGCTGAATGCCTGAAGCTATTTCACCCATACTTTCCGAAGATTTATTTTTAGCTGATGAGAATGCCTGCTGAATTAGATCTGCATCTTGCCTTGTAATAGCAGTCAGCACCGCTTCTGCATCTCCCGATTCGCTTGATCCTGCCGTCTCCACCTTCATTTTAACAAGCCCAAAAGGCCTTTGCAGCAGTCCTTCTGATAGATCAAGGCTCTGTATTCTTTCAAGGGGAATATATCTCTTCTTTCTGATTAAAACGCCATATTCTATCCGAAGCTCCCCTTCTTCAAGCCTATAGGTATACCTTAACCACGATAGAATACCAAAGATAAACACAGCTATAAGAATCCCAGCCGTAATAACCAGCTGAATAATTTCGCCGTTACCGCCCCTGCTTCCAAAAACAACAAAAATGACAAATGGAACAATTAATTCCTTTAGCTGTTTAAGAAAATTCGCTACAGCAGCTATAGGATGGAGCCGCTTTGGATTAGACATCATCATCAGCAACCCTTGCCAGCTGAGAGATGAAAAAACGCAATTCTTCTGCTTCTTCCACATCCAATGCAGGAATCTCGTGAACCGTAGCAGCCGTTGATATCGTCACAGTTGCCAGGCGATATTTCCGCAAAATTGGCCCTTGCTTTGTGTCTACATGCTGCACTCGAATCATCGGCACAAGCGTTCTTTTAATAATAAATATTCCATGCTTCAGCTCAATTTCATTTTCCCTGACTTCATATCTCCACCTCTTCCACTTTATAGTTGGAAGAACTTTGATCACAACGTACGCATAGGCAGAAAAAAACATCAGGGCAGCGCCAATCACCCAGATAGGCCATTTGAAAAGGGCTGCTAAAGCAATGGAGACCCCTGATAAAAGCAACGGAAATACGGAGTGGATAGTGCCGGAGATCCTCCATGCAAGCAGACCCCGTGCCGGAACCCTTTTATGTGGCTCTGTAATCATGTAGTACCCCCTGAAATTCCAAAATATCACTGTAATAAGTATACATGACACCCAAAAGAGGTGCACAGGAAATTTGTAATAAGGGGCAATTGATTAAATTTCAAAGCTTGTTTGGTCGATACCTTTTAGCCCGTGTATCGTTCTTAAGTCTTCTGAAAGTTTGAAAAGTGCACTATCCTTCCTTTTCGCCTCTATCATACAATGGATTTCCGGGATTGAGCCATTGATATTCTGCAGAAAATCCATAAACATATTTGAGTCAACAAAATCTGCATGAGCTCTAAAGTCCTTGTCCGATTTCGGGCTGGAAATGTGCATCTTTATAGGAAGATCAGATTGGTCCCAAGTGCCAGCAATCCTCTCCCACTGATCGGCCCAATGATCGTTCTGATAATTTGCAAGGTGGTGATGATAATCAAAAACCAAAGGAATGCCAAGCTTTTCACAAAGATACAATGTATCATCGAGAGTAAATGTTGTATCGTCATTCTCAAGAATAATCATCCGCTGAATTCCCGCTGGCGTGAATCCCCAATTATGTATAAACTGCTCCAGAGCCTTTTCTTTATCATCATATCCTCCACCGACATGAAGGACACATCGATGGGACGGATCCACCCGCATGCCTTTTAAAAGCGCTTCATGCATGGCAAGGGTTTTTATAGACATATTTAACGTTTCCACTTTCGGCGTATTTAGGAGCACAAAATGGTCTGGATGAAAATCGACTCTCATGGGATGTTCATCTAAAAAATCCCCTATATTGGAAAGTGCCTCTTTTAAGGGGCGCATATACTTCCAATCAGACAGCTCCTCATGATTGGCAAGCGGAATTAGCCGCGAGCTGAAACGGAAAAAGTGAATATCGTGGGCCGCATTATGCCTTAAGAGCCGAAGACAGTTTTCAAGGTTTGATACAGCAATCCGTTCCAGTCTCTCAATGGCCGCTTTCCGATCCTTAATCGCAGAAAACTGTTTAAACGTCATCGTTTGCGATGGGGAAGCATTTTTTAGGTTCATGCTCATCGCGACATAGCCGAGGCGCACAATCGTCAAGTTCAGTCCCTCCTAAATAGCATTTTCTTTAGTATGCTCGTCATCGGCTGAGAAATTACTTTGTTGATTGAAGACTTTCCCAATGTGCCTGAAAAATCAATTAAAGACAAATAAAACTTTTTATAAAAGTGATAAATTTCTTTATAAGGCAGATAAAACTTTCAAAAGGTTATAAATCTCTTTATAAGGCAGATAACAAAATATATGTGGCGGATAATCTCTCTTATATAACTGGTTTTCAATTAAGAAGCACCATGTGAAAGCCTACTTTTAAAATGCTAATACTTAAAATAGCGCAAAGCGACCGCCTATCGGAAGGCAGACTAAGAACGCCACGTTCTGCGGCAATGTCTGCATGTCCCCCATCCTGGGGAACTCAAGCATAAGAGCCGGCTGAAAGGCTGGTTTTTAACCTTTTGGAAGGATTGGCTTAGAACCGAGAGCCGATGGCGCCTGGAGCTAGACAGGTATCTAAGTTCAAAAGGATAAAAATGCTGATATCAAAAAAAAGAGAGCAGAATTTCTGCTCTCTTCCATGTTAACGGTAGCTATTGCTGTTTGATCGGTTATTGTTATTATGGCGTTTGCCTGTATGGCCTTGGCGAGATTTGTAAGATCCCTTTTGGCCTCCTTGTCGGCTATTACCGCCATATCCGCCGCGGCTGCGGTCATTTGGCTTTCTATCACGTTTTGATGGAAGCGGCTTCTCCTCAGTCAGCTTTACTGGAGTGGTATCCGGCTCTTTCGTAAGCATCTTAAGGACAGCTTGAACCACTGCAGAAGCATCTTTTTGAGCAAGAAGCTCATCTGCAGCTTCTTTATAGCTGCCCAGATTATTTTCCTCAATGGTCTGGAAGATTTTATCCATAACTGCTTTCTGCTGGCCTTCAAGCGCTTCATCCAATGTTGGCGCATCCATGCGTTCCATTTTTCTCTTTGTCGTTCTTTCCACAACATGCAAATAAGATTTTTCACGCGGGTTAATAAATGTCATTGCAACCCCTGTTTTGCCGGCACGGCCTGTGCGCCCAATGCGATGAACATAGCTTTCCGGATCTTGAGGGATGTCAAAGTTATAGACATGTGTTACACCGGATATATCCAATCCGCGAGCGGCTACATCTGTTGCGACCAATACGTCGATGCTTCCTTCTTTAAACTTTCTCAATACAGAGATACGCTTTGCCTGGCTTAAATCTCCGTGAATTCCTTCAGCCATATATCCGCGAAGATTTAAAGCCTCGGCAAGCTCATCAACGCGGCGCTTGGTACGGCCAAATACAATTGCCAATTCAGGTGATTGGATATCCAATAACCTTGTCAGCACATCAAACTTATTCTTTTCATGGACTTCAACATAATATTGTTCAATAGATGAAACAGTCATTTCCTTCGCTTTTACCCGGACAATCTGAGGATCCTTCATAAAGCGCTCTGCCATCCTGCGGATTGGGGCAGGCATCGTAGCAGAGAACAGCAATGTCTGGCGCTCTTCAGGAATCTGTGCAAGAATTGCTTCAATATCATCAATGAATCCCATATTTAGCATTTCATCCGCTTCATCAAGAATTGCCGTATGGACATTGTCAAGCTGAAGTGTTTTACGATTGATATGATCCAAAATGCGCCCCGGCGTTCCGACGATAATGTGGGGCTTGTTCTTTAAAGCGCGAATTTGGCGGTTAATATCCTGGCCTCCATAAATGGAAAGGACCTTGGTTCTTTTGCCATACCCGATTTTATAAAGCTCTTCGGACACTTGAATCGCAAGTTCACGTGTTGGCGCGATGACAATTCCCTGGATAAAATCCTTTGTGTTGTCAATCTTATCGATCATCGGAATACCGAATGCTGCCGTTTTTCCTGTACCCGTTTGCGCCTGCCCGATAAGATCTTTATTTTCTAAGCTCAATGGAATCGTTTGGACCTGAATTGGAGTTGCTTCTTCAAATCCCATTCGTTTTAGTGATTTCATTGTCGCTGGGCTAATGCCCAAATCTTGAAACTTTGTCAATGTATTCATTCTCCTTCTAATCATAGAAAAATTTTTGTCCCTGCTACTCGCAGGCAGGAATTCTCCTGAAAATTGGCCTATGAGACACTCTTCCGGACGATTATAAGAAAAGTTACGGCACCCGCTGACGGAGCCCAGAACAGGATCTTTCCGGTTTAGAAAGCTGTACCTTCTTATTTTTGATAAAAAGTGCTGTGTATTTTCGCAAAGAAGAGTCTCACTCAATATGAAACCCGCTTGAGGAAAGGATGAGGGTAAGTTCAATCCCTGATTAATTTTTAAACAAGTAGGTCTCTTGATATAATGGCCATCCCTTTAATAGGGGATAGCTCCCATTAAACAGGCCTAGCCGAAAGCACGCCTGAATCCTGAAAGGTTACTTTCAATACATGCATACTTCCGCATTTAATGAAAAAAGACATTCTCCTTCTGGAGTATGTCCGTTTCAAAAGAAGTTCCTGTTGGCACTTTGGTATTAATATTACCATTTTCAAGCATGCAATGCAAACTTGATGCCTGGCTGAAGCCTCTACCATTCCGGCATTTTTTTAAGAAAATTGAGAACTTCATGAAAGACTAGGAACACCATGTCTGTAAGATCCCCATTCTGCGGGCCTCAAGTACAAGCCAATCCTCCCAAAAGAGCGCCCTTTTCTTTTTGGGAGGATTGGCTACAAATTGGAGGCGACAAACCAGGGACGACAAGCATAAGATGAGCCATGCCAGAAGGTGTTCTATCCTTCTGAAAAGGAAGGCTAATCTTTCATCCCCAGAAGCCGCAACTTGACAGGCTTATGATCCTCGAGAAGGCAGTCGCTAGACAGTTACCCACGTTCAAAAGGATTCGACTTACTTATTTTTACAAGAAAAACCAAAAAACGGAATCAGCATGATACAAAAATAATATAAACCCCTGTTTCACGTGGAACAGGGGTTTATTACCTTTAATAACAGTTTTATCCACTTTGCTGAGAGGAGAGATTTTGATTCCTCCGGAAAAGTATATTGATTACTTCATCCGGCGGTCGCTTCCGCTACTATTCCGCTCGTTTGGCATTGGCTGCGCTCTCGAATAGCCGCGTTGATAAGACAGAGCCAAAGTGGTAAAAAACGCATGACTTACCACATGCTGTTTCAATTTAAACATAAACTCTGTTAAGCAGAATCATTATACAAATTATCATGTATACCCCAGTTGATCGTTCCCCTTATTAGGGTTTACTGGAGGGCTGTGACGACCTGTTCCAGCTTTATGCCTCTGGATGCTTTCACCAGTACGATTGTTTCCTTATCAACATGCTTTTTCAATTCTTCAATCAACGGCTGTTTATCTGTATAAGCAAATACTCGATCGGCAGGAAGTGATTGTTTCGCCCCTTTGGCAATAATCTCGCCTAGTTCGCCGAACGTGAAGACATAATCTATTTTCTCCGCATCTACCGACTTTCCAATCGCAAGGTGGAATTCTTCCTCCTGAGGCCCAAGTTCCAGCATATCGCCGAGAACGATGATTTTCTTTTTATATCCAGGAAGGTTGGCAATTAGTTCAATAGCCGCATTCATAGAAGTCGGACTTGCATTATAAGCATCATTAATGATTTTTTCACCATTTTGCCCTTCCAGCAATTCCATCCGCATATTGGTTAGCTTCAGACTTGAGAAGCCTTCATTCATGTTTTCATACGGCACGCCAAAATGTGAGGCAGCAATCATCGCTGCCAGCGCATTGAGAACATTATGTGTACCCAGCACCGGCAGATAAAACTCCTGATTGGAAGCATTAATCTTAAAGGTGCTGCCGCTGTCATTCTGATTAATTTCAATCGGGAATACATCATTTTTCCCGGTTCTTCCAAAGGTTCTTAGTGCGGCTGAATCAGTATAAGATTTTAATTTTTCGTTGAGAAGCGGCTCATCTCCATAGTAGATGACCAGGCCATTATCCTGAATCCCGTTCACAATCTCAAGTTTCGCTTCTGCAATCCCTTCCCTGGATCCTAAATCCTGAAGGTGAGATTCGCCTATATTCGTAATGATGACAGCTTCCGGACGGGCCAGATTGGTTAGAAAATCAATTTCACCCCGGCCGCTCATCCCCATTTCCAGAACCGCAATTTCCGTATCCTCTTCCAACGCAAGAATCGTAAGCGGAAGCCCAATATGGTTGTTGTAATTTCCTTCTGTCTTTTGGACCTTGTACTTTAAAGATAGGAGATTTGCTGTTATATCCTTTGTTGTTGTTTTTCCATTGCTTCCAGTAATGCCAACTGTTTTAACCTTCAGCTCATTACGATAGCTTCTCGCTAATTCTTGAAGAGCTGTCAAAGTATCTTCAACTAGAATAATTGGCAGATGAAAAGGAGGGTTCGGAACATCTTCTTGCCAGAACGCAGCTGCGGCTCCTTTCCGAAGGGCATCCTCCACAAAACGATGGCCGTCAAAATTCTCCCCTTTAAAAGGAATAAACAGATTGCCTTTTGCAATCTTTCTAGAGTCAATGCTTACACCATGAATGGCTGTCTCAGGAAAAGACGAAAGATCGTTCTCAACTTTAATCATTTGCGCAATCTCTTGAAGTGTTTTCTTAATCATATGCCGCCTCCTATTTTGACAGTTTCAGATGGTCCGATAGAACAAACTGTCAGGTTATGTATTTAGAAAAGCGCAAGGCGTCTGGAGCTAGACGTTATCTAAGTTCAAAGTTAGGCTTTCTTACTTGTGAACAAAAGGAACACGACAGGACTGCCGTGTCTCCTTTATAAAGTCTATTATTCCTGCCAGCTGGCTTTACATTGTGTGTTTAATATTTTGTTTTTCCGCATGACGCTCGATTGCGAGATGAACTAGCTTTTCAATTAGCTGCGGGTATTCAACGCCTGTATGCTTCCAAAGAAGCGGGAACATACTGAAAGGTGTAAAGCCAGGCATTGTATTTACCTCGTTAATATATAGCCTTCCCTCTCTCGTCAAAAAGAAATCAGCCCTGACTAGCCCTGAGCAGTCCAAAGCTTTAAAGGCTTTAATCGCCATATCCTTCAGCTCAGTGTATTCTTTCTCAGAGATTTCAGCAGGGATAATCAAGGCTGTATCTCCATCTTCATATTTTGCTTTATAGTCATAGAATTCAACCTTCGGAACAATTTCTCCGGCAACAGAGCATTCCGGATGATTATTGCCTATGACGCCAGCTTCAATTTCCCTTGCGGTGACACCTTCTTCGATAATGATCTTGCGGTCAAATTGGAAAGCTTCCTTAAACGCTGCCTCAAGCTCTGAGCGATTCATACATTTGCTTATTCCCACGCTCGAACCCAGATTAGCCGGTTTAACAAAACATGGATAGCCCAGTTCCTTCTCCACTTTATCATACGCAAGTTCTGTTCCATTTTCCCATTCACTTCGGATAAACCACACATAGTTTACCTGAGGAAGGCCTGCCTGCGCAAAAATGTTTTTCATTATGACCTTATCCATGCCTGCAGATGAGGCCAAAACGCCATTTCCTACATACGGAAGATTTAGAAGCTCCAATAAGCCTTGAACTGTTCCATCTTCACCGTTTGGGCCGTGAAGAAGCGGAATAATAACGTCAAAAGGGCCTTTTTGCTGAGAACTCTGAAATAGGGTCGGTGCCAAAGCTGTTGGCGGGAGTGCTTCCCCCTGGGAAAATTCGAGTGCCTTCACGCCGGAGACAGGGCCATTCAATTGAGGACCCTTAACCCATTGTCCTTCCTCCGATATATATATAGGGTGAATTTCAAATTTTTCCAAATCCAGGGCTTTGATCACAGCCATTGCCGTCTGCATGGATACTTTATGCTCTGCGGATTTCCCGCCGTATAATAGGCCAACCTTCGTTTTCATAAAAGAAACCTCCATTGTTCCATCATGGATAACCCGGTTTTTCTAAGCCGAGTGCCAATTCCGATATTGATATCATTCTCATCTCTAATCTGCTTTAAATGCAAATTCAAGATTCCCTTTATTGTAACATTTTCTAATTTAAGAAAGGGAGTGATTACATGTTCAATTCTTCAGGAATTTTTTTCTGCGCATACGCCCATATTCCTATATGTATGTAAAAGGATTTAAAAAGGAAACTCTTCTTACCTTTAAATCTGCAAACACTTTTATTATTACTTCCTTTTCACAAATAAATTAAAACTCGGATTTAATTATTATTTTAAAAAAACGCTTTATCTCTTATAAAGTAGCGTTTCTAACTGAAAATCCTTTGTGTGAGCATCTAAAGACAGAATTCATATAATTATTTTACTTTTATAACAACATTATTTACTCTTAACTTTTAACTTAAAACAAGATATAATCCTTCTAACAAAAACAATTGTTTTTATAAGGAGGACAAACATGAAGAAGCTCGGATTACTCCCAAGGATTATACTAGCCATTGCTTTGGGTATTTTACTAGGTTCTTTTTCTCCTGAATGGTTAATTAAACTATTCGCAACGTTTAATGGACTATTCGGAAACTTTCTCGGCTTTGCCATTCCGTTGATTATTATCGGATTCATCGCACCCGGGATTGGCAGCATGGGCAAAGGCGCCGGCAAACTGCTGGGCATCACAACGGGTTTTGCATATGGTTCGACTGTAGCGGCAGGCTTGCTTGCATTTTTCACCGCTACTTATTTATACCCCATTCTATTAAAAAACCAAAGCCTCAAAGAGTTTGAGAATCCAGAAGAAGCGTTGCTAACCCCATTCTTCCAAGTGGACATGCCTCCTGTTATGGGCGTCATGACAGCACTGCTCATTTCATTTACATTAGGACTTGGTTTAGCGGCCATTAAAGGAAATACGCTGCAAAACGCCATGAATGATTTCCGTGATATTATTCAAAAAGTAATTGAGAAAGTCATTATTCCATTGCTTCCTGTTCATATTTTCGGGATTTTTGCCAACATGACGCAAGGCGGGCAAGTTGGCGCCATCATGTCTGTATTTGCCAAAGTCTTTGTTATGATTATTGCTCTTCATATTGTCTTTTTATTTATTCAATATACAGCTGCAGGAAGTGCTGCAAAAACAAATCCGATTAAACTTGTTAAAAACATGATGCCTGCATACTTTACAGCACTAGGAACCCAATCTTCCGCATCCACAATACCTGTCACACTCAAACAGGTTAAAAAGCTTGGAGCACGTGAAAAAGTGGCTGATTTCTCAGTTCCTTTACTTGCAACCATCCATCTGTCAGGAAGTACAATCACGCTGGTAAGCTGTGCCATCGCGGTTATGATGCTGCAAGGGCAATCTGCTTCTTTTTCTGAGGTTCTGCCATTTGTATTAATGCTTGGCGTCACTATGATTGCTGCACCGGGGGTTCCAGGCGGAGCTGTGATGGCGGCACTTGGGCTGCTTGAAAGCATGCTTGGCTTCAATGAAACTATGATCGCTCTGATGATTGCCTTATACCTTGCCCAAGACAGCTTTGGAACAGCGTGCAACGTAACTGGTGACGGAGCTTTAACGTTACTGTCTGACAAAGCAAGCGGAAAAGACATAAAGGAGCAGCCACAGGCTGTAAAAGCTGGCTAAAGAAAAAGCGCAGAATCGCTCTGCGCTTTTTTGTACATATTATTGCTTCTTAAGTTTATCTTTTTCAGGACTTTTATAGTTATATTGCGATCGGTCAACAGGTTTAAAATTCTCCGGTTTATGGAACCGCAGGAGATCGCCATTGACAACTTTATCGGAAAATGACAATTTTTGTTCAGCTATTACCTGAAGTTCCTCTGCTTCTTTTAATCGCTCTTCCGCGAGCAATTGCCCGGTTGCTGAATCGTAAAATTTGCCGTCAGCAGAAGTGATCTCAGGACTAACAAAATCTCCGTTTCTGAATGGAACCAGTTCATCATGCTGTTCAGATAACAGATCCGTTCCAAAATGCACAAATTCTTTTGTATTGATTCCCAGCAAATGCAAAAGGGTAGGAAGGAGATCAATCTGCCCGGCATACTCATGGTTTTCTCCGCCCTCCATCCCAGGTATCCGGATAAATAAAGGAGTCCTTTGCAGGCCAGCACTTTCATAAGGTGTAACTTCTTTTCCAATCACCTCTGCCATTGCCTCGTTGTGATTGTTGGATATGCCATAGTGGTCACCATACATGATAATAATCGAGCTATCATATAAGCCTGTTTCCTTTAAATAAGCAAAGAATTGTTCGAGCGCTTCATCCGCATATCTCGCAGTCTGAAAGTAATTATCTACAGTTTTATTGCCTGTTGTGTGTTTGTCAATCGTTGCTTCTTCTTCATCAATTTTAAAAGGAAAATGATGGGTAACTGTAATAAAATTAGCATAAAACGGCTGAGGCAATGCTTCCAGATAAGGCATGGATTGTTCGAAGAATGGTTTATCCATTAAGCCATAGTCAGCCATGTCTTCCGATTTCAATTCATAATAACTTGAATCGTAAAACTTATCATATCCCAGTGATTTATAAACCTCATCACGATTCCAAAAGCTGCCCGTATTCCCATGAAATACAGCGGATGTATATCCCTGCTCCTGGCCTAAAATTGCGGGAGCTGCTTGATAAGTATTTAAACCTTTAATAGTAAAAGCCGATCCCTGAGGCAGTCCATATAGTGAGTTTGCTACCATATATTCTGCATCGGCTGTTTTCCCTTGAGCCGTTTGATGAAAGAAATTATCAAAGTAAAGGGTATTTTCTTCAGCTGTTAAGGAGTTTAGAAAAGGTGTTACCTCTTCGCCATGAAGCTCATAATCTATTAGGAAGTTCTGAATTGATTCCATGTGCACATAGATGACATTCATCCCTTTCCCGACTCCAAAGTATACTGGATTAGGTTCTGCATAATTAGATTTTGTAAAGTTGATGACCTCTGTAATATCACTGCTGTCAGCCAATCCCCTCTGTGCAGAAGCCTTCGTGCTTTGGACAGCGTCATAGATTGTATAATTGTACATGCCCAAATATTTAACAATATAATTACGGTCGAATCCTCTTGTCAATAATTGTGGCCGATCTGTTTCCGCAATAGCCAGGTTTACGCCCGAAATGCTTATAGCAATCAGCAGGACGGCCATCACCTTTCGCGGAGCAATCTTCTTTACTTCCAATCTGCTAAAATTGACTGTAATCAAAATCAGAAGTACAATAACATCTGCAAAAAATAACAGATCAGCCGGTTTTAAAAGTGTCCCGATGCTTCCGCTCACATCCCCAAAGTTTTGAGTCTGCGTTAAAGTTGGCAAAGTGATAAAATCATTAAAAAAACGATAGTACAAAACATTGGCATATAAGAGAAACGACAATAAAAAATCAAAAAAGATCAAAGCGATAAATTTCTGTCTCCCCTTAAAAAAAAGCGCTAAACCTAAAAATAATAGAGATGACCCCAGCGGATTTAAAAACAGCAAAAATTGCTGGATTGAATTCTCAATGCCCAAATTAAATTGTGTCAATTGAACCAGGTACGTCTTCATCCAAATAAACACAACTGCAATTAAGAAGAAGAAAGCAAATTTATTAGGTATCCTTCGACTGATGAGGAAGCTTGGTTTCATTTCAGCCCTACTTTCTATAATAGTCTGTGTATTGTTTCTATCCAAAATTTGTATTTTTAGCAAAAGTTTATAAAAAGATAAAAAGATTTTAACACGGATTGTCCTAAAAATGAACCATTTTGGAACCATTAAAAATTTATATGGTATGATAATCATACGAATTCAGATAGGCAGGAGTGTGCCGGTTATGCTAATTGGATATGCTAGGCCATATTCAAACGATCCTTTTTGCAAAGAACAACAAGTACTTCTAACAAATATGAAGTGTGACCAGATAATATGTGAGGAAAGTTTTTCAGCTAAGCAAAGAACAAAACTTGCAAACATGATCAGGACCCTTGATCCAGAAGACAAAGTGGCTGTACCAAGCTCTTTGCTTTTGCAGATTCTGCACGCCATCTTTCTCAGCTATTAAATGAAATAGAGAAAAAGGGGGCTTATTTTTGTTCAATTAATGAAGGAATTGATACAAGCAGAAGCTTAAAAATCTCCTTTAAAGACATTGTTGCAAATATAGCTGACTTCGAATCGGATATGTTGAGCGAAAAGACCAAGGAAGGCATCAACGAAGCAAAACAACAAGGAACACTGCCTGGGCGGCCAAGAATACCTGATACAAATATAAAAAAGGCGATCTCAATGTACCAAAGCAGGAAATATAGCTTGGCCGAAATTAAAACTGAAACAGGGATAAGCAAGTCAACCCTTTACCGCTATCTTGGAAAATAAAAATCCAGCAAAAAGGTGCTCACCTGTCCTTTTTTGCTGGATTCTTAACGGTTTATTCCAATTATAGATCCATAATAAATGGCAATATCATGGGACGCCGGCCTGTTTTATGAAATAAATACGGCTGGGCGGAATCAATGATTTCCCTTTTTAGTTGTGCCCAGTCTTTCACACCCTCCGCTAATTCAGTTATCACTTTGTCCTTGACAATGTCTTCAAGATCATTAATCAAGCTCCCAGACTCCCGAATATAAACAAAGCCTCTTGTTACAATAGCCGGCCTAGCTGCCATCTTTCTGGCGCTCTTATCAATCACTAATGTTATGATCACTAATCCTTCTTCGGAGAGAACCTTTCGATCACGCAAGACAATGTTCCCGATATCCCCAATTCCATTTCCATCGACATAAACCGGCTGTGCCGGCACTGTCCCGGTTTTTAGTGCACTTTCAGCAGTTAATTCCAATACGTCTCCATTATCAAGAATAAAACAGTTTTCGCTTGAAATTCCGCAATCCGATGCTAAGCGAACATGTTCTTTTAACATTCTATACTCTCCATGAATCGGAATAAAGTATCGAGGTTTGATCAACCGCAGCATCAGCTTTTGTTCTTCCTGCATTCCATGCCCCGAGGCATGCACTTCACTTATTTTATGATGGATAATTTCCGCTCCTGCTCTAAGCAATTTATCCATGACCCTGCTAATGCTAATTCCATTTCCAGGAATCGGAGAGGACGAAAAAACAATTTTATCGCCGGGAATCACTTGTATTTGCTTGTGGTTTCCATTCGCAATCCGGGATAAAGCAGCCATCGGCTCTCCCTGGCTTCCAGTACAGATGATTGTCACTTCATTGCTTAACAGCTGTCCAATATCCTTTATGCTAATAAAAGCCTTATCAGGAGCTGATATGTATCCGAGCCTTCTGCCGATTTCAAGAGTCTTTTCCATGCTTCTTCCCACAACCGCAATTCTCCGCTCATGTTTTATGGAAGATTGGACTACTTGCTGAATGCGGTCAATATTAGACGCAAATGTAGCGAAAATGACTCTGCCCTCGGCATTTTGAAACACATCTTCAATGGCGTCAGCGACTTTCTTTTCAGATAATGAAAAACCCGGAACTTCACTATTCGTACTATCTGATAATAAACACAGTACCCCTTCACGGCTAATTTCTGCAATTTTATGAAAATCAGTTACCGCTCCCACCGGCGTCAGATCAAATTTGAAATCTCCTGTGTGGACAATATTCCCTTCAGGTGTTGAGACGACAACGCCAAAAGAATCGGCAATACTATGAGTTGTACGGAAAAACCTTACTTTTAAGTTCTGAAATTGAATAATCGTTTCATTATCAATCTGCTGAAACTTTGCCCCTTTTATTCGATGCTCCGCCAGCTTGCTCTTAATCAGCTCCAGAGCAAAATCCCCCCCGAATATAGGTGCTTGCACATCCCGGAGCAAAAATGGGATTCCTCCGATGTGATCTTCATGTCCATGGGTAATGAAAATGCCTTTTAGCTTGTGTTGGTTTTGTTTAAGATACGTATAATCAGCCAATACATAATCGATTCCAAACAGTTCATTGTCCGGGAATTTAATGCCGCAGTCAATTACAACCATTTCATCCATATACTCGATGACATATGTATTCTTTCCGATTTCCCCCAGGCCGCCTAAGGCCAATATCTTAACTTTATTCTCTTTTTTTATAGCCATTCATCCAACTCCTAATATTTATATTTTTACCTCTTAGATGGTATGAAAAAGAATCATGAGTCCGTAAAGCCGAAAACGCTTTATTGGCATATTTAATTGTAACATTTAATAGACCTCTGCACATTTAAAAGGAATCATTTTCCACACATTCACAGGATCAATTGTAAAAATGTATAAGAAAAGCGCAAGGCGCCTGGAGCTAGATAGTTATCTAAGTTCAAAGGGATATAAATTCTGATAGTATAAAAAAGCACAGACTAAGTCTGCGCCTTACTTGATAATCATAACAGGTGCTTTTGCCATTTTCGCTATTTTATGGCTTACACTTCCCAGTACCATTTCCTGAAGGGCATTAAGCCCCCGGCTTCCCACAACTACTATATCAAAGTCTCTCTTGTTGGCATAATCTACAATGGCAGGTCCAGGTTCACCATGCAAAATCACCATCTTATATTTGAGATTCTTTTCAATTAAAAGATTTTCAATCGGTTCTAACCGACGTTTTCTCAACTCGTCTACCACTTTTTTATCATAATGATGAAGGATATCCACTTTTGATGTTTGGCCGTCTACTGCATAAACAACTGTAATTTCTGTTTCCGGACTTTGCTCTGCTAGATAAATTGCCTTTTTTGCTGATCGAACAGAGTGATCAGAGCCATCCGCTGCTAATAGAATTTTCTTAAACATGACTTCACTCCTATAGACACCGCTTAGTTTTTATCTCTTATATCTTAAGTGCTTTAAGTATACATGAACAATATGAACTCCAGTGATAGCTTGACAATTTCATGACAATATTTTGGCTGTGCAAAAAAAAACCATATTTCAGCTTTTATACTTCGGCACCTAACCTGCTGCTGATTTTATAATGGGACTTATCAGACTTATTTAATAAAAAGTCTGATGGGTCTTTCCCATACAAATAAAGCCTGTGCATCGGCCTGGTCATAGCCACATACAATAGCTTAATATCCAGTTCCTGCTCAGTATATTCCTCATTAAGGCTTATCATCAATACAGCATCAAATTCCAGGCCTTTAGCAAGATAAGAGGGAACAATCGCAACATGGCCTTTCTTAATGTCCTCGGATTCATCAAGAAGCTGGGTTTTAATGCTGCCCGATTCCAAAATGGCTGCCAAGGCAACGCATTCTTTCTCTGTCCTGCCTATAATAGCAATAGAGTTTAGGTCCTGGCTGTAAAGATCGCTCACATCCCTTTCAATATAATCCACAATCTGTTTCCGGTCAGCAGGATCCATTTTATAAAAGACTGGCTTGTATCCATGTCTGACAACCGGCTCCACTTTTGGGAGGTCTTCCTTCATGATCGATAATATGTCATTGGCGAGTTCCATGATTTCAACTGTCGTCCGATAGCTTTTCTGCAATGAATAGTAATTTGCAGAAGGAAAAACCTCGTTTAATAAGGGCTCCCAGCTATTTAGTCCCCGATAGGCATGTATTCCCTGTGCTAGGTCTCCTACAATTGTAAATAGCTCTGTTTCCATTCCTTCCTTCATAGCCGCAAACTGAAAATAACTGTAATCCTGCGCCTCATCTATAAAAACACTCTTCATTTTTAATGCAGGGTCAATGCCAACCAATTTTGATTTTAAATAATAAAGCGGGGCCAGATCTTCCAGCTCATAGACACCTTTTTTAAATATAAAGCTGCTATAGGCAGCCAGCTGGGAAGCCTCTTCCATACTTAGGCCAGAATACTTCTGAAGCTTTTCCTTTGAAGTCATTAAGTCTTTATATAAAGTAAAGACAGCCGTTTTGGCAAAGTGTTTCATATATCTGTTCACAGCTGTTCTCGCTTCTGTTTTAATGCTCTCTATTCTCTTCTCTTTTTGATCCATAAGAGATGTTACCTTTTTCTTTCGTTTTTCTGCATCTTTTATATTATAAAGGGCTCTTTCCAGTGCCTCATCATATTTTTCTTCCAGCATGGTCAAGATTGTTTTTCTTTTTGTTTTTAAATGATTTGCCAGCAGCGCTTTAATTTTATCTAAGCGTGCATATACAGGCATATATCTATATTCCTTAAGGAAAAGCCTCTTAAGCTTCGCCCCTTTCATCAGCCTGAATTTTTCAACCTTGAAATCTTCAGAAGGCGCAAGTTCACTTACGATGTCAGCCATATACTTATCCAGCAATTCCTTGAATTGAAGAGACCCTTTCAATGCCGAAACCCATTTAATTTTGTCTGAATCTGCTGCATTCCCTACCAAAGCCAATAGCTTGCTTCCAGGAGAGGCAATCTTCAATTTGCCTCCTAAGCTTTCCCGCATGTAATCGATAAACGTGGTCTGTTTTATCCGATTTACACCTAACTCAGGAAGAACCTCAGAGATATAATCAATAAACAGGCGGTTTGGAGCCAGAATCATCAACTTATCCGGCTGAAAATTCTCCCCAGCAGTATATAAAAAGTAGGAGATTCGATGAAGGGCAATCGTTGTTTTTCCGCTTCCTGCTGCCCCCTGCACAATAATGGGGTGATCTAAGGAGGCTCGAATAACATCATTTTGTTCTTTTTGAATTGTAGAGACAATCTCCGTAAGGCGGTTGTCTGCCTTTCCAGCCAAAGATTCCTGCAGCAGCTCATCATGTGTGGTTAAATCAACGTCCCGTATATCTTTTAATGTGCCTTTTTCAATATTAAATTGCCTTTTAAGGGATAAATATCCTTCTTTTTCCTCCCCATTCACCTCATACGAAACGCTGCCTAACCTTCCGTCATAATATACATTTGCTATTGGGGAGCGCCAATCAACAATAATAGGCATTTGATTTTCCCGGTCATATAAGGATGTTTTTCCAATATAAAGAATCTCTTCTTTGCCGCCTGCATCTCTTTGAAAATTAATTCTGGAGAAATAGGGCTTGTTTAAAATACTTTCAAGCCTTTCCAGTTCACCTTCGGCCATTTCCAGAAATTTCGCATTCGTTAAGATATTGATATAACTTAAACTGCTGTCCAGATAGTCCAAATCAACAAAGGCTTGTTTTATATTTTCTTTAAAATTTGATCTACTGCCTTTTGAGCTTTCTAGTATGCTTTTTATATAAACTTTGGTGAACTCCAAATGCTGCACTTCAGCTTGATAATCTGGATGTTCATATATATCAGTGTTTTTATCAGTACCCATTCTTTCGGTTGTCACATCCTATAAATTTTTCTTTATCCTTTCATAGTAAACCATCAGGAAATAAAAGAAGAAAACTGAAGATATACGAGGAATTTAGATGAAATTTCATTTTGAATATAACATACACGTTTTCGTTATGCAAAATCCCTTCAAAAGAAAAAGCGTCCATAAGACGCCTTACTAAGGAATTTTTGATTATTTCACAACCATGACTGGGCATGTTGCTCTTTTCATTACTTTATGGCTTACACTGCCTAGGATCATGCTTTGAAAAGGATTTAAGCCTCTTGAACCCATAATGATCATATCTATGCTATTTTCATTGGCATATTGAACGATCTTTTCTTCAGGCTCCCCCCTCAAAAACTTGATTTCATAATCTATGCCGTTTTGTGCAGCAGCTTCCTCAGCCAGCTTAAACCTTTCCAAACGGTCTTCCTTTATCCCTTCGGCTTCCCATAAATTTATTACCTCGCTTTTAGATGTTTCATCTGATAAGACATATAAAACTTCCACCTTTGAATCTTGGGTTAGCTTAGCTATATCAATCGCTTTTGCAACTGTACGAAAAGAATGCTCTGAACCATCGAAAGCCAAAAGAATTTTCTTAAACATACTTCTCCCCCCCTAGTTTAATGATACCCTAAATTAAAGCGCTTTCAAATCATTTATTGAATATTTAAATTAATTTTCCTAAAAAAAGAAATGGTACATGATGCACCATTTCTTATTTGACAATCAAAACCGGACAATTAGCCATTTTTGCCACTTTATGGCTGACACTTCCCAGAACAAGTTCCTGAAGGACATTCAGACCTCTGCTTCCGATTACTACTACATCCATATTATTTTTGTTGGTATATTCTACAATAGCATGGCCAGGTTCACCATGAAGTGTCTTTATTTCATAAGGAACTTCCGCTTCCTTTGCCTGTTGTTCCGCAAACTTAATTCTGTCTTTTCTTTTATCCCCTAAGTCTGCTTTATTCCAATTTTGCAGAACATCCGACTTTGCGTTGTCATCATCAATCACATACACAATTTCAATTTTGGAGCCACCCGTACATTTCGCCATTGCAATGGCATGCTCTGCAGCTCTTCGGGAATGCTCTGAACCATCCGTTGCCAATAAAATCTTTTTATACATTTCTCCACCGCCTTAATGAGATCCAAGCTTATTCGCTAATTTGCCGACTAGTTCTGAACTGTCTTCATTTAAGCCTGTTAATGTAATTTGTTTCCCATTTTCCTCAAATTTATTAATGATTTTATCAATTGCAGCCACAGCAGAATCATCCCAGAGATGAGCACGCCTTAGGTTCAGCTCGACAACTTGAACATCTTCCTTATAATCAAATTTCTTTAATAACTCAGTGACAGAAGCAAAAAATAATTGTCCCTTCATTTTATAGATTCGGGTCCCTCCTTCCAATTCGGTGTTAACATGCACTTGCGAAATTTTGGAGACAAAGAAAATGGCACTAAGTAATATACCTGTAAAGACACCAATAGCCAGGTTATGGGTTAGGACAACTGTAAACACTGTTACAATCATGACGATTGCATCGCTTTTCGGCAAAAGATGGAGAGTCTTAATCGAATTCCAGTCGAACGTGCTTATGGAGACCATGATCATGACACCTGCTAGGGCTGCCATCGGGATCCTTACCACTATATCTCCCAGCACCACAATTAATAACATTAAAAAAACACCTGCAAAGAAGGATGATAACCTTCCCTTGCCGCCGGATTTTACATTGATGACAGATTGGCCAATCATCGCACAGCTAGCCATCCCTCCAAAAAAACCTGTTACTACATTTGCAATTCCCTGACCCCTGCTCTCCGTATTTTTATCACTGTCTGTATCTGTCATATCATCTACAATGGCAGCAGTAAGCAAGGATTCAAGCAATCCTACTAGTGCCAATGCAAGAGAGTACGGAAAGATAATGGCCAGCGTTTCAAAATTGAAAGGGATATCGGGGATCAGAAAAATCGGAAGAGTTTGTGAGATAGCCCCCATATCGCCTACTGTCCGGACCCCAATATTCATATAAATCGTAATGGCTGTCATAATGACAATGGCAATTAAAGTGCTTGGAATAGCCTTCGTTACAAAGGGAAGCAAATAGATTATGGCCAATGTCAGAGCTACCAGCAAATAAATAATCCCTGATTCATTTTCAAAATGCTGCAGCTGAGAAGTGAAAATTAATATCGCTAATGCATTTACAAATCCGACCATAACAGACCTGGGGATGAATTTCATGTATCGGGCCAGTTTGAAAACACCAAACAAGATTTGTAAAATACCTGTTAAAATCGTTGCAGCAAGCAGATACTGCAAGCCATGTTCTGCCACTAGATCGATAAACAGCAAGGCCATTGCCCCTGTCGCCCCGGAAATCATACCGGGTCTCCCTCCTACAAAAGCGATAACAACAGCGATTGTGAAAGATGCATACAGGCCTACCATCGGGCTAATACCAGCAATGATTGAGAAGGCAATAGCTTCAGGAATTAAAGCTAAAGCCACAACGATGCCTGCTAATAAATCGCCTTTAATATTGCTTAACCAAGTATCCTTATAGCTCATTTGTTCCATTTTAGTTCCTCCCTTTCTTATTAGTATGGTACAAATTTTGCATATAATGACTTTAGGGAAATTACCATTTATTTCAGCATAAAACTACCGTTTACCTTTGCTTTTTATATTCCCAGAAGCTGCTAAATCAAACTGGATTTTCATTTTTATTACGTCCAAGCCCTAAAAAAAGAAGATCCCTAATTCAGGGATCTCCCATTTATTTTACAATGATAACTGGAGCTTTTACACGTTTTGCCACTTTATGGCTTACACTTCCCAAAACCATTTCCTGAAGTCCATTCAAACCTCTGCTTCCGACAGTAACTAAATCAAAATTATTGGAATTTGCATAGTCGACGATTGCTGGGGCTGCTTCACCATGAAGGATTTCATGGGTAAATGAAATGCCTTTTTCATTAAAGTAATCTTCAACCTTTTTTAAACGTTCTTTTCTTTTTTCATTAATGATTTCTTTGGATGAATAATGTAAAACGTCTTCCTTAGAAGATGCACCATCAATAACATACACGATTGTGATTTCTGCACCTTTCGTATTTTCTGCAATAAAGGCTGCCTTTTCAGCTGCCCTAAGCGAGTTTTCTGAACCATCATATGCTAGCATAATTTTTTTAAACAATATCGAATTCGCTCCTTATCAAATAAGCTCTTTTGTAAAAAAAGCACGTGAAACACGTGCTTTTTTTGAAATAGTCAGGCCTTTAATGCCCCGATAACTTTGCGCCAGGTCTGCGGTGAACAGCCAGTCGTTCTATTAAATTTGAACTTGGCGCATTTAATCCCGCTAAGCGGACTAATACACCATTATCCCTTAGTTTTAACACAATTTTATCTATAGCAGCGACACCCGAGTCATCCCAGATATGCGCCTGAGAAAAGTCAATTTCCACTTCTTTTACATCATTGTTAAAATCAAATGCAGCTACAAGTTCTTCTACAGAAGCGAAGAAAACCTGGCCTGTAACAGCATAAATTTTCTTTTCTCCCTCAACCCGTGATGTAACATGCACTTTAGAGATTTTAGCAACAAAGAAGATCGCACTTAAGATAATACCTGCAAATACCCCTTTGGATAAGTCATGGGTTGCAACTGTCGTTATAGTAGTAACGACCATAACGATTGAATCTGTGACTGGAGCCTTTGCAAGGCCTTTAAGGGAAGACCAGTCAAAGGTTCCAATAGCAACCATGAACATAACACCAACTAGTGCAGCCATTGGTATTTGTACAACAATTTTACCTAATGCTAGAATCAAGAATATCAATATAATTCCTGCAACAAGGGAGGACAGTCTTCCTTTACCGCCGGATTTTACATTGATAACAGATTGGCCAATCATTGCACAGCCAGCCATTCCGCCAAAAAATCCTGTCACAATATTTGCAATCCCTTGCCCTCTTGCTTCTTTATTTTTATTGCTTGACGAATCTGTCATATCATCCACGATAGAAGCAGTTAATAATGATTCAAGGAGACCAACTACCGATAATGCCAAGGCATATGGAAAGATGATTTGCAAGGTCTCAAAATTCAGTGGAATATTTGGAATCAAAAATGATGGCAAAGCTGTAGATAATGACCCCATATCTCCTACTGTTTTTACATCACTATTTGTCATAATAGCAATCACTGTAATCACAATAATCGCTACTAAAGGTGAAGGTACAGCTTTTGTTACTCTCGGGAAAATATAGATAATAGCTAAAGCCCCGGCAACCATTAAATACATAACCCAGGTAGCATCAACAAATTGCTCAAGCTGGGCCATGAAAATTAAGATTGCAAGCGCATTTACAAATCCAATCATAACCGCACGGGGAATAAATTTCATAAATTTCGCCAACTTGAATACCCCAAACAAAATTTGGATAATACCTGTTAAAATTGTAGTAGCAAAAAGATATTGCACACCATGATCAGCAACTAGTGTAACCATTAGCAGTGCCATAGCACCTGTTGCACCCGAAATCATTCCAGGTCTTCCACCAACAATTGCGATAACAACAGCTATACAGAATGAGGCATATAAACCAACCATTGGGTCAACCCCCACTATGATTGAAAAGGCTATTGCTTCAGGAATAAGTGCCAAGGCTACTACAATACCTGCAAGAACATCACCTTTTATATTGCCGAACCAATGTTCCTTTATAGAATGAGCTTTCAAATAAACACCCCTTATTTTTTTTAATGACCTTGAACTCTCATCAAAGTCGAGCCGACAAAAACATAATGAATCATACCATATATATTTTTTTGACAAGAGCTCATGTAAGCGATAATACATATGATTTTCTCTTACATTCGCTGTTTTTCTTGTTATTACTATATAAATAGTGGAAAAAGTGCATCTAAAAATGTTTTACATTTCTTACAATTTGTTTACATAGATAAGGGATAGCTTTTATATCTATACAATTAATGGTAAGCCCGATAATGTAACTCATCCTACAAATCTTTCCTCTCTTTTGATATAATGAATAGGAAATTCCCAATAATGTAAGGGAGGCAAAAAAGGAGAGCTAAGCCAATGATAATTGAAGATACCGGAGAAAGAGTGATTCCGGATTATATGAAGCCTACAAACGGTTTGCTCTTGGAACACATTGCAAGATACCACTTTAGCAATCATTATACAAAGGGCAGAGTCCTAGATCTTGCTTGTGGATCCGGATTTGGTTCCCAAATGCTGGCCAAGATGGGCAAAAAGAGAATAAAACAAATAGTTGCAATTGATTGCGACCCCAAAACACTTGCATATGCGCAAAAGCGATATAACCACCCACTTGTTGATTATCGCTGTGAAGATGCAGTGAATCCACTTCTTCCCCAAAAGTTAGGGCTCTTCGATGTGATCGTTTCCTTTGAAACAATCGAGCACATTGAGGACGAACAACAATTCCTATCGAATGTTTATCAATTATTAAAGCCTGGTGGAGTTTTGGTTATTTCTACTCCATTCGGAAAAGGCAGAGGAATGCCCTGCGGATCGCCTTTTCATGTTCATCAGCTTACAGTTGATGAATTTCGGGATCTATTTACTGATTATCAAGATACAGCCTTTTATGGCCAAAAAGGTGTCCTGGTTGAACCGCCAAAACATGATGTGCGGTACCCGATTGGGATTGCCGTATGTAAGAAATAATTTCTCTTTAACTGGAGGTAATTATTTGGAGAATGAAATTACAATTAAATATGTAAACGAGCATGATATCAGATTTATCATTCTTAAAGACGGGCATTTTTACACTTTAAAGTTCCAAAAGAACGAGCATAACAGCTGGACAGCTACCATCGGCAATATACAAAGCGAGAATTTAATCCCTTATTTATTGGAAATCTTATTTCAAGATGCACAAACATTAAACCTATTAAATGAATTGCAAGTTCCGATGGATATTCCTGTATTAAGCGTAACGCACTAATTCAGTAAAGGAGGATTTAATGGCCATCAAATTAATTTGTTCAAGATGCAAAGGCAAAGGCAAAACTCCCTTGTTAAGGAATCTTCTATTAAAAACCTGCACGGAATGCAATGGCTTGGGGTTTAAAACTGACAGCCGGCCACTAGATTCAATTGTAAAAAAGGACCTGAATATAAAGTAGGTGATAAAATGTTAAAAGCGAATGATATAATTATTTATAATAACGAAAAATATCACGTTCTTTATGTTTACGAATCCGGGTATTGTGAGATTAAAAAGCTAAATAATGATAAATATATTGAATTGATTCATCGAAGCGAGTTAAAACAAGCAAGTGACATACAATAACTTTCTGCTTCACCTGGTAATTTTTATTTGCCCGTTGAAAGCAAGAAAAACGCAAGCCCAGCTTAGACCTGAGAGTCCCTAGGAGCCGCAGCTAGACAGGCTTGTGACCTCAAGGGTTAGGCTGCTTGCTCTAGATAGTTATCGACGTTTAAAATTTTTGTACTTTCTTATAAAGTGAAAAAGGACCTCATTAGGGGTCCTTTTTCACTTTATTTAATTAACTGAAACAATTTATGCATACTTTGCCGTTTTGATGCCGCCTTTATAAATTTTTCCGGCATTTGTATCAACTGTTACGATTTCTCCTGAACGGAGATTTTTTATATTTTCTACCCCTATAATCATAGGTTTGCTTAAATTCAATCCTAAAACAGCTGCCAATGAATTCAAAGTTTTTTCTTCTGTTATAATAACTGATGCTCTCCTTATCAAATCAGGGTTTTGATCGACTTCTTTGTTGAAAACCAAAATATCTCCCCGCTCCATTGTTCCCAGGTAATTTAGATTGTTATAGACAAAGACCCGGCCTGTAGTAAACATGCTGCCTATTCCTTCACCTTTAGCTAGCACATCACCTATTACCACGACTTCTGGCCAATCATCTATATCATTGTCTCCTTTTAAAAAGATTACCCTATCGCCTATTTTTAATTGATAAATCTCTTCTACACTTTCAATGATGCCTGTATCTGAAATTTTTTCATCGAAATACACTGACACTACTCCCCGGGTAAGCTGATATTTTTGCGAAAGCTGCCTATTTGGAGTATTAAGGATAATAGGAATTTAAGAATTAGCCTTTAAAATAGTTAGAATTGCACCTTCATTGTTCTCAATAGTTATAATAATTGCCCTGGCATTTAGTTGGTTAGCAAGATGCACCCCATGAGACCAGTTGCTGAGAGACACCGAAGGATTGGTTTTTAAAGTTTTGCCATTGGACCTTGCAGAATCCCGATTAAAGATCTCTATTACTTCGCTTATTGTCTTTCGGCTGTTTTTTTCCAATACAAAAATGATACCATCCACAGCTTCATAATTAATCCGTTCAAGATCAATATCCTCCCAATATTCTTTTAGAATAACAGGTTTTCCATTTTCATTACATTTCAAGATAATATCATTAATGATTAGCGGAACCTGCTTAGATGGAAATTGACGCTCCAGACTATTCGTATTTACAATGAGAGCATCTGATTCTTTTACTATTTCAATAATATTTTTTATGCTATAAGCATTGCCGAGTTCCGATAAAATCATCGGCAGACATTCGTCCTTACTATACGCTTTCAAAATTTCCTTCTTATATTCGAGCACATCCGCCCGATTTCTTATATTGGGACAATAATAATAACTTATCCCAACCTTTTTTCCCCACTTAATCTCTGCTTTGACATCTTCTCTAATCATAAGCCTTTGATCTGAATCGTCATCCTTTGGAATAGAGGGGGAAAGCTCGAGAATCATATTCAACCTTCTGCCTGAGATTCTCGAGGCCTCTTCAAGTGATGCCATCCTTTTTTCAAGACCCATATAATGCTCGCTTGACGGCCGAAGGATAGCAAAGTCCATTCCTCCGTTTAGTAATTCAACCATACTGAATAAAGACTTAGGGATTTTCTCCGAATAGCATAGTTTTTTTGTTATTAACATTCAAATCTCCTTCCTTATTTAATATCGCTCTTTTGCGAAAACAGCCTTTAATCTTTAATATTGATAAAATTAATAGATGAATTATATCTATGGAGAGCTTTTAGGGGGAAAAGAGGGAAAACAGAAACGAACAACGTTTAAATCCGCTAATTCGCTAATCATTATTGAAGGAATATTCAAAACTAAAAGTATTTAGTTTTATTATAATATAAATTAAGCAGTTATTGTATGGCTTAGCCTCTCTTTTACGATTGCAGGGACCCAAATTAGGATCCCTGTAATCGTTAAAAGGCATATTTATTACTTCAGTATAAAAAGTAAAGATGCCTTTGTTAGTGCAAATCATTTTTTGAAATTTGGGTCAGGGCTTCCCCCGCATTTAAATTAGCCTGCTCACGGACAGCTAGATCACCAAGAGAGAGCATTCCTACCAAATTTCCATTCTCAACAACCGGAAGGCGGCGGATTTGATTTTGAGACATTACTTGTCCCGCTTCTTCCAGGGATGCAGTAGGAGCTATCGTTACGACATGATTGGTCATAATGTTTCGGACTGTATCGTTTGCCGTCCCATTGGTAAGCCCTCTAATTACCATATCCCTGTCTGTTACCATACCTACAACCTGATTGTTCTCTACAATTGGAAGTGAACCAATGTCTGAGGATTGCATAATGGAAGCTGCCGTTTTTAAGTCATCATTTACCGAACAGCTCTGTACATTTGTGCTCATTACATCTCTCACTTGCATATTTATTCTCCTCCTATAATAAAAGGTTGGCTAAACAGAAATAGTATTTAGCATAATGGTCATTTTCATTCTAAAAGACGAAACATTTTTTTTGTTAATAATGAAGCAGGAAAAATCACTCTGCCTTCTCCCTCCAAAAGTTGTTAATTCTAATTTATTGTTTGGATGTACAGCTCAATTTATACTTGGGAGAGAAGATCACTTGCTGCATGCTGCAGATTATGTGTTTCCATAATAGAGGATCAAGCAAAAAAAATCCTGCACAAAAGATCTCATCTTTTTGTACAGGATTTCAATAAGATTCCTTAGGTAAACACGGCTTCACGCGAGGACTTCCCAATACTATATTCAGGCTGGGATATCCATGCCCCTAGTTCATCATATAACCTAAACGCATCATCATACCCTTGCTCATATAATTGTGTCAGCTTAATCGGACTTCTCTCCACTCTTCCTACCTGAAGTTCCTGTTCAGGCCTGATGATGAATACTTTGCCCTCATTTTCTAGCTGCTCGATATAATCGAGCGTTTCATTATATATTTTATACCGGTTTTCAATTGCGTTTATCAATCCGCTGTACTCTTTGTAAAAATACCTGGTAAGCTTTGAAAGGGAAGACTTCTTTTTCCGATAGCCCTTATTTCTCGTAAGAATAATTACACTTTTTTCCACCCCATCTTTAATTGCCTTTTTAATGGGAATAGGATCAGATATTCCTCCATCCATGAGGGCTTTTCCTGCAAAATTGATGATAGGCGCCATAAAGGGGAGCGAGCTGGAAGCCCTGATAATAGTTAAAATATCGCGGGCATAAGACTCCTTATTAAAATAAACCGGCTCCCCTGTTTTGCAATCAGTTGTCCCAATAATAAAATTCTCCTGAGCTGCTGTAAAGGCTTGAAAATCAAATGGATCTAATTCATTTGGAATTTTATCAAAAATTAAATCCATGCCAAACAGCTCTTTTTTTAGAAATAGATTCTTATATGAGATGTAATCAGGATGATTCACATACCCGATGGTTACTTTCTGATTCCTGCCATGCTGCCTTGAGACATATGAAGCAGCATTACAGGCGCCAGCCGAAACACCGATAATATATGGAAAGAACATGTGCTTTTCCAGGAAAAATTCAAGGACCCCAGCTGTATAGACTCCTCTCATTCCGCCGCCCTCGAGCACCAATCCGGATTTTTCCATTTTAATCCCTCCAATAATCAAGAGTTTAAATACAAAAAGCGCGGTGTATAAATACAACGCGCCATTTTTTAATGGTGCCCGGATAATTTAGCTCCCGGCTTATCATGGATGGCCATTCGTTTTACTAAAACGGAACTTGGCTCATTCAATCCCACAAGACTAACCTTAATATTATTTTCTCTGAATTTGAAGACCACCTTGTCGATTGCAGAAACGGCTGAATCATCCCAAACATGGGCATGAGAAAGATTAATTTCCACAGACTTAAGGTTATTATCAGCATTAAAATCAAAAGCGTCCACAAAGTCTGTTACAGATGCAAAGAAAAGCTGCCCTTTTACATTGTACACTTTCTTGCTTGCTCCAGGAACTGAGACAGATGTCACATACACTTTTGAGATCTTCGCTACAAAGAAGATGGCACTTAAAATAATCCCTGCAAAGACACCTTTTGATAAATCATGTGTAACAACAACCGTTACAACCGTCACAACCATAACAATCGAGTCTGTCACAGGAACTACCTTTAAACTCTTTATAGATGACCAGTCAAATGTACCGATTGCAACCATTAACATCACACCCACAAGAGCGGCCATTGGAATTTGGACAACTACTCCCCCAAGCACTATAATGAGGAACATGAGAACTGCACCTGAAACCAGGGATGATAATCGGCTATTACCGCCTGATTTTACATTTATAACCGATTGACCGATCATCGCACAGCCGGCCATGCCGCCAAAACACCCTGAGACAATATTCGCTATCCCCTGGCCCCTGCTTTCTTGATTCTTATCACTTCCAGTATCTGTCATATCATCCACAATAGAAGCAGTTAATAAAGATTCCAGTAGCCCTACAATAGCCAGTGCCAATGAATAAGGGAAAATAATCTGAAGCGTTTCAAATGTAAACGGAATGCTTGGAATGGCAAACAACGGCAAAGCCTGTGTCAGGGAACCCATATCCCCAACAGTATTTACATTCAAATCGCCAAAAATAGCTACAATCGTCATGATGACAATCGCTATTAGGGGCGAAGGAATAGCCGTTGTAAATTTTGGAAGAATGAAAATAATCGCTAATGTACCAGCTACAAGAGCATACATCACCCAGGTCTCACCAACAAAATGGTCGAGCTGAGCTATAACAATTAATATCGCCAATGCATTCACAAATCCAACCATAACCGATCGTGGAATGAACTTCATGAATCTGGCAAGCTTAAAAACTCCAAAGATGATTTGTAAAATACCAGTTAGAATAGTAGCAGCCAATAAATACTGCAGACCATGGTCAGCGATCAGGGTAATCATTAATAAAGCCATAGCACCTGTAGCTCCTGAAATCATGGCCGGCCTTCCCCCAACAAATGCAATAACTACCGATATACAGAAAGACGCATAGAGTCCTACCATAGGGTCTACGCCTGCTATGATGGAGAAAGCAATGGCCTCTGGTATAAGGGCCAATGCCACCACAATACCCGCAAGCAAATCTCCCTTTACGTTACCAAACCAGCTATATTTAATTTTATTAAAACTCAATAAAACGGCACCTCTTCCTATTTTAATTTGTGACTTTCAACTCTCATGAAAGTCGTATCCGTCGTTGATGCTCAAAGCATAGCATAAAAAAAGGAAGCGCGCTTTTCCCATGAAAACGCTTAAAGCCTTCCTTTTTATGAGGTTAAATAGTAAATGCTTGATAATCCTATTGAATTTCACATTTTGGACACAATGCAAAAATAAAATTTTTCTGAAAACAGCCATGTGTAAAAAATTGGGCAAAACCTTCGTGCTTTGATATGATAAGCGAGGAGGTTTTGACATGAAAGCACAAACACAAAGAATAGCTGCTCCTATTTCCACACCTTTTTATTATGGCTGGATGATTGTCCTCATTTCTGCTCTCGGTGTGTTTTTCGCTGGGCCGGGACAAACATATTCCATATCGGTTTTTATTGATTCCTATATTCACGATTTCGGCTGGAGCCGTTCACAAGTATCGGCTGTCTATTCCGCAGCTACTCTTGCTTCCGGCTTATGCATGTTTTTTGTCGGCCGCTTCATCGACCGGCATGGACAGCGGAAAATGGCTGTTTTTATTGGAATCAGCCTTGCGCTGGCTTGTTTTTGGAACAGCATTGTGGCTAATACCGCTATGCTCTTCATAGGTTTCTTCTTTTTAAGGCTTCTTGGGCAGGGTTCCATGACCCTTATTCCTAATACACTTGTTCCTCAATGGTTTATAACTAAGAGGGGAAAAGCACTAAGTCTGATGGCGATCGGCGGATTTTCCAGCTCTGCAATCTTTCCTCTATTAAATGCATGGCTGGTTAATAAATGGGGCTGGAGCTTCTCATGGCAGTTTTGGGGAGTTGCTACGCTGGTGATTTTCGTTCCGCTCGCTTACGTTCTCATTCGGAATAAACCGGAGGATATCGGCCTTTTGCCTGACGGACGGGAAAAGCCGATACGTAAAAAAGGCGAACTAGATGAGGGTTATGCTGAAACTGATTTAGAAGAAAATTGGACGTTAAAGGAAGCGATGAAAACAAAGACTTATTGGCTCCTTCTCTTTTGCGTGGCCATACCTGCCGTTGTAAACACCGGACTGACCTTTCACTTAGTCTCTATTTTGGGCGTTCAGAATATTTCACCTGGTATTGCTGCACTGGTACTAAGCCTAATGGCGATGATCGGTTTTCCCATTACATTGGCGGCTGGATTCGTCCTTGATAAGGTGAAAGTGAATTATGTGCTGGCGGGCATTTTTCTAGGGGAGATTATCTTTATGCTGGTCCTGCTGTTCACTAAAAATGTGACAGTTGCCATCCTATTCGGGGTCCTTTGGGGGATTAGCGGAGGCTTTGAACGAATTGCTTTGAATTATGTATGGCCAAGTTATTTTGGCAGGCAGTATCTTGGAAGCATTAAAGGCACAGCGATGACTGTTATGGTTATCGGCTCTGCGCTTGGACCGCTTCCATTCGGCTTTGCCTATGATCTTTTCGGCAGCTATGAAGAAATTATTTATATCACCATGATTTTGCCTGTGATCGCTATTTTGAGTGCATTGCTGGCCAAACAACCTGTAAAAGGATCCTGATGATTTCAGGATCCTTTGTTTATATGAAAAAGGATAAATTTTTCAAACGCAGGATAGGTGTTAATTAATATTGACCGGCTCCCCCGCTATTCTGATCATGAAATATTATTTTAATAGATGAAAATATTTCCCCGACCGTTTCCTTATCTCTTCTGTTTTTTCCTGAGGAAAAACAGCAATGAAACAAGTAGACGGGCCTGAAGATTTGTGGATATCCACTTCTGCATTAAACTCATCCCCACTGAAAGCCTTATTGGAAAATAGTTCATTCAGCTTGTATAGGATTCCTTTTGAACCAACAGGAAGGGTCACGACCTCACTGAGTGAATTTATTTCTTGGAATAAGTCCAACGGAACAATATCCAGCCCATGCTGGATTACCTCTTCACCGACTAGCGGAGAGCCAATTACAGCGATACTAGACTCGTTTGTAAAAGGAATTTGCCCCTGATCCCCATTTTCCACTTTTTTCCCCAAAACAGATAACCCTACAGCTGACTGAGATAATTGAAAGTTGCTTTCTGTACTTCCGCTTATTACCAGATTTGTTAAGCCTAGCTCGTTCATGCCTTGTTCAATCCCTTTTACAAGAGAACTCCACGCCTCATCACCGCAGAAATTCTGCATGATCACCGCGAATGGTTCCCCACCCGCAGAAAGACATTCCATCACAGAAACACGAAAAGTAAAGTACGCAACCGTTTCATAGGGTACATGCACTGCGTCCTGATCTTTTTCTCCAATCGCTCCGCTATTATCAGCTGCAATAACTAATGTATCACCGGAGCTGACGGAAAAGGTGATGACGTCTCTCATTGCCCTTCACTCATTTTAGTAAAGTGAGGTTCAAGTATCCTCACAAGTCTTGGAATAGCTATATAGGCAATAACGGTATTTAAAACAGATCCGATAAATAAAGATGGCACTATCGCCAAGTAGAATGCTTTACCCATTAAAAAGATGAAAGGAAGCGGCGCAGCAAAGGCATTGCCAAGTATAAAAAGAACACCAGCCTGCCAGCGCCTGCCTCTGCGGTATAAATAACCAAAGGCGAATGCTAAGAGTGCCATCTCAGCAGCTATGAGAAAATGCAGCGGCCCGAGAGGCATCCCTCCTAATAAAGCGGATAGAAGATGGCCAACGGATGCAACCGCAGCACCTCCCCAGCCCCCAAGCAGCACAGCCGCCAGCAGGGCAGGAAAGGCATCCAGAGCAACACTCCCAATAATAGCAGGAATTTTTATTGCTGCACCTGCAGCGGTTAAAGCGATGAGCATCGCTGCCAAAGAAACCTTCATGCTTTTCATTTATTTGTCCTCCTTGCGCTTCCCTTCCCTGAACACTTTTGCACTTCGGACGTACTCCACATCCTTTTCGTTAAGCCGGAAGTTAATAACCCTTGCCAGAGCAAAGAAATAATCGGATAAGCGGTTCAGGTATTTTAAGGCAACTGCAGATGTTTCCGGATCTGCTTTTCGTAAAGAGACAACGAGCCTTTCCGCTCTTCTTGTTACGGTCCTTGCGATATGAATCGATGCAGAAGCAGGTGCCCCTCCTGGCAGAATAAACCGTTCGAGCTCTGGTGCTTCCTCGATAAGCACATCGATTTTAGACTCCAAATAGTCAACCGAATCCTTGCCAAGCTTCAGCTCCCGATTCTTTGAGACATTGGCTAAATCTCCGCCGCAGTCGAAAAGCTCATGCTGGATTTTCTCAAGATCAACCAGTACGTCCTGAAAAATGGCAGGATCAAGCTGTGTTATAGCCTGTCCGACAAAACAGTTTACTTCATCCACAGTACCGTATGCCTCAACCCTTACATCATCCTTTTCAACTCTTCCCCCGATAATGCTCGTTTTTCCTTCATCGCCAGTTCTTGTGTAAAGCTTCATTGCTCAATCCCCTTTTTATTTTATTTTTTGGCTTATGCCATACCAAATTAAGTCAATACGATCTGCAGCCGCAGCGGTGTCCTGATAGGCCCATCCGGTTACATCCCGCCAGTATCGATCAGCGGCTTCCACCGGAACAATCCCTTTTGAAATATCTGACCCTATTAAAATAACTCTCCTATGAATGTCTTCTTTCTCCCAACCAAGCCAAAACCTTAGCTGATTTTTCCATCTGGTTCGAACCTCATCGGTATTAAACTCTTTTGCCAGGCCGCGGATCCACAACTCAACGCCTTCTAGTATGTGAATATCAGCGGAATTTTGATCCGTATCCATGTTGACTTTTCCCTTGTAGGCGGAAATCCACTGATACTGGACCTCCTCCAGACGATAGAAATCCTTCACCCACTTGGATTTGCCGTTAAAGGCACCTCCCGTAACAAAGTGCATCTCTCACCCCTCCTTAATCCTTCCTGTTTCCAGCTAAATTCGTATCCTTTACCAAAGGGAACCTGCCACTCCCAAAACTCTTTAGCTTCGGGTGCATATTTACTTAATAAGTACCGCATCACACCGCCATGTGTAACAATCGCGGCTGTTCTGATCTCTTCATCCAGCATTCTGTGAATCAGCTTATTCCAGCCCCTATCCACTCTTTCTGTAAATTCGCCGAATGATTCACCGTTAGGAGGTTTATGGGTGAAAGGTATCTCTAACCAGCTTCGATAATCAGCATTATCTTTCAATTCCTCATAAGTTTTGCCTTCCCATTTCCCAAAATGGATTTCCCGCCAATCTTTGCTTGCATCTGGAGTAGTTCCCGGAAAGAGAATATTGGCTGTTTGCCGGCATCTTCCTAAATCACTGGATAAAATCAGCTCGTAACCGGCAGAAACTTTGATAAGATTCTGATTAATGGGGCAAAGAGATGAATCTGTCCAGCCCAGGTAGGCATGGCGTTTATTTGCTTCCGTTATCCCATGGCGAAATAATGCAATAACCACACGATCATCCATAGGAAAACCTCCATCCCTTCCACACTTGCACCCAGTATATCCCCTGTCATGCCGCCAAACCAGGCGATGACTTTTTTTGATATGAACAGGAAAAACAGTACTGAAAAAACCGTCATGGCCAAAAATCCGAGAGTAGCTTGTGCCCCTGTGAACAATGCCGCAGCAGCGATCAGCAGAAGGAAGAATGGGTAGATAAATAAAGTTGTTTTTGTGGCTGCCTGCTGAAATAAAGAACCAAGCCCTTCTTTTTTTGCAGCCTGGATGTTTATCAGTAAAACACCCATTACCATTTTGCTTAAAAAAGGGATCAAAGTGATGAGAAAGTATGTAGCAGATTGTGATAAAAGCACAATTTCATAGATAAACAAAAAGCGGACGCTCAGCAAAACGATAATGGACATTACCCCGAAGGCTCCTACCCGGGGATCACTCATGATTTCAAGCCGTTTCTCCTGATCCCGGTAGGAGAAGAATGCATCGCTCGCATCCATCCACCCATCGAGATGAATACCGCCAGTCAATATAATCCCTGCCAGCCATACCGCAAACGCAGCAGTCAAAACGGAAAATGGTGTCCATTCAAGGAAAGCATAAAGAATGAACGCATATATCCCCCCCTGAATGAGTCCTGCCAGCGGAAACGTTTTGATCGCTTTCTCAAGGTGAATCTTATCCATCGGCATCGCTATCGGAATGGGGATGCTGGTGAAAAATTGAAGGTTTATCAATAATCCTCTAAGCCATTTCATTTTGTTTTCTCCAATTAAAGATGATTTCCTTTAATTTTTCCCAGTCAAAGTGCTTCTGCAGGTGTTCTGCCAGTTCATTGTACTTTTCATCCTTCAATGCTTTAATAGGCACTGGATCCTTACATGGATAGCCCTTTTGTTTGCGCAATGAATTCAGCCACCCACCCCGCCATTCATCATTATGGAAGATGTGATGCATATAAGTCCCAATGAGCTTGCCTTCCCTTCCATAAAACCCCTCTTCTTCTCCGTTCTCAAGGAGCAGCAGGCGTTTTCCTGAACATTCATTTTCAAGAAGTGTCTCACCTAAGTGAATCTCATATCCATCTAGACTTTCCCTCATGCCTAGCTCTATGCTTGGATGCAGCCTTCCCTTCACCTGAAGGGTCTTCTTCTTTTCATGGAAATAGGTATCCGCAGGGATCAAGTTTAAGCCTTTTTCCTTTTCAACTGGAGATCCTGTATCAGTACCCGCCATATCAATTAAATTCCGGCCAAGCATCTGATAGCCGCCGCAAATACCAGTGATATATCCTCCCTCTTCCGCATACCACACAAGCCAATCAGCCAGCCCTTTTTCTTTAAAATAGCGTAAATCGTGGATCGTGCTCTTTGTGCCAGGAATAACAACAGCATCCGGGGTGCCAATCTCCGATAGATGCCTCACCCACCTAATGCTCACATCCTCTTCATAATAAAAAGGATCTATGTCACTGAAGTTTGAAATATATGGAGGCCTGAGCACAGCGATATCCAGGATGCCATCACCCGTTTTTCTGGCGAAAGGCTGAATGGAAAGAGAATCCTCTCCATCAATCATATGGTCATTCAAATAAGGGAGAATCCCGAGAACTGGTATACCCGTCTTTTCCTCAATCCATTTAACGCCATCTTCAAACAGGCCAATATCCCCGCGAAATTTATTAATGATAATTCCAGCAACCCGTTTTCTTTCCTCTTCTGTGAAAAGCTCTAACGTGCCGATAATACTTGCAAAAACTCCGCCCCTGTCAATATCGGCGACCAGAATCACAGGTACATCCGCCATTTCAGCGACTTTCATATTAACTAGTTCTCTATCTTTTAAATTAATCTCAACAGGGCTTCCGGCTCCCTCTATCACGAGCAATTCAAAATGAGCTTCGAGCAGCTGCAGAGCCTCCTCAATCGTCTTCAATCCTTTTTCATAAAAAGTTTCACGATAGCTTTTTCCTGATAGAGAATCAATTGCTTTCCCCAGCAGGATGACTTCCGCATGCTGTTCGGATTGAGGCTTAAGAAGAATGGGATTCATCCAGACAGATGCATCCGCCCTTGCCGCCTCAGCCTGAATGCCCTGGGCCCTGCCGATTTCACATCCATCCTTTGTTACATATGAATTGTTGGACATATTTTGTGATTTAAAGGGAGCTGCCCGAAGACCTTCATTGGAGAATGCCCGACAAAAAGCCGTAGCAATCAAACTTTTCCCTACATCTGATGAAGTTCCTTGAATCATAATTCCTTGCATGCCGGTTCTCCTTTCATTTGAATGGGAATGCCTGATTCAATGAGATAGGCCTGATTCGCGATTTCGACCATTTTTTGATGAAGACAGCCCAGGATTTTCCCATATATAAACACCAGCTCATTTCCGCCAATCGGTTCATTCAATACTTCATTGCTGACAACTATGATGGTTTTGCACCTCTTACGGATTTCATTAATGGCATGCAGAATATCAGATGACACTTTCTCCTGAAAATCCTGTTTCCTCCATAGGTTTTCGGCCGAAAAAAGCTCATTATTCAGGAGAGTTGTCAAACAGTCGAACAAAACGATATCCTTATCGCCAAAAACGCCGGAAAGCTCTGCAAGCCGTACAGGCTGCTCCCAAGTTGTCCAGCTTATGCCGTTTTTTTTCCGGTCTTCCTTATGCCTCAGAATTCTGGCTTCCATTTCAGAGTCGCACGCTTTTCCTGCAGCAATATAATGAAGTTTTCCGCCAGTCTGTTTTGCCAGATCAGCAGCAGCTTTTTCAGCGAAAGAGCTTTTTCCGCTGCGAACTCCCCCAGAAATAAACATTAGCGAACCTTTCGCCATTCCTTTATCGCCTCCATCAGCTTCTCATTATCATTCGGACCTTTAATCGCAAAACGAAGCCACTCTCCTTCCAAACCGGGAAAATTCATCGTGTGCCTAGGGATTATTCCCTTTTCAAGCAAAAATTGAAAAAGAGGGAGCTGATTATCTATTTTTGTATCTTTTAACAAATAAAAATTCACGGAAGAAGGGGAGACAGCAAATTCCAGCTTCCGATAAAAATGAGCCAGCCTTTCTCTTTCCTGTTTAATCAATTTCTTCGTTAATTGGACATGCTTTTCACTTTCAAGGCACCACTCTCCTGCTTTTAAAGCGAGAGCATTTACACTCCAGTGAGGTTTTAGAGTAGATACACTTTCTATTAAAGACTCGTTTGCGAGCAAATACCCCAGACGCAGTCCTGGAATTGAAAACATTTTTGTCATAGAGCGCAGCACCATAACATGCAAGTGGCTGTTTATTATAGGAATAATAGATTGGTATTCTTCAACGAAGTCATAAAAAGCTTCATCCATAACAAGCATACAATTATACACACGGCATCTTTCTATCAGTTCCTTTACAATCGCTGATGGGTAAAAAACACCGGTTGGATTGTTTGGATTACAGAAAAACAGGGCGTCAGCTTCCCTTAGTTTTAAAGATAACGCTTCCATATCCAATTCCCAGGTCTCAGGATCCAGCTGATGATAGGCAACCATGCATCCATTTACCCTGCAAGCCTCTTCATATTCCGAAAAGGCCGGCTGAATAATCAGCACCTTTTTCCCGGCTAACATCCTGCCGATTAGTGTAATCAGCTCTGCTCCGCCATTCCCGACTAGGATTTGCGTTTCCTTTATTCCCTCCCGGGCAGCCAATATATGTTTTAAGTGAGAAGCATGTGGATCCGGATAATCTGTAATATACTCAAAAAGATTATTCCACCTTACTTTTAACTCCTGAGGAGGGCCAAGCGGATTTATATTCGCACTGAAGTCTACCCGTTCTGCAGGCATTTCCTTATTCATAGCTTCATATAAATATCGGGGATTAGAGCCGTGTGAGGGCCATTTCAAGGAGCATCCCTCCTGTCCATAATAAGAGTAAAAATAGGAAAACAGCCCTTCTCATAATCGATATGCTTTTTAAAATATGTTCTTTGCCAAGAAGCACCATTGAATTTCCCATTGTTGCCCTGTCGGAGATGACGCCTTTATAAAAATTGATTCCCCCCAGCTGAATGCCAAGAAGAGCGGCCACAGCAGCTTCCCCCCAGCCGCTGTTAGGACTTGGATGCTTCTTTGCATCCCTTAGCAATATGACCCAGGCTTCTCCAGCTGAAGTGTGCTCAGGCCTTTGAGTGAGCATGATGCAAATCGATGTCAGCCGGCTGGGGATCCAGTTCGCGCTATCATCCACCTTTGCTGATGCCCATCCAAAATCTATAAATCTATCATTCATATGACCAACCATCGAATCGCACGTATTAATGGCCCGGTAGATAAGAGCCAGCGGAGCACCGCCTACCACTGCCCAAAGTAATGGAGCTGTAATGCCATCGCTTGTGTTTTCAGCTACTGTCTCCACGGCAGCCCGAACAATGCCTGGTTCATCCAGCCCCTCTGTATCCCTGCCAACAATGTGCGAAAGCTTTAATCTTGCCTTTTCTATATCTCCTTTTGCCAGAGGTTCATAGACCTCCAGTGCTGCGTCTTTTAAACTCTTTTGAGCAATCGCTGTGAAGATAAGAATTCCTTCTGCAAGGATGCCGGCGATCGGATGAATTCCATAGAAGATTCGGATGATTAAAAAGGATAAGCCTCCTATCACCAGCACGATAACTGACAGCATGATGATTCCTTTTAATTTTCTGAAACGGCCTCTGTTAAGGATTTTTTCAAGTTTATGTATCAGGGCTCCCATCCACCTGACCGGATGCGGCCAGTTTGGCGGATCCCCTATAAGCTTATCTATCATGCAGGCAACTGTGAGAGCGATCAAATGATATAAAATCATTTCTTTATCCTTCTTTGCGAATTTTTTATCGCCTCAACAGTACATTCGTAAACACCTTTCCCAATCACCTTGCCAAGCGGCGTAATGGTCCCAGCGTACTCAAGGTTTTCCCCCTTCTGTGTGGCCGCAATCAAAATACTGTCTGTCGAGGTCCCAGTCGCAATCGTCCCTGTGACAGTATCCTTTACCTTCTGATCGTATAAGGCTCTTGTTTTTGCCTCTGTTGCTGTCATAATGCATTGAATAAAGGCTTCTTCTGTCAAGTTGCCATTAACGAAAATCCATGTATTGATTGTACCTGGAGTCAGATGATAAGAATGCTCTTCACTTTTCGAGGCATCAACAGCATTGCCAACGCCTGCTGTCACCACTACATAGACAGAGAATGTTTCTTCCTCAAAAAATTTGCTGCTATGATCCTCTACATATACGGCTGTCATCATCCCTACGGTTTCACCGGGTTCAAAACCAATTTCCTGAACAAATTCAGCCATCTCTGCTCTATGGTCACTGCAATCATAATTCTTGCTCACATGCCGATTTAGAAATATCCGATTCCATCCGGTGCCAGATCCTGTTACTCCTGATGACATGGTTTTCAGCGGAAATGGTGAACGAAGGATGATTAAGCCTTCCCTTATCTCAAAACTGTCTTGATCGATACGCTTCAATTGCCGGCTTTTTGCCTGAGCGCGTTCGGGCACCAAAACCATCTGAGGGGCCGGGACTCTGGGATGCGGAAGCTTTTCAATTTTTGTTCTGTAAACCTCACGAATCCGGCCTTCTTTTAACACTTCATTGGGAACGTGGTCGATATTGACTTCACCATTCTCCAGCAGCAATAGACGATCACAGTACAAGCCGGCCAAGTTCAAATCATGAAAAATGGAAATAACCGTAAGCCCGCAGTCTTTTGACCATACAGAAAGGAGGTCAAGCAGCTCTTTTTGATAGGACAAATCCAGATGGTTTGTCGGCTCATCAAGCAATAATATTTCAGGCTCCTGTGCAAGGGCCTGAGCTAAAAACACCCTCTGCCTTTCACCGCCGGATAATTGCTGGATATCATCATCCTGAAACTGGGAGATGCCCGTTTGTTCCATAACCCGATTGACCGCTTCCTCATCTTTATTGCTCCAGCTCTGAAACCAGCCTTTTTGATGGGCATACCGGCCAAGGGAAACTGTTTCTTTTACGGTATAAGAAAATGCTTGAGAGGAGTGCTGGGGCAAAACGGCAATAATTTTTGCAAGCTCTTTCGGTGTATACTTTGAAAGGGTCTTACCTTTGATTACAATATCTCCTGATTTATGGGGCAAAATGCCGCTCAGCATCTTCAGAATCGTTGTTTTTCCGCTTCCGTTCGGCCCCAATATCCCGAAAAGCTCTCCTTTTTTCACTTCAAAACTTATATTTTTTACAACCGGTGCACCGGCATACCCGCCAGTGACTTGCTGAACACTTAGCATGATTATCCACTTCTTTCTGTCCGTCTCTTCATCAAAATAAAGGCAAATGCAGGTGCACCAATTATCGCTGTAATTACACCGATTGGAAGCTCGGTAGGTGCAATGATTGTCCGGGATACCAGATCGGCAATGATCAGGAAGCCTGCTCCCATTAAAATGGATAAAGGCAACAGATGCCTATGATCAGGACCCCATAAGAGCCTGGTCAGGTGAGGAATCACAAGTCCTACAAATCCTATTGTCCCCGAAACAGCTACAGCAGCACCCGTTAAGATGGAGCCCGCTATTAGGATCATCATCTTTCTTTTCTGAACATCCACTCCAATATGCTGGGCCTTTTCCTCTCCAAATGACATAGCATTAAGCTCCTTGCTGTTCACCAAAAGAAGGATAGCACCTATCCCAAAGAACGGGATGATAATTTTAATATACGCCCATCCCCTCATCGATACACTGCCAAGAAGCCATCCAATAATCTGCCTAAGCTCTTCTCCAGTCAGGGCAATCATAAGAGAGATAAGGGCGCCAAGAAAGGAACTGAAGATAATGCCTGTTAAAATAATCGTTTCCACTTTCATGGATCGTTCAATATTTCTCGCAAATAGCAAAACGGCAAAAATAGTTAAGAATGAAAAAAGGATACTGAATAATGGCAAGGTAAACATCCCTGCGAAAGGAATAGATAAACCCAGAAACAAAGTTAAAACAGCACCGAGCGAAGCCCCCGAAGACACTCCAATTGTATATGGATCCGCCAGAGGATTTCTTAATAAACCTTGAAAGGCGGCTCCCGCAATTGCAAGAGACGCCCCTACCAGGCCAGCCAGCAATACGCGCGGCAGCCGAATATTCATAATGATATTTGAATGCATAGTGTCTGTATTTTCTAATGAAATAAACGGAAGAAGCTCAGCAGCTATCACTTTGATAATCGTGATGGGGGAAACAGATACTGTTCCAATTGAGATCCCCAATAGCGCGGCACAAAGCAAAAAAGCTGCTGCTGTAATATAAGCTAAGAATTTATTATTTAAATACGTCCGGATATACTGCTTTTGCAAGTTCCTCGACTCCTTCAATAATACGCGGGCCAGAGCGTGTAACCATATCGGAATCCACATCAGCAACTTGCTTATTCTTCACTGCGCTTATGTCCTGCCAGCCATCCCGGCTTATTATATTGCCAACAGCATCCTCAGTGTAATAACCATGGGTTGTGATGATTACATCCGGATTTCTTTCGATAATTGCTTCCGGATCCATTTTTGGCCATCCTTCTTCGGTAATGATATTTTCTGCATTGATCGCACTTAACATTTCATCCATAAATGTATCTTTTCCCGCCGTATAGATTTCAGGAGCAGGCGAAACTTCAACAAATACCGATTGGCGATCATCTTCTTTAATCCTTTGCGCTTTTGTTTTAATTTCATCTAATTTGCTCTTCATGTCCGCAACAAGCTGTTCTGCATCTTCTTTTACTCCAGCGGCAATTCCAATCATTTCAATAGATTCAAAAACCTGCTCAAAGCTTTTCGCATCATTGACAACAAGGACTGTCACACCCGCGTCCCTTAATTGCTGTAGACCTGCTTCCGAATTATGTGCGCTTGAAGCATGTGCAAGGACAAGATCTGGGTTTAAGGAGATAATTTTCTCCACATTAAATTCCATGCCCCCAATCTTTTCTTTCTCAGCGGCTTCGGCCGGGTAGTTATCAAAATCGGAGACTCCTACCACTTCCTGTCCCAGCCCTAGCCCAAAGGCAATTTCTGTGTTGCTTGGAATCATAGAAACGATTCTTTCAGGCTTTGATTCAATCACAACCTCATTATCAAGAGCATCTTTTATCGTTACAGGAAATGCAGACTCCTCTTCACTAGCCTTCTGCCCTTCCTCAGCTTTCTGCTTAGACTGCTCTGCACTCTCTCCACAGCCAGCCAGTACTCCTGCAGCAAGCAGCATAGCTAATAACAATGAATAAAACTTTTTCATTCTCATCAATCCTCCAATACTTTCTGACAAAATCCTGGTGATGCCAGGAAGACCTAAGCGCCCTGCCGCTGCCGATATTGAGAGGGGGCAGCGCTAGAGACAAGCCCGGCACCCAAAATAAATAAAAAACATCTCCTCGAACGGCAAGGAGATGTTTGTATGGTCATAATTCTCTGGGTTATGTAGCAAGAATAGATGGCCGGACCAAACACCTCCCTATCCTCGTAGGTTTAAGGGTGCTTTCGAATCAGGCAGGTCTCCTGGCTCATGGTCATTGCCATTCTGCGCCTTCCCATACAAATGTACAGTGGACTTGCAGACAGCTCCCATTTACAGTGGCGGGACCGCGCTGGATTTTCACCAGCTTCCCTATTAAGTCTTCAAAGAATAACGAAATGATGTGGCTTTACTCTCTTTAAGAAGACACCTGTTCTTTTATGCATATAAAATTTTTCTATATCCGATTATACACCATCCCGCTAGAAATGTAAGAGAAATTTGCTGAATGTTGTAAAAAAGTTCAGAATCCTATCGGGAGTAAATCTTCCACTCCCTAGTCTTCTTATCGAATACAATCTTTGCTTCACAAGGCTCCTTAGACATGGTTACATATTCGTCATACATATCATCCATATGTGCAAAATCACCGATAATCCAAATCGGAATTTCAATCCGTGTCCGATTTTGGTCAATATCCTTTATGGACAGCACTGCCCCTTCCTTCATTAAAGGTTTTAATGATAGAAGGACATCTCTTGTGATGGGGGGATATGTTTTCTTCTTTTTCATGCCGAGCAGCGTTTTTCCCACTTTCATTTGCCCCATTTTCCCAGGGATCACTTCCCCCAGCATCCGGTAGAAATCATTCAAATCCCGGTAATAGGTACGGTTAAACCAGCCGTCATCATGGGCAAGGTACACATACCGATTACTTAAATAATTGTAAAAAGGAGGCTTTAAGTGCTCTTTAACATGACCAAGATAAAGAATCTCAGCGATCGTCTGGCCCGGAAGTTCATTTACAGCCTCTTCTTCCTCAAAATCAATCCAGCAGAAATCGCCATAGCTATATACATCTTCTCCAACAAGCTTTCCGAGCTTATCTCTGGTTACAAAATCGAACATCGTATGCATATTGAAATCTCCATGCTCATAGCGGTGCTTCAGAAGCAGCAAATTATTAATTGAATCTGCAAGGGTTTGTACAAACTCGGCAAACTCAATTCCATATGTTAAAACATACTGATCCTGTTCATTAAGATGGACATAGATGAGTTCACGAATAGCATGATTTCTTTTTTTCAATGACGAAACCTCCGAACCGTTACAGAGTAATATCTATAGCAAACGCTCACAGCGGCTATTTATCGAAAAAGACAGCTTCTGTCTGCGAAACTGCCTGCTTGAACCTGACTGTTTTTTCCTCTCTTATTGTAGCAAAAATATGTAAAGATTTCTTTCCTGTTTAGAAAAATATTATAAATAGTTCCATTTTATTTCCATATACCCTCTTTATATCAAACTATTTTTTATGCCTTCAAATTATTAAAAGCCGGAAACTATCTCACTCCTCATTTCGTCTAAAGGTATAGGACTACACTGAAACAGCCATTGTAAGGGGTATCTATCTTTGTTAGGATAAAGTGAAACTTCAATCAGTGGGGGGTTTTTATCCCACTGATTGATTATTAAAGCCCAAAGGAAGCGGGGCACAAAGACACTGCCACAGGACGTGGCGTTCTTAGTCTTTGTTCTTCTTTAGGGCCTTTACGGACATTTTAAGTGCCATTACCTCATTCGATTCCTCTGGGTGTTGAAGCGGTAGTCTTACTGCCCGTTAGAATGCAATAAAAATGGAAAAAAGGAAAAGAAACCAGGTGTATAGGGATGGATCAAACAAAAAAACCTTCAGACCGATTTGATTGGACGTTATGCTTTTTATTGCTGCTCTTCTTCCTTATTAGCTGCATCGCTATATACAGCGGACAATCCTCCGAGCAATATGCCGGGAACTTTGTAATTAAACAAATCGTAAACTATGTAGTTGGCCTAATCATTATTGCCGTAGTTGTGTATTTTGATAGTGAGCAAATTAGAAAACTTTCATGGCTTTTATATGGTTTTGGAATTCTTTTATTGCTGGGATTATTTATTGCACCTGAAAGCATTGCACCGGAGCGCAAAGGGGCAACTCTTTGGTATGTGGTTCCAGGGCTGGGTTCCATTCAGCCCTCAGAGTTTGTAAAAGTCTTCGTGATTATAGCTTTGAGCAAAATCATTTCCGATCATCATTTTAAGTATGTAACCAAGACCCTTGGTTCTGATTTGCTTCTTCTCATTAAGCTTGGGGCAGTGACTTCGCTTCCATTAGGATTAATTATCATTGAGGACCTGGGCACAGCTCTAGTCATTGTTGCTATTTTAACAGGCATGACTCTTGTGTCAGGGATATCGTGGAAAATCCTTGTGCCCATTTATGGTTTTCTGGGAGCCTTTGCTGGAACTATCCTCTACCTTGTGATCGCAGCACCTGAAATTTTGGAGAAATATCTTGGAGTGGATCCCTACCAATTCAGCAGAATCTACTCCTGGCTGGACCCTGTCAACCATAAGCAAGGAGCTGGCATGCAGCTCTATAACTCTATGCTTGCAATTGGATCCGGCTTAATCTCTGGAAAAGGCTTTAGTGACAGGCAAGTCTATGTTCCGGATGCCCATACTGATTTTATCTTTAGTGTTATTGGAGAAGAGTACGGTTTTTTCGGTGCCAGTATTGTGATCAGCTTGTTCTTTCTTCTTATCTATCACTTGACTAAAACAGCGCTGGATACAATCGACCCTTTTAATACTTATATTTGCGTCGGCATTATCAGCATGATTACCTTCCATGTTTTTCAAAACATTGGGATGACCATCCAGGTTCTGCCGATTACCGGCATTCCGCTGCCTTTCATCAGCTATGGGGGGAGTTCACTGATGGGGAACATGCTGGCCATGGGACTGATATTCAGCATGCGCTATCACCATAAAACGTATATGTTTTCGACAGGTTCAAATTATGTTGCAAAATAACTCCTGCAGAGTATAATAGCTTGTTTATTTCCCTGCAGGGCAAGGCGCTAAAGCTGGACAGTTATCGGAGCTCAAAGAGATCCCTTCTGATCCTGAAACAAAAGGAGAGGCCATTACGGTCTCTCCTTTTTTGCGTTATTCCGGGCGTTCGCCAGCTTCATTTTTACAATACTCCTTACTAAAAAGCCCCCTACGAAAATAGTCATTAAGACAAGGCCAGCATAATTCAAGTTCACTAATTTGAGTATTACACTTGCAACTGTCGCCATATAAAGAGCGCCAAGCATATACGTAATCTCTTCGTTTTCAAAATATGATGTGAGCTTCGCTCCAAATTGGGATCCAACTAGGCCGCCAGCAACTAAAGAAAAGCCCGTCCAATAATCAATGGTAATCGTGGAAGCATAAGATAGAAAACCGGCCGACACGATCAATAGAATGGCAAATAAGCTTGTACCCACAGCTTTTTTTGGCAGTAAGCCCAAAAGTGCTACCGAAAGGGGAACCATAATAAATCCGCCGCCTACCCCTAAAGTGGTTGACACAAATCCGGCAAAAAAACCGATTGAAATCATCTTAATGAGTGAATGAGACTGTTCAGCAGGATGATCAGCACCTGATCTAGGTTTCTTTCCCCTTTTCAGCATAGTGAGGGCAAAGTAAGACAGAAGGACGATATAAAACATTGGAACGGCCCAATCATCCCATCCTCTTTTTTCAAGAAACAACACAAAAGGATGTGCCGCCTGTGTAGCTGCCATTCCGCTTAGTCCAAGGATTAACCCTTGCTTTAGCAGAATATTCTTCATCTTGATATGAGCGGTAATACCCGAGATGGAGGTTCCAATTGAAAATAATAAACTTGTTGTAATAGCTTCTACTGGAGAAAATCCAAACAGCATTAGCGTTGGGGTTAATATAAATCCCCCTCCTACTCCAAAGAAACCGGAGAACACACTGATCAGTGCCCCTAAAATACTAAATAAAATATATTCCATGTGAAATCCTCACTATTATGTTCTTTTTTATTGATACTATATCACTTTACCATACTTAGCAGGGTTTATAAGTTGGGATCTTTACTTTTGAAAGTTCACGAACTTCCCCCAACAGGGCCTATTTTTTCAGCATGACGGGCTGGCATAAAAAGTGGTATACTTCACATATGTGATTATGGAAGTTATAAAGGAGATTATCATAAATGTCTGAAATGATTCATGCAATTGAAGAATGGCTGATGGAGTATGGAATCTTTGGATTGTTTTTCGTCTCTTTTGCCGATTCTTCGTTCTTTCCGATTCCGCCCGATGTACTGCTGATCCCAATGGGAATTTCGAACCCTGAAAGTGTGCTCTGGTACGCTTTTATTACTACAGTTGCTTCCGTACTCGGTGCCATTCTCGGCTGGTTTATCGGAAAGAAACTAGGCCGTCCTGTATTAAGGTTTATTATTTCTGAAGAAAGAATTCAAAAGGTAGAAAACTATTTTACAAAGTACGGGGCGATGGCGATTTTAATTTCCGCTTTTACTCCGATCCCTTATAAAGTCTTTACGATTTTCGCTGGAATATCTAACATCCGTTTAAGGGTTTTAGTCATTTGGTCTATCATCGGCCGAGGAGCACGCTTCTTTCTGGAAGCTGCTATTATTATGGTGATGGGTGTGCAGGCGAAAACATTCATTGAAGAAAATTTCAGCCTTCTAACACTGGCAGGAGGGCTAATCATTCTAGTTGTATTTTTTGTTTATATCATGGTGAAAAAAAGAAATAAAGCTGCGTAACTCAATCCCGGTTTTAAACCGGGATTTTTTCTTTGTGCATTACTCCCATTACACAAATAAAAATATTAATTATAATTATTATAAATAAATATTGATTTTAATTTAATATTTGTTATAATGATATTACAAGCTAATTAAAGGGGGATTTTCAAATGGAACAATTATATTCAGCATTAAATGTTCAAATCGCAAACTGGAGTGTCCTATATACTAAATTGCACCGTTATCACTGGTTTGTAAAAGGGCCGTTTTTCTTTGCCCTTCATGAAAAATTTGAGGGGTTATATAATGAAGCTGCAGAAGTTGTAGATGAAGCTGCAGAACGTCTGCTTGCAATTGGCGGCACTCCTGCATCAAGTTTAAAGGAATTTTTAAGCCTATGTACCCTGGAAGAGTCCGATGGAGAAGTAAAGGCTGAAGACATGGTTGCCAGCCTGTCTGCAGACTACAAACATCTAAAGGAACAATTAACTTCTATAGCCCAGCTTGCTGAGGAACATGAAGATCAAGTAACAGCTGACTTCGCAATCGGGCTTATGGAAAAACTTGATACGCACATTTGGATGCTAAATGCCTACTTAGGAGAATAATAAATGAAATAAAAAGAGTCAGTGGGAAGTACCGCTGGCTCTTTTTTTTGCCCGTAAATGATGCTTTTTTGAAGCAATAACTTTTCCAGCTGCCGTTCTTAGATGGTAAGATTGAGCAGATGTCACTCCTAGCATCTCAGAAGGGAGTCTCCATAATGGCATATTTAAAGTACTCTATTAGAATTAGCATTCCTGAGCTTTCTTTTAAGAAGGTTTCAAACAGTCATTTTAGTACATAAGGAGGGGAAATCCTCCTTTTTCTTGAATAACTTGAATAAATAGATATGGAGGAGTGATTTTTTGAGAGATACTGTGTTTAAAGACGTCATTGGTTCTGAGGATGAGCTTCGTTTCCTGCTGGGCACCCCAAGCAGAACAGCAGCCAATAAAGTCATCTATAAGCTGGACCGCCATTGCCGGGAATTTATTGGTAAATCCCCGATCGTGTTTCTTTCAACTGCTGACAGTTCCGGGAGCTGCGATACTTCTCCGCGCGGCGATGCCCCCGGATTTGTACATATTTTGGATGAACAGTCTTTCGTTATTCCTGAACGTCCGGGCAATAAAAGAATGGATTCACTGCTCAACATTTTATCTAATCCTCATATTGGTCTTCTATTTATAATCCCTGGATTGGAGGAAACTCTAAGGATCAACGGTCGTGCCAAAATTATAAGAGACACTGACATTCTAAAAAAAATGACAGCACACAGCAAGATTCCAATTCTGGGCATAGCTGTTGAGGTAGAAGAATGCTATATTCATTGCGCCAAAGCTCTCAAGCGGTCTAAGCTTTGGAATTCTTTCGAGTGGCTGGATAAAAAAGAGTTGCCTAAGCCATCCCAAATTCTTGCGGACCATGTCAATTTGCCTGACCTGGATAGTAAAAAGATTGAATCCGCTCTTCAGGAAAGCTATGCGAAGAGGCTCTATTAAAGCATACTTGGTTAAATTCAGAACCAGATCAGAAGACGTGCTTTTTTTGATTTTCCAGGCTTTTTCTCTTCCCAAAACTGTGCCATTTAAGTAAACTAATAATACCTATAAAACCAATGAGAAAAGTCGGAAAAAATGACTAAACCGGTTTCTATTCCCCGTCCGCTCGTTAGAACCAATCAATGGTCGATCGTATTGAGTGTTTTAGCTTCCTGGTTTACCGGAGAAGCATGGATACTCGCCATTCCCCTGCTTGCAGGTGTAATGGGCCTATTGTTCGGCTACAATCCCATTATGCATACAGCTAGACTTTTCCTCAGAAAAAATTCTTCAGAATACATTCCGGAAGACTGGAATCAGCAGCAATTTAACCAGGTTATCGCAGTTGTCTGCCTGGCATTTGGTCTAATTAGCTTCCTGCTGGAATGGACCATTGCCGGATATATTTTTGCGGCTATGGTTGCATTATCTGCATTTATTGCCATTCTTGGATTTTGCATAGGCTGTTTTATCCGCTACCAGCTAAACCAATATAAGTACCGGAAATTCCTGGACAGAGTATAAAGCAGCCATTTTGGCTGCTTATTTCTTTGTTGGCCTATTTGTTTCAAAGGACTTTTTAAGGGGTACATATTTCATAAATAAATCATTTTGAGGTGAAAGTGCCTCGAGCGAAGTGAGAGGAATGGGTATAGTAATGAAAACTGCCAGTAAGTTTCTATTAACAAAAGAAGATATGACTAACCCTGGAATTGTACCGGAGTGGGTTATAAAAGAATATAAAACATTTCATAATACCGTTACAAATAAAACCTTTCCATGTTATTTCGGGATGACCGCAGAATTGCGGGGAGAACTGCGGTATGCGTACATTACACAGGAAGATTGGTCAAACCTGCCAAAGGCTCTGGAATCTTTTATCGAACTTTTTGACGCACCTAAATTGATTCGCCATGGCTTGTTTGTATTTGTCGAGCCAGAAAAAGAAGAAGAATCGCTTGAACATTACAGAGAGTATTTCTGGAATATCCTTCAATATTTGCATAAGGTGGATACAAAGCCATGGCCGAAGGATTATCCTACAGATCCAGACCATCACTTATGGGCATTTTCATTTGCTGATGAGCCATTCTTTGTGTTTGGAAATGCACCAGCCTATAAGCAGAGAAAAACAAGGGATCTAGGCATCAGCCTGGTGCTTGGCTTTCAGCCGCGCAGAATCTTCGAAGGGCTCGAGGGAACATCTAAAGGCGGCATTATGTCACGAGACAAGGTTAGAGAGCGCGTGGAGAAATGGGACGGCCTCCCTACTCATCCAAATATCAGCCACTACGGGGATCCTGAACACCGGGAGTGGAAGCAATACTTTATTGGTGATGATGTTAAACCAATCGAAGGGAAATGCCCTTTTCATCATAAATAAGCGCAAGGCGCCTTGTCCACCCCCGACAAGCTTGTGACCTCGAGGAGGTAGGCTGCTTGCGCTACATCTGTCTCGGGGTTCTGGATCGGATTAGGGAAAATCTCAAATGAGGCTTTCCTTCAAAAAAACTTGTCTAAACAACTGTAGCTGAAATGGTGAAGGAAATCGAAGAAGGATTAGAATAAGCAGAAAAAGGAGCATGAATTCAAATATGACGAATGAATAAGGAACCGCTCTCATTAAACGGTTCCTTATTCATGAACGATAAACCGATAAATTCGGCTGCCGATTGAGGACAGTACTTCTTTTCCGGCTGCCTGATTTTGGAGCTGGTCCACAAGCACAGCTGCGTAGACTGTTTTTCCATTACTGGTAAAAATGGCGCAATCATGCTCTATTCCAGGAAGCTCGCCTGTTTTGCTGGCAACTTTGACTCTTTCCGTGTCCATGGTGTTTGCCAGTTTGTTTTTATACTGCTGCTCTTCCAATATGCGCAGGGCCAATTCTGTATATTTTCCTGATAGAATCGTATGCTCTGCCAATGCCTTTAAGCTCTTTACCATATCCCTGGCAGTCGTTTTGTTGTCTATACCGTTTCTTAACGCTTCAAAATCCATCATCCTTCGGGTTAGCTCTGTCTTATCAAGCCCAAAACCTTTTATGAGCTGATTGATTTTCTCTTTTCCAAGAATTTCAATGATGAGATTAGCCGCTGTATTATCAGACACAATGATCATAAGAGTCATTAAATCCAGCATCTTGACCTTTAAGCCTTTGGTCATGGCCTGCAATACCCCGGATCCGCCAACCCGGCTATCATCCTTTACTATCACTTCTTCTTCAAGCTGAAGCAGCCCCTTCTCTGCCTGGGTCAGCCCCGCAAATAAAATAGGCACCTTAATTAAGCTTGCAGAAGAATAGCTGTCATCGGCATTTGTTTCAATTACGCCATCCTCTGTTTGGATGTATACGGCAGCGCGGCCTTCACAGCATCTGGCCAAGTCAAGAACTTCTGCTTTGAGATCTGTAAAGTTCATTTTATTTGGCCGCGGCTACTTGCGGCCGGTTATGATCGCCTGTGACCTTTTCATTATATAAATGGCATGCGACAAAATGTTCTTTCTCGATCTCCTGCCATTCAGGTTTCATGGTTGCGCAAGCCTCCATTGCATACGGACAGCGCGTCCGGAATACACAGCCGCTTGGCGGATTCATTGGACTTGGAAGTTCCCCCTCCAATATGATTCTTCCCCTTTGGTCCTCCACATCAGGATCAGGAATGGGAATTGCAGACAGTAACGCCTGTGTGTAGGGGTGAAGAGGGTTTTTATATAAACTTTCGCTTGTTGTTAATTCCACTAAATTCCCCAGATACATAACGCCGATCCTGTCGCTGATATGTTTAACCATTGATAGATTATGGGCGATAAATAAATAGGTCAGACCTTTTTTCTTTTGAAGCCCCCTTAGCAAGTTCACCACCTGAGCTTGTACAGATACATCCAGTGCGGAGATCGGTTCATCTGCGATAATAAATTCTGGATCAAGCGCCAGAGCACGGGCTATTCCAATCCGCTGCCTCTGTCCGCCGCTGAACTCATGCGGATAACGGTTGGCATGATCACGGTTAAGCCCCACGTCTTCCAATAGCTGATAAACGCGCTCCAGGCGCTCTTTCTTATTGGGATATAATCCATGAACCTCCATTGGCTCCGAGATAATCTCCTGAACGGTTGACCTTGGATTCAAGGAAGCATACGGATCCTGGAAGATCATCTGCATTTTTCTGTGAAAAGCAAACCTTTCTTTTTCAGTCATGTTATGGACGTTTTTTCCGTCATATATGACCTCTCCTTCTGTACGATCATATAACCCAATAATCGTGCGCCCCGCAGTTGATTTTCCGCAGCCGGATTCGCCGACAATCCCGAATGTTTCTCCTTTTTGGATATGAAAGGAAACATCATCAACAGCCTTCAGTATTTGTCCTTTACCCATGAAAAAATGTTTTTTTAGGTTGTTAACCTTTAAAAGATCTTCTTTTGACATCCTTTATTCCCCCGTCTCTTGCCAGTAACGTCTAGCTGCACACAATTCTTTTTCATAGATGGTATCTTTCAAATCGATCATTTCGATCGTTTTACCGGTATTAGGAGAATGAAGCAATTTTTCATCACCGTAATAGATGCCTACATGATGAAGCTTGCCTTTTCCTTCTTCGTAGGCAAAAAATAATAAGTCCCCTGGTTCAATGGCATCAATCTCGACTGGATTCCCTGATTCTGCCTGATCATAGGCATCACGGGGAATGATATAACCATTTGCTTTGCACATCGAATAGCTGAACCCTGAACAGTCATAGCCATAGCTGCTCATTCCGCCCCATAAATACGCCAAGCCTAAAAATTGTTCACCAGCTGCAACAATGCTTTTTCCGCTCCCTTTGGGAATGCTCTTAGCAGATTCATATACACTCACATCTTCCGCTTTCAGCCTCCCTTCTCCTGAAGGGGTCTGCACTTGAATCCATTCTGCATCTTCACTTATAACTGGAAGCATCGTCTGGTAGCTTAATACCAGTTCAGGCTTCAGCGCATCAGAGCAGAGTTGAGCCTTTTTCTTCTGTACAATAGCGACCTTACTGTTATGCAGCTTCCAATCTGTGTGTTGTATAAGCTGTGGTTTAGGGATCCACCCGGGATATCCCCTTACGTTTTTTGAAGAAGATTGGTCCGGGACAATGACATGTACCCAGTCCTCTTTCTCTTCTAATAGAATAACTTCTTCCCCATAGAGAATCTGGGACTGCACCAAATTTGCATCACAAAGCTCCAAGCGGGACTCATAGGACAGCTTTGCAAGCCAGGAATCCAAATCCACTGGATTACCCACTGCCTCTCTGTCTATCTCCCTTGAGGAATTGCTTGTTGTCCACAATGTTGCTACCGGCACTGAAACAAGCCATTTTTCTTGTGCTGCCAAAATGATCTCCTCCTTTCATTAAAATTTAAAGCTTCCTTATTCTTTGATTAAATAGAGTGAACTGTTCAAGATGTCAGTTCCTGTTTGTTTTCCGTGAACAAGACATCTCTGATCCCAAGTCCAGGATCAGATGGAAGAATTATTTTTCGCCCTGAATAACGGATGCCGCCATCTACGACTTCCTTCGCCATCATTAATGGCGCATCAAAATCAAAGCGGGTAATATTCTTTTTGCTGGCTGCAAAATGTGCAGCAGCCGTAATGCCAATCCGTGTTTCAATCATGCTGCCGACCATGCACTCTACCCCGCAGACTTCAGCAAGCTGATTAATAATTTGAGCCTGATAGATACCGCCTGACTTCATAAGCTTGATGTTAATCAAATCCGCACTTCTCGTCTTGATCACTTCAAAAGCATGCTTAGGCGTAAAGACACTTTCGTCAGCCATTATTGGGGTATCCACCGCATCCGTAACCTGCTTAAGACCTTCAATATCCCATGCTTTCACAGGCTGTTCGACAAGCTCAATATTCAAATCCATTGATTCCATTTTACGGATGGCATAAACAGCTTCCTTTGCCTTCCAGCCCTGGTTGGCATCCAATCGGATCTTAACTTTAGAGCCCACTCGATTCCGCACTTCCCGGATCCTCTCAATATCTGTCAAAATATCATCCTTGCCAACTTTTACTTTTAGCACATCAAACCCTTGCTGCACATAGGAAACGGCATCTTCTCCCATTTCCTCAGGTCCATTGACACTTACAGTATAATCCGTTTCAACTTCGTTTTTATGACCGCCTAAAAATTGGTAAAGAGGCAGTTTACATTGTTGGGAAATGCAATCGTACAATGCCATATCAACCGCTGCCTTTGCACTTGAATTCCCTACTAAGGCTGACTGGATTCCTTGGAAGATGCCTTCATAGTTTATAAGACTTTTATTTACCAATAGAGGTTTTAAAACATTGTGGATAGCCGATTCAATGCTTGAAAGGCTATCACCTGTGATCACCACAGTTGGCGGTGCCTCTCCCCAGCCGATAATCCCATTTTCGCAAGTTACTTTTACGACAATTGTTTCTGCAGTTTCAACTGTTCGCAAAGCAGTTCTAAATGGTTTTTTTAGTGGTACCGCAACTCTATATGTCTCCATTTTGTCAATCTTCATCTATACCACCCTTTTACTCAATGCCGCTTTCGATCGTCAGCTTTTTATTTGTTGCATCCAGCTCTGCCCTTACGCCAAGGGGAACGGAAATATGCGGGGAACAATGGCCAATATTGAAGCCTTTTACAGCCGGCTTATTCACCCTTGTTATATAAGTGTCCAGCACATCCTCCAGCACTAAGGACCGCTCTCTTTGCGGGATACAATTGTTAAAATCCCCTATGATAAAGCCTGCTGCATCCTCCAGTTTCCCTGCCATATGAAGCTGGTTCAGCATGCGGTCCACTGCACGGGGCTCTTCGTTTATATCTTCAATTAACACAAGCTTATCTTTTGTATCGATTTCAAATTCCGTTCCTATGGTGCTTGCCAAAAGGGAAAGATTCCCTCCGGTTAAAACCCCTGCTGCACTTCCATTCACCATCGTCTTCAGATTTGAGATTCCTTCTGGATAATCAAGCTTCTCCGGCTGAAATAACTGGCTGAAATACCGCTTGGAAATAGGGTCAGCATTTTCTTTGCCAATATCTGATGCAAGCATCGGCCCGTGATATGTTACAAGTCCTGCCTGCTGACCTATTGCGATATGCAGAAAAGTTATATCACTGTAGCCCCAGAATATTTTCGGGTTATCTTTTATAATGCCGTAGTCAATTCTTGAAGCAATTCTGCCTGTGCCATAGCCGCCGCCGGCACAAATAATAGCTTTGACTTCCTTATCAAGAAACATCTTATGTAAATCAGCCAGCCGATCTTCATCTTTTCCGGCTAAGTAGCCATATTGGTCATATACATGGTTACCCATCTTCACCTTTAACCCAAGATCTTCCAAAAATGACAATGATCTCTTTAAGTTTTCCTGATTTGGAGGGCTTGCCGGTGCAATGATTCCAATCGCATCTCCCTTTTGAAGGCGGTGAGGTTTGATTGCCATGCTGTCACATCCTCTTTTTTATTTGGGTATTTAGCAGTATATGCTCGAATGGTTAAGATTTTGATTTAGAAAATGATTTCTTTTTCGAGGATATATGCTAAATTTCGGGAAAATCAATTATTTTTCGGGAAATAATTAAGAAAATCGATTCAGAAAAAGTAATCTTCTTAAAAAAAGGGATGTTCGAACGAACACCCCTTTTTCCCTGTTACTTTCAAATCAACTGAAGAAAATACTACTTCTTATCTGCCCATTTAAGTTCCATGTATCCTACCGGATGGCGGACAATACCTGAAACTGCGTCATTTGTAAGATAAACTTGGTTGTAGAAATGGATAGGGATAATCGGCATTTCTTCAAATAAAAGCTTTTCAGCCTCGTACATTAGTTCAAAACGTTTTGCTTCATCTGCCTCATTTTTCGCGTCTTTAATTAACTGATCATACTTTTCGCTCTCCCATCCAGTGCGGTTCATGGAATGACCTGTCTGGAAGTTTTCAAGGAAGTTGATTGGATCAGCATAGTCAGCAAGGAAAGAGCTTCGTGATAACTGGAATTTAAGCGCTTTTTGTTCTTCTGCGAATACATTCCATTCCATGTTGGCAAGCTTTACATCAACACCAAGGTTTTCTTTGAACATTTGCTGTAGTGCTTCAGCAATTTTTTTGTGTGAGTCGCTTGTGCTGTAAGTTAAAGTTACTTCAGGCAGTGTCTCATAGCCTTCTTCTTCCATGCCTTTTTGAAGAAGGGCTTTTGCTTCCTCTGCATTTGTTTTAACAAGATCGCCTGCTGTTTCGCGGAAATCGTTTCCGGAAGGATCAGTAAATCCGTAAGAAACAAAGCCATATGCCGGCTTTTCGCCATTCTTAGTTACATATTCAACAATTTGCTGCTGATCTACAGCCATTGCAAATGCTTTCCGAATATTTAGGTTTTGGAATGGTTCCATATTTACATTAAATCGGTAGAAATAATCACCAGCCTGGTCTTCAACATTTGCCTCCCCTAAAAGCTGTTCGCTTAGCTCTGCAGGAACGTCAGATACATCAAGCTCGCCAGTTTGGTACATTTGGTATTCTGTATTCGTATCATCAATGATTGCCCAGTGAACCTTATCAAGTTTTACATTATCAGCATCCCAGTACTGATCATTTTTCTCCATAACAAAATGGCTATCATGCTCCCATTCTGTTAAGTTGAAAGGACCGTTTCCAACAAAAGATTCTGCTTCAGCAAACCACTTAGGGTTTTCCGCTGCTACTTTTTCGTTAATCGGAAAAAACGCAGGGTTTGTGATAACACTTAAGAAGTAAGCTTGCGGGCTAGTTAAAGTTACTTCAAATGTCTTTTCATCAACAGCTTTTACTTTTACATCATCTGCTGATCCTTCACCATTGTTATAGGCTTCTCCGCCTTCAATGAAGTAGCCGAGGAAAGCTGCTGAAGAACCAGTATCAGGATTTAAAAGGCGTTTCCAGGCAAATTCGAAATCCCCTGCTGTTACAGCATCGCCATTTGACCATTTTGCATCTTCACGAATATGGAATGTATACGTTTTTCCATCCTCTGAAACATCCCACTTTTCAGCGATTGCTGCTTCAGGTTCATGTTCTTTTCCTAGACGAGTCAAACCTTCCATCAAGTTGTTTAACGCGCTCCATGAAACAGAGTCAAATCCGATTGGAGGGTCAAACGAAGTCGGCTCCTGGCCATTGTTCAAATAAAGAACTTTCTCAGTGCTTTCTTCCTCTTTCTTGCCGTCGTCCTTGCTGTCAGTTTCACTGCCGGCATTTTCATTGGCCGTGCAAGCTGACATGACAAATAGCAGCACAGCCGATAACAGCAGAGATAAAAACTTTTTCATTCTTTTTCCCCCTCTATTAAAATTATTTTCTTTCTATGTTCAACTGCAACTGGCAGCTGAATGAACTTTCAAAGCACCTAATCAAGTACCGTGAAAGGAAGAACCTATTTGATGCCTGCAAGCATTTTCTGAGCCCGTTCATCCTGGAGCCAGCAATCAACATGATGATCCCTGCTAATATGAGTTTTATACGGAAAAACACGGTCACATACTTCCATTGCAAAGGCACAGCGCGCCGCAAATGGGCACCCTGCCGGCGGCGAGAATAAGTCTGGCGGTGATCCTCCTATTGGCACCAGGTCGGCACCATCCAAATCAAGCCGTGGAACTGAATTTAACAAACCCTTTGTATAAGGATGCTGAGGATTATAGAAGATTTCCCTTCTTTCCCCTGCTTCCACTATTTTTCCTGCATACATAACTGCAATGCGGTCTGCTACTTGAGCAACAACCCCTAAGTCATGGGTAATGATAATAATCGATACACCCGTTTTCGTTTGGATATCTTTAAATAAATCTAATATTTGTGCCTGGATGGTAACATCCAAAGCTGTAGTCGGTTCATCTGCTATCAGCACTTCTGGCTCACAGACAAGGGCCATAGCAATTACGATACGCTGCCTCATTCCTCCGCTGAACTGGTGGGGATAATGCTTCAATCGTTCAACAGGATTAGGGATTCCGACCAAATCAAGCATTTCCAGAGCTTTTTTACGAGCATCCTGCCTTGTAATCGTTTCATGCTGCATGATTCCTTCGATAATTTGCTCACCGACCGTAATCGTTGGATTTAAAGCTGTCATAGGATCCTGAAAAATCATCGAAATATCTGCACCACGAATATTCCTCATTTCAGATTCTTTTAATTTGGTCAGATCTTGACCTTTGAATAAAACTTCCCCAGCTGCTATTCTGCCTGGAGGAGAAGGAATCAGGCGCATAATGCTTTGGGAAGTCACACTTTTCCCGCAGCCGGATTCACCGACAATTGCCAGCGTTTCCCCTTTGAAAAGGTCAAATGAGACTCCCCTTACCGCCTTGACCTCGCCTCCGTAAGTTGTAAATGTGACATGCAAGTCTTTAATTTCCAGTACTTTTTCCATGCTTTACCTCCTTAACTTCGGATCGAGGGCATCCTGCAATCCATCTCCAAGCACGTTAAATGAAAACATTGTCAGGGAGATGAAAAAGGCCGGGAAGAACAGGCGCCACCAATGGCCTGATAGAATCGTAGACAAACCATCATTCGCCATTGAACCCCAGCTCGCAAAAGGCGGCTGAATGCCTAGACCAAGGAAGCTAAGAAACGCTTCTGCAAAGATAGCTGACGGCACTGTAAGGGTCATTTGTACGATGATCGGACCCATAGTGTTTGGCAGCAGGTTTTTCTTAATAATCCGGGAAGTCTTTGTTCCGAATGTCTTGGACGCCAATACAAATTCATAGTTCTTTATTTGCAGAACCTGTCCGCGGACAATGCGGGCCATGCCCACCCAGCCCGTCACAGAGAGGGCAAATATGATTGTAAATAACCCTGGTCCCATTACAACACTAATTAATATGACAACAAGCAGGTAAGGGAGACCATAAAGAACCTCAACAACCCTCATCATGGCATTATCTGTTCGGCCGCCTTTATAGCCGGCAATACCTCCATATATAACTCCGATTGCAAAATCAATCATCGCCGCTACAATCCCGACGAATAATGAAATTCTTGCACCATACCAGGTTCTGGCGAATACATCACGGCCCAGCTCATCTGTTCCAAACCAATAGGTTGAAGATGGGGGCAGATTCTGATTGGCCAGAGATTGCTCAGATACACTATGCGGTGAAATGACAGGACCGAAAATGGCCATAAAAGCTAAAGCGATGAGAAAAAACAACCCTGCCATAGCGAGCTTATTTTTCAAAAGCCGGCGCCAGGCATCCTGCCAATAGGAGAGGCTTGGCCTTACAACTGCTTCTGCTTCATCCTGATCCCTGATCTTAGGCACAAACCAATCATCCGGAATTTCGGGTGCAAGATTGTGGCTTTCATGCTGTTTGCGCAGTTCCATTAGCTCGCCTCCTTTTTATGAAGCTTAATTCTCGGATCTAAAATTCCGTACGCGATGTCAACAAGAAACAACATAATGATTAAGATGGTGCTGTAAAAAACGGTTGTACCCATTATGACCGGATAATCGCGGGTATTTATGCTCTCAACGAAATACTTCCCCATCCCAGGAATAGCAAATATTTTTTCAATGACAAATGTACCTGTCAAAATACTTGCTGCCAGGGATCCCAAAACTGTTACAACCGGAAGCAGCGCATTCCTTAATGCGTGCTTAAAAACGATTTTTACAGGAGATAAACCCTTTGCTTTGGCTGTTTTTATGTAATCCTGGGTCAGCACTTCCAGCATGCTTGAGCGTGTTAAGCGGGCAATAATCGCCATAGGCCCTGTTGCAAGCGCCAAAGTCGGCATAATCATATGCTTCGGGCTTGACCAGGTGGCAACCGGCAGAATAGCCAGATTAACTGCCAGCTGCTGAATCAATAAAGTTGCAAGAACAAAGTTTGGTACGGATATTCCCAGAACGGCAATGGTCATTGCCAAATAATCAATAAATCCGTTATGCCGGAGAGCTGCGATGATTCCCAGGGCGATGCCGGAAAAAACAGCCACGATCAGCGTGACTATGCCCAATTCAAACGAGACGGGAAATCCGCGCCCGAGCATTTCATTAACTGTCTGGGAGGATTTTTTAATAGAAGGACCAAAATCAAACGTAACAACAGACTTTAAATACATCCCATATTGTACATAGAGCGGCTCATCTAAATGGTAGAATTTCTCCATGTTACGCTGGACCGCTTCACTAGTGTTTCGTTCTTCGTTAAAAGGTGATCCAGGTATGGAATGCATTAAGAAGAAAGTAAGTGTGATAATGAACCAGAGTGTTACAATCATAGCGATAAGGCGTTTAATTATGTATCCAGTCATTTATTAACACTTCCTAACAGAATGTAGTTCTCATAGCCAGCTCAGTCATGACAAGCATTGCCTGATAGGCTTCTAGAATGTCTTTTGCCTGATAGCGGACAATGGTTGTGTTCTCTTCTATCTCCGCTCCCGGCATTAACGACGCCCATTCGGCCTGGCCGTAATTGGCAAACTCGATTCTTAATACAGGATTTTCCGGAGGAACTAGCGGTTCTACGAGATCTTTCTTTTTAAGAGCCTCGGCGGCTTTTTCTCTTAAAAGCTGCCCTGCCTTTGCAGGCGTCAGGGATTTTACAGCAGAACGGGACATCGTTTCTTTCACAACAGCCGTTGTGACATTTGGGATCAATTCCATGGCTTCCAATGCCGCCTGGTCATCTCCAGCCACCATTAAGACCGGAACTCTATGATAGCCTGCCACATAGGCATTAAAACCCATCTCACCAATAGCCTTGTCATTTATGTACATATGCCTCACACCAAATATCATAGAGTGGGACATAACCCCTTTCATGGAAGCTCTTGCATGATAGCCTGCAAACATTGCACCAGCAAAGCTCGAATCCAGCCCTTGAACCATGGAATACGGCTTTACATCACCAGTAATCAGCTGGGTTTCAGGATGCATCCTTTCAATAAGGAGATTATTCATTTTGGAGTGACTGTCATTTACAACAACCTCGCTGCAGCCTTCTTCGAAAGCAGCTGTAACAACATGATTTGCTTCGTCCGTCATGATCACTCTGCCGCGTTCATAATTATGTTTCGAGGAATCAACATGGGTATGGTCAGCTAGCCCTGTGATTCCTTCCATATCAACAGATAAATAAAGCTTCATACAAAATCCCCCAAATATTATATTATTATAGTATTTTTCTATATTATAGATTATTTAATATTTTCTGTAAACTCTGTCATCGATTTTCCAATTTGCTTGATTTCCTGTTTCGTCTACAAAAAATCCAGCTATCGGAGAAAAGTAGTTCTTCTCTGATAGCTGGATTTCATCTGCGGAAAACAGAAAAAGCAGCTTTATTTATTCATAATTTGTGTGTATTTAATATGGGCATTTTTAAAAGCAACCATTAAGGCTTTTTGTGAGGAACCGAAGTAGCGGCTTTCTATTTCTTCCATCACCTTGTCTACTTCTAATATAGATTTGCCAACAAATATAGATTTAATAAATAATGAGGTTAAATTAATTGTTGATGAACATTCTGCATCAACAATTTGATCTGTTTCCCTATCGATCACAAGTGCAACAAAGAAACCATTATATTTTTGCATAATAGGATTGTTCAATGATGTCTTGCTGTCTCCGATGATATAGACGGTATTTTGCCTGTACATGAACTTGCCTCCTGCAGAACCGGATATTATATGAGGTGTTTATGGGGTTAAACATAAACATTCATTATAATGCATGGCCCATACTAAAATTGTAATACAACAGGAGCTGTCTGACAATCATTTTTCAACACTTTTCTAAATATTTTATCAATTTAAATCCCTAATCAACTTTTCCCCTGCAAGTTCCAAAGCTTGCTGCATTAACTCTTCTCCACTCATGCGCTTGTCTCCGCCACCTTGGGCAAATTGAGGGTTGCCGCCGCCTTTGCCATTAATCGCCTTTAAAAGTTCAGCGGACAAGTCCTTCATATTAATCTCAGAAAGCGACCCCCTCGCACAAACAAATTGCAATTTATTTTCCATTTCATTTATTAAAATAATCGCTGCATCTTCTGTTTGGGAAGAAATCAGACGCGCTAGCTTTTGCAATTCTTGGATCGAACGCTCCTGATAAACTCCGCTAATGACCTTCCCGGATTCTGCTATTGCTGGGCTGCTTGCCATTTCCTTTGCTTCATAAAATAAAAGGGCATCTTTTGCTGCATCCAGTTCTTTCTCCAGTTCTTTCCCATTATCAATTAAACGTTTTCCCGCAATGTACAGATCCTGTTCAGGCGCATTAAGAAGCTGACTTAGCTCTTTTGTAAACCTGTGTTTTTGCTGAAGCTGTTTAAGCACTCGGCTGCCGCAGATAAATTGCACTCGTACTTTTTTCTTTTGCCGTTCCCAATCCAATATTTTAATCCCGGCAACCTGTCCGGTTGAGGATGGGTGTGTTCCGCCGCATCCGTTATAATCAAACTCAGGAATAATAACAAGGCGTATGGCGTCGCTGACAGCTAACTGCTTGCGCAGTGGAAATCGGGCAGCTTCCTCCGCAGCCACCCACCTGGTCTCAATCGGCCGATTCTCAAGAATGATGGCATTAGCCAGCCCCTCCGCTTCCTCTGCATGCCGTTCTGGCAACTCGCTGATTTCCAAGTCAATGGTTAATGCCTCTTTGCCTATATGAAAACTGACTGTCTTATAGCCGAATAGCTCTTCGAAGGCAGCTGATAAAATATGCTGTCCGGCATGCTGCTGCATATGGTCAAAACGCCTGCCCCAATCTATTTCACCTGATATCTCCGGACCGTGAGCTTCCAATTCCTTTTCTAAATAATGACGGATTTCCCCTTCCACTTCCTCGACATCCACTACTTTTAATCCATTAAGAGTCCCAAGGTCATGAGGCTGTCCGCCTCCAGCCGGGTAAAAAGCTGTTTTTTTAAGTACTGCAAAAACCCTATTCCGTTCATCCGTTTCTTGTTTCAGCATCTCCGTTTTAAATGAACGCATGTAAGGATCCTCATAATATAATTTCCTCAAGCTAATCAACCTTCCTATGATTTATCTATTTTAAACCTAACCATTCAGGTCATTCAGGTCAAGCAGAGGCTTGAGTCAAGGGTAAAATATTAGTAATTTTACCCACCCGGTTTATTGAAGTCCTATAAAAGGTATGTATACCAATAGATAAGCATTTTAAAAAAGGAGGAGGAATAACAATGGCAACAAGCAAGCATATTGCAGGCGCATATGATACAGAGCAGGAAGCGATTCTGGCAGTTGAGAAATTAAGAGCTGAAGGATATCGTCCCGAAGATATTTCTGTGATCAGCAAAAACCAGGAAGATGTTGACGCGGTGACAGAAGAAACAGGTACAAAAACAGAAGAAGGCCTAGCAACCGGAGCTGCAACAGGCGGGATTCTAGGAGGCTTAACAGGGCTGCTTGCAGGCGTGGGTGCATTGGCGATCCCGGGAATTGGCCCAATTGTCGCTGCAGGGCCGATCGCCGCTACATTAACAGGTGCCGCAGTTGGAGCAGGGGCAGGCGGAATTGCCGGGGCTCTTATTGGCATGGGCATTCCGGAAGAGGAAGCACATCGTTATGAAGCGGATGTGAAGTCAGGGAAAATCCTTGTGCTAGTAGATCCTGAAACCAAGTCAGCTGATTTTGATTCCGGCTATGCCGACACTGACCGTACTGCACTTGACGGAGGTCGGACAACCTATACAAATGTTGACCCTTTAAATCCTGGCGAGCTTGATCGCGGAACAAACGCTTTCAAGGATAATACTCGAAACAGCAGCAGTGTTTGGACAGATGACAATCTTGACTCAAATCGGCCGTTAAGCGAAAACCTTGGTGATACAACTGCAGATGACTACACAGATCGGACTGTTTCCGGCTATACCGATGAAGCCGATGTCCGCCAGAGAGATGCATATGACTTTGATAATGTAAGGGAAAACCGCAATAACCCTTATAAAGGCTAAAGAAAAAGGAGCTATTCCCGTGATGGGACTGGCTCCTTTTAACATTTAAATCAATACTGCCATTAGAAAAGCCCCAAGTGAATAAGTCATATAGCATGTGAATAGATCTCCAGCAGGTTTCCAAACGAATCTCCACATTCCGATACGGCTTTACTCCACGATCGTATCCCGAATAGGCATCCTCTATTTCCGTCCTATATCCGAAAATGAACGAGGATATCAATTCTTCATTCTTTACCTCATTAAAAATAATATGGTTAACTTTAGCTCCAGTTTATTGTTAATGAATGCACTTTTTAATATCTATGTCATACCCAATATACTTATTCCATCATCCTTTGCTAAATAAATTGAGGGAAAATTCCATATTTTTCTGCTTTGTCTTATTAATTTTCAAAGTTATACTTAATTGTAATGGAATGGAAATTAGAATCTAGCGGGGGGAAATGATGATGAGAAGAGTGTTGCCTGCACAAATTATTTCTCATAGTCAATTTGGTTATAGGAAGTTACCATCAAGTGTCCAATGTGAGTGTCCAAAATGCAGTAAGCCGAGCCTTTTTACGATAAAGGCAAATTATAATCATACAAGCAAGTCCAGCATTCTATCCCATGCAAATTGTTCTGCCTGTAAAAAAGAATCCGTTTTTATTATGATTCTTAATCAAGCTGACCAATCCAGCGACGAGACGGTGCTATATATATATGACCCCAATTCAGCGAAAGAGCTTCTGACTCAGCTGGCGAAAATAAAGGAAGTGCCCGGCGATCTGACCAGAGCCTATCGATCAGCTTTAAATGTCAGCTATTCCAAAGACACAGTTGCTACTGCAGTTATGTCCAAACGGGTGCTTGAGAGTATTCTAAAAAACTTTCTCGGCGAAGAGGTCAAAGGGCAAAACCTTTCAAAGCAATTTGAACAATTGCCAAAGCATGTTGATTTAGCAAGGCCTCTGCAGTCTTTAAGCCAGCTGGCACAGCCAGGCAGCGCTTTTTACCAGATGCTTGATCTTGAAAAGGATATTGATCAGGAAATGGCTTCTCTGCTGATGGAGCTCCTCGAAAGTTTAATAGAGTACTTATTTGCCCTGCCAAATAAAATCGAATTATTGCAGCAAAAACTAAATCAAAAATTTTACTAGTCCAATCGTTCACCCCCTTATCTTAACGGATTAAGGGGGTGAATTTTTATTATTAATTATTCCACTGTTTTCGAATCTGATCTTCTGCCTTCTTTAAGATTTCCTTATCGCCGGCTTCTTTATTTGTAAGGATATTAGTCTGATATTTTTGTCCTTCATAATCAATTGTTACCGTAATTTCTTTCATCTCTCATAATCCTCTCTTGATGTTTTACTATTTAAATACCAACAAAAAAACATTTTAAAACTTCTAGTTAATCAGTTTGCGGATTTCTTATGCTGCTGCGGGCGTTCTAGCCCCTCTTTCAATCAACAAAAAAATTGAAAATTAAGGATTGCAGCAACTATCTAATTTGAATATAATCTAATTAGACATTTATCTAATTAATTTAAGTTATTTTTTGTTTACAAATTTGATATATATCGAATTAGAATAAGCAGAGGTGCAGATAAATGACAAATTGGACTGTATGGAAACAGGAAAAAAATTATCAAAAGCTCTTTTGGGCGGGTGTCATTAATGGAATTGGAAATCGATTTACTCAGGTTGCGCTGCTTGCCCTGCTATACCACGTGACAGGTTCCGGAGTAGCTATTGGCCTGTTATTCGCCATTCGCATGGCACCTTTTTTCTTCATTGCTCCAATAGGCGGAATGCTGGCAGACCGTTTTTCCAAAAAGGCCATTCTCGTGGCAGTAGACTTGTTGAGAGTGCCTGCTGTCATGGGGCTGCTTTTCGTAAGGGAGGCAGGGGATTTATGGATTGTTTACGCAAGTGCACTCCTAATCGCAACGGGAGAAGCCATCTACTCACCAGCCAGGATGTCTGCGATACCTGCCCTTGTAAAGTCAGATAGGCTCATATTTGTAAACGCGATTGAACAAGTCATGATCGGGGCCGTCCTCATTATTGGATCAAGCACAGGCGGAATTCTCGCCTACTTTCTAGGTAACAATGCCGCTTTCATGATTAACAGCCTTACCTTCCTGTTATCAGCATATCTAATCTCCAGGATGGTTTTCCCGGCTGTCTCTGAGGAAAATAGAAAAAGAACGAAAACATCCGCTGCCATTTCGCCAGCGAGACTTATACTTGGCTCTTCTGCACTGATTGCCTTTTTTGTCATGATGCTGACCATGCCGCTCGCCAATGGTATTGACAATATTCTTGTAAGCATTTATGGGCTGGAGGTTTTTGATATGGGAGAATTGGGCGTTGGATTTATGTATGGAGCACTGGGGATTGGGCTTATTCTAAGTTCATTCTTTTCTCATATGATCAAGAAAGGCATCCTTGTACTCGCAATCATCTTTATCGCTTTAGAAGGCACTGGCCATATTTTATTAAGCCTCGCACCAAGCTTTTATACAGCACTTTTCACTGTTGTGCTGATCACCTTTGCAGGCGGCCTTGGCAACATCTGCCTGGACACGGTCATGATGAAATTCATACCCCGATCAAGACAGGGAACCTTTTTTGGTTTAATGCAGATGGTTTCAAACCTTTCCCTGGCTATCTCCATGGGTGCAGCAGGATTCCTGCTGGAGATTTTTGACCCGAGGACTCTTAGCCTGATTATTGGCTTAGCGTATCTTATTTTTACTTTTATGTATGCACTTCTGTTTGCAAGGGTGGATCTTGTAAAAGAAAAGAGGGAGTTTATTAGGGGCATATAAAAATGAAGAAGCCTTTTCGGCCAGGGCTTAAGTCACGTTTCCACCATGATTTTGCTGGAAAGTTGATGTAACGCGAAGTGACCGATATATTAAAAATCTGACCGATATAAAGGGGGAAGTGACCGATAAAAGGAAAATTTGACCGATATCTCTGGGGAAGTGACCGATTATTAGGAAAATTTGACCGATATCCTCCTCCAGACGCTGAGTTTAGTAGAATCTGACACTGATCGGCACCGCATATCCACTGAAAAGTCCAAATCAAACCAATATGTGCACCGAAAAGCAGCAGAAAAAGAAAAAATCTGACCGATCCCCCTCACAAATCTGAAGAAAAATCCCCTTTTGGAGCTAAACAATTATTGAATTATAAAGTGATACCGTTTAAAAAAGAAAAAGCCCTGCAGGCTTTACATATTCTGCAGGGCTCCTTCTTTAGTTTTCTTCGATTTCTCTGCGGTTTTTCTTAAATACCTTAGATAATACTTCGTAAACGATCGGTACAATGATAAGCGTTAATAACGTCGAACTTGTTAAACCGCCAATAACCGTTATCGCAAGGCCTTTGGAGATTAACCCGCCCCCGCCAGAACCGATCGCCAGCGGAATTAAAGCGCCAATTGTCGCAATGGCCGTCATCAGGATCGGACGAAGGCGGGTTGCTCCCGCTTCCAGCACCGCTTCCCTCATGACCAGACCATCACGTTCCATATGGATGATCCGGTCCACCAGAACGATGGCATTGGTTACGACAATCCCAATTAGCATTAATAGTCCCATCATGACCGATACAGAAATAGTTTCGCCGGCAATTAATAAGCCAATGAAAGAACCAATCACGGCAAATGGAAGGGAGAAGAGAATCGCAAATGGCGCCACTCCTTCACGGAATGTAACGACCAGAATGAAGTACACAATCGCGATGGCTGCAAGCATCGCAGTGCCAAGCTGTGTGAACGTCTCAGTCATGTCTGCCTGAACGCCCGCAGCTCCGACTGTTACACCCTTAGGCAGATCCAGTTCATCTATCGCTTCATCTGTTTTAGAAGTAGCCTTTGAGATGTCTTCGCCTTTGACCGTACCTGACACGGTTGCGTAGTACTCGCCTTTACTGCGGGCAAGCGTATTATGCGTTGTACCTTCTTTTACTGTAACAAGCTCGGAAAGAAGCATAACTGTACCCATTGCTGTCGGCACCTGTGTTGCCAGGATATCATCAATGGATTTCGGCTGTTCCGCCTGCTCCTGCTGGACAATGACTTCAAGCATCTCACCGTCTTTTTCAATCGTTGTCAGAACATCCTTGGTGTTTGACGGATTCAGCATCATGACAATTTGTCCGGCTGTCAGACCGTACTGCAGCAGTTTATCCTGCTCCACATTGAAGGTATATTCAACATAGGCGCCTTCTGCACTTGAAGAAACGTCCTCCAATTCTTCATTTTCCTTCATTACGTCTTCTACCATTTTGACAGCGTCATTCAGTTTATCTAAATCTTCACTGTAGAATGTGTAACTGACTTCATTGGTTGAACCGGACATAGATGAGAAGTTCTGGCTCTTCCATTCACCTGATTGTCCGATATTAAACACATAATCTTCAATTTCTTCACGGACTTCAGGAAAATTATCCATTTCAGGGTCAAAGATCAGGTACATTAAGGCTCCGCCTGCTCCTCCGCCCATCATGGCAGCCATTTGATCCGCTTCTTCGGTTACAGATATTTGAACGATGTCAATATCATCACGCTTCAGCATCTCTTCTTCTACTGCTTCCACGTTCTTTAAAGTTTCATCTTTAAGTTCTCCAGCTTCAGGTGTGTATGTTAGATACATCACTTTCTCTTCTTCACTGCCCATAAAGCTGAATCCGATCATTGGTGTCAGCGCTAAACTGCCCGCCAGCAATACTACCGCAATGATGGATGTAATAATCTTATGATTAAGAGATTTCTCAAGAATGCCTTTATACCATTTTGATAGTTTTCCAGCTTCTTTATGGCTGCCTTCCGTTTTTTCACTGTACAGTTTCTTCCTAAACAAGAAGTGAGACAGCGCTGGAACGATTGTAATAGCTACAAGAAGTGAAGCACCAAGCGCGAAAGTCATGGTCAAAGCGAATGGCGTAAACAGCTCGCCAACCATTCCTCCGACAAAAATGAGCGGTGCGAATACAGCAACGGTTACCAATGTCGAGGAGAGGATTGGCTTGAACATTTCAATCGTAGCTTCTCGAATAAGTGCGCGCCCTGTCAGTTTTTCTTCCTTCAGATGAAGGCGGCGGTAAATATTTTCAACGACTACAATTGAGTCATCAATAACACGGCCAATGGCAACCGTAACGGCTCCCAATGTCATGATGTTCAGCGTAATATCCATCCAGTGAAGCAATAGGAGCGCCATAAAAATCGAAACTGGAATTGATACGATCGAGATGATCGTTGATTTAAAATCACGCAGGAACAGCAAAATAATCAAGACTGCGATCAGCCCGCCGAACACAGCCTTTTCAATCATAGTTGAAACGGATTCTTCAATCGGCTTACCCTGGTCAAGTGAAAGATCTATGACAAGGCCATCAATCTTTTCCTTTTCTTCCTTGATTAATTCTTTGACATTATTGACCACTTCAACCGTGTTAGCCTGCTGTTCTTTGACGATTTGAATGGCAATGGCATCATCACCATTTGTACGGGATACAGATTGCACTCTGCCGACCGTATCAATCTCGGCAATGTCACTCAGCTTTACAAAAGGTGACTGGTTTTGTGCGGTTGGTGTTACCGGGATGAGCATATTCTTTAATTCATCCTCGGTCATGAACTTGCCGTCCACTGCGACAGCCTGTTCACCTTCTTCAAATTCGTAAAGTCCCAATGATACAGCCATGTTGCTTGCCTGAATCATTTCCTTTACTTTATCTTCGGTGAGCTCAAGCTCAGCCAATTTTTCTTCGTTGTATGTGAGCTGCACTTCTTCCACATGCTGGCCCGTGATGGTCGCTGATGCTACACCATCAATTTTTTCAAGTTTTGGCAGTATGATATCTCCTACCGTTGAAGTTAACTCAACGATATCCTCTGATTTGCTGCTTACACTCAGCGCAGCAACCGGCATCATGTTCATGCTGATGGCCGTAATGGTCGGTTCCTGTGCTCCTTCCGGCAGCTCCACTGCATCCAGAGCCGATTGAAGAGCACGCTTGGCTTCGTCCATATCAATACCATATTCATATTCCACTTGGATATTCGACATGTTAGAATAGGAATTTGAGTAAACAGATTTAACGTCTTCAAGACCTTCGACGGCCTTTTCGATTGGGATGGACACATCTTCCATCACTTTTTCAGGAGTTGCCCCCGGATATACGTCCATTACCATTAAGTAAGGAATTGAGACATCCGGAATAGTCTCCATATTCATCCGTGTACCTGAATAAATGCCAGATACCGTGATAATAATTGTTAACAGCCAGACCGCAAGTTTATTCTGCAGGACAAAATTCACTAACCCTTTCACTTGTGCACCTACCCTAAATTGACTTATTAGACTCAATTACATATAATAATGACCAGGTGGTCATTTGTCAATCATAAAGGAGTGACATTCTTACATGAGCAAGAAGCAATTAATTATGGAAAGCGCTTTAGAACTCTTTGCCAAGCAAGGGTTTGAAGCTACCTCTGTTCAGCAGATCACCGAGCACTCCGGCATTTCCAAAGGAGCTTTTTACTTATCATTCAAATCAAAAGATGAATTGATCATGGCATTGATTGATCATTTTATGATGCAATTCATTTCAGATCTTGACCATATAGTCAAAGATCCCAATAATACGGGTGAAGAGCTTTTAAGAAAGTTTTTTTACACCACTTTCCACTCTTTTCAGAAGCATTCAGACTTTGCCAAAATCTTCATTAAAGAACAAGCGCATACGTTTAACCAAGAATTAATATCAAAAGGGCGCCACTTTGACCAATTAATCGATAACATCACCCTATCGATGTTAGATCAGTTATATGGAGAGACTGTCCAGCATACAAAATACGATTTAATCTATTGCATTAAAGGCTTCATGCATATATACTCTCATTTATTTTTATTTTTCAATGTGCCTCTGGATCTGAACCTTCTGGGCCGATCACTTGCGGAAAAAACGAATCTAATGGCAAAGCAATCAACCATTCCCTTTATCACGGACGAGCTCTACGAAATGTTCAGCGAGCCGGTAAATAAAGAGATAACCACCGGGAAAATGATAGAAATCATGGATCAAAAAATACGGGAATTAGAAGAGTCGATTGAAAAAGATTCCCTGATCCTGCTTAAGCAGGATGTCCTGGAACCCAGCCTGAGCCCTGCTATCATAAAAGGATTGATCGCAAATATCAAAAGCCTTCCGCATTGCAGATTGATTGCTTATTCACTTCGAAAGTATTATCATTTTTAGCCTGTTAGAATTCTTCTAATGCTTCAGAGGCAAGCTATCAGACCCTAAGAAAAGCGCGCAGGGCGTCTTGCCCACGAAGGAACGCAGATTAAGAACGCTGCGTCCTGTGACAACGTCTGCATGACCCCATCCCGGGGGCCTCAAGCTTGTGACCTCAGAGGGTAGGCTGCTTGCGCTAGACAATTCTCTAGGTTCAAAGGGATCTAAATTCTGATATTATAAAAAAGCCTCAGGCTTCCGAGAATCACTCGAAAGCCTGAGGCTTTTTATAATAAAAGGTTACTTTTTCAATGCCTGATACTGGTTTATGATTTCATTTGCCAGGTCGCTTGATTCAGAGAGACCACAGACTTCTTGAAGTACATACAACACTCCATTTTCTTTAATCATATCCTGCAGTTTTACTGCTTCCTCGTCACCCTCGTAATCAAACAATAAGGCTGCTGCTATCGCCTTTGCAAGGTTGGCAGCGGACAGGCCTGCTTTTGGGTTGGGTGCCCATGCCGCAGCTTGTAACATTTTATTAATTCATTCTTTATCTACCGGATCAGCTTTCACTGTTCCATTACTTCTTCAATTTCCTATTGCATTAAAAGCGTCCATTTTAATCTCCTCGCCCCCAATATTGTCCTTTAAGAAATGGAAATAATCTTTTTCTTCTTTTTTTCTCCGCTCAGGCCAATCGGAACACACATTGGTGATCCTTCCACAGGGTCTTCAATAATACGGCATTCTAGTCCAAATACTTCATTAATCATTTTTTCTGTAAAAATATCCTTTGGAGTCCCTTCTCTGTATATTTTTCCATTCGAAATACTTATTAAATAGTCAGCATAGCGTGCAGCCTGGTTAAGATCATGGAGTACCATTAAGATGGTTCGGCCGTATTCACCGTTTAATTCCCTTAACAACTGCAGTACTTCAATTTGGTGGGCCAAGTCAAGATAAGTTGTTAGCTCATCCAATAGGAGTAAGTCTGTTCCTTGACAGAGTGCCATTGCGATCCATGCCCTTTGTCGTTGTCCTCCTGATAAAGCGTCGAGTGGCCTTTCCGCAAAGTCATGCATACGGGTAGCATCAAGTGCCCAATCAACCATTTCATGGTCAATTTTTGTATTTTTTGATAAAAGCCCTTTATGCGGATGACGACCATAGTAACACAACTCCTTAACTGTCAAACCTTCCGGTGCCTGTGGACCCTGTGGTAATATTGCAAGCTTTTTTGCAACTTCCCTCGTAGGTTCACGGTCAATTTTTTTACCATCCAAGTATACTGTTCCTTTTTGTGGCTTCAGTAGTCTGGCCAGCGAACGGAGAATGGTAGATTTTCCACTCCCGTTACCGCCAATCAATACCGTTATTTTCCCTTCTGGAATGGTGATTATTAAATCCTAACAACAGAAATGGACTCATATCCTAAGCATGTATAATGTCTACGAAAGATTCATAGAGCTTACTATTCTTCCTTTCAACAATCAAGGGACTTTTATCATTGTACCTATCATTCAAAGGTTTGCATCTGGAAGGGTGGAAGTAGCAAGTCCATTTGCACTTGTACCCGAGAAAGGGATTCAAATGGAGATTACACATCCTGTGAAGGTCCTTGAAATATATCAAAAGAGGGTTGGAATCAAGGTCAAGAAGCATTGGATTCGTTCAAGAACGACCTTTCCAACAGTTCCGCTAATTTAGCACTTGCTTATGCGTATAAAGATTTTAAAAAATCACTGAATCCTGTTTCCTTTTTAGAGGCAGCAGAAAATCATCAGGATTCCTATGTAATTATGGAGCAATCCGTTATTGAGGGTCACCCCTGCCATCCGGGCGCAAAGATGAGGAAAGGCCTCTCAGCCTATGAAAATTATAAATATTCATCTGAATTCCAAAACCCAGTTAAACTCTCCTTTGTTGCCTTATATAAAACGTTGGCGAGTAGGAGTATTTTAAATAGAAATTGGAATGAGTTACTTTTTTCATACGAACCTGATCTGAAAACAACATTTGAAAAAACATTAATAGAATTGGGGAAAAAAACTAAAAATTATTACATTCTTCCTGTTCACCCTTGGCAAGCAGAAAATATAGTACCAACCATGTTTTCATCGGAAATAAATAGCATGGAACTAATTAAGATTCCTTATGACAAATGCTTTTACTATGCGGGAATGTCTTTTAGAACGCTATTTCCTATGGATATGAAGGGCTTTAAACCACATTATAAATTAACAACAAATGTCCATTTGACTGGTGAGGTTCGAACATTATCCGAACAAACCATTCATAACGGGCCACTTATGAGTAAAATTCTAACTGACATTTTAACAAATGATCCCCTTATTAATGAAAAGGTATTTATTCCTGCGGATGGTGCCGTAAAGGCATTTTTTATCCCATCCGCCGACCGAGAACTTACCACGGACTCAAACGCGGTCCAGGGTGGTGAGCTCAGGTTAACCACAATTTAAGAAAGGCGATCAAAAAACCAAAACGAAAGGAGAAGTAGTTTATCTTAAATATCTGGATTTCGTGTCTTGACAGAGGGATACATTACAAAATGCCTGAATTACTTTTTCAGGACGGTCATATATTGGTTCCGGTTTCCGGGTATGATCCATTAATCCGCCTTTTGTTGAAAGAATAATTTGATCTCATTTATCTTTTATAATTTGCTTTACCAATGTTTCACTATGCCCAGCACCATAGACATCGGCTGTATCAAAGAAATTAACACCTAAATTAAAGGCATGATTCATCGCTGGAATAGACTTCTGATCTTCTACCGAACCCCAAGCGTCCCCTCCGATTGCCCATCCACCAAAACCAATTTCAAAAACCTTTAATCCTGTTTTTCCAAGTGTCCGATATTCCATTTTTTCTCTCTCTTTCTTAATTGATATTTTTAAATGAGATTGATATTTTTACAAAATTTTTAAAAAAGGGAGATATATCCATTCTACTTTGTAAAAATCATTATGAATATTCTCCCTCGATGATAAATAACAGCTTTATTCCCCACAAACCGAGGATATTGTGCACCTTATGAAATAAAAATCTTCCAACGTCTTTCGGGTACAAGAGTTTGAGATTTCTTTTGGCATGCTAATTGGTATCCATGTCCCAAAGGTCAAACAGAGCAATGAATATTATATGGTTTACCTTCTCAGATTGCTGTCTTCCTTTCTATGAAACTGTAAAATTCAGGATACATTATTAATGTCTCTTCGGTAGCCGAAAAAAAGGTTGCCCAATGCTACTGCCTATTGTGCTTCCAAATTCGAGTTGATCAGTTTTCCGCGTTTTGTTGGTGGGACCCTCATAGAAGAAATGGCTACAATAAATTTAAAATAGCGCAAACCTCTCTTTTGATTTACGCTGTTCGAAAAAACTACCCATATTATAATTATAATATATTTCTCTTCTTTACTCCTTTACTAAAACTCGTCTGCCTTTGCCGTGTGGAATACATAAAGGAGTACCAAACAACGGGTCTTTTGTAATGATGCAATCCATTTGAAAAACATCTTTTACCATTTCAGATGTTATTACATCCTCCGGTTTCCCCTGTAAATAAACCTTTTTATTACTAATTGCTACAATTTGATGCGCATATCGACACGCCAAATTCAAATCATGTAAAACCATAACAACTGTTCGCTTTTCCAGTTCATTCAATTCAAATAAAAGGTTTAAAATTTCAACTTGATGTGTCATATCCAAATAGGTTGTGGGTTCATCTAATAAAATAATATCCGTCTTTTGAGCCAATGTCATCGCAATCCATGCTCTTTGCCTCTGTCCGCCAGATAAGGCGTCAACTGACCTATCAGAAAATTCTTTCATTCCGGTAACCCGAAGTGCTTGATCCACCACTTTTTCATCTTCAAAAGACCATTGTCTTAGCCAACTTTGATAAGGATACCTTCCTTGTTTAACAAGTTGAAAAACTGTAAGACCTTCAGGAGCAACTGGACCCTGTGGTAAAATGCCAAGACGTTTAGCCACCTCTTTAGTAGATAAATCTCCTACAACATCACCCCCTAGTAACACCTGACCTGATTTGGGTTTTATAAGACGGGCTAGTGAACGCAATAAAGTGGATTTCCCGCAACCATTGGCTCCAACGAATACCGTGATTTTTCCTGTGGGAATTATCAAATCAAGATCATCAATTATTGTTGCTTCACCATATTTCAAGGTCAGAGACCTTGCTTCTAACACGTTCATAAGTCTTAGCTCCTTTACATATTCCGATTTCTGTAAAGTAAATATATAAAAAATGGTGCACCTATTCCAGATACAAAAACCCCTGCCGGAAGATCAAGTGGAAGAAATACAGTTCTAGCCACCACATCCGCTAAAATAACGATTAATCCACCTATTAAAGCAGACATTGGTATTAACCCTCCAAAAGATCGGCCAACAAGTTTTCTTGCAATATGGGGCGCAATTAAACCGACAAAACCGATTCCTCCGCCATATGCCACAGCGGAACCTGCCAAAGCCACTGAAATAATAAGCAAAGCTAATCGGTTAAGCTGAACTCTTGATCCCAAACCCAAGGCAACTTGATCTCCCAGTTCCTGAACATTCACCTCTGGCGAAAAAAGAAGAGCAAGAGGAACAAAAATCAGCACCCACGGCAGCATGGAATACACATTTTCCCAATTTGCACCATAAACACTTCCTGTTAGCCAAATATAAGCTTGGCCTGTAGTATAAGTGCGATTAAGAACAATCATCATTGTCGTTAAAGCACCCATTGCCGCTGACATTCCTATTCCTATCAGCACTAGCCGAATCGGTGTTACCCCTTTCTTCCAGGCTAAAATATAGATGACAAGCGAGACGGTTCCTGCCCCCAAAATGGCTACAAAAGGGATTAAATTAATACTGACTGAACCCGAAAAGTATGTAATAAACAAAACTGCCGCAGCTGAAGCCCCGCCCGTTATTCCTATAATATCAGGAGAAGCCAACGGATTCCGTATGATTCCCTGTAAAATTAAACCGGATACCCCAAGTGCCATGCCGACAAGTAAAGAAAGAATCGCTCGAGGAAGTCTAAGAGTTTCAATGATAAATTGATGTTCTGGACTTTCCACCCCCAGTAAATGCAATAGGACTGTAATAGGGTTAATCATCGTACTGCCAACGGATAATCCCGTGATAAATAACAATAGTGATACACAAAATAATGATAATAACATGACAATCATTTTTTTTTCTAAATGGAAAGATACTTTACCTGATTTATTCCTAACTGAGAAATACTTGTTCATTCCTTATTAAACCCCCTGCGTGCAATATAAATAAAAAATGGGGTGCCAATAAATGCGGTCATCACTCCGATAGGCATTTCTTGGGGCATAATAACAAACCTTGCCGCCACATCAGCCAACAATAATAAACTGGCCCCAAATAATGCACTATAGGGAACAATCCACCGATAGTCAATACCAACTAACGAACGAACAATATGAGGGATAATCAGACCAATAAAACCAATGGAACCGCCAACTGCAACAGAACCGCCAGCCAAGATGACAACAACACATGCCATTAATATTTTAACTAAAATGGTTCGTTGCCCCAGACCTTTCGCAATGTCTTCTCCAGAGGACAAAATATTAACTGCATGCCCCAATAAGAAAGCCAAGATTCCTGCGCCTGCCATGAAAGGTAAGATTGGTTTCAGCATATCCAGTGTCCTGCCAGCAACAGAGCCGGACAGCCAAAAAAGTACTCCTTCCAGATTTTGTTCATCAAGGACCAGTAACCCCTGAGTAAAAGATACAAATAAGGCTGAAATGGCAGCACCCGCCAGAACAATTTTTATTGGTGACAACCCATCCCGTCCCAACGAACCAAGAAAATACACTAAAATTGCTGCAACTGCCGCCCCCAAAAAACCCATCCACATAAGATGTATCAAGGAGGAAACTGAAAAAAAAGAAACTGCTAAAACGATAAAGAACAGTGCACCGGCGTTGATCCCAAAAATACTCGGGGAAGCCAGCGGGTTTCTCGTTAATGCCTGCATAAATGCCCCAGCTATGGCGAGACTTGCTCCGATTACGGTTGCAATAACAGCTCTTGAAATTCGTGTCGTTGTTATGATTACATGTTCTGTTGAAGATGGGTCGAAATTCAGCAAGGCATCAATCGTAGTTTTAAAAGGAATTGGTGTCTGGCCCAAAGCAACGCTTAAAATAAAAGAGATGGCAAAAAGACAAAAACCGAGAATTAAACCTAAAATTTTTAAGTAGTTATAGGGAAATAGATGCGTCATTTCCTCCCTCTTCTTTCATGAATTAGTTTATAAACGACAAGAATAGGAGGATTAAAAATCCTTCCTATTCTGCCTAAATCTTTGAATATTTATTTCTCCAACTCGAAATGCGTATAAAGATCATCCAGCATGTTATTGGCAGCAATGATGCCCCCACCATTATTCCAGGAAATCTCATTTACCATATAGACTTGATTATTTTTCGCAGCATCAAGATCTTTCCACAATGGATGATTCGTCCATTCCTCAAAAGATTTTTTAACAGCATCGCCGCTAGTATCATCAAAATTGAAAACAAAGAAAACATCGGCATTCATATTGGGAATACTTTCTTTGTCTGTCAGCTTTAGTACTACAGTACCTTTTTCAGCTTCTTGTTGCTGAAATTCAGGACGTTCAAATCCCAGTTCACTTAAAATGTCCCCCGCGAAGCCTGTAATATAAATACGGGAGTGGTCTTCCCTGAAATTAAGTATGGAGACCTCAACCGGCCACTTATCTCCCATTTTGGCAGTAATTTTTTCTTTGAAATCAGCAACCCTGCCGTCCCAATCAGAAACAAGTTTATTTGCTGCTTTTTCTTTATTTAAGGCATTCCCCATTAAATCTACCGTTTCCTTAAATTTAAAAACCGTCTCATGTGTGACTGTTGGGGCAATTTGAGATAATTGATCATAAATTTTTTCATGACGCAGTTTTGAAGCGATAATCAAATCAGGTTTTAATTTAGCAATTTCTTCCAAGTTTGGCTGTGTCTCCAAACCGACATTTTGAACCCCTTCCAAATCGGCTCTCAGATATTCATAAACCGGCTGTTCCACCCAGGACTCCACCGCACCTACCGGCTTCACTCCAAAAGCAACTGCAACATCGGTAGCTCCTTGGTATAGGGTTACAATTCTTTTTGGTGTTCCCTTAATGGTTGTTGTTCCCATTGCATGAGTGATTTCACGGGAACCTTCAGATTCTGGGGCAGCTGCTTCTTTTTGTTCTGTTTGTTCCGCCTCTTTATTATCTTTCGAAGTTCCCCCTGATGATTGACTTCCGCACCCAGCCAGAAACATTACAAGTGATAAAATGATTGCAAGCAATGAAAATGAGTATTTTTTTTCAAATGAATATGTAATTCCAGACATACATTTTCCTCCTTTGGTTGAAAATGATAATTATTATCATTTTATGTTTTTATAAATTCCTAATCTAGTAATCTAAAGACCTACTGAATAAGCTTTTCCTCCCTTTATTAAAGATGGAGCACATGCAATATAAAAGGGGGATTTATATGGCAAGTACTTACCTCAATTGATATTAATAATCGTTATCATTTATAATGATAAATTATTTAGGGATTTCAATCAATAGAGTTTCAAAATTAAATATTAACATTCTTCTATATATTTACCGGTTCTTTTGAGTTTGCTTTTCATCGGGCAAATTCCGCAATAACCTATTCCTTCAATGTCTTCTTCCAGCTGATAATACATACAGCAAGTTCTTCGCGAAGAATTTTGCTCAAATTCAAATCCAATCTTCAAAAATTGTCTAATCGGATTTTCTTTTAAATTAAAAAGGTCCCCTTGTGCATCCTTTAAGAATTCAAAGTCACTGTTCAAACGCTCAATTTTAACCATCTCCATATCTTTTGATAATAATTTCCGATAGATGGAGTTGATTCGAATGGCTACGTTTTCCCACAAAATTGCTGATGAAAGACGGGAAGTTTTTTGCAGAATATTAAAGATGGGCGTAATATGCTCAGAAAAAAGAGAGTGTAATACATTTTCACGCCATTGTTCCCTCACTGAATCAGATCCTTCGTCCCAGGGCCAATCTTTCGATTGAATGCATAATTCCCGTTCTTTGCTCAACGCACATGCTTTAATGGGTAATTTTAGTGCACTGTTGTATTCGACCATACTATATAAGTTTGAAGCAACCACAAGATAGGCATACCTTTTGGAAAACATCGAAGCAGCGACTGATAAATTTGGTGCCTTTATCTCTTTCATCAACCTCTGTAAAAATATTCTACATGTTTTTTCATTTAAAAGTTCCGACATATCGATATCTTTTGCTTTCTCATTCTCTAAATGTATATTAAAGGTCCTGAGTTTATTGCTCACCGTATTGTTCATGTTTATCATCCTAATAAATTTTTTCGATTATGATGAATAATTAGCAACTGCTAAAACTTCGGCAGTAAAAAACCTTATACGTACATTCCCACCAAAAGTTTGGTGGGAATACATATGCTCCAAATTAATCTTTAAGAAATCCCCAATCTTCTTGACTTCTCTTTTTTTTCTTTGTCAATTGCACGTTCCATTAACATTTTATAATTTAGGTGGTTAAATTTGTAAATCCCGTCTTGATCAGCGATAATATAGTCACCCGATTCAAAAACGACTCCTCCAACACTTACCGGAGTGTTGACTTCACCCTCGAGCTTTAAATTTCTTGTCGTCTTTGGTGAAATTGTTTCATAAAATACAGGAATCCGGCAATGCCTTAAATATTCAACATCTGCTACTGCCCCGTCAATTATAACGGCAGATAATCCAATTTCAACTGCTTTTCTCGCTCTGAATTCTCCCCAGCATGCATGTGTTTTATTCCCAGAAGTATCAATAACTAAAATTTCCCCTTCTTTGGCATGTTGAAGGGCTATATTTAGCGGGTAACCATCTCCACTTGATAATTTTACGGTAATGACTTCCCCATGCACTTTTGTGACAGGCACTGTACATTTAAAATTGGATATAAAACCAAAGTCGGTAAAGTGCCCTATTGTGGAAGTACTTATTGTTTTAAATTTCGCCATTTCATCCGTTGTGTATCTCTGAATCCTTTCTTTAATGGTTAACATTTTGACCCCCTTGCTAATTCATAAAATGGATTATATCCTATCCCCTTTCCAGATGGCATCGCCCCTGGTACACCATCCGATTCAAGTAAAGGACGGATGATCAGCTTTACTGGCCATTGTTTTCTTTCGAAAAGTGCATAGTGGATTACTTCTCTATCCTTCTCAGGAATGTCAATTGTTTGTAATGCTTCTCGTAATTTAATTTCTGTAATTTTCCAAAATGTTTCTTCTGGAATATGATAGATTTTTGATAAAGATTCCATTATTGCCGCCAAATTCACTTGTGTGCCAAGGGATTGGATATAAAAAATTAATTTTTCAACTGTTTCGTTGTACAAGCTGTTTGAATAACCAGGTCTTATATGGTACTTAGGATCTTTAATTTGATGTTTATCTAAATATGGTTGATACAGGCGTACTGAATCATGATCTCTAAATAACAGTCCCGCTATTTTTTTATTTTTTAGAACCACACAACAATTTTGGCCGTGAATTTCCGGTACAATTCCGACTTTAAACAACCTCATAGTAATATCATAAAACATCCCTGTGAGCTCCGAGTAAATATCGACGACATCTTTATTTGATAAATTCTTTTCTACTAATTCACTTAAAAAATGTTGGTCCTGTAGATCTACGCCCAATGAAGACATAGGGACTATTTTATACCCATTTTTCATAATTTCTTGAGGATAAACTCTTATTTGGGTAGCTAAATGGCGCGGATGATCAACAAAAAGCCCCATTGATTGTGGTAAATATCCCCACCAATTTTTTTCTTCACATAAGAATACTCTGTCAGTAAGAGTCTCGTCACAAGCTAAGGCTTGCCGAAACATTTTCTCTCCAGCTATGCCGTTCAACAATTTTACGACTGGTAAGTATCTGGAAGCGCCCAAAGACATAACACTAATTGGCAATTTCAGCATTTTTGTTGACTCATGGGGAGATGTTAATGAGCGGACAGAAGATGTGGCTAGGAAATCACCAACTTTTGCATCCAGAATAACAATTGTTTTGTCTTTTAATTCCTGATTAAAATTCGGGATGATTATATTGTTAAGCTGCCAAGGATGAACTGGGATAATCGTATATTCATCTTTGGAAATTCCCTTGATCATTAACTCCTTTTCAATAATCGCTTTTTCCTCGTCTTTTAGAATATCAAAGCTTTCAAGTCCATTTTCCGGGCCCCCTTTTACGACTGAATCATTACATATTGCCACCCAGCATAGAGTTGTCTTTCTCCTGAATTCAGCCATATATTGTTGATAATCAATTGGTGTAAAACCTATTTTAGCTTTGGATAACGGATGAAATGGGCGATCGCGTAATGATGCAATCATCTCTCCTTTTACAAACCAATCGTAAGCTGATTTCGGCTTAATCGTTTTGAAATCATCTACCCGTTTTAGGCTAAGATTTAATTGCTCTATAGATACTTTTAACCCTTTCAGAAAATCCTTTACACCGGGATGTTCATACGCTTCTTTTGACAACGAATATTCCAGTACGCATTCACTAAGTTCAATTGTTGAAGTGATCTCTACCCAATCTTGGTCCTCCTTCTTGTAAATAGAAGAACCAGATACCCACTGATATCCCTGTCTATAGCTTTTTTCAAGCAGAAAACATAAGTTATCAATATAAACCAAGGTTTGTTTAAATGCGGGATAAAGTTGTTGGATACCAGTTGGTGCCTCTTCCAGCATTTTTGTCGTCTGTTTATCGATCAAAAAAAATTGCTCTGCAATAAATGCATTCATTAAATCTTGAGTTATGATTTGCTCAGCTGTAATACTTTGTTTTTGAATCATTGCTTTTTCCATGACAGTCCCCTTCTGTTATGTAATAAAATTCAGGATGAGGATGACCTAAAAAGTCGTGGTGAGAAATCGTCCAGCAATAGGCACCTGACTTTTTGAACAAGATGACATCCCCAACCCGTAAACTTTTCACCATGACATTTTCATGGAGTCGATCCTTTGGGGTGCACAACTCACCTACAATCGTAACGTTCGAATCTTTGACTTCCGGCCTTTGAAAAGGATAAGACCATCTTTCAAGATGCATAACAGAAAACGGATGATTATGCCCCCAAGATGCAGGCAATCTATTATGATGGGTTCCTCCCCTTATAACAGCGAAGCACTGCCCGACTGACATTTTTATATCAACTACTTCCGCAGCATAATAACCATGGTCAGCAACGACAAACCTGCCAGGTTCAAAGAACAATTCCGTATCCCCCAGACTTTGTACTTTTTCACTATTGGAGAGCAAGGAGGTAAAAAGATTCCAGTCAAATCCAGTTGTTTCATTATAGGAAACCCCAAAACCTCCTCCGGCATTGATCACTTTTACATCTAATCCATATTGGTGCTTCCATCGTTCCACTTTTTGAATATAATGATGAATCATTTCTACGTGCAATTCCGCTTTCAGGTTATTTGATAAAGAGTGGAAGTGAAAACCCTTGAAATGAACGTGGGTATTTTCTTTCTCTCTTAAAATGGATAGCGCTTCCCCAATTAACTCTTCATCCATTCCAAACTGACTTGGTCGACCTCCCATCGATATGTTAGTTTTGGGTAAAGAATTTGTTCTTAAATTAATCCGTAATAAGACATGAATATGTTTTTTGCTTTTTTTCGCCAGTACAATTAATTTCTTCAGTTCCAAAAGACTTTCTGCATGCAGATATGAAACATTTTCACTCATTGCGCTTTCAAGTTCGTAATCTTTCTTGCCGGGTCCCCCAAATAAAACAGGAACCGTCTTGGAAACCTCTCTTACTTTGTTCAACTCACCTATTGATGCTACTTCAAACCCTTTCACTAATGGCAATAATACTTCTATAATTCTCTTATCCGGATTCGCTTTAATCGCATAAAATAAATGTGTCTGCCTGGGCAGTGTGCTTAACATATTACTTACATGGCTTCGAATCCCTTCCAAGTCATAAATATAAGCACATATTGGATCTTTCGTCTGATTATGCACCTCATTTATTAATTTTTTTATAGAATTCATTCTGACCTCCAATTAAACTTCGGTATTCATTCAATTTTTCCATATATGCCCGAAATGCTGTACCTCTTTCATCCCCCAATACAAAAATATGTACCCCTTTTTCCAACCACTTTCTATGGTTATTAGGATGTCGGGAGACAATTGCGTAAGGTACGTTACAATGCTTTGAGACTTCATATAATTTTTCTAGATGGTTTTGAACTTCCAGATGATCTGTCTCCCATGGCACAGCAAGTGATTGAGAAAGGTCAGCCGCTCCTTCCAGAACGAAGCTAACTTGCGGCAATGATAAAATAGATTCACTTCCCTGAATTCCTTCCAGGCTTTCAATCATTGGCACGATCATGATCTCTTCATTTGCCTTGGAGATATAATCCCTTAAAGAATATTTTGCAAAAAGTCCCGGCCTACCGCTATTAAGACTTCTCATACCAATTGGATGATAGAAAGCATAGTTAATTGCCTTTTCTATTTGTTCCTTTTGGGTAACACTAGGTATTACGATTCCTTGAGCTCCACAATCAAGCACTTTCAAGATTTCGATCCGATCGACTTTCGAAATACGGACAAGCGGTGTAATTCCCACTAACTCCGCAGCACGGACCATTTCTTCAATTGTTTCCATATTCGTTGATGTATGTTCGTAATCTATAATGACAAAATCAAACTCCGCATGGCCAATTAGTTCAACCATAATGGGATGTGGGATAGATGCAAACATTCCAAAAACAGGCTGCTTTTTTTTAATCTTTTCTTTAAGTTTATTTTTTTTCATTTATTTCAGTCCACGCCAGCAGCAAAGGATTTTTTGCTTTACGGAAATACAACTGGCCGTCACCGTAAATACGGCGCTTAGTCATTTCTTCGATCAATGCATCCTCAGAAAATAAATCAAACATTTTAAACCGTTCTGCAAATTCAGGGTGAGCATTTTGATAGGCTGCTATCGTTTTTACACATGTACGCCAAAAATCTTTCTCACTCAAGCCGGATTTTTCAAAAGCAAAACAAATTTCTGTCATGCAGATAAAGAAAAATGCATCATAGGTATAGTCTCTTACTTCTGCTGAATCTTTGGCCTGAATGAACGAATATCTATTAAACTTCCTGTGACTTTCCGGCTCCGGATTTAATTTTGGTGCCCAATCCGGTTTTAAAAGTTGATCAGGAGTGTAGCGAACGCCATCATGCAAATCTTTAATAATGATTCTTTTCGGGAATTGGTTTTCAATGACCAGGATAATATTTTGGGCGTGGGATTCCAGCGCGATCCCGTGAGCGAACAATAGATGTATAATTGGGATTGTCACAACTTTAATAAGCGCTTCACTCCAAGCTTCAACCCCATATTGATCTATCGCAGCTTGGATAAATAGTTTTCCGTTCTTTTGAATATGCGATAGAGCATTTAGCGGCCAAGCTTCTTCATTATCTTCAAGATATGTCGAAACGTTTTCTCTGAATATAGCGCCGAGAGTTCCATAAGTCATACCGTATTGAATTGAATTTAGCTGATCGTATCGAAAAGATATTCCCATTACTTCTCTTAAAATCTGAAATTTTTCCTTTTTTAATAACGAGTCATCTTCTATGATTTTGTTTAGCCAATCACTTATTAACGGGGCATTCTGAGTTGTATGATGGGCTAAAATACGACTGGTGGAAGTATTTGTTATACTTAAAGGGAATTTTATATAGGGTGCTTCTGTTTTTTCGCGACGAGATAAAGAACGGATCGATTGCTGTGCTCTATAAGTACTGTTTGCTGTTCCCAAGATTACAATATCTTTATCCATTAATTGTTGAACAAAGAGAGATTGAATTTTGTTTTTCAGTTGCCAAGGGTGTACTGGCAAGAAAACATAATTCTTTTCTTCGCTGCCTTTTTCTTTAAGCACCTGTAAAAACCTGAGTTTATCTTCATTTTTTATATGATGTTTTATGATTTCTTCAAATGACATCTTTTTTAAAGTATTGACATCTATTAGTTGTTGATTTACTGCAACCCAGTATATTAAAACTTCCTGATTGAATTCCGGTCCATAAGCAAAATTATCTTCTAAAGAAAAACCGATTCTTGATTTATAGCTTGGATGATAAGGGTGACCATCCACCATATGACTTTCCAACGCTTCATAGTGTTGGTCCTGTTCTGGTATTTGATCTAATTGGAACTGCTTTGATTGATGATCCTTTACTAACGTTTCTAGTAGCTCATGAATAAATTGAGAAGTATATGAACCTGTTAAGTTATTTTGTATAACCTCTTCAAGAAACAGATATAGATTTGTGCATTTCTCTCCTTCTCTTTTAATAGAATTTTTTTCAATTTTTATTCGGCCGAATGACCATTTCTCAACTGCTTTACACGAATATTGGATGATATCTCCTTTACCGCTTTTTCCGTTAAAAACCCAATCGGTTCCCTTTTTAATTGCTTTTATAATATCTTCAAAAAATAAGGCCTCCAACGTCTGGCGCATAATCCTCTCTTTTACTTCTTCCATCAATGATGCCTTGTGTTTATACAAGTAACTTAGCGTTGCCATAGGTTTCACTCCCTAATTTTTTCAATATATTTTCCACCGGAATATAGGACGGTGTCTCACTATTTCCCCAAAGACAACTTATCATATTTTTTTTGGCAGCAAACGTTTCAGTTGTCAGTAAATGAAGAATGAATTCATTTGAATTATTTTCATATTCTTGAAGAAGAACATGACGTACAATCGCCCAAAAATGTTCTTCTTTCACATTTGCATCTTTGGCCATTGCATGGATTAAAGATCCTAAATGGTTAACAATAAAATAATAGGATGTCCGTGCCCAGGCTTCTTCTTTTTTGTAGAAAAGAGGACCTGTCGGATCAACATCATCTTCAACCTTTTCTTGATTTACACTTACGCCTTCCAAATCTCTAATAATAAAGGTGTGCGGAAAACCATTCCTTATTGTTAGTAAAGAGTTTTGTAAGTGCGCCTCAAAATGAATGCCTTTCTCTTCTGCTAAACGGACTATAGGTAATAATGAAATGTCCAAATATTGTTTGAGCCAGGCCCCTAACTCTATATGTTGACTTTTTATCAGAGAGTAAAGTCGGGAATGTTTACAATTAACTGGGATTTCTATTAAGCTGGATAGAACATAGGTTGTTTCTAGATTGAATTCAATTGGGCGATAGACAATTGTAAATAATTTTGTCACATCTTCACTTGCAAATTGACATGTACATATCCCTGTTTCATATGCTATTTTTGTATTTGATTGCGCCCCGAATCCGTTTCTATGTAATATGTATCTGGCGGCATCCATTGTTCGGCGCATTTGTTCTTTATTATTGGTTCTCATCATATTTGTGATTTGAATGTTCAGCGAAAGCTTGATGTTGCAATTCATTTCAGGAATATACACCGTACGAACCGAAGATGTTGGGTATGCCACAGGGCCAAAGCTACCTAACGGGATGATTTTCTCCTGATTTATATAATCCAAGACATCTTTTACTGTTTTTACATGCTCGTATTGCCAAGGATGGATGGGTAAAATTTCGTAGGAATCCAATTTGTCTTTTAGTACTTCTCGTACATGCTCTATAATACTGTCATGCAATTTAACCCGTTTTTCTTCTGACACCCATTCTTCTTGAAAAATATCTTTTCTGACAGCTAAATAACATAACTGAAAAGAAGTTCGGAGTTCGGGACAAAACCTTTTAACCTCATCTTCCGTAAACCCTAATGTATTTTTTGGAAAGGGATGGAACGGATGCCCATACAAGAGTGATTGCTCTGACGTTATATAATCCCATTTATGTTGTTCAACGGAATGGTCTAAAAATAAGGCCAGTTTATGAAAGCTATTGCCAACTTTATTGAAAAAATCAGTCGAACGTTCTGCCTTTATTTCAGGATGCTTACCCTTTATATCATTAACAATCAGTTCAATTAAATAAGTATAATCAAGCTTTCCAACTCCATTTACATAATAATTGGCATATTCGTGTTCACCCAGTGCTGAATAGAACGAAAGAGACCCTGATATTATTGCGTTACTCACTGGGAAATATATAGAATAAGCATCTTTATTGACTGAAAATAAGTTGGGGTTTTCACCGCAGAACTCTCTAATGTAACAATTTAATAATGTTTTGCACGTATGGAAATTTGCTTGATCGCGACTGTTAAATCGTTTTTTTTCTGACATTTTCAACACCTTCATTTACTTTTGATCTATTTAAGAATGAAGCCAACGGTAATGTTAATAGCATGCAAACCCCTAGCATTAGGGATTCTTCTTTTAACGCAATCCATTTTGCAAGTTCCGGCCTTTCTCCGGACTGAATGATCATATGCCAGCGGATATCGTAATAAACGGATAATAGTATTACTGAAAAAGAAGATGCCAACCGTTTGATTGTATTGGACAATGTTGAACCTTCGTGCAGATCATCATCCTTGAGTGAATTAAGCCCAATAGTCGTGACGGGCATATTCGATAAACCCACACCTATTCCTCTACCTGCCATTAGGATGAAAATTAAAATTAATGGCACTCCTTTTGGGATAAATGCAAAAAATAATATGGAAATGGCAATCAGGCCGATGCCATAAACAATAAAACGCATTGATTTGCCCGAATCAATTAAGTTCCCTCCGATCCATACAAACAAACTTGTGCAAATGGCTGTAGGAATAAAGAGTACACCTGTTAATGAAGGTGATAAATCAAACACCTCTTGGAACATCAAGGGCAATATAAAAATAACACCAAACATAACTGAAGCATGGACTGCTGACATAATAACCGAGGCAGCGTATACCGGATTCTGTAACAGTCTGAAACGAATAAGAGGTTCCTTTTGTCTATCCTCCAATTGAATAAAACGAACTAAAATAACTGCACCTAAAATAAGCAATGCACTTGCCGCCCATCCCGGAAATGTCTGATTTGAAACCATCTGAATGCCCAAACTCAGTCCGCCAACACCTAATACCATTAATCCAATGCCTTGAAGGCGGATTGTTTTTCTGTGTGCAGGTGTATCTGGGGTGATTTGCCTGTAGCACAGTATTAAGGAAAGCAGCGCGAAAGGAACATTGATCCAGAAAAGATGCTTCATCTCTCCAAACTGAATAATGAAGCCTCCAAACGTTGGGCCAACAGCCGGTGCAATGGTTAACAGCATTCCCCATGCACCAGTCACTTTTCCGCGCACTTCCTTACTGTAAATATCAAATAATAAAACTAACGATAACGGGATCATTAAACCAGCTGAGACGCCATGCATAAAGCGCACAATCAGTATCGTCTGTACATATTGTGAAAATATGCCTCCTATAATGGAAAACACACCATATAACCCAATTCCCAAAATGTACGTTTTTTTTCTGCCGAGGCGATCGACAATACAAGCGGTCAACGGCATTGTTATCGTCATTGCCAACAGATAAAGTGCGATAATCCAACCGCCATACACCGTTGAAATATTGTACATTTCAACAAAATTCGGCAATAATATATTAAAGGCACTATTCGTTAATACTAGAGAAAAGGCGCCAATAAGGATAGCAAATAAAACAGTATGCTTCTTCAAATTGATCAACATTTTCATTGTTATTTGATCATTTGAATAGCTTCAACTACAGACTTCTCAAATATATCCAGAACTTCAGCGGCTTCATTTTCTGTAATGATCAATGGAGGCAAGAAACGCATGACTGCAGAGTGGCGTCCCCCTACTTCAAGAATCATGCCATTATGAAAGCATCTCTCCTGAACTTTTTTAGCCAGTTCCTCAAATTGTGGATAGTGCCCCAGACAATCTTTGGGTTCTTTTGGATTTACAATTTCAACCCCTATCATCAACCCTCTTCCACGAACATCGCCAATCTCCTTATATTTTTCTTTTAAACCGTTAAGCCTTTCAAATAATTGCCTGCTGCGTGCTTTTACATTTTCAAGTAGATGTTTTTCTTTTATATATCTTAAAGTTGCCAGACCTGTAGCCATTCCCAACAGATTGCCGCGGAAAGTACCAATATGGGCCCCTGGATTCCATTGATCCAGTTCTTCTTTATAAATAACAACTGACATTGGAAGACTGCCGCCTATTGCTTTTGAACAAACAATCACATCTGGAATGATCCCTGCATGTTCAAAAGAAAACATTTCTCCAGTTCTCCCAATTCCTGTTTGAACTTCATCGATAATTAAAGGAATCCCTCTTTCTGCGGTAATACGCCTCATTTCTTTTAACCATTCAATATCAGCTGGGATTGACCCGCCTTCCCCTTGTACTGTTTCAACTATCATACCGCAGGGGGACGCAATGCCACTTTCACAATCGTCTAATAAATTTTCAATATATTGCGCACTAATTTTGGCAGTCTTACCTTCCCCTATCCCAAATGGGCAACGGTATTCATAAGGGAAGGGCAAAAAATGAACATCCGGCAATAAACTTTGCAAATGTTGTTTCTTGCTTAAATTTCCACTCATAGACATCGTAGCTTGGGTCGAACCGTGGTAACCCCCTTGAAACGCTAAAACGGACTTCCCGTTAGTGGCATTTTTTACTAATTTAATCGCTGCCTCGACACCATCGGCACCGGTTGGGCCACAAAACTGTATTTTAGTCGAGTCCCTCAACTCCAAAGGCAATACGGAGATAATCTCTTGTATAAATTCGATTTTCAAAGGAGTTGCCAGATCAAGGGTATGTAAAGGAATTTGCCGCTTTAGCACACCTTCTATTGCTTCAATTACAACTTGGTGATTATGCCCCAATGCCAATGTTCCCGCACCGCTTAAACAATCATAAAATACTTTTCCTTCCACATCCGTTATCATTAATCCTTCAGCTTTCTCGATTACCAGCGGAAAACAACGTGGATAGGATCTGGCATTCGATTCTTTTTGATTTTGTAATTCTAAATACTTGTTCTCCATTTTAAATTTGATCATAAATAGACACTCCTTTTTATTTAATTACGGATATTACAGTAATTGATATTACTGATTAGAGTTCAACATTGAGAATGAATATCAGTATCAATTACCTCATTTATCATAATTGATAATGATTATCATAGTCAATCTTTAAAATAAAAATAGGAAATTTCACCCAAACAAGATTAGACATTGGTGTTTTTGACACCCTTGAATTATCTAAAGTTGACGGTATTGCCTGTCCAGAATTAGTCGATTATAATGCCCGTATATAATTCAAAACATTCCGATATTTTTTGGCCCACACCCGTCCGTACGATCCTAGAAGCAAAGGGAAAATTGAACGCTTTTTCAAAACGGTTCAGACACGATTCTATCCTTTATTGCAGGCAGAACCTGCCATGTCGCTCGATGAACTGAATGAAAGGTTCTGGCGGTGGCTTGAGGAGGATTACCATCGCCGTGTGGATAGGCTACACTTAGTTGAACAGAAAAATTAAGGTCAAGTAGACTACAGATAATACATTTGAGGAGAAACTACTATGACTAAGAAAGAACGCCGGACATTTACTCCGGAATTCAAACAACAGATTGTGCAGCTCTATCAGAACGGAAAGCCTAGAAAGGATCTTATTCGTGAATATGACCTCACGCCTTCTTCATTGGATAAGTGGGTGAGCCAGAGTCAGAAGTCAGGATCATTCAAAGAAAAGGATAATCTGTCTCCGGAAGAACAAGAGCTGGTGAGGTTACGGAAAGAAAATAAGCAGCTGATGATGGAGAACGATATTTTAAAGCAAGCCGCGCTGATACTAGGACGAAAGTAATTGTGATCAAGAATAATCAACACAAATACTCGATATCAGCAATGTGCAAGGTCCTGCAGATTTCAAGAAGTACCTAATACTATGAAGCAAAAGAAAGGCCCGCTGAGGACGATTTAACCTCAACGAACATTGAAATTTTCCAAAACAGCCGTCAGAATTATGGAACCAGAAAGATCAAGGTGGAACTAAAAAAGCTTGGGCATCAGGTTTCCAGGCGCCGTATTGGCCGAATTATGAATGAACAAGGATTGGTGTCGAGTTATACAGTCGCTCAGTTTAAGCCACATTCAAAAGGCTGTAACGATTCCGCTCAAAGGAACGAATTAAACCGTGCGTTTGACCAGGAAGAAGAATTAACAGTAGTTGTAAGCGATTTAACATATGTAAGAGTCAATCAAAAATGGCATTACGCATGTGTCTTTGTTGATCTCTTCAACCGTGAAATTATTGGGTCCAGTACAGGACCAAACAAAGATGCAGCATTGGTCTATCGGGCTTTTGCGTCCATTAAAAAGGACCTCAGGAAAATTGAATATTTTCATACCGATCGTGGAAGCGAGTTTAAGAATACGCTGATAGATGAAGCTCTGAAGACTTTTGATATTAAGAGATCCTTAAGCAAGAAAGGCTGCCCCTATGATAATGCAGTAGCTGAGGCAACGTTTAAAATCATCAAGACCGAGTTTGTCAGAGGAAAGCATTTTACAAGTTTAGAAGAGTTAACGAGAGAATTCAATGACTATGTTCATTGGTTCAACCACATTCGTATTCACGGAACCTTAGGCTATTTAAGCCCAGTTGAATACAAACTTGGACACCTTATAAAATCTGTCTAGTTTAGTGTTGACAATCCAGACCAACCCCTTATTATTTATTTATATTTATTTTCATAAGAGAAACCACTTGAAGCATTTTACACGTTACATGGTGTGGGCATTCGTTCATTAAATCAGTTTCGGGTCTGTATACCTTTAGAGAGACATTGGGACATCCCTTTCACCCTACTTACTCAAGGGTTACTCTTCCCGTAAGGGAATTCCTTACAGATACGGCCATAAATCCACATAAAAAACCCCGTTTATATATCCATATACCGGATACACTCACGGGGCTTTATGCAAACTTTATTCTTCTTATGCAGACTTTTTTCTCATTCTGCAAACTTTATTTTGTTTTAACACCACGTTCTTTCTCGCCAGGCTTTTTCCTCTCTCTTTTCATCCAACAAAAAACACGAGGAAAATCGGATGGTGATTCCGATTTTCGCTCGTGTTAGGGAACGTTTAATTTGACCAAGAATACAGTTTATTTTGCTAAGGAAGAACTCGATTTTGCTGTTCATTAATAATAAAGTTATTTACTTTTAATAGTATAAAGGTAAGCGTCAAACTACGCCCACATGGTTTGTCGCTTTTTTATATGCGATAATCTCCTAGAGATCAAACATA
>NZ_BRVM01000013.1 GCF_026011715.1 Cytobacillus sp. NCCP-133 | reverse complement strand
TGAAGTTTATCGCTTTTGTTTTCCCTAAAACGGACATAAAAAAACGGACAGTATAATCCGTCCGTTTTAGTGTAAAAGCCATAAAGCCGCTCGGGTTGCACTTCTGCATTGCCCTATCCTGTTTTATGGTAAAAGGCAATTATAGTATTGCCAGCTTATATTTTTTCAGACCTATTATTTCTTGCCTTGAGAAGATTGTCGAATATTACTTACACAAGATTTTACGCAGACCCGCCAGGGGAGATTTTTTTATATCTAACGCGTACCTCATTAATCCTTAATATACTTTTGAATCTTTCTGAAAGCAGTAGATTGATTTATTCCCAGTGCCTCACTAACTTTATAGGAGCTTTTATATTTCTTATATGCCTTAATGATTAATTGTTCTTCCAATTCTTCTTGTGCTTGTTTTAATGGGCAAATGTCATTGATCTGTACAAGATATTGAGAGCAGTCATTTCTGGAGTTTATGATTTTTTGTGGCAAGTCTATCATTTGGATTTCATTCTTATCAGAGGTAACTACCAGGCGTTCCATCAAGTTTTCCAATTCTCTTACATTTCCTGGCCAACTGTAGTTAATTAATTGATTCTCTGCTTCCAAAGAAAGATAGGTAGAAGAGCCGTATTTTTTATTAAATTTGTCTAAGAAATGATCCATTAAATAGGAAATATCCTCTTGCCTCGTTCTTAATGGGGGAATGTAAATGGGTATGACATTCAATCTGTAGTATAAATCTTCTCTAAATGCACCTTCCTCCACCATTGATTCTAAGTTCTTATTAGTTGCAGCTATAATTCTTGTATTGATATGTATTGGTTTGGAACCTCCGAGCCGCTGAATTACATTTTCTTGCAGAGCTTTCAAAAGTTTAACTTGAAGGTTAAGCGGCATTTCGCCAATCTCGTCCAAAAATAAAGTACCCCCATCAGCCTCTTCAAATAATCCCTTTTTCCCATCTTTATTTGCACCTGTAAAAGCGAAGGGCTCGTATCCAAAAAGTTCGGATTCAATGAGAGATTCGGGTATTGCCCCACAATTAACATGAATAAAGGGCTGTCTGCTTCTATTGCTTTTTTTATGTATTAAAGATACGATGACACCTTTTCCAACACCAGATTTTCCTGTTACAAGAACAGTGGAATCTACCTTTGCAATTTTTTCTACCATGTTCACTATTTTACGCATATTGGGTGAAAAAGAGATAAAATCCTCCTGGTCTTTATTTTGAAATCTCCGCAGTTCTTCGATTTCTTCTTGGAAACTCTCTAATACATGTTCGGTCCGCTCGATCTTATCACGAAGCTGTCTGATTTCAGTGAGGTCTCTGGAAGTAAAGATAATGAATTCAATATTTCCTTCAGAATCAAGGGATGGGTTGCCAATACAATGGATTGTATGGCCAGTTCTTGTTCTTTGAATCATGGATACCCGTTCTTTCCTTTCTTTTACGATAGGAAATAGTGAAGGGGAAAACAGTCCCTTTCTGGCAAGATCTTCAGTGTTTTTTCCTACTAATTCATTTGCTTTCATGCCATAAAATACTTCACCTGCCGGATTGACCCGCAGTACTTTTCCGTTGCCATCAGTCACGAAAATTTCGTCAAAACAGGTATTAATGATCGTTTCTAATTCATGATTTAAAGCCTTGTAAAGTGTAATCTCGCTTGCTTCCATCTATTCACCTCCATTTTTACAATTGAAATTCTAATAATTGATAATGAAATAATAGCATAATAAGCAGACAGCAACAATTCGTAATATTTAGAATGATAAATATAATAATGCGGTGGTGCATTATTTGTAATGCATGAAATCATCAAAATTGAATTAAGGCATCATTTATTCTTCATCTAATAAATATCTATTTTTCTGGCATAGAACTTGCAGAATACTTTTTTAAGGACTTTTATCTTAATCATCTATTATAAGGAGGTAATCTTTATGTCCACGTTTAATAAAGATCAAATCCAGAAACTCCAAGAGTTGGATAAAAAGCATTATTTGCACCCAACATCTTCATTGAGACAACACCAGGAAAGCGGCCCTAAACGAATTTTTACTGAGGGGAAGGGGGTTTATTTAACAGATGTAAATGGAGATCGCTATATTGATGCGCTGGCATCCTTGTGGAATGTAAATGTAGGGCATGGAAGGAAAGAACTTGGCGAGGCTGCCAGCCAGCAGATGGGCAAACTTGCATATAGTTCATCTTTCAATAATTTTTCACACGATACGGTTATTCAGCTGTCTGAGAAGCTGGCAAGCCTAACACCTGGGGACTTGAATGTGTTTTTCTTTACTTCCGGCGGATCCGAATCAAATGATACCGCATTTAAGCTAATAAGACATTATTGGAAGCTGAAGGGTGAGCCGGAAAAAAAGAAGATTATCGGATTAGAGCGTGCCTATCATGGAATTACTATGGGGGCAACAAGTGCAACTGGAATTCAGCAATTTCAGAATATGACAACCTCACTAGCGCCTGATTTTCTACATGCGGCAGCTCACAAAACGAATTGTGAATTAGGAGATAAGAATGATCCGGATTATTCAAAAAGCATAAGAGGGATTATCGAAAATGAAGGTCCGGAAAAGATTGCTGCTGTAATCGTTGAACCGATACAGGGGGCAGGGGGAGTTATAATTCCTCCGAATGGTTATTTAGAAGCTGTTCGTGAACTTTGTGATGAATACGGAATCTTAATGATAGCTGATGAAGTTATCTGTGGTTTTGGACGAACAGGAAAAATGTTCGGTGTAGACCATTGGAATGTGGTACCTGATGTCATGTGTATGGCAAAGGGAATTACAAGTGGTTATATTCCTTTGGGTGCGGTTGCCATTACTGAACGATTAAGAGACAGCCTCGCAGAAGTATCAGATGATGTTTTCTTCCATGGGTTCACTTATAGCGGCCATCCGACTGCCTGTGCAGTTGCATTGAGAAATATCGAAATTATTGAAAAGGAAAATCTGCCAGCTCATGCAAGCAAGATGGAGAAAGAACTAATTAAAGGATTTGAATATTTGACAGAAAAGCATAAATCTGTGTCAAAATCCCGGGCAAGAGGTTTGATTGGGGCTTTTGAATTATTTGAGGATAGAGAGCAGGAGACTCCTTTTGCACCGGAGAAAATGGCTGCACAGAAGCTAGTTGAAGAATGTCTTTCTCGAGGACTGATAGTGCGATCTGTTACGTTTGGGGGAACAAACATAATTGCACTATCACCACCGCTTATCATTTCGAAAGAAGAAATTGAAAAAGTGATATCAATCTTTTCAGACGCGATTCAAGTTGTTGAAAAAAGTTTAAAATTACAGAGTGTATAAGGGTTTTCATACAAAGAATCTAGTGCCTATTCATCTGAATAGGCACTGTATTCAGCATTAATATCAGAACATTTATTATATTTGGATTTATCGTACTTACTTTCAAACTTTTTTCACCTAAAAATGAGTGGAGGTAAATGAATGAGTGAAAGCAGATTTATAAAAACACTTGGGAATCGGGATGTCCTTTCTCTTGCTTTTGGGGCAATGATTGGCTGGGGCTGGGTGGTTACAGCGGGCATATGGATTACGGAAGCAGGCTCGCTTGGTGCCATTCTTGCCTTTGTTATAGGTGGCTTGCTTGTTACTTTTGTTGGACTAACATATGCAGAATTGGCATCGGCTCTTCCCTTGGCAGGAGGGGAACATGTATATAGTTTTAAAGCCATGGGGAGGGTTGCCAGTTTTATCACAACATGGGCGATCATTTTAGGCTATGTTTCTGTAGTAGCATTTGAAGCTGTGGCTTTGCCGACTGTATTTGAGTATTTAATTCCTGATTATAGTAAAGGCTACTTATACACAATAGCAGATTGGGATGTAACACTTACATGGGCAGGTGTAGGTATTATAGGTTCAATTTTCATTGCGTGGATTAATTATCGGGGAATCAAGTTTTCAACTGCAGCTATGTTTATATTGACATTATTAATTCTTATAGCAGGTGTATTACTAATATCAGGCAGCTCTTTCTTAGGAAACGGGCAAAATATGCAACCTTTATTTGAAAAAGGAATGGCGGGTATTTTAACAGTTGTCATTATGACTCCTTTTATGTTTGTTGGGTTTGATGTGATCCCACAGGCAGCAGAAGAGATAAAGCTTCCACAAAAACAAATTGGGAAATTGTTAATCGTGTCCGTCATTCTTGCAATCGTTTGGTATATTGCAGTAATTTTCGGTGTTTCCAGGGTGTTAAGTCCTTCTGAAATTGCTGAATCCAATCTTGTAACAGCTGATGCAATGGCAAAAGCATTCAATAGTCAAATGATGGGCAATATACTTGTCCTTGGAGGGATTGGCGGGATTTTAACAAGCTGGATTGGATTTTATGTTGGCGGAAGCAGAGCCATTTATGCGCTTGCACGGGCAGGCATGCTGCCGAAATCTTTAGGTGAACTCCACCCAAAATATAATACCCCTCATAAAGCTATTTTATTAATTGCTGTATTATCAACAGCTGCTCCTTTGCTGGGAAGACCTGCGTTAGTTTGGTTAGTAGATGCAGGCGGGCTTGGGTTAGTTGTAGCATGGTTTATGGTAGCCCTTTCTTTTGTGATTTTACGTAAAAAAGCTCCTGATATGCATCGGCCATTTCGTCTTCAAGGAGGTTCATCCATTGGATGGATCGCGGCTATTATGTCATTGGGCGTAAGTATTCTTTATATGCCAGGCATGCCTTCAGCGCTTATTTGGCCATATGAATGGGTAATCGTATTTGCCTGGGTTATCCTTGGAATTGTTTTTTATAAGATCTCAATGTCAAAATACGGAACTGAATACTCCGATAAACATATGAATGAAGAAATCGCCCGGGTCATAAAATACGAGGACCAAACTGATAGAAGGGAAAAAAGCAGCTAACGGGTACCAGGTACCTATACCACTTAAGCCAACTTGGTATAGGTGCCTGGTACTTTTTTGCGTATAAAAAGGCATCCGGCGCCTCAAAATAAAAACAATTTCAACAAGGGGGGGTACATGATGGGCGAAAAATGTTTTTATTGCACGGATGAAATTGAAGGAAACCAAATGCATATGATTACGTTTGATGTAGCTAAAAATGAAAGGGAAGAAGTTCTTTGTAAAGATTGCTACCAGGAATGGCTTCAAGGAATGAAAGGTTAGGAAAAGAAATTTTGGAGGTTGTTTATGAAAAGGGATAATGATAAATACAATCTGGATACCAAGGGTGTAGAGTTCAAAAGTGAGCCAGCTGAAGGAATTCTGGAAATCAGTTCAACAGGGTACGGGTTGGAGTCTGTGTCAAAAGACGAAGCCAGCCATACTGAAAGTCAGCAGGAAAATTCATCTGGCTGTGGAGGATTATAATAAAAGTGTCTGCTTAAATGCAGGCGCTTTTAAATTTAGGAAAAAAGGTACAAACTGAGCAGCTGTTATGAAGGAATACCTTTTCCCTGCCTTGAATACAATAAGAAAATGGAAACAACTTCCTAAAAAGAGATATAGGAAGAATATAAAGAAAAGCTGGGGGAGAAATGAGTAAGCGAAAATGGGGAATTTCACTATTGTTGATTGGCAGTTTAATAGCGTTAGCTGGGTGTGCGGAAGAAACTTCAGCTGATAAAAAAACAGAGGAAAAGACAGCTGAAGAGAATGCAAAGGAAGAAGAAAAAGCCAGGAAAGAAGCTAAGTTAGAAGAGCAAGCTAAAGAAGAGAAAAAGGAGAAAGAAGCAAAGCCAGTTGTTGTAAATGTAATCGACCCAAATACAAAAGCGATTCTTAAAGCCTTTAAACCAGCTGAGATGGGATTTGGATCAGGAGATGAGAAATATAAGGCAGTGCTTGAGAAGTGGGCGAGAGAAACTGCTAGGGGTACGGATAAAAAGCAAGGCTACGATCAAAGGATGATTCTGGATAAAATAGGGCCAGACGGAAGGGTCATAAAGGGTCAGCCTGAGATCATTCTGGAAGAAAGTGAATTAGTTGAGAAAATCCTTGAATCCTCTGTAAGCGGTGGAGATGTGGGACTACCGCTTTATGTAACAGAAAGTGGATATAATCCTGAAGATCTCCCAGGGCTGGATGAGGTTGTAGTTGCATCTTATACGACCCATTTCAATAGTGGAGTGGCAGGCAGAACGAAAAACATCGAGCTTTCTGCAGAAGCAATCAATAATATTATTCTTGGTGTCGGGGATCATTTTTCATTTAATACAACAGTTGGGCCAAGTGACGAAGCCCATGGATATCAGCCAGCAGAAGAGGCGATTAATGGGAAGCTTGTTATGGGTATTGGCGGCGGAATCTGCCAGACATCCTCGACTTTATTCAATGCCGTTGATAAAGTTGGAGTCAGTTATGTGGAAAAGCACCATCATTCTGTAACCGTAGGCTATGTTCCCAAAGGGCGGGATGCAACTGTTTCCTACGGAGGCAAAGACTTCAGATTCGAAAACACAACAGGTGTACCCCTCCTGGTAAAAACCCATTTCGGTAAAGGGGTATTAACCATTGAACTTAGAACCTCCAAACAGTATGAGGGAATGTTTAAGAAAGCCATTTAATCGGTACCAGGCCCCTATGCCAGTTAAGCCAACTGGTATGGAGGCCTGGTACACTTAAAATAATTATTGAAATATTCAATTAAATATAATATAATTGTTTCAACAAACCGATGACAGCAATTTTCTTGCTGCATGTACGGCTTGAATTTTAGTTAAAAAGAATATTTTTAACAATTGGCTTTGTTCACTTGATCTTCCTTGCCGGGAGACGAGCCTTGGATAAGAGTCAGTAAAGCGTTCAATGTCCTTAAGACATTGTCTGTTTTGCTGGCTCTTTTTTGTTTATTTAAATGGACGAAAGAGGTGAGAGTATGAGCGGTGCACTAGAGGGGATTCGGATTATTGATGTCTCCCGTGTATTGGCCGGCCCTTTTTGCTCAATGATTCTTGGCGATCTGGGGGCAGAAGTTATAAAAATAGAACATTATAAAACAGGCGATGAAACACGCGGTTGGGGTCCACCTTTTGTAAATGGAGAAAGTGCTTATTACTTATGTGCCAACCGCAATAAGCAAAGCATCACATTGAATCTAAAAACAGAAGAGGGAAAAGAAATTTTTCGGAGGCTTGTCTCATCAAGTGATATTGTAGTCCAAAACTTTAAAGCAGGAACTCTGGAAAAAATGGGCTTGGGATATGAAAGTTTAAAAGAGTTGAATCCAAATCTGATTTTGGCTTCCATTACCGGATTTGGTTCAACTGGGCCATATAAGGACCTGCCAGGCTATGACTATATTATTCAGGCGATGAGCGGTCTTATGAGCATTACAGGAGAACCAGATGGAAGTCCTATGAAGGTAGGTGTAGCCATAGCAGATGTACTTACTGGGCTCTATACATGTATAGGAATCTTGTCAGCGTTACACCATCGCACTCAGAAAGGAGAAGGCCAAGAAATTGATATCTCGTTAATGGATTGCCAGGTTTCTTCATTAATTAATGTCGCAAGCAATTATTTATGCAGTGGAGTGATACCTGGCCGGTTAGGAAACCAGCACCCAAATATTGTTCCTTACCAGGTGTTTTCTGCAATGGATGGAGAACTGGTTGTAGCAGTTGGGAATGATGAACAGTTTAAACGATTTGCGGATGCTCTTGGCAGACCAGACTTAGCTGAAATAGATGAGTTTGTTCATAATGAGAACAGAATGGAGAATAAGGCAAAGCTGATTCCGATTTGTGAAGAGCTGCTCTCTAAAAAAACAAAAAAAGAATGGAAAGAGATTTTGGATGTAGCGGGGATTCCTAATGGTCCAATAAATACGGTTAGAGAAATGTTTGATGATCCACAAATTAAAGCTAGAGAAATGGTAGTGGAAATGCATCATCCATTAATTAAAGACCTAAAATTGACAGGATCTCCGATAAAACTATCCAAATCACCAGTGAAGATGAGACATCATCCTCCTCTTTATGGCGAACACACGGAAGCAGTATTAGAAAAAATGGGGTATCAGCCGGACGAAATCAAGGAATTTAAACAAAATAAAATTATTTAGGAGGAATTAATATGATGAATTTCGAATTAACTGAAGAACAGCAGAGTGTAAAGAAATTAGTAAGAAAGTTTGTAGATAAGGAAATTATCCCCAATATTCAGGAGTGGGACCGCCAAGGCCATTTTGAACCTTCTATTTTAAAGAAATTAGCCGAGCTTCAATTGATGGGAGTTTGTATCCCTGAGGAATACGGCGGTGTAGGAATGGACTACAATACACTGGCTATTGTATGTGAAGAATTAGAGCGGGGAGATACAGCATACCGTACAGCGGTTTCTGTCCATACCGGTTTAAATAGTATGACTTTGCTGCAGTGGGGTTCAGAGGAACAGAAACAAAAATATTTAGTGCCTCAAGCACAGGGCAAACAAATTGGGGCATTCGGCTTAACTGAACCTAATGCAGGATCAGATGTTGCTGCCATGAATTCTACAGCGATCAGGGATGGAGACTCCTATATTTTAAATGGATCAAAAACCTGGATTTCACTTTGTGATGCAGCAGATAACTTTCTCATTTTTGCTAAAACTGAACACGATGTAGGCCACAAGGGGATTACTGCCTTTATAGTTGAACGTAATTTTCCTGGAGTGGTATCAAAGGCAATTAAAGGCAAGCTGGGCATTCGCGCGGGAAACACCGGCGAGGTATTTTTGTCAGATGTCAGAGTGCCGGTATCCAATAGACTTGGTGAAGAAGGGGAGGGCTTTAAGATTGCCATGTCTGCGCTGGATAACGGAAGATTTACAGTTGCAGCGGGTGCTGTCGGATTAATCCAAGCAAGTCTGGAAGCAAGCTTAAAATACTGCCACGAACGCAAAACTTTTGGCAAAGAGATTGGGAAACATCAACTGGTACAGCAAATGATTGCTAATATGAGTGCCAATTTAGAGATATCCAGATTGCTTGTTTTTAAGGCAGGATGGCTAAAGAACCAGGGTAAAAGGAATACAAAGGAAACTTCCCTTGCTAAGTGGATTTCATGCAATGCGGCTTTTGAAGCTGCCAATGATGCTGTGCAAATTCACGGTGCATATGGATATTCAGATGAATATCCAGTCGAACGTTTCTTAAGAAACTCAAAAGCTCCAGTCATATATGAAGGCACCAGGGAAATCCATACCATCATGCAAGGAGAATACGCTCTGGGCTACAGGGAGGATAAGCCGCTTCGAAAGCAATTGCCGGCTTGGCCTTTTGAAGAAGTGTCGGTCCATTAATTATGAATTAACTGGCTTCATTTAGCCCCTTTTTTAAAAGCCCCTCTTAAAAAGTCGGCTAACCACCCTGTTCATTAGAGTAGTAAAAAGGAGATTCAAATAATGAACACATATTTCATTGCAGGGCATGCCAAACTTCCACAAGGAATGGCAGCCAGGAATTTATATGATTCCATTACCATTACATTGGAATTGGACTTTAAATACGGGGTGATCGTCGATTCATCCTGTACGCTTGCAACCGAGCATGGAAGGGAGTATATCCGCCAGCTCTTGAGAGGTTATTGTCTAGGTGATGGAGTTGAAGAACTTATTGAAAAGGTTCAACTCCATTACCGGGGGAAAGCAGGCCAGGCTATTCAAGCGGCTTTAAGGGATGTTAATCTTCAATTTGAATTGGTTTCATGTAAATAAATAATAAGTATAGATCTAACCTTATCAATCCAGGTTAGGTCCTTTTTAATCCTATATTTAAAGACATTGGATAGAGTCCATAGCTATGTGGAAGGTATCTCATATTTGTAAATCCGATTATATTTCAGCATAATCTTTGTAAATTTACTATTTTTTTATCATGATATGATAGGCCCATCATTTTAATTTAGGTTTGCCCTTTCGGAAGGTTTTTACAGACCAAAACATATAAATTTCAGAATTTATTGACTAATAGAAATCTTTTTTTTATCATAAGATTGTAATATCAGGTCTTAAAAAGGAGGGTTTACCTATGAATTCAATTTGGCTGGCTGTCATTGGAATGACTGTTTTTGCCATCGGCTATCGCTTTTATTCAAAATGGGTGGCTGAAAAGATTTACAGGCTTGATCCGAACTATGTAACACCTGCTCATCAATTTAAGGATGGAGTCGATTTTGTCCCGACCAATAAAAAGATTCTTTGGGGGCATCATTTCACCTCAGTAGCAGGAGCTGCACCGATTGTCGGCCCGGCAATTGCGGTTTATTGGGGGTGGCTGCCTGCGTTCCTTTGGGTTATTTTAGGAACAGTGTTTGCTGCCGGTGTCCATGATTTTGGCACCTTGGTATTATCGGTGCGCAATAAAGGCCAATCGGTTGGTACGATTACTAATAGGCTAATTGGAAAGCGCGCGAAGATGTTGTTCTTATTCATTATTTTAGTCCTTGTACTGATGGTAAACGCTGTATTTGCCTGGGTTATTTCCAATTTGTTTGTCAAGTTTCCCGCAAGCGTGCTGCCTGTCTTCATCCAAATTCCGCTTGCCATCTGGATTGGATATGCCGTTTATAAGCGGAAAGCAAGCATGCTGGTTCCTTCTCTGATTGCACTGGCAGTCATGTATGGTACAGCTGTTTTGGCTAGCCGTGTACCTGCCTTGCAAATTGACTTGGTCAGTTATTTTGGGGGTGCTGAAAACAATGTTATGTTTGGGTTAAATGGTGTGGCGATGGCTTTTTTCATCTGGATCATTGTTTTAATGGTGTATTGTTATATTGCATCGACATTGCCGGTATGGAAGCTTTTGCAGCCTCGCGATTATATTAATTCCCACCAGCTTGTTGTGGGTTTGCTCATTCTTTATCTTGGTTTGGTGTTCCTGCAGCCGAAAGTAACAGCACCGGCCACAAATGCAGCTGCATCTGATATTTCATGGTTTCCATTATTATTTATAACAATTGCTTGTGGTGCTATTTCTGGTTTCCACGGCCTCGTTTCTTCTGGAACATCCTCCAAGCAGCTTGATAAAGAGACAGATGCCCGATTTGTCGGTTATCTAGGCGCAGTAGGAGAAGGTGTTCTTGCTTTAATTGCAATTATTGCGGTTGTTACGTTCTTCTCTTCTCAGGGCGAATTTATATCCACATACTCGAGCTTTTCTGCAGCAAGTTCCGGCGGTTTAGGCGTCTTCATTCAAGGGGCTGCCCAATTAGCAACCGGGGTTTGGATACCCGCTGATATTGCCAGCACCATTGTATCGGTTATCGTTGTATCGTTCGCAGCTACAACACTTGATACATCTGTTCGTTTGATGCGCTATATCATTGCTGAAATCGGAAGCGAATACAATTTAAAGCCATTAACAAAAACCCATGTAGCGACAACTATTGCTGTGGCTTCCAGTGCAGCGCTGGTTCTGCTGCCAAAAGGCCCGAATGGTTTCGGCTCAGGCGGATATTTATTATGGCCGCTGTTTGGCACAAGCAACCAGCTGCTTGCTGGGATTAGTTTATTGCTGATTTCCATCTGGCTGAAGCGCCAGGGACGAAACTATCTAGTTACTTTTATCCCGATGGTGTTCGTATTCTTCATGACAGTCTGGGCTATGATTCAGCAAGTCGTGTTCCAGTGGTCCGGCTATGGTGAATCAGATGCGAATATGCTGTTATTCATTCTTGGCGGTATGATTCTCATCTTTGTTTTCTGGATTATCGTTGAGGCCATTAGTGCATTTAATAAGGATCATACACCAACTTTGACACAGGACATGTAAAGTAATGGAGGCCGGGATGACCCGGCCTCTATTGTCATTGTGAAAGGAGGAGCATCGTGAGCATAATGGAAAAGTTGAAAAGGGCTATAGCTCTTTACGATGAAATTCTCAAACAGCCCCACAGGACTGAACTGGCCAGGGAATTCAGAGATGAAGAAGATTTGTTCATGCTCCTCTGTTTTTCTGAAATGCTCGGGCTTCCTAACCCGGCTTTCTACTACACCCTGGAACTATATCCAGTGATCATCGAGAGATTCCACGAGTGGCATTTGCGGATGGGTATGGAAAAATCGCCGCTTGATGGAATCCGCTGCTGTTAGAAAGGGGAATAGAGATATGGATTTTTTAAACAAGAAGATTTACTTTGTCGGCGGCAAAGGGGGAGTTGGAAAAAGCACCACGTCTGCGGCCCTTGCCCTGCTTTTATCCAAACAGGGCAAAGACGTCCTCCTTGTTTCCACTGATCCTGCACATAATACGGGAGATTTATTTCATATTGAGTTGACTGGAGAAATTACATCGGTCAAGAAGGGGCTGGATGTGCTTGAGATAAACTCCGGCAAGGAGACTTCCCGTTACATAAATGGTGTAAAAGAAAATATTAAAGGTCTTGTCAAATCAACGATGCTTGATGAAGTACATCGACAGATTGACCTTGCTGCAGCATCGCCTGGAGCAGAAGAGGCAGCGCTGTTTGACCGGATTACATCGCTGATCCTGGAAACTGTGCACCAGTATGACAGCATTGTGTTTGATACAGCCCCAACTGGACATACCATCCGCTTGCTGACTCTTCCTGAGCTAATGGGCGTCTGGATGGACGGGCTATTAGACAGACGGAAAAAAATAAACAAGAATTACACAGAATGGATGAATGATGGTGATCCAGTGGAAGACCCCATCTATGAAAAGTTAATGGAACGAAAAAATAGATTTATGAAGGTAAGGAATTATCTCCTTAATCAAGGCCAAACAGAATTCTTATTTGTCTTAAATGCCGAGCGGCTCCCGATCCTGGAAACGACAAAGGCCATCAATACACTGCATAATCACGGGATCGATATTCATACGTTAGTTGTTAATAAAATTATTCCAGTTGAAGCAGACGGACAATTCATGGAAAATCGGCGAATAAATGAAAAAATTTATTTAGACGACATCCATGATCTGTTTTCTAAGAAAAGAAAGCTGCTGCTGCCATTACTCGATAAAGACATTTCGAGTTTTGAAGATTTAGAGATATTCACTTGTAATTTGCGAAACTCTTTATTAGAAGGAAGCCAGCCGTCCATTTCTGTACAATAATGCTGTATTTAAAATCATAAGTGAAATGTTCATTGAGATTATGGTATAAACCCAAAATCCTGTAAGAGTGTGGCGTTAAGGAGCAAAAAAATGAGAAAAAAGCGGAAAGGTTTGTCCACACATTTTCATTCAAATTTAATACACTAATATAGAAGATCTCCTCCCTAAGGATCTTTGGTCTGCATAGTTGCCGTTATTCCGCGAACCGGAATAGCGGCTTTTTTAATGGGCGTAAGAGAGGACGTTGAGCGCAGTTGAGCGCAACTAAATTAGTTGAGCAGAAGTTGGCAAGCCGGCGTGGGCAATGGAAGAGGTCTCTTCCTTTCCTAATTCGCTTGCAAGACTGGCTGATGAGCTTCATGTGGTGGTTTCACGATTTAAACTATAGTGATATTTTACAAGAAGGGACTCAGAGGAGCCCATTCTTTCTTATAGAATTCTTACATTAATCGGGTACAAGTAGGGAATAAAAGGCTCATCTATTTCTTCCCAACCTGTAATCTTAATAAGAGGCATTTCAGTTCCATTATAGGTTGCCGTATCAATGACGCCTTTTACTTTAACCCACATATTTTCATACAATTCCGGTGCCTCCTCCAATTCTGAAAGAAATCCGATCATACTGGCATCAGCCACACAATGGGTAATTAAAAACCTTGAAATTACAAGTTGGTTAGAAGAAAGGCCTTCCTCCTTATAAACAAATCCCTGAAATTCTATTTGGCGTCCTTTAAATCTCTCTATATCTTTACTTATTTCCTCGTAATACAAACTAAAAACAAAATCATCCATTTTAATGACAGAGCTTGAATATAGCCCCTTCTTTAAGTGTTCAAATTCTTCCTTGGAAACTTCCTGTTCTTCTTCGTATAGAGGAGGTTCCTGTTCAGCCGAATCCTCGAAATCCTCTAAAGAATCCCGAATAGAGTAGTCTTCCATATCATCATTCTCATCAACGCTAGTCGAATCGGCCTGGTTTGAATTAACATTATTTTTGTTCCCAAGTACAGCTAATCCGCCCTTTTTATCGGCTATAGATGCATCAAGTGTTGCAGCGGGTAGATAGAAGCCAGTCAATAATGGAAAAATGATAATGCTGTATGAAAACAATTTTTTTACTGTAAACGGTGTATCCCCGTGATCATGATGGTGTGAGCAATCATGATCATCGACATGATGGCAGCAGGCCCCGCCTGCGTGTTGTCCGTGGGACTCCCCCTCTTTTTTAGAACTCCATATTCTTGTGATTTGAATAAAAAACAAGAATAGAAAAAGTATGGATGCAGACTTGCTTAGTGGGATGTATTTTGGATTAATATATTTCGTTATATCACCTGTATAGTGCAAATAAAAAATCAATCCGCAAAAAGCTAGAAGTATCAATGCCCTTAGGGCCTGCTGGAAATGAAATGCCATTTGAAACCCCCTAAATGATATTTTGAAAAAGAAGGATTGTAATAAATACAACTGAAGCGGTCAATACCAATACTCCTAGTACGAACTTCAGGCGAAAAACACTAAGCATCATAATGGAATTTTTAAAATCAATCATCGGTCCAAAAATGAGGAAGCCCAGGATTGAGGGACGTGGAAAAATACTGCTGAAAGACGCACCAATAAAGGCATCTGCTTCGGAACAAAGTGAAAGAATATAGGCAAAGCCCATCATAATTACTAAAGAAATAACAGGGTCATCCGCAATTTGCAAAAACGCTTTTGCAGGCATAAAGACTTGTACAATAGAAGCTAAAAAAGCCCCAATAATTAAATATTTCGCCATATCAAAAAACTCATCAATGGAATGAGTAAGCATGGACCAAATCTGCTCTATCAGGGAACGCTTTTTTACATAGCTGTGGTGATGAATGACTTGAACTGAATCCTTCAGATGATTTGATCTAAATATTATACTCACTATAAATGCTATTATTATAGCAATCAAAAATCCCAGTCCCATTCTAAGACCTGCCATTTTAAGATCATTCCCAAAAGCCATATATGTAGAAACAATCACAATTGGATTAATAAGCGGGCCTGTCAGCATAAAGCCAATGGCTGCATAAACAGGTACACCTTTTGATATGAGGCGGCGAATTATCGGAACAATCCCGCATTCACACGCGGGAAAAAGAGCTCCAACAGTGCAGCCCATGACAACAGCTGCGGCTTTATTTTTCGGGATCCATCTGCGGATATGTTCTTCCGTAATAAAAATTTGAATAAAACCTGCAATGAAAACACCAATCAATACAAAAGGCAGTGCTTCTATTAAAATGCTGATAAAAATAACATTAAGATTTAGAATCGAGGCAGGTATTCCAATAGGCAAGTTCAGTCCGGAACTAAAAGAGATGAGATAAACTAGAATCCCCAATAAAATAATGCCAGTGAAATCAATTAGATGACTTCTAAATATTTGGATTATAAACTCCTCCTGTAATAAAAATCGTAACGATTACGTTTTAAACTTTACATTAATTCTATGAAGTTGTAAATGGAAATATGAACATTTTGAGAGGATAGGAAAAAAGTCAGAAAAATATTTTTTGAATAGGACTTGCAATCAGCTGGAATATCGAATACCATTCAAATCATAATAATTACGATTTGATAAATCTTAATATACTGCAACAAAAAAAGCGGGTTAAAGCGCTGTATAGATAACTTTTCACAATATCTAAATCGTAATGAATACTATTTATTTGGAAGGAGTGTTTATCCATGGACAAAAAAATTCCTGTAACAGTATTAAGCGGCTACCTTGGCACAGGTAAGACGACATTGCTGAATCACGTTTTACATAATCGAGGGGACAAAAAAATAGCTGTTATTGTAAATGATATGAGTGAAGTGAATATTGACGCTTCGATGGTTAAAAAGGGGGGTTTTTCAAGAACGGATGAATAGTTGGTTGAGCTTCAAAACAGCGGTATCTGCTGTACTCTGAGAGAAGACTTAATGATAGAAGTAGAAAGACTGGTCAAGGAAGGAGAAATTGACTATATCCTCATCGAATCCTCAGGTATATCAGAACCAATCCCAGTTGCCCAAACTTTCACATATATCGACGAAAGCATTGGGATTAATCTTTCTGATCGATGCCGGCTGGATACAATGGTTACAGTTGTGGATGCAAACCGCTTTTGGCATGACTTTGCATTTGGTGAAACTTTGCTTGATCGTAAACAGGGAACGGATGAAAGGGATAACAGGGAAGTAGTTGACCTATTAATTGATCAAATCGAATTTGCGAATGTACTGGTGCTAAACAAAATTGATTTAGTGGATGATGAAAGTGCAGCTGAACTAAAAACGATTTTGCAAAAATTGAATCCTGATGCAATGATAATTGAAACCGTTCGGTCAGAAGTGGAATTAAAAGAGATTCTAGATACTGGCTATTTTAATTTCGAAAAAGCTAGCCAGGGAGCTGGCTGGATAAAAGAATTGAATGAAGAGCACATTCCAGAATCGGCCAGCCAGAGGATGCAGCAAACCTGGCAGCCTTTCTTGCCAGTGAAGTTGGCAAGTGGATAAGGGCAAGTACTTTATTCCGAGGGTGCTTTCTCCGCAGCTGAAGTAACCTGAGTGTCAAAAAATCAAGTAACAGTTATATAACAAATCATTGCTATTTTTATCATTTTCGATACAAAATACCTGAAAGGGTTTATAGTTCTCTTCCGAATGTGTATAAATAGAAGATAGTAAAGGGGAGAGACCTATGAATAATCTATTAAATGACCCTGATTTTGTGCAATTTTGTGAAACTGCTTCCCCGCTTGAAATGGTAGAGCGTTTAACAGATGGTAATATAAGAGGACTTGAAAAAATTGCATTGGGGACATTGACAAACAGGAAACAGCTTCCTGCAGATGTTGTTAACGTCCTGCTTGTTTATTTTTTCAGTGCTTATGCCAATGAAGTATACGACCGAAATGATTTGGCCAGGTTGTACGATTACTGGTCATCAAGTTATGTATATAGCTTTTCAAAAGCACAGGAAATGACAGAGCAAAACATAGATCAGGTTTTATCAGGATTAAAATAATGATTATGTATCAAATGAAAAAAGTTCAATCCCCAAGGGGTTGGACTTTTTCAAATGCTGCTATACTAATCCGCTGGAAACGAGATTACATTGAACAAGTAGCCGGATACACATAAGACAAATAAATCCGCCTAACACGAAAAAGAAAGCTTTCGTGACCCACCCACCAAGGTGGCTTTTTCAAAAGATATGGCATATGTCCGATATTTTGCATATGTGATTCATAGCTATATTTTTTGCCGAAGTACAAGAATGGCAAACCAAACAGGAGAAAAATGAAAACCACAATCCATCCTTCAAACCACGATGGCGGATTTTGTTTATACATGATGACAATAATCTCCTTAATAAAAAAATTTTAAAATATTTTAAGCAAATCTTTAGAAAAAGTTATAAAAGAAGTCCTCTATTCGAGGACTGAAAGGGCTATTTCTTCTTTCTTGCTGAAGCGCCTTCTAACGTTTGTTTCATCATTTGATGTCCGAGTACGGCCACACCTGCAGCTGTAATGCCATTGATGACACCACTTACTGAAAAACCGAAAGCGATGCTCCCGGTTATAACCGAAATGATGACAAGGATCCAAAGGATCGACCAATCAGGCACAGAAGGTGTTTGTTTTAGCCCATAGCCAATAACCCATAAAGCAGGTACTAGCATATAGTAATTCTGGCTCAGGAAATCAAGTAAATTCAAAAGAGTCACCTCCTAAATGTAATACTCCATTATATGAATGGCTCTACTATAACGTTTGTTTGCTTGTCTTCATCCTGCAAAAAGAAACTGGTTTCTTTGGCGAGTATCTAATCTTTACATATAAGAAATTGCCTGTCCTGCTAATGGTTTAAGCGCTTTAAACATGATTATGATTAGTTGACATTCATATTTAATAGTGCTAAATTTAAATCAGCCGTTATGCATCGTATTATATTTTGCTAGCTGCTTCTTCAACCGTTAGGAAATGGTCTGGATGAGTAATGAACGTAAAGTTATAAGCGTGTATAAGGTGAATTTACACATGGCTTTTTGAAGCCAATAGGAGGATTTTTTTCATGAAAAACGGTAAAGTAAAATGGTTCAATGCTGAAAAAGGTTTCGGATTCATCGAAGGTGAAGACGGAAACGACGTATTTGTACATTACTCTGCTATCCAATCTGAAGGCTTCAAGTCTTTAGAAGAAGGCCAAGAAGTTTCTTTCGAAGTTGTTGAAGGCGCTCGCGGTCCTCAAGCTGCTAACGTAACTAAACTATAATTGATTGACCCATACAAAGACAGCCTGGCTTTTTAGCTGGGCTGTTTTATTTTGCCTAAATTGCATAGTTGCCCCTTCATTTCCACATCCTATGAAAAAACAAGGAAGGTGGCTTCAAAATGAATTTTGCCTGGCAATCAATCCTATTAGTTTTTGCTGGAGTTTTGCTTTTGCGTGTTGCCGGAAGAAAATCTATTTCGCAAATGACACTCGCCCAAACTGTTGTAATGATATCGATAGGTTCCATAATTATTCAGCCCATCATAGAGACAAGTGTTTGGAAAACCATTGTAGCAGCTGCCATTTTCATTGCATCCTTGATATTAATGGAATATTTGCAAGTGAAGTTTAATTTCATTGAAAAATTAATAACAGGCAAATCCAAAATTGTGATCGAAAATGGCAAGCTTCGGCCTGCTAATATGAAAAAGCTCCGCTTCACAGCTGATCAATTGGAAATGAGACTGAGAACGAATGGAATTACAAAAATATCGGATGTGAAAATGGCAACACTCGAATCCAACGGCCAATTGGGATATGAACTAATGGATGATGCAAAGCCATTGACAGTTGGGGATTTCAAGCGGCTTATGGGCGGAATGATCTTGCAGTCTCCCGTGCAGCCTATCCCTCGGCAATCAGAAGATATTTTTCAGGAACTTAAAGAAGGCCATACTCAGCCACATTCCCAGGATCTTCATTAATTTGGACAGGGAATGAATCCGTAAAATGAAAAAGCCGCCCAAGTTTGGCAGACTCCTCTCGTTATTCCATGTTTGAATTTTGCAGGCTTCTTCTCGTATCAAGGATTGATTCCTGAATACGCAAATGATGAATAATGGTCAAAATGATGATGCAGATGCTGAAGAGACTTGATAAAAACGTACTTCCAACCAAAAATCGAACAGACTTCCGATCGAACATTGTTCCACTCCTTTTTTCCTTAGTATTTCAATAGGAGGGAAAAATATGTTTATTTTCAATAAAAATCCCAAACAAAATAATCTTGAACTTTATTGGTTTTCCTGTATAATTTTCAAGCAGGAGTTAATACATGAAAATTAAATAGAAGTATCTTATCAAGAGAGACGGAGGGACTGGCCCAAGGATGTCTCGGCAGCGGGCTCAATATGAGCGCTGTGCCAAATCCAGCAAGCATTGATGCTTGGCAGATAAGAAGGGACTGTGAAATAGCTAAGATCTCTTCTTGTTTGAAGAGGTCTTTTTATTATGTTGATAAAGCCAATTATGGAGAGTGGATTAATATGAAAAAAGCAGGTAAAGGAAATCCTTGGGCATTATTCCCGCTTATTGCATTTCTTTTGATTTTTATTGGCAGCGGAATTGCGACAGGCGATTTCAAAAAAGTTCCCATTATTGTTGCTGTAGTAATAACTGCGGGTATTGCACTATCGATGAATAGAAAGGTACCATTTATGGAAAAGGTTGATATCTTTACAAAAGGAGCAGGAAACCCGAATATTATCTTGATGGCGATCATTTTTATTCTTGCTGGTGCATTTTCAGGAACAGCCAAGGGAATGGGAGCAGTCGATTCGACAGTTAACCTGGCCTTGAATTTTGTTCCGCAAAACTTGCTTATGGTAGGGATTTTTGTTATCGCGTGCTTCATTTCCCTTTCTATGGGAACTTCTACTGGTACAGTCGTTGCACTTGCGCCAATCGGTGTTGCTCTTTCAGCTGAAACGGATATATCTATAGCGTTGGCTATGGCTGCCGTCATCGGCGGAGCCATGTTTGGCGACAATCTATCTGTCATTTCCGATACGACCATTGCAGCTGTCAGGACTCAAGGGACCAAAATGACTGATAAATTCCGTGTGAATTTTTTAATTGTACTGCCTGCGGCATTGATTACTGCCCTGATTCTTGGATTATTAACAGCCGGACACGAAAGTGCGGTAACGAGCCAGGAATTCAGCCTACTAAAAGTAGTGCCGTATTTAGGTGTACTGGCGGCAGCGCTATTAGGAATGAATGTAATTATAGTTTTAAGTGGCGGTATTCTGCTCGCGGGGATAATTGGAATTGCTGATGGAAGCTATACAATCGTTACATTCCTGCAGATGATTGCTGAGGGGATGGCAGGAATGCAAACTCTTGCGATCATTGCAATCCTAATTGGCGGTGTGGTGGAAATTATCCGCTTCAATGGGGGAATTGACTATTTACTGAACTTAGTGACAAGCAAAATAAACTCCCGCAGGGGAGCCGAGTTTGGAATAGCATCGCTTGTCTCACTTACGAATATTTCTACTGCGAACAACACCATTTCTATCATAATTGCAGGGCCCCTGGCAAAAAATATTGCGGATCAGTATGATATAGACCCAAGGAAATCTTCAAGTATACTGGACATTTTTGCTTGTTTTATTCAGGGGATTATACCTTATGGAGGCCAAATGCTGGCTGCTTCCGGACTTGCTGCGATTTCGCCGGTGAGCATTATGGCATACTCTATTTATCCAATATTGATAGGGATTTGCGGGATTATTGCCATCCTAATCAACTTCCCAAATCTGAAAGATGCTTCAAATAAACTACCTGAGGGATTACACTCTGGTAAGTTAAAATAATTGTAGAGTAAATCTAAAAGAGCCTGGGTGTCAGGCTCTTTTAGATTTTTTCTTAATAACTATGTTCTGGCAAATCTTTCTGATATAATAAGAACGAATGTTCTGTTAATAAGATTTCCTTTTTTTGCAGAAACTCTAAATTTTTGGGTTTGCTATAATGGTAACATTGCATAGATTGAACGAGTCAGAAAAAGAGGGTGGTTATGATGAAATTTATCCATACGGCAGATTGGCATCTGGGAAAACTGGTTCATGGCGTTTATATGACAGAAGACCAGCGCCATTTTTTAAACCAATTCATTGAAGTTGTAGAAGAAGAGAAGCCGGATGCTGTAGTAATCGCAGGAGATTTATATGACAGGTCTGTCCCTCCCACAGATGCTGTTGAATTGTTAAATGAAATCCTTTTTAAAATAAATGTAGAACTAAAAACGCCAGTAGTGGCAATTGGCGGAAATCATGACAGCGCTGAAAGGCTTTCGTTTGGCAGCTCGTGGTACAGACAAAGCCATTTCTATTTAAAAGGAAAACTTGTAAATGATTTCAAGCCTGTACATATCAATGGTGTTAATTTTTATCTGGTGCCGTATGCAGAGCCAGGAATGGTCAGGCAATTGCTTGATGATGACGGTGTTCATTCTCATGATGATGCCATGAAGGCTATTGTTGGGAAGATAGAAGAATACTTAAAACCGAATGAACCCAACGTATTTGTTGGTCATGCATTTGTCCTGGGCGGGGCAACAACTGATTCGGAAAGGACTCTATCCGTGGGGGGCTCAGGGTGTGTTCATTCCAGCTGCTTTGATCCTTTTTCTTACACTGCACTTGGGCATTTACATAGTCCTGATGCAATCAAGCATGACAAAATCCGCTATTCAGGCTCCCTGCTTAAGTATTCTTTTTCCGAGGCGAAACAGGAAAAGTCCATTTCTATTATTGAAATGAAAGATAACGGGGAATTTGAACTTCGTACACGCTCGCTTACGCCTAAGAAGGATTTAAGAGAAGTGGAGGGCCATCTTGATGAGCTGATGGATCCATCATTTTATGAAAAACAAAATCTGGATGACTACCTTAAAATCACACTGTTGGATGAAGGGGCCTTGCTTGACCCAATAAACAAGCTTCGGCAGATATATCCGAACGTCCTTCATCTTGAACGGAAGATTTCTATTACGGATATGAAGAAAAAAAACTCCTTCTTATCTATAAAGGAGGAGAAAAAATCAGAGCTTGAGCTTTTCAAGCAGTTTTACGAGCAGATGACAACCTCAGAATTTACAAAAGATAAACAGCTTGTTATGACCGATGTAATTGAAAATGTGCTCAAGGAGGAGGCACTGAAATGAGACCTTTAAAATTAAAGATGCAGGCATTTGGCCCTTATGCAGATTGTGAACACATTGATTTTACAGAGCTTGGGAACCGGACGATGTTTGTTATTTCCGGAAAAACCGGATCAGGAAAAACTACTATATTTGATGGAATCAGCTATGCCATATACGGAAAAGCAAGTGGCGAGGACCGAAATGGGCCGGAACTTAGAAGCCAGTTTGCCAAAAATGAAACACTGACTGAAGTTTCCCTCGAATTTACATTAAGGAACAAAACCTACTATATCACCAGGTCCCCACAGCAGGAAAAGAAAAAGGAACGGGGCAATGGTACAACAACAGTGAGTGCCAAAGCGGAACTCTACACGTACGGTAATGATGGAAGCCGTCAGCTGCTTGCATCTAATGTCAGGGATGTCGATGAAAAAATAAAAGAAATCATGATTATCGACAGCAATCAATTCAGGCAAATTCTCATGATTCCTCAAGGTGAGTTCAGAAAGCTTCTTACCTCTGAAAGCAAGGACAAGGAAGTTATTCTTCAGCGATTATTTCATACTCAAATTTACAAAAGGATTGAAGAAAAACTTAAGGAAGAGGCTTCTGAGCTAAAAAAAACAGTTGAAGATCAGGTTAAGCTTCGTAATCAGCACTTACAGAATGCTCAAGTTGTTTATAATGAGGAACTGAAGGGTTATTTGGAAGCAGGAAGTGTAAATGACTCAATTTTGCTCCCTTTATTGGAAGCAGAAATTACGAAAATGGCTGAGGGGATCGAACAATTAACAGCTGCAGGCATGAAACAAAAAGAAAAAAGGGACGCACTCCAGCAAAAGCTGTTTGAAGCAGAAACGATCATGAAGCAGCTGAATACAAAAGAAGAACTGAAGCAAAGAAAAAACGGGCTGGAAGAGTTAAAAGAACAGTATGATGGTAAAGAAAAGCTTATTTCCCTTGCCCAGAAAGCTGTTTTGCTTCACCAGCAGGAACAGCTTTGCCATGACTTAAAAAATGATCTGGATGCAGCGAATGAAGACCTTTCTGCAATAATGAAAAACTTTGCATCCCTGGCCGGCCTTCTAAAGCAAAATGAAGAAAGATTGGAAACCGAAAAGAATCGGGAAGGCGAAAGAAAACAGGCTGCTGAACAGGTAAATCGTCTGCAAAACATGAAGGAAGATATAAACTCCTATGCAGATGTAGAAAAGCAGGTCCGTATTCTTCGAGAAAAGCTAGAAACCCTCCGTATGCAAAAAAAGCAAAAAGATGCAGCGTTAAAAGATACCGATCAAAATTTTCAGGGGCTAGTAGAGGAAAAACAAGACATTGAAAAAAGCCATTTGACATATATCGAGAACGATCGCCACCTTGAAAAAATGGCAGAAGAACTAGAAAAGCTGATTAAGTATGAAAACCTGCAAAAAGAGAATACGCAGGCTCTTGAAACCCTTGATAAGGAGAAAAGTTATTTTGAACAAGCTTCATCAAGGTTGGAAGATGCGAGACTGCTCGTTGACGAATTGGAGCGAAAATGGCTGCATGGACAAGCATCCATATTAGCTGGCAAGCTGCAGAATGGGGAAGCATGCCCTGTTTGCGGATCTGATCATCATCCTAATCCTGCCACATCGCAGGCCGATATTCCAGATGAAAGTGATTTAAAGTCAGCAAAACTTCAGGCATCCGAAATTGAAGCAGAAAAAACGAAAGCCGAATCATCATTTTATGAAGCTCAATCCCATATGAAATCTCTTGAAAATGCTTCAGATGAACTCTTTAAAAGGATACAAAAACACCTACCTGATTTTGAAATAGGAAACTTGGAGTTACTAAAGGAAACATTGATTTCAAAGAGGACGGAACTTTCTAATCATCAGGTGGTGTTAAAGAAAAAGAATTTCAGGCTGGAAGCTTGCACTTCAGAAATTGAAAAATGCAAAAAGGTGAAGGAATCCCTGGCTGCAGACATAGATCAGCTTCAAGATCAACTCAATGATGCCTCCATTCTCCATGCAGAAAAGAACAGCAACTGGATGAGGATGACTGATGCCATACCGGAAGGCCTTCGATCCATCAAGACTTACCAGGCCAGCTTAAAAGCAGCAATGGAACAGCAGGAACAATTGCAAAAGAACTTGGAAATGGCACAGCAAAAATATCAGGATACAAAGGCTGCATACTTGGCAGAACAAGCAAAGCTTGAGACACTTGAAAAGCAGGCTGCTAGGCTAGAAGAAAAACTTACGGTTGAAAGGCAAAACTTTGTTCAGCAAATGAAAGACCAGGGCTTTGAGGTATATGGAGAATACCGTAATGCCAAGAAATCAGACAAAGAGATAAAAAGCCTTGAAGCAGAGGTTCGTAAATATCGTGAAGAAGTACGGTCAGTAAACGATCGTTTCATGGAACTCACGCAGCTTCTCGACGGCGCTGATACACCTCATATGGAAAATCTTCATTCGGATTTAAGGGAAACAGATGAAGAATTGAAACAGCTCCAGGACCAATACACAAATCTTTATATGAAAAAGAAACATAATGAAGAAACAATCAATAGGATTATCGAAATAAATGATAAGATGAAAGCTCTTGAAGATCGTTATAAAGTCATTGGACATTTATATGAAATCTCCAAGGGGCAGAATACTTATAGGATTACATTTGAAAGGTTTGTGCTTGCTGCATTTCTGGATGATATTTTAAGAGAAGCAAACGGACGCTTAACTCAAATGACGAGCGGAAGGTATCAGCTGCTAAGAAAAACTGACCGGTCAAAAGGAAACGCACAAAGCGGCCTAGAATTGCTTGTTTTCGATCAATATACTGGGCAGGAAAGACATGTTAAAACATTATCAGGCGGAGAAAGTTTTAAAGCTGCTCTTGCTCTTGCACTTGGGCTTGCTGAAGTTGTACAGCAGTATGCAGGTGGAGTTTCTCTTGAAACTATGTTCATTGATGAAGGGTTTGGAACACTTGATCCCGAATCCTTAGATCAGGCCATTGAGGCATTAATTGATATCCAATCGGGCGGAAGACTCGTCGGTATTATCTCACATGTTCCTGAGCTCAAAGAAAGAATTGATGCCCGACTGGAAGTATCCGCCAGCCAAACAGGAAGCAGCACGCAGTTTCAATTTCTGAATTAAGCATTGTCTTAAGCTAAGTGTGAGCTGGGATAGTTTTAAATGTGAATCTGCGGTTTTAAAGATCCATATAAATGGAAGATGATAGATTGCCTATCCTGTTCTTCCTAACTTAAGCGGTTAAGAAGGTGTGAAAATGAATAATAGAGTAGCTTTATCCTGGAGCGGCGGAAAAGACAGCAGCCTAGCTTTAGACGTTTTAATAAACAAGGGAGTTGAGGTTGCATGTCTGCTTACAACTGTGCCAGCAGAAATCGGCAGAACCTTTGGGCATGGCGAGAAGATAGAATTGATTAGCCTCCAGGCAAAGGCTTTGTCGATTCCCTTGGCATTCGTTTCTTGTTCTTTTGAAGATTATACTCAACGTTTCGTTGACGATTTAAAGAAAATTAAAGAAGAGTACAGCCTAACAGGCATTGCTTTCGGGGATTTGTACCTGGAAGGACATCGTGAATGGGGAGAAAAGGCAGCAGCTGAAGCAGGGATAGAGGCTGTATATCCTCTCTGGATGGAGGAAAAAGATAGTATAAAGGCTTTGGAAACATTTATAGACTCTGGCTATAAAGCGAAAGTGATTCGCGTGTGTGAAGATGTGCTGGATTCCTCATGGCTTGGAAGAGATCTTGATTCCGCTTTTTTGCGAGATATTCAGAATGTGAATGCTTGTCCAATGGGTGAGTCTGGAGAGTATCATACTTATGTTTATGATGGGCCTTTATTCTCTCAAAAAATCCAGCTGGCATCTCCCAAATTAATTCAGCTGGAAACAACAAAAAAATTAGAATTCGAAGCATATCAACTTACCGAAAAATAGTATAGAAACCTCCGCTATTATAGAGTTTTTATTTTGGCTAAACTGTATACTGCGGCTAAAAAATACGTCAATGACGAGAATGAGCAGGTAATAATATGATTGAGATTAAAACATCTACAATTAGTGATGGTGAACATAACAGAGGTGTTTTTGCAACACGTGATATAAAAAAAGGAGAATTAATTCATGAAGCTCCAGTTCTCTCTTATCCCAATGAAGAGCACAGGCACATTGAAAAAACCGCCCTTGCTGATTATGCATTTGAATACGGAAGTAAGCACAGCGCTATCCTCTTAGGCTATGGCATGCTTTTTAATCATTCCTATAAACCCAATGCTGTCTATGACATTAATTTCGACAATCACACCTTCGACTTTTTTGCCTATAAAGATATAAAAGCTGGCGAGGAGATACTGATTAATTATAATGGCGAAGTGGATAATGACGATCCGCTTTGGTTTAATGAGTAATGCAAAGATGGCAAAAAACGTGAGGTAATCCCATTTACCAGTCAATCCAAGGAAGCGCAGCAAGGTTTGCAGAAAGGATAGAATAAGGAATCAGTCTGGAGGGAGACTTATCATGCCAGGAATTTTTTCTTATGATTATAATGCTTTCCCTTTTACTGTTTTTACAGCTTCACATATTTTAATGATTGTTTTACTTGCTGCTGTTTCCGGCATCCTCTTTATACTCAGGAAGAGGCTTCGTCAAGTTGACGCCTGGGTTAGGGGAATGATGTTTTTCCTGCTTTTTGTTTTAGAATTGCTTTATCATATCTGGCTCTTCAACAATGGCCAATGGGATATCTCCTTCACTTTGCCTCTCCATTTATGTTCAATTAGTCTTATCCTTTGTCTGGTACTACTGGCAACAAAATCAAATGCGATCTTTCAGGTTGTTTATTTTATCGGGATTGTAGGCGCTTTAATGGCTATTTTAACTCCCGAGCTTTTTTTAGGGTTTCCGCACTTTCGCTATTTTCAATTTTTCATTACCCATAATCTTATTATCTGGACATGCCTTTATTATGTGTTTGTCCATCAATTCAAACCAACTGGCAATGGGATGCTTCTTTCCTTTCTGTTTTTGAACATTAGTGCCTGTGCAGCTTTCTGGGCTAACCAAATAACGGGTGGAAACTATATGTTCGTTGCCTATAAACCTGAAAATGCTTCATTGCTGGATTATCTTGGTCCATATCCGTTTTACATCTTGTCGCTTGAAGGAGCTGCACTATTGCTGTTTTTTATTTTGCTGGCTCCATTTAAGATGAATAATAGTAAGAAAGAACGAATGGAGGATATGTCATGAAACCGGTTAAAATTGGGATCGATGCAGGAGGCACTTTGCTGAAAATGGTTTATGGAGAGAAAGGACGATTTCACTATAAAACATTTTCAACACATGAATTGCAAGCGCTTACGGGCTGGCTGAACATAACTATACCGGTTGCTTCCATTGCCTTGACCGGAGGAAGATCCGCAAGCCTAAAAAAAGATTACTTTCCGGATGCGTCAATCATTTCCGAGTTTGAGGCAAACTGTGAAGGAGCTGCTTTTTTAATGAAGGGGGCAGGAATTTGGAAGGATCCATATCTGCTGATTAATATTGGAACGGGTACTTCCATTTACATGAATAAAGGCACAAGTTATAGCCGTTTATTAGGAAGTGGCATCGGCGGAGGTACATTTATGGGCCTTGGGAAGCTGCTTACTGGTGTAAATGACTTTGCGGAGCTAGTTTCCCTGGCAGCCAAAGGGGATAACAAGGAAACTGATTTACTGGTTAAAGATATCTACTTTCCTTCCAAACCGCCTATTGGTGGAAGCCTGACTGCCAGCAATTTTGGAAAATCGAAACTAAATGAAAATGTCAGCAATGAAGATAAAATGTCGAGTTTAACAAATATGATTGCAGAAACCATTGTTCTGTTGAGTATGCAGGCAGCTGCCCTTCATCAGGTTCATGATCTTGTTTATATTGGAGGCACACTTAAAAGTAATAACCTGCTGAAATCGCGTTTAGAGCATTACACGAGGATGCTGAACCTTTCTCCTAATTTCCTTCCGAATGGAGAATACAGCGGAGCAGTCGGCGCTTTCATGTCCTTGTAAAATCAGTTTGATTGAAAGATTCTTTTTTTCAAGATACAGTAAAAAAATGTACGAATAAGTAGGTGGCATAATTGACAAAAAGGTATTTTACTATAGGTATGGCAGGCCATATCGATCATGGAAAAACAACTTTGACTAAAGCATTAACAAATGTGGATACAGACAGACTAAAAGAAGAAAAAGAACGGCAGATTTCCATTGAGCTTGGATTTGCACCCCTACATGAGGATGGAGAAATCCAAATTTCAGTTATAGACGTTCCAGGCCATGAACGATTCATCAGGCAGATGATTGCCGGAGTTGCAGGTATCGATCTGGTTGTCCTTGTGGTGGCAGCGGATGAGGGTGTGATGCCGCAAACGAAAGAACATTTGGAGATACTCGACTTCCTTGGAATCCAGAATGGTATTGTAGCAATCACAAAGATGGATCGGGTAGACAGCGAATTCATCGATCTTGTGAAAGAGGAAGTCATGGAGGAACTTCAAGGAACTGTTTTTGAAAGTGTACCATTTGTGTTAACAGATAGTTTATCAGGAAAAGGAATAGAAGAGTTAAAGAACTTAATCATACATATTTTGAAAGAACAAGATACAAGGGATGCCAAAGGGGCATTCCGGCTTCCGATTGATCAGGTATTTACTGTAAAAGGGCAAGGAACGGTTGTAAGGGGAACTGTTTACGAAGGCAAAATTGAGGAAGGTCAGGCTCTTAAAGTTTTGCCAGCAGGTCTTGATGTAAAGGCAAGACAAATTCAAGTCCATCATCAGCCTTCTCCTTCTGCGTTTGCAGGGCAAAGGGCTGCGATTAACCTTTCCGGTGTTTCCAAAGAAGATCTGGAGAGGGGAGAAGTCCTAGTTTCTTCTGAACATTTTAGTGTGACAAAAACAATTGATGTGGCTTTAAGAATTGTTGATGATCTTGAACATCCCATCAAACAGCGGATGCCTGTTAAATGTCATATCGGCACTGCCGAGGTTATGGGAAGAATTGTATTTTTCGATCGTAATGAATTGAAAGATACTTCAGGAGAAATTCTTTGCCAGCTGCGTTTGGATGAGGAGATTGTAACAAAAAGGGGAGACCGGTTTATTTTACGCAGGCCAAGTCCGGTGGAGACTATTGGCGGAGGCTGGGTAATTGATCCAAATGGTGATAAATACCGGTTTGGACTGCAAACCATTGAAGACCTAACTAAGAAAAAAGAGGGAAGCCCCAAAGACCGAATTATTGCAGCTTTAGCAGAAGACAAAAGCCTGGCGCTTCCTGAAATCATGGCAAAAACTTCACTTGATGAACAGACGGCAAGTGAAGTACTTACTGCCTCTGATTTCCTTCAAATTAATAGCAAAGATTTTATACTTGCTTCACAGCAAAAAAGTCTTGAACAAGAAATATACGGCTATTTGCATGAATTCCACCATGAAAATTCATTGAAACAGGGGCTAAACAAAGCGGAGCTTCTACAGGTCATGCAAAGGGTCTATCCAAAAGCACTAATTGAATATGTAATTAACCTAGGGATAGAAAATGGTATTTTCAGAAGGAAAGGGCAATTTCTGCATAATGCAGATTTTAACCCCCACGCACCGAAGAGCTGGCAAAAACGCACTGAAAACCTTCTAGCAGATTTGAAAAAAGATGGCTTAAAAGTAAAGAATTTTGATGATTACTATCAATCCGCAGGAATTCCAGATCATCTTAAGGTTGATTTAAAACGCTTCTTAGAAGATCAGGGGGCAATTTCCCCTCTTGATGGACAATTCTATTGGCATGGAGATTATTTCAGGGACGCAGTGGAAAAGCTAAAGAGAGGGACAGGTTCAGATTTCGAAGTCGGGGATGCCAAGGAAATCCTTGGGCTTTCGAGAAAATATATGATTCCTTTCTTGGAGAGGCTTGATTCAATTGGACTTACAAACAGAGTTGAAAACAAAAGAGTATGGAGATAAACAGAACTAAAAGCTGGTCTATTGGACTGGCTTTTTTCTTTTGTTTTGAGGAAAATAGCAAAAGAAACTTAAAATTGGGGTTATTTTCTAGTAAAAAGTTTATTTAAAACTTTCGGATTATTTGGTTTGTATTACACGTATTTTTTATTTATTTATTTGAAATTATCCCTTATACCGGGACTATGTAACTATTGATTATAGGAATATAAAGGGATACTAGGAATATTAAGGAATTAAAAGTTTTCCTTTCCAAACACTCCAATATTTTCAGGTAGGATTTTACTAGATTAATTACTAATATTAGGTTGTCAAAGAAATTTAAGGAGTGTACAACTTGAAAAAACAACTACTTACAATGGCTGCGACAGCTGGATTATTGTTTACAACGTTCAATGGTGAAGCAAGTGCTCATGAAAATAGATATAAAGTTCAATCAGGTGATACATTATGGAGAATTTCCATTAATCATAATCTATCAGTGGAAGAATTAAAGAAATGGAACAATATTTCGGGTTCAACGATTTATGCCGGAGTGTCTATGACACTATTACCACCACATAGCCATGAGTCATCTCAAAGTACAGCGGGAAGCGTAACTGTTAGCTACACAGTGAAATCTGGCGATACTTTATGGGGAATTGCAAGAAAAAATGGCCTCTCTGCCAATGCTCTTAAGAATTTGAATGGATTAAGCAGCGATATTATTTATTCTGGCCAAAGACTAAGAGTCAAAGGAAGCTCTTCTGCTCCTGCGCCAACTGCTTCTTCAGGAGACAGCAGTGTCTATACAATTCAAAGAGGAGACACCCTTTCAGGGATTGCATCTCGCCATAATGTATCGGTTTCACAATTAAAGGCTCTAAATAATCTGTCTTCAGACTTGATTTATGCCGGTCAAACGCTAAAAGTGTCTGGTTCTGCAGCCAGCCAGCTGTCAGAAACAAGAGTAGCAGCCCAGTCAACATCCAAGGTTAATGAGCTTATTGCCGGGGCAAAAAAATATATTGGTGTTCCTTATGTATGGGCAGGCAGCACACCATCAGGCTTTGATTGCTCTGGTTATCTTAACTATGTCTATAGCAATGCAGGAATCTCTATACCTCGTACCGTAGCTTCCATTTGGAGTGCTACAAGATCTGTTACATCACCGCGTGAAGGTGATCTGGTTTTCTTTGAAACTTATAAAGCTGGCCCATCTCATGCGGGAATCTATCTTGGAAATAACAAGTTTATTCATGCAGGTTCTTCACGAGGTGTCGAAATCAGCGATATGAATAATTCTTATTGGAAGCCACGTTACCTGGGTGCTAGAACAACTTTTTAATCTATTACCCAATTAATTGTAAATGAAACATAGACACGCAAAAAAGGTACCAGCAGCTGGAAAAGCTGCTGGTACCTTTTTTAATTTCTTGAATCATTGAAGGTTTTTGATAGTGCTTCTTCGTATCGCCCCATGTTTCTTTGGCTTGGCCTTTCATCTTCTCCATATTGCCTTCAGTTTCTTTCGATTCATTATTGGTAAATTTTTCGTACTGTTTTTTCATCTCGCCTTTCAGCTGATCAATATTGCATTTGTTTGTTCTCTGTTTATTCAAGTCTCCTCCTTGGCTAATATTTCTTGGCTTTTATATACCCTTAATTAAACGGCTAAAACCAATTGCACAAAAAAATCTTTTCTTACTCCCACAAGAACGTAAGCGTTTCCTAAAGAAGTCTGAATATAAAATACTTATTGACAATTTACTTGTATTGATATAATATTTTCACTATCAACTTAATAGCAAACTTATCAAGAGTGACTGAGGGATCAGGCCCTATGACGTCCGGCAACCTCCAATACGGAACGGTGCCACTTCCTGCAGAATGATTTCATTCTGAAAGATAAGTCGTCATACATACACGATGCCTCTTTCCGAATGGAAAGAGGTTTTTTACTTGAAATTGGAACAATGAATGGGGGATCTGAATGATAGAAATAAAGGAACTAGTAAAAGTATATGAAATGAAAAAAGGCAGTGTAATGGGTGTAGATCATGTAACACTTACTGTGGAAAAAGGAGAGATTTTCGGAATTGTAGGGTACAGCGGGGCAGGGAAAAGCTCATTGCTTAGATGCTTAAACCTATTAGAAACACCGACTTCAGGAGAGATAAAGATTGATGGTCTGTCATTAACTGCACTTGGTAAGAAAGACCTGCGAAAGGCTCGCTTGAAAATAGGAATGATTTTTCAGCATTTTCATCTGGTTAGTTCAAAAACAGTCTATGAAAATATTGCATTTGCATTAAAAGCGGCACACAAAACAAAGTCCCAAATAGATGCACGTGTAAAAGAGCTGCTTGATATGGTGGGACTGACAGACAAGCGGGATGTATACCCGTCACAGCTAAGCGGCGGACAAAAGCAGCGTGTAGGCATAGCAAGGGCTTTGGCCAATAATCCATCTGTTCTTTTATGTGATGAGGCAACATCCGCGCTGGACCCTAGCACAACAAAGTCAATCCTGGCTCTGTTAAAAAAAATCAATAAAGAACTTGGCTTGACCATTGTATTAATTACCCACGAAATGGAAGTTGTGAAAGATATTTGCGACCGGATGGCGGTCATGCAGGACGGAAAAGTCATTGAAGAAGGAAAAGTGTACGATCTCTTCTCAAACCCGCAGCAACCGCTGACAAAAGATTTCATAAACAGCATCCTGCAGTTTGATTTGCCGGATAAGCTTTTAAAGGAGCGAGACGGGAAAATTATCAAGATCTATTTCCAAGGCAGCATAGCCGAAGAATCAGTTATCTCAGATGTGTTCCAGCAATTTAAAGTGAAAGGCAATATCCTTCACGGGAAAATTGAGTATATACAGGATACGCCGCTCGGAATCTTTGTCATGGAACTGACGGGTGCGACGCTCGAAATTGAACGTGCCATCCATTACATCACGGAGAGGACAAAGAGTTTGGAGGTGATCAGAGATGCAGCTTGATAGTTTAATAAGTATACTGCCAGAACTCAATAAAGCGTTTTTTGAAACCATCTATATGGTTGGGATTTCAATGATTGTTGCCATTGTTATTGGGCTTCCGACAGGTATCTTGCTATTCGTTACAGATAAAGGTTTATTTATGGAAAACACATCTTTTAAAAACATTGTTGGTTTTATCGTTAACATGATTCGTTCCATTCCATTCATCATTCTGCTCATTGTCTTATTGCCTTTAGCCAATATGATCACAGGAACAACCATAGGACCGACTGCTGCATCGGTATCACTCTCAGTAGCTGCCATTCCATTTTTCGCAAGGATTGTTGAACAGTCACTGCGGGAGATTGATAAGGGTGTGATTGAAGCTGCTGTAGCTGTTGGAGCGTCGCCATGGATGATTATAAAGGATGTTCTCGTTCCGGAGGCGAAACCGGGAATCATCCAGGGTATTACCATTACCGTCATCAGTCTTGTCGCTTACTCAGCGATGGCAGGCATTGTCGGCGGCGGCGGAGTCGGTGACCTGGCCATCCGCTTTGGATATTACAGATACGATAATACAGTTATGTTTACAACCGTTATTATTCTAATTTGCCTGGTCCAGCTTTTCCAATTAGCTGGTGACCGGATTGCCAGATTAGTTGATAAAAGATAAAAAAATACATCAGGGGGAAAAGAAAATGAAAAAATTAGGATTAGCACTATTGCTTCTTCTTACATTAGGGATTTTGGCAGCATGCGGAAGCGAGGATTCTTCTTCTGAAGCAAGCGCCGAAAAGAAGGAAATCAGTATAGGGGCTACGTCGGGTCCCTACAGTGACATGGCAAGCAAAGCAATTAAACCGATTCTTGAAGACAAAGGCTACACTGTGAAAGTCGTTGAATTCAGCGATTATATCCAGCCAAATCTGGCACTTTCAAAAGGTGACCTGGATGCAAACCTGTTCCAGCATAAAATCTATATGGAAAACTTCGCAAAAGAACATAAAATTGATCTTTCGGAAGTTATTTCTGTTCCAACTGCGCCAATGGGAATTTATTCAAAAAAATTCACTTCACTTGATAAAATTGAAGATGGGGCAGCCATTGCGATTCCTAATGATCCAACTAATGCAGCACGTGCTTTCTTAATTCTTGAGGACGCTGGACTTATCACATTAAACCCGGATGCCGATCCGCTTACAGTCTCTGAAAAAGATGTTGAAAACAATGTGAAAAACCTGCAATTTAAGCCAATTGAAGCGGCTCAGCTTCCGCGTGCTGTGGATAGCGTTGATTTATCAGCCGTTCCAGGAAACTTTGCCCTTGCAGCAAAAATGAATCTTCTGGATGCATTGCAGCTTGAGAATATGCCAGATCAATATCGCAACAGGGTTGTAATCGACTCAAAGAATGATGATACCCAATTAGCTAAAGACTTAAAAGAGGCAGTTGAATCAGCCCAGTTTGAAAAAGTGATCGATGAACAATTCAAAGGTTTCGGAAAGCCGGAATGGATGGAAAATCGATAATTATAGGAAGCGCGCCAGCAAATGCTGGCGTCTTTTTAATTGGTGAATCAGAGATAGGCAATCTCTCTCTAAATGAAATTTGTTCAATTTCCTGCTAAAATAATAAAAGCATCTATCCAAAGAACCAGCAAAGAAAGGACATTTATCATTGTTTTTTAAACAATTAGGAAGCTTTGTTCTCTTTATATTAGTGATTACAACTGTCGGACTCATATTCTATCAATACATTCAGCAAATAGAAGAACCCGATCTTAAAGACGTACCTCTGCCTGTTCATCTTCATCCAATCGTTGCAGAAAAAAAGGAAGAGCTGATTGCCAAAGCTGCGGATAAAGGAATTAACGTGGTCATTACACAGGATTTTAGAAGCATCGAAGAGCAGGATACCCTTTATGAAAAAGGCCGCTCCAAGGAAGGAAGCATTGTAACACATGCCAAGGGGGGCGAGTCATACCACAATTTCGGGCTGGCAATTGATTTTGCATTGCTGTCTGTTGACGGCCAGGTTATTTGGGATATGCAATACGATGGCAATGGCAATGATAAGGCTGATTGGATGGAAGTAGTCGAAATTGCCAAGGGACTCGGTTTTGAATGGGGAGGGGATTGGAAGCATTTTAAGGATAATCCTCATCTGCAAATGGATTTCGGACTTTCCATCTGGGAACTGCAAAGAGGGAAGAGACCGCCTGAAGAAGAATAGAATTATAGACATATAAAAACTGCACTCCGGCTGACCGGGTACAGTTTTTTAACTGATTATAGGACCATCTCTGATTGAACATAATGGTAAAGCAATTTAGCCGTATTTTCAATTGAGTCTTCATGTGTGCGTTCAAAGGCATGGGAAGAGTCGATTCCCGGACCGATTAAACCATGTACAATATCGTGGCCTGCCCGGATGGCAGCTGAAGCATCAGATCCGTAAAAAGGATATATATCAAGCTTGTAGCCAATCTCATTTTCCTGTGCCAGCTGAACAAGCCGTTTTCTTAATTCGTAATGATAAGGGCCGCTCGCATCCTTTACACAAATGGATACTGTATATTCATCTGTTGATTGGCCATCTCCCATTGCCCCCATATCAACCGCCAGATATTCAACGGTTTCCGGAGTGATATTCGAGTTTCCGCCATAGCCAATTTCTTCATTGTTTGAAATAAGGAAGTGTGTAGTATATGGCAGCTCAATGTTTTCTGCTTTCAGCTGTTTAATAAGCTGAAGAAGAATGGATACGCTCGCTTTGTCATCAAGATGGCGGGATTTAATATATCCGGAAGGTGTCGTTTGCACCCGGGGATCGAAGGAAACAAAATCTCCCACTTCAATGCCAAGAGCACGCACTTCTTCAGCATTATGTACTTTTTCATCAAGGCGGACTTCCATATTGTCCTGATTTCTTTCAGCATTCCCAGCATCTTTATATACATGAACAGAAGTCTGATGCATAAGAATGGTGCCAGTGAATTTTTTGCCGGAAGAGGTTTCAATTTCGCAATATTCACCTTCAATGGAGTTGTATTTAAAACCGCCGATAAGGTCAATTTTAAGCCGTCCGCCAGGCTTAATTTCTTTAACGATTGCTCCCAGTGTATCCACATGCGCTGTCAGCATCCGGTGATTTGCTTGATCCTTTCCAGGAAGTGTCGCGATAAGGCCGCCTTTGCGATTCCGCTTTGTTTCGACATTCAGCTCATTCAGGTACTTTTCTACATATGTGATCACTTCATTTGTTTTACCGGAAGGGCTCGGAATGGAAACAATTTCTTTTAACAAACTAATGGTTTCTTTTGTGTTTGGATAGGACATAGTAAAACTCCTCTCAATATATTTCCGCAATTCTTATTATACTGTTTTATTTAAGAAGAATCATATCCTATAAATTATCTCGGCAAAAAAGCTGCCGTTTTAGCAGCTTCCAGCTCTATTTATTCTTCAGACAGAATGCTTTCCCGAGTTCTAAGTCTGTAAAATTTTCTAAAGTCCTTCACGATTACTTTTATGATTGAGTATACAGGGATCGCAATAAGGATTCCGATAAATCCATAAAGAGAACCGGCAACCATTAAAATAATGATGACTGTTAGGGGGTGCAAGTTCAGTCTTTTTCCCATTACATGGGGGGACACCAGATTGCTCTCTAGCAGCTGTACAGCAATCAGAACAAGAAAAATTTTAAAGACCATTCCAGGACCTTGCATTAATCCAATAAAAATGGCCGGAATGATTCCCAGAATAGGCCCAAGGAAAGGAACAACGGTCAGAAACATGGCAAATATAGCTAAAATTAAAGAATACTCCAGACCAATAATCAAATAGCCAATATACATTAGGACACCATCGACAACGGCGACAATAAACTGTCCTGTAACATAAGAAAATAACGTCTTATCTATATCCCCAAGTATTCTATTTCCTTCTTCCTCATGTTTATCAGGAAGATATTTTAAAAGAAATGGTCTAAGCTTATAATCATCTTTAAGAAAATAGAAAAGGATAAAAGGAACAACGACTAATACCGTTACAATGCTCGTAATCGTGGAGAATACGTTCATAATATTTTCCCCAGCACCAGATAAAAGAGATTTTAAAAAGTTTAATACTCTGTTTTTTAAATTGTCATATGAGACCATACCCATATTATTTTTCTCAACAACTTTTTCTGTTTCTTCTGATAGCTCCTGCATTTTAGCAGGCAAATTATCGCTGAGCTCTGTTATTTGGCTGCCAACAGTATTGCCCATAAATTGAAAGACTAAATATCCTAACCCTATGAATGCAGCAAAGATAACGAAGATACTGGCTGTTCTGGGTAATCCATTAGATAACAATCTTACCAGAGGCCTTAATAGGTAATAAAGTACACCTGAAAGCATTATGGGGAAAAAAATCGAAGCAATCAAAGCCCGGAATGGCCACAGAAAGTAATCAATTTTGCCCAGGAGAAAAATAATGATCAAAACTAATATAATGCCTGTTGCATATTTGAAAAACGGTTTGTTCATCCACATTCACGTTCCACAACCTTATAAAATAATATAATCATCAACTTTCCTTTTTTTATCATTGTTAAACATCTCTTTTGCTTATACATATCTGTTTAATTAGGCAAAAAAGAAGGAATACGTATAGCATCAGAAATTAAATTAGGTGAGTGTTAATGGCAGAATGGGATAGATCATTGTTTTTTATTAAAAATGTAACGATACAGGAGGCTGCTTTATTTCTTTTATTCAGCAGCGCCATTTTAGCAGCAAAATGGACGATCAATGCGGTTCTGGATAAGACAGGACAGAAAAAGTCCATTCACACCGAGCGCATTTTGCAGGGAGTTGCTTCGCTTGTAAATTGGGCTGCTTTCTATGGAATCATTATTCTCTTTCTGTTTTATTTTTCGAAGGAAGAGTGGATTTTTTATACTTTATTTACTGCAGGTGAAGTTGAAGTAACGCTCTATTTGATTATGGTAGCGTTTCTAACCGTATCGCTTGCACATCGGCTGGTCAAAATAGTAACCAAATATGTGCTGACCTCTGTATATGAATTTTACGGAGTCGACAGGGGCCTAGGCTACTCTTTAAATCGTATGATATATTATACAGTTATGATAGCAGCACTTGCGGTGAGTTTAACGACTGTTGGGATCGATTTAAGCGCTGCTGCAGCTTTATTAGGGGTCCTTGGGATAGGGATTGGTTTTGGGCTGAGAAATGTTGCAGGTAACTTTATTTCTGGTATTATCATCCTATTTGAAAGGCCGGTTGAAATTGGAGAAGTGATTGAAATCAATAATAAGATTGGAAAAATTGAAAGCATACGTTTGAGGTCTACGATTGTCCGGACTGCAAAAGAAGGAATGCTGATTGTACCCAATCAATATTTCATCGAGCAAATCATTAAGAATCGGACCGGTTCGGAAATGCTGTCACAGGTAATGATCAGTGTGGCCTATGGAACGGATACTGAAAAGGTAGAAGCACTTTTAATGGAGATAGTAGAAAGAGAAATACCCCATTCGGAAGGAGTTTTACTCTCTCCCCCGCCGGATATCCGGTTTGTTGACTTCCGCAATAGGGCTATGGATTTTCTTATTGAAGTGCCTGTTGCCCATTTCGAAGCGAAGCAGAAATTTGAAAGCCGTCTCCGCCATGGAATTGCGGAAACTTTTTATAAAAATGGAATTGAACTCGCATCGCCTCAGGTTTTCCCTTCTGAATAGTTTTTAAATAAAGCCAATCTGCAGCAGACTAGTGCAGTCTGGCTTTTTTATTGTTTTTTTATGGATGGGACTAATTCTAAGCAACTTTGCCTAAATAAAAAGCATCGGCGAATAGCCGATGCAGCGTTACTGTAACTCTATCTTCCAAGTAAAGCTTTTACGCCAAGGTAAAGAGTGGCCAGGCCAAAAATTATCATTGCAAGACCGCCGACAATGGTGAAGAAGCTGGTAATACCAGAAGTAATAACTGCAGTAACAGGCACCATTGTCAAACCATAGCCAGCCAGCATACATGCTAAATACAATAAAGCCAATTGATACATGATTGATCCCTCCTTCACTTATTAAAATATGAGGAGGAACCGAGGTTGCTTGGTCTAATATCATGAATTTTTCCAACAAAAAATAAACAGTACTTTAGGAGGAGAATAGTGAATCCCGATTTTGCAAATGTTTCTCTAACTCAGAACGTACGTGCTATAATGGAGACACAGTCATTGTAAGGAGCCGGTTCAATGCACGAAAAGATAAAAATATCTGTAAGGTCTTTAGTTGAATATGTTTATAGAAGCGGAAGCATTGAAACAGGGTTTCGGTCTTTTATTTCCCTTGCCGAGGGAGTCCGGGTGCATTAAAGCATTCAAAAACAATATAGGAAAGAGGATCAGAAAGAAGTCCTACTGTTCGCTGAACTTTCATTAGAATGACTCGTGCACACTTTTTGCATAATTTTAATGTACTCTTAGACTGAATCAAGGTCTTAGGAAAAAAGGTGGCGTTCTTGTTGTTTTTATACAAACAGATATATTTGAATATGTTTGACATCTATACAGCAAAAGCTAAAAATCAGAAATGATGGAGTGAGAAAGTTGAAAATGCTATTGATTGTGGCAGCTGCCGGACTAACAATTGGATTAACTGCATGCAGCCAAAATGAAGAACCGAAATCGGCAGACAAAGAAAAAGAAGTCGTGGAACAGTCTGGAAAGGATGAGGAAACCGAAAGTGAGAAACAAACAGAAGATAAAATGGCTATAGCAAGTAATGAATTTTTTGAACCGTTTAATGGGAAAATCGATCACATACATGGCGTGGGATATGCAGGGGATCAAGGAGCACCTTTTTATGCAGCTCATGATGGCTTGAAAGTATTTGAAGATGGCAAATGGTTTAAAACAAAAAAGCAAAACAATGATTATATGGGATTCAATGCTACACAAGACGGTTTTTATTCCAGCGGACATCCAGGCGAGGATTCTGATCTTCCCAATCCAATTGGTATTCAAAAGAGCACCGATAACGGACAAACTCTCGAAAGCTTAGTATTAGAAGGAGAGATTGATTTTCATATTATGGGAGTCGGGTATGAAAATAAAGCAATTTTTGTTCAGAACCCGCACGGCAACTCTTTAATGGAAGCTGAGAAATTTTATTTGAGTGAAAACAATACTGATACATGGCAGGAAATGAATGCCAATGGACTTCAGGATGAAATAATCAGTGTTGCTGTTCATCCTCAAAAGACGGATTACCTGGCGGCTGCAGGACAGCAGGGAATTTATCTATCAGAGGATAAAGGCAGCCATTTTGAAAAAATAACAAATGGTGGCCAAGGCACATCTGTGTTCTTTACAAATGAAAGTTTGATATATGGATCTTATCAGGATGGCACTCCCAGATTGGTGAAGCTTTCGCTCGATGATGGGGTGGAAACTGAAATTCCGCTGCCGAAAATGAAGGAAGATGCAGTCATGTATTTTGCACAAAACCCCAAAAATAAACAAGAAATGACTTTCACTACTTTTAACGGAAATATTTTCTTTACAGAAGATGGCGGGAGCAGCTGGGATCTAATGGTAGAGGCTGGCAATCTTAAATAAATGGAAACGGAATGGGGATCTCCTCATTCCGTTTCATAATTTTCGGACACTTTTCTTAAAAAGTATGCAGAAAACATGCAGTTTACTAAAAAGATGCCGGGGTAGATTAATAATGTGAGAAATCTCAAGGAGGGATAAAATGTATAATCAGTCATATGAACAATGCATTCAGGCTTGTCTGGAATGCATGGAAGCCTGTAATGTGTGCTATGATGCATGCCTTGGTGAAGAGAACGTTAAGATGATGGCAGACTGTATCCGTTTGGATAGGGAATGTGCAGATATATGTGCTTTTGCAGCTAAATCTATGCAATCCAATAGTCCATTTGCCAAGCAAATTTGCAGTTTATGTGCAGAAATTTGTGAAGCCTGCGGTAATGAATGCAAGAAGCATGATCACGATCATTGTCAAAAATGTGCGGAAGCATGCTTTAAGTGTGCAGAGGAATGCCGCAAAATGGCTTCATAACAGCAAGTGATAAAAGCAGGCACCGATGAGTGCCTGTTTTTTAATGTTATGGTTTATCTCCTCACTTTCTCCTTATTTTCGTGTTATAAATAATACATATTTTTCCTGGGAGTTTTGGATACCATGGCTTACTGGACAATAGGATAGGCAACAAAGTTTGTTCCTTATTTTCTGCACATTTTATTGCCATAATTGAAAACAAATGAAGGAGGTTACAAAATGAATAGCATCAAAAGTTTTCTTTTTGGTATCTTTGCATTAACAGCTATACTATTACTATCAGCTTGCGCAGGTAATGAAGAGGAAGCAAGTCCTGAAGATAATGGGGGTAATTCTGCAAATACAGAACAAAGCTCAAAGGAAAGTGAACACGCAGGAGATCACTCAGGTATGGACCATTCAGGCACTGGTGAGGTTCCGGAGGGTTTAAAAGAAGCAGAAAATCCGAAATATGATGTCGGCAGCAAAGCCATTATTACAGATGGACATATGGAAGGCATGAAAGGTGCCGAAGCCACAATAGCTGGTGCCTATGACACCACAGTTTATGCGGTTTCTTATACTCCAGCAACAGGTGGAGAAAGAGTCGAAGATCATAAATGGGTTGTCCATCAGGAAATTGCTGATGCTGGTGAAGAACCTTTCAAAGAAGATGACGAGGTGAAACTAAAAGCCTCACATATGGAAGGCATGGAAGGAGCAACTGCTGAAATTGACTCAGTACAGGAAATGACTGTATATATGATTGACTTTACTACATCAGATGGGCAGGAAGTTAAAAATCACATGTGGGTTACAGAAAGTGAACTTTCCCCAGCTGAGTAAACAATAAATAAATCGCTTAAAAGGGCTTACATGGCTAGTATGTAAGCTTTTTTTCATAAATTTGTGAAAAGATATGGCTTTGAACATTTGCGCTCGAACAGATAACGTCTTTATGAAGATTCAAATGTTCAGCCATAAGGCTTAAATCCATTGCTCTAAGTATCATGTTAATCCTCCTTCTAATGCCAGATTCACGCTCTTACTATGTATATCACTTCGGGGCTTGCCCTAATGACAAGAAAAAAAGAACAGCAAAACGCTGTCCTTTACTTGCTTCTTCTTTTCCATATAAAATGCAATAAAAACATTCCAGCAGCCAAAAAGATAATGATGATTTGTATTTCGATTTTCATTGTAAGTGCGTGGGAAATCGTGTAAGCTTCAATAATTAAAGCAGGAACCTTTCCAAGTGTGCTGGCTATGCTGAATGACAGCAGGCCCATTTGGCTGATTGCGGCAGTGAGCGTCACTGCTCCTGATGGAACAAAGGGTAAGACTCTTAAAAAAATAACAATAAAAAAGGCATTGGAACCTTTAGCATCTTTTAGATTAAGCAAGTAGCTCCTTTTTTTATTATTCGATTGTGGCACTCTGGAGAGAAGCTTGGAGAGACCCTTGCGGTAAAGAATAAAACTTACGACTGCTCCAGCTGCTTCTCCAATAATTAAAAGGACTAATCCCGTTTTAAATCCGAATAAGGCAACAGTGCCGGCTGTTATAAAGGCACTGGGAAGAACTCCTGTTATGGCTACCGCTATGTTCATTAATATACTGAATAGTGCGGCCAATATAGGCTGTCCAGACAGCCAGCCAAGAATTTCAGCAAACATCCTTTATTCCTTTCCAGTCCATTTGTATCCAACACCCCAGACGGTCATCAGAAAATTATCTGCAGGGAAACCGGCTTTCCGCAATTTTTCCCGTAGATTACGGACATGTGAATCGATTGTGCGATCTTCAATTGATACCCCATAGCCCCAAACAGAGCTGATTAAATGCTCACGGGAGAATACTTTGTTTGGGTTAGCGAGAAACAGCTTTAGCATGGAAAATTCTTTAGGAGTCAAAAGGATTTCTTTTTCTTTATAATAAAGTTCAAATGAGTCCTCTTTCAATACTAGTCCTTTAAAAGTTAATGTCTTACCTTCTGCTTTGCTTCTTCTTAATACCGCTTCGATTCTAGCAATCAGCTCCTCTTCGTCAAAGGGTTTTAAGATATAATCGTCTGCTCCGATATTAAGTCCCTTAACGATATCCGGCTTCTCGCTTTTGGCTGTGAGCATGATAATTGGGATATCCCAAAACTTCTTAATTTCCCTGCATGTTGTCCAGCCATCCATCTCAGGCATCATGACATCCAAAAGAATGAGCTCTGCTGAATGGGAATCCAGATATAACAAAGCATCCGCACCTGAAGTTAGCTTAACGCAGTTATATCCGCGCGGCGTTAAATATAATGAAATTAAATCAAGCATTCTTGTTTCATCGTCAACCAGTAGTATTGTTTTCATCAATCAATATCTCCCTTAAAGACCATTTTAAATTCAGTTCCTTTATTCTCTGTGCTCTTAACACTTATGGTTCCTCCATGGGCGTGGACAAGCTCCTTTACAATCGCAAGTCCTAGGCCTGTCCCGCCAAGTGCTCTTGTACGGGATTTATCGACTCTGTAAAAACGATTAAAAACATAAGGCAATTCCTGTTCGGGTATACCTTTTCCTGTATCTTTGACCCGAATGACGACTTGTCTTTTATGTTTCTCAACAGCTACATATGTTTTATCGCCTGGAGAGGAGTACTTTAAGCTATTATCTAAAAGATTAAAAATAATCTGTTCAAGACGGGCTGCGTCTGCATGCAGGAATATAGCATCTGAACACTTTACCTCAAGCTTCATCCCGTTTTCGATGAAAGCTGGTGTAAACTTTGCCGTTATTTTTCTGGTAAAATCCTGCAGATCAATTGGTGTTTTCTTAATATCAAATGTATTTTTATCGATTTTAGCCAGATCAAACAGGTTCTTAACCATTTCTGATAACCGGTTAGTTTCTTCCAGGATAATTGTTAAATACTGATTCCTTTCTTCTGCACTCAAGTTTCGTTTTTGAACAATATCGGCATATCCCTTGATATAAGTAAGGGGAGTCCGAAGTTCGTGCGAAATGCTGGATAAAAATTCGCTTCTTTCTTCCTTTAGGTAGCTCAGATCATTGGCCAATAGTTGAATTGATTGGGCCAAGTCCCCAAGTTCATCGTCTCCTGTTTTTGGAAGGGAAACGGAAAAATCCCCTTTGCTGATTTGTGAAGTTGCTTCTTTCATTTTAACTAAGGGTTTTGCCAATGCTTTTGATAAAAAGATAATGATGGTAATGGTAAAAATGACAGCTATGAATCCAGCAAATAGGAATTGTTCATTCAATCGGGAAATCAGAGATTGAATCCATGCTGTATCCTGAAACATATAAACAAAGCCGATTTGCTTGCCATCCTGTTCTATTGGGCTGACTGTAACGATAAATTTCTCTTCTTGCCATTTATCCACGATCGTTTGCCCTTCTCTGGGGACGGAAGAGGTGGCATTTTCTATATAACCTTTGATTAAACTGTTTTTTACAGAAGAACCGAGTATTTCTTTCCTTCTATTCGTAATAACTACATCAGTATTTGCTTCAGATTCCATTAAGGCTACATGGGATATAGTGTTTTCGTCAAAATGTCTTTCAAGGATGGCACGGTGAGAATTCCCTCTTGTCTGCAGGGCGATAAGCTCTTCCTCCACACGCGATTCAACAAGCGTACTATGTAAAAAGAAAAACATAAACGTTTCAAGCCCAAAAAGAATCAGGAAAAACAGCAAACCTAATTTTAGGGATAGTTTTTTCAAAAAAACTCACTCATTTCTAATCAATTACTTCTATTATATTTAAAAAGTCTGAAGAATCCATGCAGATGTTTTAATACGAGTGGAGGAAGGTAAAATAGAATTATGTGCCGAAATGTAAAACATAAAAAAAGGCAGAAATTCAGGAGGGATAAAGATGAGCGAATGCAAATTGGATCATTCATTGGAAGATGTACAAAAGAAATTCGAACAGCAGGAACCATTCCTGCCAGATGAGATGAAACCGCTATTTCAATCTTTTTTTAAAGAAGAGCATACACAGGATTTACTTAACGAAGTTTTTCATTTATTGAAGAAGTTTGACCTTGCATCAGATGAAGAAAAAAGCGAGCGTGTGAATAGGCTAAATCTTGTTTTGAAAAATGTGTAAATGTGAAAATGCCGCAGCCAAATGGTGATGCGGTATTTTTATTATTCTACAAATTTTTTGTAGCTATTAAAATTTTATTTTAATTTTTTTCTTTTTATGGTATGATTCAATTATTGAGAAATATAGAGTAGTATAATAATGTAAGCAATTTCAGAAGGAAGTGACAGAAATTGAAGGAATGCCATAAAACAGTTTTTGATTTGGCGATCCGGACTGCCGATATGCTTGTCAGAATGTTTGGTTCACGCTGCGAAGTGGCAGTGCACGATTTCAGCGACTTAAAAAAATCGCTTATTCATATAGCAGGTAATGTAACGGACAGGAAAATTGGATCTCCCATTACAGATCTTGTTTTAAATGAATTAGCCAAGTACGAAAACGATGTTAATGATATAGCCAATTATAAAACACAATCAAAAAAAGGCAATGTAATGAAATCATCCACGATCTTTCTACGTGATGATGAACATAAAGTTATAGGTGCTTTGTGCCTGAATTACGATATTAGCCTTCTCATGCAATTTGGCGGAGAGATAGAGGAGTTCATCAGGTTTGATGATCACCATGCCAAATCGGAAAACTTCTTTAACACCGTACAGGATGTCATTCACGAAATGGTTGACCAGGTTCTTCAAGGTTTCAAAAAGGCACCTTCACTGATGACGCTTGATGAAAAAGTGGAATGTGTGCGGCAGCTTGAGGATAAAGGGACTTTTCTCATTAAAGGAGCCACGGATTATGTAGCCTCCGTTTTGGGTGTCTCAAAATTTACAATCTATAACTATCTTCAAAAAATCAGGACTATCAATGAACTTCATCCTGAAGCAGCTATAGAGCAAAAATAATGCATGTTTTTTCTTTTGGAATATAATCAGCTTTGGCACAGTAGATAAATGATTTTATTCATATGAAAAAGCTGATACAATTAAATTTTGCCGCTAAAAAATAGAATTTCAACATTATAGTAAAGGGGCACATAAAATGAAATATAGATCTGCGTTTGATATTATCGGTCCTGTGATGATTGGGCCATCAAGTTCACATACAGCTGGTGCTGCTCGAATTGGCCGTGTTGCCCGCACCCTTTTTGGAAAGCCGCCAGCTAAAGCGGAGATTTCTTTATACGGTTCTTTCGCCAAGACATACAAAGGCCATGGAACGGATGTGGCGATTGTTGGCGGAATTCTTGATTTTGATACATTCGATGAGCGTATTCCATCTGCCCTGCAATTAGCAGAAAAGGCAGGGATTGAAGTGGTTTTTATTGTAGAGGATACAGTGACAGACCATCCTAATACCGTAAGAATCAAGCTGAATGAAGGAGATCGGGAGCTTGAGCTTGTTGGAATTTCGATCGGCGGCGGTACGATTGAAATAACGGAGCTGAATTCTTTCGAACTGAAATTGTCTGGTGAACATCCAGCCATTCTCGTTGTGCATAATGATCAGTTCGGGGTAATCTCTGCTGTTACGAATATCTTATCAAAACACCAAATTAATATTGGGCATATGGAGGTTTCCCGCAGAGAAAAAGGTAAGATGGCGATTATGGTCATTGAAGTCGATCAGAAGATTGATGAACATGTAATAGCTGAACTGGAAGGGCTTCCTAATATTACGCAAATTATCAGGATGGTAGATTAATAGGAAAAAAGTAAGACAAGAAAGAGCATGGAAGGCTGGCTCAGTATTAGACAGCTGTATTCCGGACTTTTTATGCTTCTATGATTAGGATGCTGGGCATCAGGAGGGAAAGACTTATGCTATTCAGAAATGTCGCAGAGCTTGTTGAGCTCGCTGAAAATAAAAGTGTGAAAATCGCTGAAATTATGATTCAGCAGGAAATAGAGGTTACTGGCCGGACACGCGAGGAGATTTTTGAAAAGATGGACCGTAACCTGACAGTTATGGAACAGGCAGTGGAGCGTGGCCTAAATGGAGTGACATCTGTTACGGGATTGACCGGAGGAGACGCTGTTCTGCTGCAAAAATATATTAAAAGCGGAAAAGCATTATCCGGCCATATTCTTTTAGATGCGGTCAGTAAAGCGGTTGCAACAAATGAGGTAAATGCTGCAATGGGTACGATCTGTGCCACACCGACAGCTGGTTCTGCCGGAGTTGTTCCTGGTACGCTTTTCGCAGTAAAAGAAGTACTGAATCCTACTCGTATAGAAATGATTGAATTCCTTTTTACTTCAGCAGCATTCGGGTTTGTTGTAGCGAATAATGCATCCATCTCAGGTGCAGCTGGCGGCTGTCAGGCAGAAGTTGGTTCAGCAAGTGGGATGGCTGCTGCATCCATCGTGGAAATGGCTGGGGGAACACCTAGTCAGGCAGCTGAAGCAATGGCCATCACTTTGAAAAATATGCTGGGACTGGTTTGTGATCCGGTTGCCGGACTAGTCGAAGTTCCTTGTGTTAAAAGAAATGCGATGGGTGCCTCAAATGCTATGACAGCAGCTGACATGGCACTGGCAGGGATTACAAGCAGAATCCCTTGTGATGAAGTGATTCATGCGATGTTCCAGATCGGCCAGACCATGCCGTCTGCACTTAGGGAAACAGCAGAAGGCGGTTTGGCAGCTACTCCGACAGGCAGAAGGCTGCAGGAACAAATTTTCGGGAAAATGAAATAGCTTATCCTGTGTTTTATTTTCGATAACACCAATTCGAAAGGGAATTGGTGTTATTTGTTTTATGGAATAAATTGGATAAAAGTATAAAGCAGATTTACGATATACTTACAAAGGAAAATTTTTAATAGGGGAGAATGATTGAGTGAAGGCTGTAAGATTGGTTTTTAGTACTATAGCAATATTATTTATGTTGCTTTTGACCATTGTTTCACCAGCTGCTTTAACCGGATTAGTGATATTTTTAGTTGGTTTATATTTAAGCAGTCAGTATCACCGATCTAAAACAAATTTTAATAAGTCCGGATGGGTAATGGCAGCTGGACTATTTTTGTCCGTTGCATTGGCTGCTGGATTTTTAAGCGAAACGGCAGTGGAACCGGAAATAGAGGATACACCTCAACAGGAAGAACAGAAGGACGAAGAGCTAAAAGCTAAAGAAGACGAAAATGCTAAACAAGAAATACAAAAACAAGAAAAACTGGCTGAAGAAAAGGCCAAAGAAGAGGAAAAAAAAAACAGGCTGAAGAAAAAGCAAGATTAGAAGCAGAGAAGGCAGAAGAAGATAGACAACAGAAAGAAGAAGAAAAACAGAAGCAGGAAGAGGAACAGAAAGCTGCAAGCTTTGGTCTTGAGCTGATAATAGTTGGCAGAGTAGTCGATGGAGACACGATTGAAACATCAGATGGAAGAAAAGTTCGATTGATTGGCGTCAATACACCGGAATCGACTACAAGAATTGAAGATTACGGTAAAGAGGCCAGCCGATATACCACATCCGAGTTGACAGGGAAACAAGTCTGGATGCAAAAAGATGTTTCAGATACAGACCGATACGGCCGTCTTCTGAGAATCATTTGGCTCGATATCCCGGTAGATGATATGGATGAAAACGAGATACGAACCAAAATGTTTAACGCAAAGCTAGTTTTAAATGGTTATGCCGAACCATCTACCTATAACCCGGATGTAAAATATAGTGAATACTTTAGAAAGTTTAGCAGAGAAGCAAGGGAAGAAAATAAAGGACTTTGGGCATATGGAAAAGAAGGAACGACAAGGGGAGATTTGGATTCCTCCGGCGGAAGCAGCAGTTCTAGCGGTTCCTCATCCAGCTCAGGATCTTCAAGCACTCCAGGCGGAGCAAGTTCGGGGACCAATTCCACTGCTAGTGATTCGGCTTCTTCAGGATCCGAATCTTATCAAAATTGTACCGAATTAAGAAAGGTTTATCCGAATGGTGTGCCATCTACACATCCAGCATATGACTCAAATCATGATCGGGATAAAGACAATTATGCCTGTGAACGATAATGAAAGGGGCCGGCTCGAGTTAAAGAGCCGGTTTTTCTTTGATTAGGGAATTAGAATATTGCCTGAATGCTGAGCAGGCCATTGCTAACTGACCAAATTGTTCTGCATACAGACACAGATGAAGCTGATCGATTTTACATAGCTTATGGCTTCAAAAGAAGCAATGCTTTTCCTGAATCTACTCATGTTTATATATTAAACAAGCTATGTTAAACCTGCACATACCTTTTGATCCAGTCCTGCTGGTTTGGTTAATAAACAGTCTATGCACCGAGCAGCGGTATGACCGATACTTAAAAGCGAGCTTCATGATTGAAATTCAACAGGCAAACAAAAAACACTGGCTATAAACCAGCGTTTTAAGATGTTCTTCTATGTTGGCCATTCAGCTTGATAAGCGAGCCTCTTTTAATCCAATAATGAAAGCTTTCTGCAGGAAAAACTCCCCGGCCGCTGGAGCGATCCATTTGAATCACTATGCTGTTTGGTGTTACATCCAATATTTTAAGGGTTTGGGAACGGCTAAGATTCGGAGCGAAGCAACTCTTAATTTCAAACTGCATATCCTTTTCCAGGTTCAACGATCACACCTCCAAGAGTATTGTTATCCTTATGGTTGCCATTTTTTCATTTTCTATCCATATATTGGCCAGTATATTGGACCAAAAAAATTTAATGTAGCTTTGTTTGGAAAAGAAAACGAAAAATCTCCAGTTTTTATAGCTGGAGATTTGTATTGGCTGTACCTATTCTACATACACAGAATGAAGATTTGTTTTCCTTCCTTTGCTTTCAATGACATCTGGATTTTGCTTTTTCAAATAGTTTTCATATTTTATGGACCAAAATCTTTGTGCGATCAGGAAATTGCTGCTGTGATTATGATAATTCCTCCGATGATAGTCCAATATACTGGAGATACAATCCCATTTTTATATGCCAGGCCGGCCGGAGAGAAGGTTACATAGGCAATAGCAACAGCAGAAAGAAGAATAACCGAAATGGGAAGTGCATATTTCCATGGGATCATCTCTACTTTTGGGACAGTTTTAAACTGGTAAACATATTTTCTAGGCTTGATTCTTCCAATGACCAGCATTAATGTAACTTCGATCACAAACAGGATGGCATAGATATGGATAAAATGTATAGGAACTGTGAAACCGAATAATTGGTCCGCTCCCCATACTAGCATGTAATAGGTTATGACATGAAAGACGATGATGACTTTGGCAGCAATTGCCGGAACAAATTTTGTGAAAATGCCCACAAGAACAATCACAATAATTGGAATATTAAAGAAACCTGTAAACCTCCTGATTAAATCCCATAATCCTTCTGAAGCATTCATTAGCATAGGGGAAATGAATAAAGAAACAATTGCCAGCAAAGTTCCAAACCATTTGCTGACAGAAATCAGTTTCTGGTCATTAGCCTCTGGATTAATACGGGGTTTATAAATATCAAGAGCAAACAAGGTAGCAGCACTGTTTAATATAGAGTTAAATGAACTGAAAACAGCTCCAAGGAGGACGGCAAGGAAAAAACCTGACAAATATCCAGGCAAAATCTCCGAAATTAATGCAGGATAGGCAAGATCAACTGATCTTAGGGAATCTCCATAAAGATGAAAAGCTATTACTCCAGGAATCAACATGAACACAGGAACAAGAAGTTTATAAAAGCCCGATACTAAGACACCTTTTTGGCCCTCGGCAAGGTTTTTGACCCCTAATGTCCGCTGAATCACATATTGGTTGGCGGACCAGTAAAATAAATTCGCATAGATCATGCCGGTAAAAAGGTTCCAAATGGTACAGAGTCCTCACTAGATCCAATTGAATTCAATTTTTTGGGGTTATGGCTGTTTACCTGCTTCCAAAATATCTGGGCGGAAGTGTCAATAACAGAGAGCCAGCAATAAATCTTCCTGTCAATCCCCGGCCTGCCAAAAAGTATCCATCTGAATTGCTGACTTTTGCTTTCGTTTTTAAATAAGAAACCCAGGCAACCATACCCATAAAAAAAGCACAAGAAACCATAGTGAACCAGATAGAATCAAACAAATACATTCTCCCCCTAATGTTTTCTTTCGCTGTTCTCTTAAAAATTGTTGATATTACCTACACGAAGTCGCCGAGTGGCTCATTGGTCAGGCATTTGAATGAAAATAAAAACAGTTTTTTCTAAAAGTAAAGTTTATATATCTTTTAAAGAAGGGTAAGAGATTCAAAAAACGCTGGAGCAAATATTAACGTCAAATTAGAGGCACATTTGTGTCTCTTTTTTTGATCTTTTCCATTTCGATACATTTGTAACGAAATATCCACAGCTTTTAGCAAAATGCCGATGATAAAATGAGTCTAAAAAAAAGACGAGGAGAGATCATTATGGAGGAGCTACTAAAACAGCTGCTGGAAAGCAGCAAGGACATTAAGAATCAGCTGATCCAAATTGATAAAAATGTAAAGACACTTGAGCATAGATTAGACCGCCTGGAGAAAGTTGATAGCATTGAACACCGTGTCATGGTAAACCAGATTGATTTGACAGATATAAAAGAAATCGTTGAAAAATTGGACTCTTTCCAAAGGGAAGAAATGAAGGATTTTTTGGAGATTATGAAAGAGACTGCACTAAAGCAAATGTTAAGTGAAGAGATTCATCAAATACACCAAAGGCATGATGCGCAATTAACAAAGATTGCTAATAATGAAGAAGCAATCCTCATGATGGAGGGCAAATCATCTTCAAAAGCAGTTTAATAACAATTAGCTTGACCTCTTATTTTTAGAGGTTTTTTATTTCGAAAATTCACAAAAATGTATTGCTAAAAGTGGGGAGGCAGGATTATGATTACATATGAAATATTTAGTGTGACGAAATAAGAGGAAAGGAAGATGGACAGATGGCATTTCCGGCCGTAGAAATGAAACTTAAATTTGAACTTTATTGGTTTCTAATTTAAAAGGATAAAAAACATATACTCGAAAATGTCCCGCTATTTGATGTATAATAATGTAGTATGAGTTCTTCTAAGTGCAGAAGAATTACATAATATTTTACATTTTGATAGATCCAAAGTTGAAAGAGAGTGGGACATATGGGCCGTAAATGGAATAATATTAAAGAGAAGAAAGCTTCAAAGGACGCGAATACGAGCCGTATATATTCCAAGTTTGCACTTGAAATATATGTTGTGGCCAAACAAGGCGAGCCTGATCCAGAAGCAAACCAAGCTTTAAAATTTGTGCTTGAACGTGCAAAAACATATAATGTACCAAGAAATATCATCGACCGTGCATTAGAAAAAGCAAAAGGCGGAGCAGAAGAAAATTATGATGAGCTTCGCTATGAAGGGTTTGGGCCAAACGGGTCTATGGTTATTGTTGATGCATTAACAAATAACGTTAACCGTACAGCTTCCAATGTGCGTGCTGCCTTCGGGAAAAATGGCGGCAATATGGGAGTGAGCGGATCAGTATCCTATATGTTTGATTCAACAGCAGTTATTGGAATGGAAGGCAAGTCAGAAGAAGAAGTGCTTGAAATTTTAATGGAAGCGGATGTTGATGCCCGTGATATATTAGAAGAAGATGGTACGATCATTGTCTATGCAGAGCCTGATCAATTTCACGCAGTTCAGGAAGCTTTTAAAACGGCAGACATTTTGGAGTATACGGTCGCTGAATTGACAATGCTTCCTCAAAATGAAGTGACACTGGATCCGGATGCCCAGGCACAATTCGAAAAACTGATTGATGCGCTGGAAGACTTAGAGGATGTTCAGCGAGTTTATCATAATGTTGATTTAGGTGAATAGATTTGTAAAAAGGAGTCCACATTAAATTAATGCTGGACTCCTTTTTTTAGATGAGATTGTTTTACATAATAATATTATGTAAACAGGTGGGTTAAATTTAAGAATTTCTAGATAAAAACGTTGTGAAAAAATCGATTGCATGTTAAAATCAAAAAACGCGGTTTATTTCAATTGTTCACAAAAAATGAATAATATTATCTACTCTAATCATATCACATCTGGTTTGACAGTGTCAATAAAATGGCCGCAATTTTTTTCGGGGAGTGGTTTTATGAGTGAGATGCAAAACAAAGCTGCAGAACAAAAAAGAGTAAATTCAATTGTCGATCTAATCCAGTTTAAAATAAGTTCCTACTTGGAAAAGACTCAGAATGTGGGAGCTCATGTATGGGAGATACGGCAAACGTTTTGGGATGATGTAACAGTCAATCTCGATGAACCGGATGATGTTATTGAGACTTTTACAAGCATTAAGCAGCAGGCAGAATTGCTCTCCGAACGTGAAAGAATAAAGGGGCATCTAGATAAACAGATAAAAGTGCTTAACCGTCTTGAGAAGTCGCCATATTTTGGGAGAATTGACTTTAAAGAAGAAGGTGAGAGTGAAATAGAGCCCATTTATTTAGGCATTGCTTCCCTTATGGATGAGAAGGATGAAAATTTTATCATATATGATTGGCGGGCTCCGATTTCAAGCCTTTATTATGATTATTCACCGGGTGCAGCCGAATATCGGACACCTATCGGACGGATGCATGGAGAAATGACGTTGAAGCGGCAATTTATCATTCGAAATGGTGTTATTGAAGGAATGTTTGATACCGGAGTTACAATTGGAGATCAGCTTCTTCAGGAAGTGCTAGGAAATCAGGCTAATTCTCAGATGAAGAGTATCGTCGCAACCATCCAAAAAGAGCAGAATGCAATTATCCGAAATGAAAGAAGCAAAATTCTTGTTGTACAGGGAGTTGCAGGCAGCGGAAAAACATCCGCCGCACTTCAGCGTGCAGCATTCCTGCTATATAGATACCGGGAAACTTTAAACTCTGAAAATATCATGCTTTTCTCACCTAATCCTCTTTTCAACAGCTATGTGGCAACAGTCCTACCCGAGCTGGGAGAAGAAAGCATGAGACAAACGACCTTCCAGGGATATTTAACACATCGGCTAGGAAATGATTTTCAAGTAGAAGATCCGTTTACACAACTTGAAGAAATCCTTACTTCTGAAGATGATCAAAATTTAAAAATAAGAATGACAGGAATCGCATTAAAGGCAGATTTAAACTTTAAAGAAAGGATGGATCAATATTTGCTTACTCTATCTGACAAGGGCCTTGTTTTCAGGGATATCTCCTTGAAAGATAAAGTTCTAATAAAAAGCAGGCAAATTTCGGAACAATTTTATTCTCTTGATTCCTCCTTTTCAATTCCCAATCGGATTCAACTCATTCAGGAATGGCTTCTGGCCGAGATCAGGCAGCAGGAAAAACGCGAGCGAAAAAAGGAATGGGTAGAGAAAGCGATTGGGTACCTGGATAAAGAAGATTATTTGGAAGCTTTCAAACAGCACCAAAGAAGACAAAGAGAAGAAGAGTATACTTTTGATGACCAGGAGATGGAGGAAAAATATCTGGCAAAAATGGTTGTCAGCAAAGCGTTTAAACCGGTTAAGAAAAAAATAAAGCAATATAAATTCTTGGATATGCCTGCTATTTACGAGGGTTTTTATAAGGGTATGGATGGATCTGCTGACAACTGGGAGGAAATAAGCAAACAAACCATCATGAAAATAAGCAGCGCTCAAATGCCTTATGAAGATGCAGCCCCATATTTGTATATACAGGATAAGATAGAAGGAAAGAAATCAAATACATCCATCAGGCATGTATTTATTGATGAAGCACAGGACTATTCACCGTTGCAATTTGCCTATATCTGTGAACTTTTCCCATTTAGCAAAATGACATTGCTTGGAGATATAAATCAGGCCATTTATTTGCAGCAGGCAGGCAATTCGACCATTTTCGAGACTGTTGAGGAAAATGAAAAAGAAACATTTCTCCTCATGAAAAGCTATCGTTCAACCAGGCAAATCGTGGAATTTACAAGAGGCATCATTCCGGGCGGAGAAAAGATTGAAGCATTTAATCGAAATGGAGATCTGCCTGTTGTGATAAAAGCAGCGGATAAAGAAGTGAGGAATGTCCAGCTGCAGAAAGAAATTGAATCTTTGCAAAATGAGGGACATCAATCGATAGCAGTAATATGTAAAACTGCCAAGGAAAGCCTAGAAGCTTTTTCAATTTTAAAGGAAATGGTAAATGTGCGGCTAATCGAAAAAGGTACGGGTTCCTTTGAAGGCGGAATCATCGTTATACCATCCTATCTTGCAAAGGGCATTGAGTTTGATGCAGTGATCATTTTCGATGCATCAGAATACAGAAAGGAAAGGGAAAGAAAGCTTTTTTATACGGCTTGTACCAGAGCCATGCACCGTTTATTATTATTTTCGCTTGGTAAAAATTGTCTGTTTATCGGAAGTATAGACCAAAATACGTATCATAATGTAGATATTAATTGATATTTGTCGAGTAGCAGAGTGATAGCGTTTGCTAGCAATTTGCTGCGTAAAGTGTCGCATCTCGGCATTTATTTAATGAGGAGTTTAATCGCATCATTTGCCGGGAAGATAAACGACGAAAGGAGAGTTTTACTACATGAATTCGTTTAAAATTATTTATACTTTTGAAAAAGATGTAAAAGTTACTGAAGTTGTTGAAGCAGAAAACAAATCTGAGGTGATTGGCAAAATAAAGGATCTTGAGGGGTTCGTTGAAATGACAGATTCTGAAGATCAATACCACCGATTTGATTTTGCTGACGTTAAATTAGTAACGATTACTGAATAAAAGGAAGGCCTTGAGAAAGGCCTTCCTGTATTATTGCCCGCTAACAGCAGTAGTAATTCTACTTTCTCACTAAATCAGCAACTAAAATATAACGCTGTGGTGCATCCCCAATAAAATCAAAAGGATAACAGGTAGTCACCGTGAGAGTTGCTCTAGGCTTAGGTACGATGACTGTTCGATCATCGGCTTCTACTATTCTTACTTTACGGATTTTATAGGTAAACTCACCAGCAGAAGTGGTTACCACAAGCAAGTCCCCTACTGCTACTTCGCCCAGCTTTCGGAATACGGTATCTCGATGGCCTGACAGGACAGAATTATCAGGCTCGCCAGGAAGAACGCTCCCTGCGAAATGGCCAACCCCTTTTTCCAGTTCATCTTCGTCAGTTCCATGGAAAATAGGAAGGCTTGCAGAAATTTTGGGTATGGAAAGTATCCCAATCTCTTCTCCGATAGCAGGAAGTTCCGGATACAAAGAAGCTGCCTCTGCTTTCATCCCTTTTGGTACAGGCTGCGTGTTATTCTGTTCGATCGGTTTTTGATCGGTAATTGCAGTCGTTTTATAGGCAGTGAAAAAGGGCTTGCTATAAAAAAAGATAAGCCATATTCCAACCATGATAACAGCAATTCCAAGAACCTTTAAAAGTCTGTTCACGCAGATTTCACTTTCCGTTTACGGATGATAAATGCGCCTAAAGCAATTAAGCTCATACCTGCTAAAATACCTTCTGCATAATTACCTGAGGTATTTGGCAGCTTGCCGCCTTTAACTGTTTTTATGCTCTTAGGAGCTGGCATTGCTTTAGCAGGCTCCTGTTTGTTAATAACAGTTTCCGCCTGATTCAGATCACTTACTGTGTCTTCAATCAATTCTGAACTGAACATATCAGCAGTAATAATCATATCAGCAAGGAATTCACCTTGAGTGCTATATAGCTCGATTAGCAGGTCATAGCCATTTGTTTCTTCCAAAATCATCATTTCTTCGGTAGTTAAGTGAATTTTTTCACCACTATTATTTACCAAGTAAAATTCTGCATCAAGCTGGAAGAGGTCCATCATTTCCTGCATGACGCTGATCAGTTCAGCGATTTCTTCCTCAGTCAAATCCTCAGCGCTCTCAAAATGGCCGAATGCCATTAAGCGGCTTTCAAGGCCCATCATTTTGTCAAGCAGTGGAGGGTCTTCAAAATCCAGACTCATAAAATGCATCATTAATGCTTCAAGTTCTTCATCAGTAAGGCCAATATCAGCAAGCATTTGTGTAAGCTCGTCTTCTCCAGGCATTTCTTCTGCACCTAGATAAATAGAAACCATGATATCAAGGTCTTCAATATAATCGTAGTTTTCCAAAGAATCCTCATTATCCTTTAGCAATGCATGCAGTTCTTCAAGAGTAAGCCCATATTCGTCCAGGAGCACTTTAAGCGTTTCATCGTTAATCTCCGTGCCTGTATATGTTAGGAATGAGGTTGTTATATTCAGTGCATCAATGTACTTAAAAACGTCACGAACATTTTCGTTCGCTTCCATTTCTCCATTTTCCACCAGAAGTGCTATTAATTCTTCCTCGTTAGCAAATCCATAGTCATCCAATAATTGCTGCAGGTTTTCTTCAGTAATCGGTTCACCAAGGAAAGCGATTAATTCCTCCGCTGTGTCAAAATCCTCTACGCTTACATCCCAAAAATATTCGAGGTGATCATTAAGCTCTGCTTCAGTCCAATTGACTTTTTCCAGGAATTCAGCCAAATCTTCTTCGGTTGGAGCTGCGTAGCTTGCAGCAGGGAACAAACCGATTAATAGAATAGCAGTTAATAATATGTGCAGTTTTTTCAAAGGTGATTCCTCCGTAATAGAAAATAAATTCTAGAATAATATAAGGGAAAAAATATTTTTCGGATAGAATTGTTATTTCATTATTTATCAGCTATAATAATAGGATTTTTTTTGAATGTTTAGCAGGGGTATAAAATGCTGATTTATCTAGGATTATAGCTGGAGTTTATAAACTTGTTTGCTCCTGGAATTATTAATTTTTCCTTAATTAACTAATTTTACCTTTATTTTTATAAAATAATTTTTATCTTCAATACCCCATAAGCTTGTTCATAAAGTTAAGACTTCCGTAAAAAATCCAATTTATAAACTTTAAATTTTTCCGTAAGGTATTGAACAAGGATGCAGCGTAAGAGATTGTCTGAAAAATTTTCATGGATTCCAATCCTGTTGTCTGGTGTCATGTTATTGGAACCTTATTATGCAATTTTGCGGAATATTGAGGTGCCTGTTTTGTTCACAAGTGAACTATATGTGCTGCCGCTCGTTTCTCTCATTATTTTTGCAAAGAAAATTCTCAAAGATCGATTTTGCAAAGTAACACATCGGCTGCAATGGGGTGTCCTCATTATTGTTTCAATGCTGCTGGTACAGGATGGGCTTGCAAGCAACACGGTATACGATGCGCTTATCGTTGGAACGCTATCACTAGCCTCAGTGCTTGCTGGAACTTTTTACCGGATTAAATCCTATTTCTTTGTAGGATCGGGCGTTTTATTATTGAACGTTATGCTGCAGACGAGGCCTTATGGGGGAAACCTCCCATGGTGGGCATACCTCTTATTAACGGGCTCTCTTCTTATTTCTATAGCCAGCTATAACGAGTGGCAAAAACAAAAGACATCAAAAGGTGAAGAGACTCTTCTTTCACAATGGAAAGATAGCATTGCCAGGAAATTAAAGGAGTGGCAATAAAATGAGAAGCCCGCAAATCCGCGGGCTTTTTTGCGAACAAATTTCCAATGGGTCATTTTATACACCATAGAAATTAAATTAGTAAATATTCAGAAAATAAGTTGACTTTTTACTATTTACAAGGTATCTTTGTGTTAAATATATGACACATATTAAATATAACGATATATAAACGTTATATAATTAATTATCTTAGTATGATAATTAGTGTGGGAGGTTTTGCTTTGATTCTGCATAATATTGAAACGGAAAGCCGCGGTTATATTGAAGAATTGCAGTTGGGCCGGCTCAAGCAGACAGTGAACAGTGTTTTTAACAAAGTCCCTTTTTATCGGAAAAAATTTTTGGAAAGTAATATTACACCTGAGGATATTAACAGCCTGGATGATATTCAAAAGCTGCCATTCACCGTTAAAGCAGATCTGCGTGAACATTACCCATTCGGGCTTTTTGCCGTGGAGAAAAAAGAAATCGTTCGCCTTCATGCTTCCTCTGGAACAAGCGGAAAGCCGACTGTTGTGGGATATACAAGGAAAGACATTCAAATGTGGAGCACTCTCATAGCCCGTGCGATCACGATTGGGGGAGGACTTCCGGGCCAAACATTGCATAATGCCTACGGGTATGGTCTTTTTACAGGTGGTTTGGGCCTTCACTATGGGAGCGAACAGCTCGGAATGGCCACGGTCCCTATTTCAGGCGGAAATACTGACCGGCAGATTATGCTGATCCAAGACTTTGAGCCAGAAGTCATTTGCGGAACTCCTTCCTATATCTTGAATCTTGCTGAAAAGATGGAAGAGCAAGGGATAGACCCAGCAAGTACATCTATAAAATATGGCATTTTCGGTGCTGAACCCTGGTCAGAAGAGATGAAGCATACCCTTGAAAGAAAACTTGGCATTAAAGCGTGTGATATTTATGGGCTGAGTGAAGTTCTGGGGCCAGGAGTAGCCATGGAATGTCATGAGGCACAGAATGGGCTGCACATTGCAGAAGATCATTTTTATGCCGAGGTGATTGATCCCATAAAAATGAAACCGCTTCCAAGTGGCGAGGAAGGCGAATTGGTATTTACAAGCTTAACAAAGGAAGCTTTCCCGGTTATTCGTTATCGTACAGGCGATATTGCATCACTATCAAAAGAAAAATGCGGCTGCGGCAGGACGACTATACGAATGAGCCATGTGAAAGGCCGGATAGATGACATGCTCAATATAAATGGGGTTAATGTTTTCCCCTCCGAAATTGAACGGTGCATTTTTAGGATTCAAGAGCTCGCACCTCATTATCAAATTCATGTCACTCAAAAAGGAAGTTTAAAAGCATTGGAGCTTCAATGTGAATGGAGCGACGGCTTTTATCGAAATATGGTTCAGCCCGAATTGGTAAAAAAGAAGATCCAGCAAATGCTAAAACATCATTGCTTTATCAGCATAGCACTAGAAATCCATCCGCCGAAGACCTTGCCAAGGTCGGAAGGCAAAGCTGTTCGGATCGTGAATCGCTTAAAGGAAAATGCAGTTACCTGAAGAGAAACAATTTTATTTCATTGGGGGTGAACTCTATGTCTGAAGCAACTTTATATCAAGAATGGACAGACGAACAAAAATATGCTCATTTTATGAAACGCATCGAAGTAGGCGAAAAAATAGAAGCGGATGACTGGATGCCGGAAGATTACAGGATGACATTGATTAAATTGATTAGCATGCATGGCATTAGTGAAATCATGGGGGCCCTGCCTGAAAAAGAGTGGGTTCCTAAAGCTCCTTCATTAAAAAGAAAGCTTGGCATTATGGCAAAGGTTCAGGATGAAATGGGGCATGGGCAGCTGCTGCTCCGTGTTGCAGAGGATTTGATGAAGCCGCTTGGCAGAACGCGGGAAGATATCATGCAGGATTTATTTAGCGGCAGACTTAAGTTTCATAATGTCTTCCATATGGAGGCACCAACATGGGGAGATGCAGGATTGATCGGCTGGCTGGTCGATGGTGCGGCAATCATCACCCAGACCAATATGCTGAATGCCTCTTACGGACCATATGCCCGGGCACTAAAAAGGATTTGTGCTGAAGAAGTCTTCCATGCCCAACATGGTGAAGCCATTATCATGGCCTTGGCTGAGGGTACCGAAAAGCAAAAAGTGATGGTCCAGGATGCGGTGAACCGCTGGTGGGAGGCTCTTTTAATGTTCTTCGGGCCAGGTGATGCTTCAACTACTGGCACTTCGAAACAGGATATAACCATAAAGTATAAAATCCGTACAAAGACCAACGAAGATCTAAGACAGGATTTCTTTACAAAGTATATTCCGCGTGTTCTTTCGCTTGGTCTTACACTCCCGGATGAAACGATGTATTTTGACCAGGAAAAAAATCTTTGGGTGTACAAACAGCCTGACTGGAACAAATTCAAGAATATTATCAAAAATAATGGACCAAAATCCAACGAGCGTCTCAGCCTGCGCCGCACTGCTTATGATACAAACAAGTGGGTGCGCGAAGCCCTCAATACAGCAAATTAATATGGATAAGTTGGGAGGGAACACTTTGGGAAGCGAAGGTTTTTATCAGGAATTCGAGGTTTTTAGCAAACGAACCGACACGTCTCCTCTTCAATATCAATTTTCATTGCTGGCACCAAACCGGGAACTTGCCCTTGTTATGGCGCAGGAGAATTTCATGAGGAGAGAGCCGGTGGCTGATATTTGGGTAGTCAAGCGTTCAGATATCAGAAAGATGTCATTAGATGAAAAACAATCACTTCAGCGCCTGGATAATAAAGACTACCGCACGACAAAAGGCTACGGGTATTTGAAGAAAAAATGGCGTCATTATGAACAGGAGATGCTTGATGAGAACGAAATCCTATCTTGGGGAGGGTTGAAAAAAAGTGAGTAAACCAGAAAGAAAGCTGATTGATGAAATAAACCCAGCGTTAACCTCTTTACTCTATCAGCTGGCTGATGATGATTTCATCCTTGCTTATCGCGGTTCGGAATGGCTTGGCCTTGCCCCGCATATTGAAGAAGATGTCGCCTTTTCATCAATCAGCCAGGACACAATGGGACATGCGGCGATGTTTTATCAGCTGCTTCAGGATTTCGGTGAAGGAGATGTAGATCATCTTGCACATGGCAGAAAATCTTCAGAACGGAAAAATGCGGTCCTTTTAGAAATGGTAAATGGTCCTGGGCACTATTTATCGACTGCACAATATGACTGGGCTTTTGCAGTAATAAGAAATTATTTTTACATTCAATCAAAGAAGATTCGAATGGATTCGCTTAAAAACTCATCTTATCAGCCGCTAGCCGAAGTGGCAGTAAAGGTCAATATGGAACTTTATTATCATCTTCTTCACTGGAAAACCTGGTTTGTGCAGCTGATGGAGGCAGGTGGCGAAGCAAGATCAAGAATGGAAGCTGCCGTAAAAAAGACACTAGCCGATTTCGGAGGAGTCCTCAGTTTGGGGCCGCTTGCAAAGGAAATGGGGGAACAAGGTCTAATTGAAGAGGAAGAAATATTAAAGCAGCGCTGGTTTTTGATGATGAAACCGATCTTCGAATCTGTAAATCTAACGGTTTCCGAAGCTGACTTTGCAATGAAGAATGGTAATGGGCGTAAAGGAGAGCATACAGCCGACCTTGATGCTGCATTGTCCACTTTAAGTGAAGTGTACAGCGCAGATCCGGCCGCAAGCTGGTAAGTTGTAAAAGGGTGATAGATATGGCGCAGGAGCAATTGTTGGCAGAAACAGCGTTGGCAGCACTTCAAAAGGTGAAAGACCCTGAAATTGATTCCATTTCAATTGTTGATTTGGGAATGGTTGAGATTTTGGAGGCTGAGGTAAGGGAGGTAACAGTTAAACTATTGCCTACCTTTATGGGCTGTCCAGCGCTAGATATAATACGAAAAAATGTAGAAGCAGAATTAAGAAAAGCTGGCGTTTTTGAAAGAATAGAAGTTCAATTTATCCATCATCCTCCATGGACTTCTGACCGGGTTACGGAGAAGGGCAGGAAGCAGCTGAAGGAATTCGGAATCGGCCCGCCTCCCAAACGGATCAGTGAGACAGGTGAATGGCATGTGGAGTGCCCGTTTTGCGGCTCGGCTTATACCACAATGGATAATCTTTTTGGGCCGACTGCATGCCGAAGCATTCTTTACTGCAAAGCATGCCGGAATCCATTTGAGGCAATGAAGCCAGTATCGACAATGATGTAGGTGATGATTTTCTGATGACACTATTCTGGGTGAATGACAGGCAGTTTCATTGGGCAAACGGTCAAACTGTGCTAAATGCCAGATAAATTTTAATAAATGCTAGATAAAACTGAAAACATGCTAGATAAATTTTAATAGGTGCTAGATTAATGGGGAACTATGTTAGATAAACAGGTAAATAGGCTAGATAAATCCTGGAGTTCCCAATATTTTATTTGAAATGGACCAAATAACATATGATTTCCTCTCCAGGAATATTAATAAATGAGTAATTCTACTACTATACCGAAAGGAAGTTGTCCAAATGGTAAAACTAATCGCGCTTTATAAGCATCCTGAAAATAAGGAGGCATTTGATGACCATTATTTTAATACGCACGCGCCGCTTACAGCCAAAATACCGGGTCTCCGTAAAATGGAGGTTACAAAAATTGTTGGCAGTCCTATGGGGGGCGAAGGGAAGTACTATTTAATGTGTGAAATGTATTATGACAGCCATGAAGCTTTGCAGTCAGCAATGAAAACTGATGAGGGAAAGGCTTCAGGGAAGGATGCCATGAAATTTGCCGGGGACTTAATCACCCTCATGATCGGTGAGGAAGTAGATGAGTAAAAACTATGAATTAATTGAAGTATCAAAGCAAGGGAAGCTAGGCTTAATTGCTTTAAACCGACCAAAGGTGCTGAATGCTATTAATCGGCCGATGGTTTCAGAAATCTTAGATGCGATGGAAAACTTTGAGGCAGACAGCAGCGTCAGGGCCATTGTGTTAAGCGGCAAGGGCAGAGCTTTTGCTGCCGGAGCAGATATAGATGAAATGGCAAATGATAACGCAATTGATTTTGAACTTCGTAACCAATTCAAGGATTGGGATCGCCTCGCTATGATTAAGAAGCCTATTATTGGTGCTGTTCAGGGCTTCGCACTAGGAGGCGGCTTCGAGCTGGCTTTATGCTGTGACATGCTTTACGCAGCTGATGACGCAGAGTTTGGGTTTCCCGAAGTGAACCTCGGGGTCATGCCTGGGGCTGGAGGAACACAGCGCCTGACGAAGCTTGTTGGGAAAACAAGGGCGATGGAATGGCTCTTTACTGGAAAAAGAATATCGGCACGTGAAGCGCTTCACTGCGGCATTGTTAATACCCTGATTGCAAAGGAGCTCTTATTGGAAGAAACGATTAAGGCTGCTGAGCTTATAGCAAATCAGGCTCCAGTTTCGATTAGGTTTATTAAAGAAGCTGTTCTTAAATCGGTGGATACTCCTTTAAATGAAGGAATGGAACTTGAACGCAAAAACTTCTATCTATTATTTTCTACTGAAGATCAAAAAGAGGGTATGAGGGCCTTTATTGAAAAGCGCAAGCCTGAATTTAAAGGGAAATAGAGGAGGTGTACATACCACATGTTCGAAACGGTGAAATATGAAGTGGCCAAGGGCGTAGCCTGGATTACACTAAACCGGCCAGATAAACTGAATGCTTTTACAGAGCAAGTAAATAAAGAGGTCCAGCTGTCCGTTAAACAGGCAAGCAGGGATAAAGAGGTACGCTGCTTAGTGATCACAGGTGAAGGACGCGCCTTTTGCTCAGGTCAGGATCTTCAAGGTGTTAACGAAGATATGGATCATGGCGAAGTACTACGCAAATTCTATAACCCGATGGTAATGGAGCTGCATAGGTGTGAAAAGCCGATCATTGCTGCAGTAAATGGTGTGGCAGCGGGAGCAGGAATGAGCCTTGCTTTGGCATGCGATTTCAGGATTCTTTCTGAAAAAGCGAGCTTTTTAGAGGCTTTTATCCATGTAGGACTGGTGCCGGATGCGGGGAACCTTTATTTTCTGCCAAAGCTTATAGGTCACGCGAAAGCGATGGAACTTGCCGTGCTCGGTGAAAAGATAACTGCTGAGGATGCGTAAGACCTGGGTCTGGCTACCATGGTTATTCCGATGGAGAATTGGCAAGATGAAGTTGCTTCTTTTGCTGAACGGCTGGCCAGCATGCCGACAGCTGCTATTGGCATCATAAAAAAGAACCTCAAGGCGAGCTGGGAATCCACTCTGGAGGAGAGCCTGGAAAGGGACGCACAAGGCCAGCGCATTGCAGGACTTACTCATGACCATAAAGAGGGCGTCAAGGCTTTTATGGAGAAACGCAAGCCTGTTTTTCAAGGGAAATAGATAAGCAATCATCACGAGCCGAGTCTGACTGGAAAGTGCAATCAAATATTCTGCCCGTTATATCTTTTTTGTGAGCATCTCACTGCGGATGCTCGTCTTTTTTAAGTGAAACCTTCAGCAGTAGGGATTTTGCTGCTTGTAAAAATCAAGAAGGAGGCTTTAATGTGAAGAATCTAGTTGTGGTTGGGTCTGGGGTAATGGGACGCGGAATTGCCTATATAAGCTCGGTCGGAGGGTTTCATACTACACTGGTCGATATCAGCCAGGAACAATTAATCCGTGCAGAAAAAGAGATTAATAGCATTTTTGAAAAAGGGGTTATAAGAAAAAAGTTAACGATTGCTGATTTAGAAGAATGCAAAAGCCGACTTCACTATTCAGTAAGTCTTGCTCAGCATGTGAAAGAAGCCGATCTTGTAATTGAGGCGGTTCCTGAAGTAATGGACATTAAAAAAAATATCTTTGAAGTAATCGATCAGCACGCTCCTGAATGCTGTTATTTTGCTACTAATACTTCTACAATGAGTCCGACGGAAATTGGCTCCTATACAAAACGGCCTGATAAAGTAATCGCCATGCATTTCTTTAATCCGGTACACAAAATGCCGCTTGTAGAAATCATAAAAGGACTCGAAACAAGTGAAGAAACAGCAGAAGCAATAAAAAAGGCTGCCCAGCAAATGGGAAAGGAAACAGTCATCATTAATGAGTTTCCGGGATTTGTAACGAGCCGGATCAGCGCGCTTGTCGGGAATGAAGCGTTCTACATGCTCCAGGAAGGTGTGGGCACTCCGGAAGAAATTGATAAAGCGATAAAGCTTGGATTGAATTATCCGATGGGACCATTTGAGCTTGGAGATCTAGTTGGTCTAGATACACGACTGAATAATTTAAAATATCTTCACAGCAAGCTTGGGGAGAAATACCGTCCTGCACCTCTACTTGAACAATATGTGAAGGCAGGAAGGCTAGGACGTAAATCTGGGAGAGGTGTATACGATTATTCTGCAAAAGAGGAAGTTGTACAATGAGAAAAGTGGTTATCGTTGATGCCGTCAGGACTCCAATTGGAAGATATAAAGGCGCTTTAAAGAACATACGTCCTGATGACCTGGGAGCAATAGTTATTAAGGCCCTGTTAGAACGAAATCCTCAAGTAAATCCAAGTGAAATAGAAGAGGTTGTACTAGGGAATGCCAATCAGGCTGGTGAGGATAATCGAAACGTGGCCAGAATGTCAGCTCTTCTGGCTGGGCTTCCAGTCGAAGTGGCAGCTGCAACTGTGAACCGGCTCTGTGGTTCGGGATTAGATGCTGTAAATTATGCTGCACGCGCCATTTTGGCAGGCGAAGGGGATATTTTTATAGCCGGCGGCACTGAAAGCATGACTCGGGCACCTTTTGTTATGGCCAAGCCAAACAGCGAGTTCCCAAGAGGGAATATAGAAATGTACGACACAACCATCGGCTGGCGCTTTACAAACAGCAAGCTGGAAGAGATGTATGGTGCTGACAGCATGCCGCAAACTGCAGAGAATGTGGCTGAAAAGTATGGTATTACTCGCGAAGAGCAGGACCGCTTTGCTTTTGAAAGCCAAATGCGAGCTAAGTCGGCTTTAGACAATGGTCTTTTTGATGATGAGATTATTCCTGTGGCTTACTTGGATAGAAAAGGAAATAAGATCATTGTAGATCGTGACGAACATCCCCGTCCGGAAACTTCATATGAAAAGCTTTCAGGATTAAAGCCTATTTTTAAGGGAGGGTCTGTTACAGCTGGAAATGCTTCAGGAGTAAACGATGGGGCAGCTGGATTGCTGCTGATGTCAGCGGAGAAAGCGAGAGAACTTGGGTTAAAGCCTCTGGGAAGCTATGTAGTTTCTGCCACGGCAGGGCTTGAACCATCAATTATGGGAATAGGCCCGGTATATTCCACAAGGAAGGCTTTAAAAAGGGCTGATCTTACAATAAAAGATATCGATTTAGTAGAATTAAATGAAGCTTTCGCTTCACAGTCCATTGCATGCATAAAAGAGCTCGAAGCGGATTCAGAACGGGTGAATATTAACGGCGGTGCAATTGCATTTGGTCATCCGCTTGGGGCGAGCGGTGCCCGGATCCTCACTTCTCTTCTTCATGAAATGAAGCGAAGAAATTCAAAGTATGGTCTTGCTACCATGTGTGTAGGCGTCGGCCAGGGGATTTCAACCATCGTTGAGCGTGATGATAGCTAACAAGCCAGAACCATAGAGATTGTGTCTCTATGGTTTTACTGCACTCTAACGGGCAGTAAGACCTCCAATCTAATAATCAGAGTTAAAGGAGAATAGATGGGAGTCAAAATGCCTGTAGGCCCGATTGGCAACTAACAATTAGGGCCCAATAATTAAAGTTTCACTTTATCTCTGACACAAAATATTTAGTATTACGAAAAAATATTTTTCAAATTCCCCCAATTTTAGTACAATTGTTATATAACGAATTAATTCCGTGCAACCCACTTAATGAAATGAGGATGAAAGCAAGTTGAATACGAGGTCAATGATTTTTACACTTTATGGAGATTATATTTCGCATTATGGGAGTAAAATTTGGATTGGCAGCCTTATTAAGCTATTGAGTGAATTTGGACATAATGACCAATCGGTCAGGGCAGCTATTTCCAGAATGAATAAGCAGGGGTGGGTCCAGTCGGAAAAGATTAGCAATAAAAGCTACTATTCTTTAACGCCAAGAGGTCAGAAAAGGATTGAGGAAGCAGCAAAACGTATTTTTAAATTGAAGCCTGAAGATTGGGATGGACAATGGCGGATCCTTATGTATACTATCCCTGAAGAAATCCGGAGTGTACGTGATGAATTGCGGAAAGAACTGGTTTGGAGCGGTTTTGGCTCCATGTCTAGCAGCTGCTGGATTTCTGCAAATAATCTTGAAAAACAAGTATTTGATCTGATAGATAAATACGATATTGCCAACTATGTCGATTTTTTTATTGCCAGATATGCAGGTCCGCATAAAAATTATGAAATCGTCGAAAAGAGCTGGAATCTTCAAGAAATAAATGATAGATATCAGGAGTTTATTTCGAAATACAGCCAGAAATATATAATAGATAAACATAAAATACAAAAAGGAAATATGAGTGAAGCAGAATGTTTTGTCGAAAGAACGAAGCTTGTTCATGAATACCGGAAATTTCTTTTTGTTGATCCGGGGCTTCCTGAGGAGCTTCTTCCTGATAAGTGGCTCGGCAGTCACGCCGCTGCTTTGTTTAGTGATTATTACAAAGAGCTGGCAGAACCTGCATCAAAATTTTTCGAGAGTGTGTTTAAGGAAGGGAATGAACTGAAAAAACGGGATGCCGATTATGACGTTCTTAACCATCCATACATGGTAGAGTAATAAAAAGCCATCATGTTGCCCAGCGGGAACGGATGGCTTTTCCTTTTTCACTGGCTGGATTAGATTGATTGGCTTTATATGAATTTTTTTATAGCCCCAAAGAAATAATAACTAATTAAAGAGACTGACCACTAAGGTGATATTATGGCACTGCCTGCAGCAATTGTTATAACCTTATATCAAATATATTTTTTCTATTTATTAAAAAAACGTTTATCATTTCTGCAAAACTCAATCGTTTTTATGTTTATTTTTATACTTTTAACATATTTTTCAACCATTATTAATCTACAGCTAAAATGGCTGGATGTTACGGAAGATTCTTTATTATTTATGTTTTATTTGCTTAACCGGGATATAATCAAACCCTTGTTTGTACTTGTTTTTATTAACGTTTTTGCAGGGGGAAAAACGTTTGGAAAAAAAGGTATTATCTTTATCGCAATGGTATTATCCATGCTTCTTTTAGATATATTAAGCCAGATTTTTGGGGTTGTTACATATATAAAATGGAACTTGTTTTACGCTGCATTAGCCAACGGTGCATTCCTTATGCTGGGTCTGGGGTTAGCAAAAGGGGTAAAATATCTTAAGCGGGTGAGTTCATAGTATGGTAACAGTTTATGAGAGAGCTTTTGATTGGAATGAATGGTTTGTGATAGTCAGCCTTTTTGGATTAATAATTATATGGAAATTACCGAAAATTTTATCACCTTTAGAGGGGACAGCGCATTTTTTATATGGAATGCTTGTTGTGACTTTTTATGATCACACTATAAGTATCAAGCCTTGGGATTTTTTTGATGTGAATGATTCATCAGCATTTCAGTTTATGGATTTTTTAAGCTATATAACGTACGGGCCATATGCCTATATTTTTATATACCTTTACAAAAAGTTAGAAATTAAGGGATATAAAAATTTGCTGTATGTTTCCGCATGGTCTTTATTTTCTTTACTAATGGAGCTGCTTTCGTTAAAAGCAGGTGTGTATCATTATGATAAAGGATATAGCATGTTTTGGTCCTTTCCGATCTATTTAATTGCCCAGATTGTGCAAATATTTTTTTATCATACAAGTTTAAAACTTGAAAAAGCCGCTGAATAACAGCTTTTATTTTCAGTATTTTGTCATGTCCCTAGTATTAATCACTTCTGTCAAATTGCTTTTATACTCTTGGCCTTTTTTACATAAGTTTCGATGGAAAGCTGAATTAGCTCAAGATCCTTTACAGACAGTTCTCTGACGACTTTTCCTGGAGAACCGACTACAAGTGAACGCGGCGGAATCTTTTTGCCTGCAGGTATCAGCGTATTTGCCCCGATAATGCACTCCTCTCCGATTTCGGCACCATCGAGTATCGTTGCTCCCATTCCAATAATCGTTTTCTTTCTAATGGTACATCCATGTAAGATGGCATTATGGCCAACCGTTACCTCGTCTTCGATCATTAGAGGAGAGCCTTCGTATAGATGGCAAGTTACATTGTCCTGGATACTGCACCGATTACCAATATTAATGGCATCCTCATCTCCTCTTAGGACTGCATTAAACCATATGCTTGATTCTTCCCCAATTTCCACGTCACCTATCACATAGCATCCTGGAGCCAGAAAAACGGACTGATGGACTCGAGGCATTTTGTCATTGTAAGATAATTGCACAGTGATTCCCCCTGTCTTAAAGTGGATTTTTCTTAATTGTCAAATGATTAACATTAGTATAACATTATTTTAACGAAGGGGGAATTTTATTGAATATGTTGTTGAGTACCTTGAATATTAAATATCCAATAATCCAGGGTGGCATGGGAAATATAAGCAATGCCATTTTAACAGCTGCAGTATCAGAAGCCGGGGGACTTGGCACAATAGGAGCTGGTACGATGCTTCCTGATGAAGTTGAAAAAATCATTATGGAAACAAAAAGAAGGACTGAAAAGCCTTTTGCTGTCAACTTAGCACTGAGTGTGTGTCCGCATGTAAAGGAGATCCTTTCCCTTGTGATTAAACATAAGGTGCCGGTTGTGTCTCTTTCAGCCGGAAACCCCGCTCCTTTTATACCGAAATTGCATGAAAATGGTGTAAAGGTTATTTCTGTTGCAGCTTCTGTCAGACAGGCGATGAAAGCAGAGGCAGCTGGGGCGGATATCATTGTGGCTGAGGGATATGAAGCAGCGGGAATCAACTCTGCACTTGAAACAACCACACTTGCACTGGTCCCGCAAATCGTCAGCCGGGTTTCCGTTCCTGTAGCTGCTGCCGGGGGGATTGCTGATGGAAAAGGACTTGCTGCCATGCTGGCACTTGGAGCAAGCGGCGTCCAAATGGGCACAAGATTTATTGCCACAAAAGAAGCACCCTTTCATCCTGATTATAAAAAGAAGATTATTGAAGCGTCCGACCATGCAACCGTTATAGTCGGACGATCAGTTGGCAGGATCAGGAGAGTTCTTTCAACAGGCTATGCTTATAAGCTGCTGGATATAGAAAATAAGGGAGTCAGTCTTGAAGATTTTAATTCTTTAACTACAGAGAAATTTCATAAAATCGGAGCTTTAGAGGGAAACGGAGATAAAGGATTTATGAACAGCGGCCAAATTTCGGGGCTGATTGCTGACTTGCCGAGCGTGAAGGAGCTTTTGGACCGAATGGTAAATGATGCGAGTCACCAGCTTCTGAAGGCAAAAAGTATATTAAGCTAGCGTGCAGATGAGTTATCTGCATGCTTTTTTTGTTTCTGTTAATGCAATAATTGGATGTATTTGTATGCTAACATCAAGTAGAGCAGAGTTTTTAAAGTAAAATGCCTATATTTATCATAATATATTAAATTTTTGGAATATTATTGACACTTGAGTAGGTCTGATGATAATATAACGTTGTATTTACGATATTAAAAGTAAATATCATATAAACGTTACTAACAGGACAGAGGTGATTTCTCAGCTTTCTTTTACAGCATTATGTAAGCGCATACATAATAGTTGGCATAATCAGACTTCTGGTAGAAATTAATTAGAATAGGGGGATACAGAATGAAAAAACCGTTTAGGGCTATATCTTTATTAATGGCTTCTGGCATGCTTGTGCTAAGCGGCTGTGGAAAGGAGGCATCGAATGGCTCGTCTGAAGAAGGAAATGAAAAGAAACAGTACTCGATTGGCATAACACAATTTGTTGAACATCCTTCCCTTGATGCAGCAACTGAAGGATTTAAGAAGGCATTGGAAGATGAAGGTTACAAAGAAGGAGAAAATGTTAAGTTTGACTTTCAAAATGCCCAGGCTGATATGAATAATACTCAAACAATTGCCAATAATTTTGTGGGTGACAAAGTGGATATGATATTTGCCAATGCAACACCTAGTGCTGTCAGTGCCTTAAATGCCACAAAGGACATTCCCATTTTGTTTACATCAGTGACTGATCCTGTTGGAGCTGGGCTGGTTGAGTCCTTCGATAAGCCTGGAGATAACATTACTGGTACAACAGATAACCATCCGGAAGGGACTTCGAAGACAATTGATTTTATGATTAATGAGGTTGGCGTCAAAAATATTGGAATCATTTATAACTCGGGGGAACAGAATTCCGAAGTCCAGGTAAAGCAGGTAAAAGAACTGGCTGAACCGCAAGGGGCCAAAATTATCGAGGCATCTGTTTCTACTTCTGCGGAAGTTAAACAGGCGGCAGATTCTCTGATAGGCAGGGTGGATGCCATCTATATTCCTACTGATAACACTGTTGTTTCTGCATTGGAGTCGGTTATTTCGGTGGCTAACAGCAAAAAGGTTCCTTTGTTTGTCGGAGAGTTGGATTCAATGAAACGCGGTGCTATTGCCGCTAGCGGATTCAGCTATTATGACCTAGGATACCAAACAGGCAAAATGGCGGCAGAGGTTTTAAAAGGAGAGAAAAAACCATCTGAAATTCCTGTTGAACTACCTGGCAGCCTACAGCTAGTCATCAATAAAGAAGCTGCAAAAGCACAGGGGCTGGAAGTAAAAGAAGAATGGTCAGAAATTGCTGAGTTCTATGAAGAATAAAAGAGCTAAGGATTTGCCGGCGGGCTAAGCCGTTTTAAAAACCTGCCGGCTATCTTCGTTTTAATAAACTTCTGTAAAACTATATACGGCATTATATAGGAAAAGGGCGTGATTCTTAGTGTTTACAGCCATATTCGGTGCGTTTGAGTCAGGAATTATATACGCAATTATGGCACTTGGAGTGTATTTATCTTTTAGAGTATTGGATTTTCCAGATCTAACTGTTGATGGAAGTTTTGTAACTGGTGCAGCAGTGGCAGCTACGATGATTGTCAGCGGGGTTAACCCTTTTATTGCAACGATTATTGCTATGTTTGCTGGATTTATTGCAGGCTGTCTCACTGGTATTATTCATACTTTTGGAAAGATCAATGCCTTGCTGTCGGGAATTTTAATGATGATTGCCCTGTATTCGATTAATCTACGGATTATGGGGAAATCAAACGTACCGCTGCTTAATACCGAAACGGCTTTAACTTATGTAAGGGAATTTTGGGATAAAATTGGGATTGATTCTTTTTTCAACATTCTTTTATCCATGGTTGGACTTGGAGACAGCCTGCCAAGAACATGGGGTATCATTATTTTTATGGTCTTAGTCACCTTTACGATTAAATTCTTCACAGACCGTTTTCTTAGCACTGAGATTGGATTAGCATTACGGGCTACAGGCGATAACAAAAGGATGATAAGAAGCCTTTCTGCCAATACGAATTTAATGGTCATTTTGGGTTTGGGCTTGTCCAATGCCATGGTGGCTTTATCAGGGGCTCTTATTGCCCAGCAAGGCGGATTTGCCGATGTTGGGATGGGGATTGGAATGATTATTATCGGTCTGGCTTCAGTTATCATCGGGGAAGCGTTGTTTGGCACTAAAACGATTGCAAGAACGACACTTGCCGTTATTGGCGGAGCCATCATTTACCGAATCGTTGTAACGATGGCACTCCGGGTAGAATTCCTAGAACCAGGTGATATGAAGCTAATTACTGCGACGATCGTTATTCTGGCTTTAATTATGCCGAAAATAATTGACAGGACAAAAGAGAAGAAGCGCAAAGCTAAGAGACTTGCAGAAAGCGTATCTTTAAGCGAATTGCCTTCAGGCAGAAAGGGTGAAGCCGGTGCTGCAATTAAATCAGATTCATAAAGTTTTTAATGAAGGTACACCGGATGAAAAACTTGCACTTGATACGATCAGCCTTATATTAAATGAAGGTGATTTTGTCACTGTAATTGGAAGCAATGGAGCCGGGAAGTCGACTATAATGAATATCATTTCAGGGGTAATCTTCCCGGATGCAGGTTCCGTTTATATTGATGGCCAAAATGTAACTGCGATGTCGGAATATAAACGCGCAAAACTCATCGGACGTGTATTCCAGGACCCGATGGCTGGAACTGCTCCTTTGATGACCATTGAGGAAAATTTGGCTATGGCCTACTCAAGGAATAAAACAAGAACATTAAAAAAAGGGGTTACGAAGAAGCGCAAAGATTATTTTCGTGAAGTGCTTGAAACCCTTCATCTTGGACTTGAAGATCGGTTAAATGCCAAAGTTGGATTATTATCTGGGGGAGAAAGGCAGGCACTCTCATTGCTGATGGCTACCTTTACGGAGCCTTCCATTCTATTGCTTGATGAACATACGGCTGCCCTGGACCCGGCACGTGCTGAACTCATCACGAAACTCACAAAAGAAATTGTAGAAAAATACAATTTAACAACCTTAATGGTTACCCATAATATGCAGCAAGCCTTGGACCTGGGAAATAGGCTGATCATGATGGATAAAGGACAGATTATACTTGAAGTGGATGAGAAACAGAAGGAGGAGCTAACAATTGAACAGCTTCTGAACGAATTCCAGCGTATTCGCGGGACAAAAATGGCAAGTGATCGTGCCCTTCTTTCATAGAAATAGAAAAAGGATTAGCCAAATGGATGTGTTAATCCTTTTTCTATGTCCACAAAACCAAAAGAGTATTTAAAATTTTTACAATTTATTGACTATTTATTTGACGTAATGGTATTATATCGTTAATTAAACGTCATACATATTATTGTTAAGCGCGGGAGGGATATTATGAAACCTGGGCTGAAAATAGGAAATCAGGCGGTTATCCATGCAGTTGTTACTCCGGAAATGTTTGCTCAATTTGAAGGGAACACGGTGCACCGGGCGTATTCAACTGTAACTATGATTTATCATATGGAGTGGGCTTCTCGTATGCTGATTCTTCCCTGCCTGGATGAAGAAGAAGAGGGGATGGGAGGTGGAGTTTCCGCTAGCCATCTTGCCCCTTCACCAGAAGGAGCATCCTTAACGATTACAGCAACAGTTGCCAGGCTGGATGTAAATTTCGTGCACACAGATGTAACTGTCCATAATGGAGAAAAACTGGTAGGCAAAGGTGAAGTAAAACAGGTAATCCTGCCTAAAAGCAAAATTGACGAAATGCTTAAGCGAGAATAAAAGATTGTAAATATTCAAGCTTAAAAGATCCTATCGGCTTTTTTAATTGATTTTATTGTAAGCGCTATCATAAGTAAAGGGGAGAATGAAATGGCAGATATGTTTCAAAAAATCAAAAATCATGAACAAGTCGTTTTCTGCAATGATGAATCCACTGGGTTAAAGGCAATCATTGCAATCCATAGTACAAGACTGGGGCCAGCCATGGGAGGCTGCCGCATGTTTCCTTATAACAGTGTTGATGATGCACTTGAAGATGTCCTCCGTTTATCGAAAGGCATGACATATAAGTGTGCGGCAGCAGATGTTGACTTCGGAGGAGGAAAAGCAGTAATTATTGGTGATCCTTCAAGGGATAAAACGCCAGAATTATTCCGTGCTTTCGGACAATTTGTGGAATCATTAAATGGACGCTTCTATACTGGAACAGATATGGGTACATCCACTGAAGATTTTGTTCATGCACTAAAAGAAACCAACTGCATTGTCGGTGTTGATGAGGTATACGGAGGCAGCGGAGATTCGTCTGTCCCAACTGCACAAGGGGTTATTTACGGCCTGCAGGCAACGAATAAAGTATTGACAGGTTCAGATGACCTCTCAGGAAAAAGCTACTCAATACAAGGACTGGGGAAAGTTGGCTATAAAGTGGCTGAAAGATTACTCGAAGAAGGTGCTGATCTTTATGTAACCGATATTAACCAGAAAGCAATAGACCCGCTGCTAACAAAAGCCAGAGAAATAGGTGCAGGAATTAAGGTCTTATCCAGCAATGAAATTTACGGTGCACAAGCTGATATTTTTGTTCCTTGTGCTATGGGTGGAATCATTAACGATGAAACAATCTGCCAATTAAAAGTAAAAGCTATCGTAGGTTCAGCCAATAATCAGCTATTGAAAATAAACCATTGCCAAATCCTGAAGGAAAAAGAAATTTTATACGCGCCTGATTATATTGTAAACGCAGGCGGGTTAATCCAGGTTGCTGATGAACTTTATACTCCAAATAAAGAAAGGGTACTTCGCAAAACAAAGGCAATCTACAATTCTCTTCTAAACATCTACGAACATGCTGAAGCAAATGGAATTACAACTGTGGAAGCATCCAATCAATTCTGCGAGAGCCGCATTGAAGCACGCACACGCAGAAACAGCTTCTTTTCCCATATGAAACGTCCGAAGTGGGCGGTTAGAACCTAATTTTTTGAATAGTTAACAATATATGTACCATTAATAAGTTTTGAAAAAATAAGGCTGTTTTCGTAAAGTATGTTGCTTTACAATATCTTAGTTATATTTACCTAGTTGATTGGAACGGAGGGTACTTGATCCTCGAAAATGCATCCGCATTTTCTTCGTGCGGTGTTGATTCGAGGAAGATTATTCAATGTCCTGCGGGAGGAGAGGGAGCGGGAGACCCCACAGACGCAGAGCGTCGAGGAGGCTTCCGTTCCTCCCCGCGGAAAGCAAGTACCTCGTGCTGAAATCAACGGCTAAATTCATAAACAAAAACAACAATCTATGAGAAAAAAGCCAAAAATAATTATGCTAAAGGGTGAGAAAATGGAAAATCACTTTCCAATCCGGCAAATATTAGATAAAAATGGGAATGTTATTGCCGCAGAGTACAAAGAAAAAATAACTGAAAAACTAGCAAAAGATTTTTACAGACAAATGCTGAGATTACGAATTTTTGACCGTAAAGCCATTTCGCTTCAGCGTCAGGGCAGGATTGGAACGTATGCACCATTCGAAGGACAGGAAGCTTCCCAGGTGGGTTCAGCCGCAGCATTAGCGGGAAATGATTGGATGTTTCCGACCTATCGTGACCATGGCGCAGCTATGTCATTTGGCCATTCACTGAGAAATGTTCTTCTTTTTTGGAACGGAAGAAATGAAGGATGCATACCACCTGATGGAAAAAGGATTTTTCCGCCAGGCATCCCAATTGCAACCCAAATCCCGCATGCGGCAGGTGCGGCTTTTGCAGAAAAGAAAAAAGGCACTGCAAATGCAGCCATTGCTTATTTTGGCGATGGGGCGACATCTGAGGGAGATTTCCATGAAGGCTTAAACTTTGCCAGCGTCTTTAAAGCCCCAGTCGTCTTTTTTAACCAAAACAATCAATATGCCATTTCCGTACCAATCGAAAAGCAAATGAATACAAAGACAATAGCTCAAAAATCTCTAGCTTATGGTATGCCAGGAATTAGAATAGACGGCAATGATATCTTTATCGTCTATTTTGAAACATTAAAAGCTCTTGAAAGGGCGAGGAAAGGCGAAGGGCCTTCACTAATTGAAGCTGTTACCTGGAGATACGGGGCCCATACGACGGCGGATGATCCTTCAAAATATCGGGATCAATCGGAAAGCAGGGCCAGAAGGCAGGAGACAGATCCCGTTCTAAGATTGGAACGATGGATGCAAAATCAGGGAATATTTGATGAAAAATGGGTGCAGGCCGCAGAGGAAGAGGCAACAGCAGAAATCGACCATGCTGTAGCTGAGATGGAAGAGTTTCCTCCTGCTGATCCGGCAGCTATTTTTGACCATGTCTTTGCAGAGCCGACATGGCAAATTAAACAGCAAAAAGAAGACTACCTGAAAGTGATTGGGGGTGGCCGAGAATGAAAACAGCAGTGGGTGCAAAAACCATGACACTAGTGCAAGCCATTACCGATGCGCTGGATACGATGCTTGATGAAAGGAAAGAAGTTTTGCTGCTCGGTGAAGATATAGGGAAAAATGGCGGAGTCTTCCGAGCTACTGATGGCCTTCAGGCTAAATACGGCGAAAGCCGGGTCATTGATACTCCTTTAAGTGAAGCCGGCTTTGTTGGAGCAGGGATTGGGATGGCTGTTAATGGTTTTTTGCCAGTCATTGAAATTCAATTTCTTGGTTTTATTTATCCGGCTTATGAGCAAATCATGACCCATGCTTCCAGGCTGCGAATGAGAACAATGGGCCACTTTACCGTCCCGATAGTGATTCGGGCTCCCTATGGTGCAGGGGTTAGGGCTCCTGAAATTCATTGTGATTCAACGGAAGCCATTTTTACCCATATGCCAGGAATTAAGGTTGTTTGCCCCTCAAGCCCTTATGACGCAAAAGGCCTTCTAATTGCAGCCATCGAAGATCCGGATCCTGTCCTGTTCCTTGAGCCGATGCGCTGCTATCGTTCAGCAAAGGAAGAAGTGCCTGAAGGAAGATATACAATAGAAATTGGAAAAGGAAAAAAGCTTATGGAAGGTGATGATGTAACAGTCATTACATGGGGAGCGATGGTGCCCGAGGCTATGCAAGCGGCAAAGAAGATGAAGCAAAAGGGGATTCAATGTGATTTGATCGATCTAAGGACACTCTTCCCTCTTGATAAAGATATAATTGCCGAATCTGTTCAAAAAACAGGCAGAACAGTGATTGTTCACGAAGCACATGCTACTGGGGGAGTCGGAAATGATGTGCTTGCCATCATTAATGACACATCCTTTTTATATCAAAAAGCTCCTGTCGAGCGAGTAACAGGATTTGATTCGCCGGTGCCATATTTTGGTTTCGAGGATCATTATCTGCCGACTCCAGTGAGAATCCAGCATAGCATCGAAAAAGTAATGAAGTTTTAGGAGGGGAGAAGTCGTGGAAGTTAAACTGCATGATATTGGAGAAGGCTTGACAGAAGCAGAGATCAATTGCTTCTTGGTCAAACCCGGGGAAGCAGTTAAAGCTGATGCACCGCTTGTCGAAGTACAGACTGATAAAATGACTGCAGAAATTCCGGCTCCCAGAGCAGGTATTATTAAGGAATTTAAAGTCCAGCCTGGCGAAACGGTTTCAGTTGGGACCACAATTTTAATTTTAGAGGAGGAAGGCCAAGCCGGTCCGGAAAATGAAGAGGAAGCCATCTCCATGGGGGCAGCATTTAAGCCGCAGCAAGAGCTCCTGCATTCTTTTGCCGCATTTAAAGGCAAACGAGTGCTTGCCTCTCCTTTTACGAGAAAAATTGCACGCGAGAATGGAATCGACATTGATAATGTTATAGGAACAGGTCCTGCTGGCCGTGTGATGGATGAAGATATTTTTAAATGTATGGCATCGGCACAGACGAAACCTGTTGAACTGGAAATAGCATTTTCACCGGAACATTTGGAAAAAACGACTACAGATAAAGGCATCATCCCTTTTAGAGGCAGAAGAAAAGTGATTGCCAAGAAAATGGAAAAATCGCTTTCTACCATTCCCCATTGTACCCATTTTGAAGAGGTCGATGTAACAGAGCTGATCTCGTTTAGAAAAGAACTCAAGAGTCTGAATCAAAATATATCGGCAACGGCATTCTTCCTGAAGGCTTTATCCATCTGCCTAAACGAGTTCCCGGTGTTCAATGGGGAGCTACATGAAGCAAAAGAAGAAATTCATTTGCACAGTGAGCATCATATCGGTATGGCTGTGGATACGGAAGAGGGCCTGATCGTTCCGGTTATTAAGCATGTTAGTAATAAATCGATACGGGAAATTCATGCGGAGATGAAGCGTCTCACGGGGAAAGCGATTGAAAATAAACTAACTGAGAAAGAGATTGCTGGAGGGACATTTACGATTAGCAATGTGGGTCCGCTAGGCGGAAGTTTCGGAGCGACGCCTATTATTCAGCATCCGCAGACAGCTCTTGTGTCTTTTCACAAAACAAAAAAAATGCCTGTTGTGGCAGATGGCGACCAAATTGTAATCCGCTCAATTATGAATATATCCATGTCCTTTGACCATCGAGTTGCAGACGGAGCAACTGCAGTACGCTTTACAAACCGGTTTGCTGAACTGATTCAAAATCCGAAAATGATTGTTCTGGAGTTGGTATAAATGGTAGTTGGTGAACTTGCACATGAGCGTGACGTGATCATTATCGGCGGCGGCCCTGGGGGATACCATGCGGCGATTCGAGCTGCACAGCTTGGGCGCCATGTTACTTTAGTTGAAAGGAGCTTGCTTGGCGGCATTTGTTTAAATAAAGGCTGTATTCCTTCGAAAATCCTTACACAGTCTGCTGGGAAATTCACTGCTTTTCAGGACGGGGAAATCTGGGGTTTAGAAGGGGAGGCTATATCAGTTAACCTGAAAAAGCTTAACCAGTACATGAAGAAGACGATTGAACAGCTGCGGGCTGGAATTGAAGCTCTTTGCCGAACCAATAAAGTAGAGATTCTTGAAGGTTCGGCATCTTTTCTGTCGGAGGATAGGGTAGGAATCGAACATGGCGACAGATTTGAAGTGTTCAAATTTAAAGATGCGATAATCGCAACCGGAGGAACACCAAAAAAACCTCTATGGCTTAAGGAAAAAAGTGAAAGGGTGTTCGATATTCATTCATTTGCAGAACTGAGTGAAACACCCAAGAAGCTTTTAGTTTATGGAAGTGATTATATTGCGCTGGAAATAGGTATGGCTTTTCAGGCTCTTGGTTCTGAAGTGATTTTTATCCTCGATGAAGGCAAAACTGAGTTCGATTTTGATCACTCAATCTGCCGGGAGCTGAAGAGGATGTTTAAAAAGAAAAAAATAAATGTTCTTAGGAATGTAGATGTAATGGATTCACTGTTGGCTGAAGATCATGTAGTGCTAACTTTGGAGTCAGAGGGAAAGTCAGAAACCATTACTGGTTCGCAATTATTTATCTCTGCATCTATAAAACCGAATACGGATCAGCTTTGCCTGAATCGTATAGGGGTTGAACAATGTCCTGCTGGTTTTATTAAGGTGGATCACCGAAGCAGAACCACACAGCCTAATATTTTTGCGGTCGGTGATGTAACAGATGGCCCGGCACTTGCTGTTAAGGCTATTAAACAAGGAAAAACAGCTGCAGAAGCAATTGCAGGAATCAAATCCGAATCAGACTTTCATTTTATTCCATTAGTAGCACATACCCAGCCACCAATTGCCAGTGTGGGCTTAACGGAAGAAGAAGCTATTAAAATGGGCCATGATATTGACATTGGCCAATTTCCACTTTCGGCTAACGGATACAGCATATTAACAGGTCAGAAAGATGGATTTATTAAGGTGATCAGCTGTAAGGAAAAGCATGTTCTTCTCGGTATCCATATGATTGGAAGTGGTGCGATTGAATTAATTTCAAGCGGAATCACAGCTTTGGAAATGGCAGCAAGGGACGAAGATATGATTTTCCCAAATTATCCTCATCCTAGCGTGAATGAAGGATTGCTGGAAGCTGTGGAAGCCTTAAAGAATAAGGCAATCCATATGCCGCTGAGCAAGAAAGAAGAGAGGATGAAAGTTTAAAGATGACTGAAAGGGCTTCATATTTACATGCTATAACTGTAAGTGAATTCCTTTAGGAGAATTTATTTACTTTACTGCATAAGTGCATTATAGCTTTAATTTGAACTCTTGAGATGATTTGCAAGTTTCATATATGATAATTCTAAATATTAGTAATATTCTAACGGAGGGATATACATGCAAGAAGAAAAAATGTTAAAGGAACAAAAAACAGAGGATTTCTTCCCTGTAAAGGAAGTGGATTATTTAGAGATCTATTCCGGTAACGCGAAGCAGTCCTTCCATTATTTCTGTACTGCTTTCGGCTTTGAACCTGTCGCGTATTCAGGATTGGAAACAGGCAATAGAGAAACGGTTTCCTATGTTCTTCAGCAAAGAAAAATTCGCCTGGTCATCACCGGTACTTTAAACGATAGCTCTCGAGTATCAAGCTTTATTAAAAAGCATGGAGATGGAGTCAAAGATATTGCTTTAACGGTTGAGGATGTTGAAAAGGCCTATAAAGCGGCAGTTTTAAGAGGTGCTATAGAAATACAGCCTCCCTATGAAACGAAGGATGAGAATGGCACAGTGAAAAAAGCAGTCATCGGTACATATGGAGATACCATCCATACATTGGTCCAGCGGAATAATTATAGGGGAGTTTTCATGCCTGGCTTTGAGCCTTATGAAACGCAAGTCCCTTTTGAGGATGCAGGGTTTATCGGCATCGACCATGTTGTCGGAAATGTAGAAAGAATGGACGAATGGGTGAACTATTATGCGAACGTGATGGGCTTCAAGGAAATGAAACATTTCACAGATAAGGACATCACAACTGAATATTCCGCTCTCATGTCCAAAGTCATGCATAATGGAGGAAGAATAAAATTTCCAATCAATGAGCCGGCTGAAGGGAAGCGCAAGTCCCAAATTGAAGAATACCTTGAATATTATAATGGACCCGGTGTTCAGCATCTTGCCATTCTAACGGAAGATATTGTGAACACAGTCAGTATTCTGCGAAAGAATGGGGTCGAGTTTTTAAGCACTCCTGATTCCTATTATGAAATGCTTTCTGAACGGGTTGGGGAAATTGATGAAGAGATTGATAAACTGAAAGAATTAAATATTCTGGTTGACCGAGATGATGAAGGCTACTTACTGCAGATATTTACAAAGCCAATCGTTGACCGTCCAACACTATTCATTGAAGTAATTCAGCGCAAAGGCGCCAGAGGCTTTGGTGAAGGGAACTTTAAAGCTCTTTTCGAATCGATTGAACGCGAGCAGGAAAGACGCGGAAACTTATAAACAAACTGAAAAGGGAGATGCTGTCTCCTTTTTTTAATAACAAAAATCCGAGCAAAGGAGGCGATATCTATGGCAAAAATCCAGACGAGAAGCGCAGTGAAAAAGATCATGTCTTACCCGCTGGGAAGCTCTCCAGAAGAGATTAAACAAAAATTCAATTTAAAGGCTGTTCGCAAAATGTCCGATAATGAGAACGTCTACGGCTGTTCTCCTGATGTAAAAGAAAGCATCAGTAAAGCAATTAGCAGCTTATATTTTTATCCGGATGGCACAGTTTCTCAGCTGATACGCAAGTTGGCTGAATTCTATGGGATCAATGAAGAGAAATTTCTGGTCAGCAACGGCTCTGAAGAAATCATCCGTCTTCTGACTAGAGCCTACATAAGCCCGGGCGATGAAGCAGTAATGGCTCAAATCACCTTTCCGAGATATCAGACAAATGTAGCCATTGAAGGCGGTAAGTCAGTAACCGTCCCTGTGCAAAATGGCACACATGATTTAGAAGGTATGTATGCGAAGATAAATGCTGAAACAAAAATGGTATTTATCTGCAACCCTAACAATCCTACAGGTACAATTGCCGCAAAAAAAGACCTATATAGTTTCATACAAAAAATCCCGCCGAACATCTTAATCGTCTTGGATGAAGCTTATTATGAATACGTGAGGTCTGAAGATTACCTGGATTCGATTTCGCTTCTTGACAAATATCCTAATCTGATCATCCTAAGGACTTTTTCAAAAATATATGGCCTTGCCGGACTTCGAGTGGGTTATGGTATGATGGATTCTGATATTGTTAAAGAACTCCATAAAGTAAAGGATGTATATAATGTAAACCATCTGGCCCAGGCAGCTGCAGCAGCTGCGCTTAATGACCAAGCTTTTGTGAAGGACTGTGCAGAAAAAAATGCAAATGAAATGAAATTTGTCTGCCAGAAACTCAAAGAGCTGAAAATTGGATTTTTCCCTTCCCAAACTAATTTTATCTATATCTTCAGTCAGCATCTAATAGCAGAAGGCCTGATTTCACAGGGTCTGGTTGTACGGCAGATGAAGCTGCCGGGATATGCGGATGCCTGTCGGATGACGCTTGGCACAAGGGATGACAACGAAGCAGCTGTAAATGTGATCAAAAAGCTTTTAAATGAAAAGGGGTGTAAATAAAATGGAAATTAATCCTGCAAGTCTTGAATGGAAAGAAGCTTATAAATTGATGGTAGGTTCAATCCTTCCCCGTCCCATAGCATTTATCACAACTGTAGATGAAAGCGGTAATGTTAATGCTGCACCTTTCAGCTTTTTTACAGCCATTTGTGCTGATCCTATGCTAATCTGCTTTTCCCCCATGAGAAAAGGGACGGATGGCTCCAAGAAAGATACTCTCTCTAATATTGAAGCGACAAAGGAATTCGTCATCAATATCGTCAGTGAGGACTTTACAGATAAGATGAATATATGTGCAGCCGATTACCCACCCCTTACAGATGAACTGGATGCAGCCGGGCTTGCAAAAGAAAAAAGCGCAGCTGTTAAGCCGCCAAGAGTAAAGGAATCGAAAGTGCACCTGGAGTGCAGTTTATACCAAGTGCTTCCATTTGGAGAACATGCCGGTTCAGGCAGCCTCGTGATTGGAAAGGTTGAACATGTACATGTAGCAGAAGAGGTATATGAAAATGGAAGGATTAATTCCGAGAAACTAAAGCCGGTCGGCCGGATGGCTGGCCATATCTACACAAAGCCTATGACAGATGTTTTTGAATTAATCCGAAAAACGGAGCCAAGGTGATGCTATGAAATTTATAACCTTTCAAAAAGAAGATGGATCTATAAGAGCAGGGTGGCTGAAAAATGAGGAGTATGCCGTTGATATGCATGAAGCGACAAATGGCGTGCTGCCCAAAACCATGCTTGCTTTCTTGGAGAATCATGCATTTTACATGGAATACTTATCAACCAGCAAAACGCTGAAGGATAATGACAAAGGCGTGTATCCCATGTCAGAAGTTGCTTTGAAAGCTCCTCTTCCAAACCCGAAAAGCTTCCGGGATTTTTATGCTTTCGAAGAACATGTGAAAACAGCAAGAGCAAATCGAGGACTTGATATGTTACCTGAATGGTATGACATCCCTGTTTTCTATTTTTCTAATCATCTTGGCATAACAGGTCCAAATGAAGAAATAGCGCGTCCGAAAAATTGTGAATGGCTGGATTATGAGCTGGAAATTGCCTGTGTTATTGGAAAAGAAGGCAAGGATATTAAAGCATCTGAAGCAGATAAATATATTTTTGGATACTGCATATTAAATGACTGGAGTGCAAGAGATATCCAGAGAAAAGAAATGAAGGTTGGGCTGGGACCTGCAAAAGGCAAGGATTTCGCAACTTCCATCGGCCCTTATATCATTACAAAAGATGAACTGGAAAATGATCGTGTTGATAATGGCTACGATTTGCAGATGACAGCTAAAGTGAATGGGACTCTATTATCAGAAGGAAATATGCAGGATATCTATTATTCTTTTTACGAAATGATTGAACGTGCGTCTGAAGGTGTCACGTTGTGCCCTGGTGAAATCATCGGCTCGGGCACCGTTGGCAGCGGATGTATTCTCGAACTGGGTACCGATGTGCATCGATGGCTTGAGCCAGGGGATGAAGTGGAGCTTGAAATAAGCAGCCTGGGAATCTTAAAAAATAGAATCGAAAAAGAGTGAGGTGGAAATATGTATTATCGCCAATTGGGAAACATCCCGCATAAACGGCATACTATGTTCAGAAAATCAGGCGGCAGCCTATTTCGGGAACAGGTAATGGGAACGAAAGGATTTTCTGGGACACAATCGATTCTTTATCATCACTACATGCCGACAGAAGTGTCACGCACTGAATTAATTGGAAAGTATACCCCTGAATACGAGGATCAGGATAGCCTGAAACACCGCCATTTGCTGACGGATCAGATAGTGAAAAACGGCGATGCTTTAGCAGCGAGAGAATACTTGCTTGGAAATGATGATCTGTTAATCGGCACAGCAAATATTACCGATCCGATGAAAAGCTTTTACCGGAATGGCGATGGTGATGAAATGCTTTATATTCACTATGGAACCGGAAAAATAGAAACAATGTTTGGCACACTGACCTATCGCCCGGGTGATTACGTCATCATTCCAATCGGGACCATTTATCGGGTTATTCCAAAAGACAATGAAATTACTAAAGTTCTTCTTGTCGAGTCTTTTAGCCAAATCACCACTCCAAGGAGATACCGCAATGAATATGGGCAGCTGCTTGAACATAGCCCATTTTGTGAAAGAGATATACGTGGTCCGGAAAAATTGGAGACATACGATCAAAAAGGAGAATACGAGGTCATCACGAAAACGAGAGGATATTTGCATTCGCATATCCTGAATCACCATCCGCTTGATGTGGAAGGGTGGGATGGCTATCTTTATCCCTGGGTGTTTAATATAGAAGATTTTGAACCGATTACCGGCAGAGTGCATCAGCCTCCTCCCGTCCATCAGACTTTTGAAGGGCACAATTTCGTTGTCTGTACTTTTGTTCCAAGGCTTTATGACTACCACCCCGAAGCTATTCCAGCACCATACTACCATAGCAATGTGAACAGCGATGAACTCCTCTACTATGCAAAGGGGAATTTTATGAGCCGAAAGGGCGTCAGGGAAGGATCGATAACACTTCATCCAAGCGGCATCCCGCATGGTCCGCATCCTGGAAAAACAGAAGCCAGCATTGGGAAAAAGGAAACTCTTGAACTTGCTGTTATGATCGATACCTTCAGGCCTTTAAAAGTAGTGAAACAGGCGAAACTAATAGAAGATGATAAGTACATGTATACATGGGCTGAATGAATAAAAACACTTTCCCAAATTGGGAGAGTGCTTTTTACTACTTTTCATTATGCCAAATAATCGCCAGCGTTCCTTCACCGTCATGGCTGTGATTGTGGAGCTGATATTATTCGTCATCGTCATGTATGTATTAGTTCTTTATTTTTGGAAAAATTTAACCGTTTTTAATTCTGTAAATTCACCTTATTATACACTAAGAAACCATCAGCCGTATGTAGGGAATGACGGGGGAACTCTTAAAAAGGTGATTATATGAAGCTATTTTCATTTAAAAGAAGAATTAAAGCTGTATTCCTGTGGGAGTGCAGCTTTTTTGTTTGAATATCTAAAAATACAATCCAATCCTTTTTATTTGGCCAAACATTGCATAACTTAATTTTATCGGCCAAAAACCTAGGTTTATATGTCGAATTTTCACCTTTAACGGTCAATCAGCCGTATACCCGGGCCAAACAAATAATCCCCTGCAAATTAGCAGGAGATTTACATTCTTTAGTTGGCATTCAATTGCTGTGACCATTCTTCAACATTCCATACTTTTGTTATCCAATCTTCATAAAAATCAGGTTCGTGGCAAACAAGTACCACTGTACCTTTATAGGCTTTCAGCGCCCGTTTCAATTCTTCTTTTGCTGTCACATCAAGGTGGTTGGTAGGCTCATCAAACAGCAGCCAGTTGCTTTCATTCATTAAAAGTTTGCAGAGTCGGACTTTTGCCTGCTCTCCTCCGCTAAGCTGATTCATTGGGCGGGAGATATGCTCATTTTTCAATCCGCATTTTGCTAGAGCGGCACGAACCTGATGCTGATCCATTCCAGGGAATTCACTCCAGACATCATCAATCGGCGTCATATTTCCTGCTTTTACTTCCTGTTCAAAGTAGGAAGGGAAGAGGAAGTCACCCTGTTCAATCTTGCCGCTGATTGGCTTTATTTTACCAAGCATGGTTTTCAGCAAAGTCGATTTTCCCACACCGTTGCAGCCGACAATCGCTATTTTCTCACCGCGCTCAATTGTCATGGACATATTCGGCAATAATGGATGCGAATAACCAATCTCAAAGTCCTCACCCTGGAACACATAACGACTGCTGCCGCGTGATTCTTTGAATTCAAAAGTTGGCTTCATAGCAGTTTCAGGCCGGTCAATTCTTTCCATACGGTCAAGCTGTTTTTGTCTGCTTTTTGCTCGGCCTGTCGTTGAGTAGCGAGCTTTGTTTTTTGCAATAAAGTCTTCCTGTTTCTTAATGAATTCCTGCTGCTTTTCATATGCATTTAGATGCTGGTTCTTATTTATTTCTGCTAATTCAAGAAACTTTTCGTAGCTTGCTGTGTAGCGCGCAAGCTTAGAAAACTCCAAGTGGAAAATCGTATTGGACACCTGGTTCATGAATTCAGTATCATGGGAAATCAGCATGAAAGCATAAGGGTATTCTTTTAAATAGTTCGTCAGCCAGCGAATATGTTCGACATCCAGATAGTTTGTCGGCTCGTCAAGGAGCAAAACTTTAGGCTGTTCCAATAGGAGTTTCGCTAAAAGGACTTTCGTACGCTGTCCGCCGCTTAAAGCTGAAACATCTCGGTCTAGCCCAATTGCATCAAGACCAAGTCCTCGTGCCGCTTCTTCAATTTTTATATCTAAAGAATAGAAACCGCCAGCATCAAGGCGGTCCTGGATCTCACCCATTTTTCCCAGGAGTTCTTCAAGTTCTTCTGGTGCAGCATCTGCCATTTTGGCAGTAACTTCATTTAATTCTTTTTCCTGTTCAAATAGAGGAAGGAACGCATCCTTAAGGACATCACGCATTGTTTTGCCGGGTGTTAGCACCGTATGCTGATCAAGGTAACCATATTCTGTTCCTGGTGTCCATTCCACACGGCCTGAATCATGAATCAGCTGGCCTGTGATAATATTCATTAGTGTTGATTTACCAACTCCATTTGCACCTACAAGACCTACATGGTCTTCTGCTAGCAAACGGAACGTTACATCTTTGAATAATGTACGGTCCCCGAATGTGTGGCTCAATTTATCTACAGTTAATAAACTCATTGTTTTTAATCCTCGCTTTATCCTTAAATAATCCATCTCTACATAATACTAGATTTTTATCGCTTAGACTAGACGGAAACGGCTGGATTGAAGATATTAATTTTAATTCTGCATCTAAAATACCTTTCTGACGAGAAAATTTACAATTTGTCACAGCGATTATTAATTCATGTGTCAAGGGAGGAGGAATGTAAAAGACACCCATTGGTCGTCAATGAGTGTCTTCTTAATTGATAATTTAACAATGAAAATGAAAATAGAAGGAGTTTCTCTCTATTAATAGTCTATTACTTAACACCCTGTGGGATTGCCAAGCCAAGCCCCTTAGCTATCCGTGTGCCATATTCAGGATCTGCCTTATAGAAGTGCTGAATCTGGCGAAGTTTGATTTCTTCTTTTTCCACAGGCTTCATGGCTGCCACAATATTTGCCACGAGGCGGGAGCGCTCATCTTCGCTCATTAAGCGGTACAAGTCACCGGCCTGTGTATAGTGGTCATTATGGTCATAGGCGACACTTTCAGCCAATCCGGAAACAGGATAGGCTGCCTGCTTGTGTTCAGATACTTCTGTTGGACCGCCAAAGCTGTTTGGCTCATAGTAGACAGATCCGCCGCCGTTGTTATCAAATCGCATTTGACCGTCGCGCTGATAGTTTTTAACTTCATTCTTAGGACGGTTGATTGGAAGCATTTGATGGTTCGCCCCTACACGGTAACGGTGGGCATCATGGTAAGCAAACAGGCGGCCTTGAAGCATTTTGTCAGGTGATACATCAATGCCTGGTACTAGAGTTCCTGGAGAGAAGGTAGCCTGCTCAACCTCTGCAAAGTAATTTTCAGGATTTTTATTGAGAACCATGCGTCCTACTTCGATTAATGGGTAGTCTTTTTGTGACCAAACTTTTGTAACATCGAATGGATCAAAACGGTAAGTATTCGCATCTTCAAGAGGCATGATTTGTACACATAGCTTCCATGATGGGTAATCTCCATTTTCAATTGCATTAAATAAATCCTCTGTATGGTAATCAGGGTTTTCTCCAGCCATTTTAGCTGCAGCTTCTACGCTGAGATTCTTGACGCCTTGCTCTGTTTTGAAATGATATTTAACCCAAACCCCTTCACCTTTATCATTGACCCACTTGAATGTATGGCTTCCGAAACCATGCATATGTCTTAGTGTGGCAGGAATTCCGCGGTCAGACATTAAGATTGTTACCTGATGAAGAGATTCAGGTGACAGCGACCAGAAATCCCAAACAGCTGTTGGATTTTTTAGGTGAGTTTTAGGGTCGCGTTTTTGTGTATGGATAAAATCAGGGAACTTGATCGCATCGCGGATAAAGAATACAGGAGTGTTATTCCCGACCAGGTCATAGTTTCCTTCTTCCGTATAAAACTTAACTGCAAAACCACGGGGGTCACGGACTGTATCAGCTGATCCAAGCTCTCCAGCCACTGTGGAAAAGCGAATAAACAGGGGAGTGTGTTTTCCTACTTCTGATAGGAATGCTGCCTTTGTATATTTTGTGAGGTCATTAGTTACTTCAAAATAGCCGTGTGCACCAGCACCTTTTGCATGTACAACTCGCTCAGGCACACGCTCTCTGTTAAAGTGAGCCAGCTTTTCAAGTAAATATACATCCTGGATTAATGTTGGCCCTCTTGAGCCAGCAGTCATAGAATGTTGATTATCGCCTACAGGTGCGCCCCAGCTAGTAGTAAGGTTGTTGTTTTTAGTCATTCTTTCTTCACCTCATAAATAATTTAATTTAATAGGTTGCTTATAAAATTAATGATAACATTTATCAATATAAAATCAATACTTTTTTATAATAATTATTAATAAATAAATTATAAAGTAATATCTCTTATAAAAGTTAATTAAAGATGCTTGTTTTTAAGGGCATTAGTATATTTATATTTAATTGATACTTTAAAAGAACTGCTTTTAGAAATTTAAACGAATCGGTTTTCGGATGCACTTATGAAAGTTACATTTAATGGAGGGTTTATTTTAGTACCTCAAAGGACTTATGCCTGATCAATTTTTCCTTTGTTGAATTGGTTCCCCGGAAATAGATTGAGTAAACAGCTCAATTTTGTGTATTTTATTCAGGATTACGGATTGATTTAGATGGGTACTCTTAATGGACAACTTTAGAAATAATTGAAACAGTTTCAGGGTAAAGGGGTAAACTATTTTAGCGTGGAGGACATTTTTTATAAAACTGTGTCCTCCATAAGTGTACAAAGTCAAAAAATGTGTTAAAGTAATATTTGAAAAACCTTTACATAGCTTTACTTACCTAAGGATTTTATGTCCTCTCTAGAAAAACAGTTGTTTTTGAGTTAGCGACATTTATTAAAAATGTATAGGGGGAATTATTAAGTGACAAGCAAAATCTTAGATTCTTTTTTAAAAGAAAATCTGGAAGATTTAAAAGATAGAGGCCTTTATAATGTAATTGATCCTCTTGAAAGTCCAAATGGACCAATAATAAAAATTAAAGGCAGAAAACTCATTAACCTTTCTTCCAATAACTACTTAGGTTTGGCCACAGATGAACGACTAAAGAAGACTGCAATCGAGGCGGTTAAAAAGTATGGAGTGGGGGCAGGCGCTGTCCGCACGATCAATGGAACACTTGAACTCCACACAAAGCTGGAAGAGAAGCTCGCGGAGTTCAAGCATACAGAGGCAGCTATCGCTTACCAGTCTGGTTTTAACTGTAACATGGCTGCAATATCAGCTGTTATGGATAAAAATGATGCCATTCTTTCAGATGAGTTAAACCATGCTTCCATTATTGATGGATGCCGTTTATCAAGATCAAAAATCATTCGTTTCAACCATTCAGATATGGAAGATTTAGGAGCGAAAGCAAAGGAAGCAAAGGAATCAGGACAATTCAAGAAAATCATGGTCATCACTGATGGTGTATTCTCAATGGATGGTGATATTGCGAAGCTTCCTGAGATTGTGGAGATTGCTGAAGAACTTGATCTAATTACTTATGTTGATGATGCGCATGGGTCGGGTGTTCTTGGAAAAGGAGCTGGAACTGTTAAGCATTTCGGATTATCTGATAAAATCGATTTCCAAATCGGTACACTTTCGAAGGCAATTGGAGTAGTAGGCGGATATGTGGCTGGCAAGAAGGACTTAATTGACTGGCTCAAAGTGCGCAGCAGACCATTCTTATTCTCAACATCCTTAACTCCTGCAGATGTAGCAGCAAGCATCAGGGCAATCGAGCTATTAATGGAAAGCACTGAGCTTAATGAAAGGCTTTGGGAAAATGCCAACTATTTAAAAGATGGCCTGAAGAAATTAGGTTTTGATATCGGTGAAAGTGAAACACCAATCACACCTTGCATTGTCGGTGATGAGGTAAAAACACAGGAATTCAGCAAAAAGCTTAATGAAGAAGGCGTATATGCGAAATCAATCGTATTCCCAACGGTCCCTAAAGGAACAGGACGTGTCAGAAACATGCCTTCTGCGGCGCATACAAAAGAAATGCTTGATCATGCCATTGCCATCTATGAAAAAGTCGGCAAAGAAATGGGAATTATTTAGTTTCTTAATAATGGTGGTTTTCGTAAAGTTTGTTGTTATTAAATCGATAACTAAGGTTAACCAACGGGCAGAATTTTAGAAAAAAAAATATACGAGAGCCAACAAAGATGTTAATAGACAAACTTTTTAAGGCAAAGAGGAAAAGTGGAGGGTAATAATGAAACGAATAATGATTACAGGTGCATTAGGACAAATCGGCTCCGAACTCACCTTAAAATTAAGAGACATATATGGGACAGATAATGTAATCGCAACGGATATCAGAAAAAATGAATCTGAAGCAGCTCACTCTGGACCTTTTGAAATGGTTGACGTAACCGATGCAAAAACAATGTTAGAAACGGCGAAAAAATATGATATTGATACAGTTATTCATATGGCCGCGCTTTTGTCTGCTACCGCTGAGGCCAATCCTGTATTTGCATGGAATTTGAATATGGGCGGCCTCCTGAACGCATTGGAAACAGCTAGAGAATGCAAAGCTCAATTCTTTACGCCAAGCTCCATTGGCGCTTTTGGACCTTCTACGCCAAAGGACAATACGCCGCAGGATACAATCCACAGGCCAACTACAATGTACGGTGTAAATAAAGTGGCAGGCGAATTGTTATCTGATTATTACTACCATAAGTTTGGTGTTGATACGAGAGGTTTACGTTTTCCAGGCTTAATCTCCTATGTTACTCCTCCTGGTGGAGGAACAACGGATTATGCCGTTGAGATTTATTACGAAGCCATTAAAAATGGCCGTTATACGTCCTATATCGATAAAGGCACTTACATGGATATGATGTATATGCCTGACGCATTAAATGCAATTGTAGATTTAATGGAAGCGGACGCTGATAAATTAAGTCACCGCAATTCTTTTAACGTTACTGCGATGAGTTTTGAACCGGAGCAGATTGCTGCTGAAATCCGAAAGCACATCCCAGGATTTGAACTCTCCTACGATGTCGATCCTGTACGCCAGGCTATTGCTGACAGCTGGCCAAATTCGATAGATGCCACAGCAGCAAAAGAAGAGTGGGGCTTTAAAGCAGAATTTGATCTTGCAAAAATGACAGCAGATATGCTTGATAAGCTAAAAACAAAGTGAACATAAATCCAAAAGGACAGCCGATACAGCTGTCCTCTTTATATTTTGAAATTGAAATGTCAATCCATCCAGACAGCGGCAAAATCGCCTGCCCGAATTTAGTTAATGGCAAGAAGGGAGGAACAATTTGCAGTCAGCTAGAGATTGTACTAAAATGTGAGTATATTTACATTCTAGAATATTACATTTGGGGGAGTTAGTATGAAACCTTACGAAGTTACCATTGAATTTTGCATGATGTGAAACTATGCACCAAAAGCCGCGAGTTTCGCGGAAGAACTATTTACACATTTCCGTTCCGATATCTTAAAAATGGAGCTTATTCCGAGTTCGGGCGGAGCGTTTGAATTGACGGTTAATGGAGAAAAGCTTTATTCCAAATTGAATACGGGCGTTTTTCCGAAGTCCAAGGATATTATTGAAAAAATGCAAGAATAATTTGAAACCTTCTCCATATAGGGGAAGGTTTATTAATAGGCAAGTGAACGATATTAATATTATGTAAACTTATGAGCAGAAATCAGGCATACTCTAACTCAGTTTTAATCAAGGGATCGTTATATATCTATTACAGCCAGGCCCAGCTTCATTCTTGGCTATAAAAATCTCCAATATTCCGTTTGAAAAGGCGGCCCCTACCTTTTTGTCAATGACTGGAAAAGGAAGTTCTACCTTTCTTATGCAGGGTTGGCCACTATTTTCTGTGGGCAGTTCTTTTTTTTGAGCTTTTATAATCACCTTATTATCCTTCAAGGAAACGGTTACATCTTTTGGTACACAGCCGATTAATAGCGCTTCAACAATTATTTCTGTCTCTGTTTCAAATAGATCAATCCGAAAGGTAAACTGATCCATATAGGATGTATGAGGATCAAGGAAAAACTTTTCCATCCATTCCTCCATTTCACTTAAATTAAATGGGTGCTTATCTTCTTTCTTGTCCACTTCATTACCCCCTTGCTTTGTTCTTTCTATAGTATTCATTCCTTGCTAATAAGTGAAAAGTGGTATAATAATCAGGCTAGAGCTGGAGGGATTGCTTTGAAAAATAAACTTAGAGAAATACCGCCCGTTCATGAATTGCAAAAAGAGGAGCAATTCAATGAGCTGATGGCTGTGAATGGACTTGATTTCATACATACAACAAACATATTAAAGGAAATTATTGCAGGCATTAGGCAGACTATCCTGGATGGACAGTGGGAAGGTGACTCTCCTGGTACGAAGGAATTTACAGACAAGCTCTTTCATTTGGCGGAGGAAAAAATCCGCAGCCGTTATGGGTACACGCTAAAAAGAGTTATCAATGCTACAGGAACCATCCTGCATACCAATCTTGGGCGAGCAAGATTAAGCAGCAGGGCTTGTGCCCATATGCTTGAAACTGCCATGAATTATTCCAATTTGGAGTATAAGTTGAGTGAGGGAGAGCGCGGTTCGAGGCATAGTCATGTAGAAGGGCTTATCAAAGAACTGGCTGATGCAGAAGCCGCCATGGTTGTTAATAACAACGCTGCTGCAGTTTATTTTATATTAAAAGCTTTGGCAACTGATCGGGAAGTGATCGTCTCGAGAGGACAGCTTGTAGAAATCGGGGGATCATTTAGGGTGTCGAGCATTATGGCAGAGAGCGGGGCAAGGCTTGCTGAAGTGGGAACCACAAATAAGACCCATATATCAGATTATGAAAAAGCAATAAATGATAAAACTGCGATGATTTTAAAAGTGCATACAAGTAATTTTAAAATTATTGGATTTACAAAAGAAGTTGGTACACAGGAACTTGCATCGCTATCTAGAGAGCGGGATGTCATTTTTTATGAAGACCTTGGCAGCGGAGCGCTTTTTGATTTTGCAAGTAAAGGAATCGGCGACGAGCCTGTTGTGAGAAAGGTTATTGAAATGGGAGCAGATCTTGTTTCATTCAGCGGAGATAAGCTGTTGGGCGGACCGCAGGCCGGTATTATTGCCGGCAAAAAGGAATTGATTGATAAGCTGAAAAAACATCAGCTAGCCAGAGTGCTTCGTGTTGATAAAATGACGCTTGCAGCTCTTGAAGGTACTCTTATTGACTACTTAAAAGGGGAAGATGGCGTGAAAAACATACCTGTAGTCCGGGATGTTTTGACGGCTGGCAAAGAACTGAAACAGAGAACGGAAAGTTTCCTTCGTAAATTGGAATCAGCCTCTAAAAATTATGATATGTCCATGAAAGAAAGTGTCGGACAGGTAGGCGGCGGAACCATGCCAGATGTGCAGCTTCCTTCATGGATTGTAGTTTTAAAACATAAGAAATATTCCGCTGAGTATGTAGGAAGGCAGTTAAGAACAGGATTTACTCCTGCTGTTATTGTCAGAATCCAAAAGGAGGAAATCTTAGTTGATTTGCGGACAGTAACAGAAGAAGAAGAGGTTGTCATCATTCATTCATTTGCCGCTATCTAAACTAAAGCAATGATGGCAGCTGCCGCTAAGAACGGCAGCTGTTTTAACTATTGTTACATATTATGATGGGAATTATGCTTTTGCCTGGTATGGTTGCGGTTTTTCACTTTTTTTGATCCGCTTAAAGGCTCAGGCTGCCCTTCATTATGTCCCTTAGTTGCATTTTTGCGCATATCTTTTCCATTATTTTTATTCATTTGATTTCCCTCCTCCTGAATGAAGAATAAGGTGTGTTCCACCTTAACTTCTTTTGTTAGTTTGGCTTGTTTCTGGTGGAAAATCACCTTGCAAAATGTGGCTGGAATTGAACATTTGCTTCTGTAATAGATTGCGGAATATTTTTGTCAGCTATTGCGCAATTTAATGGTACAAATTTTAATGAGGAGTGAGGAAGGTATGCCATACCATAAAGATAAACAGCAGGCATTTCAGGCAGCACAGCAGGGAATGGAGGACGCTCAAGAGCTATATGCTGAGATTGTAAAAGATTCAGCAAGCTATGGTCATCAGCTTAAACATCTTAAGCAGGAAGTAAATGAAGCATTTGCCCAAATCGAAAATGCGCTTGAGGTTGCTTCTGAGCATCAGCGAGCACAGCTTGTGCGTTTCCAGCAGGACCTAAAGTCAATGGTGGATGATGTGAATCAATACTAAATAAATAAGTGGAACCCCGGCATTTTCATAGAGCCGGGGTATTTTTTGTGTGATTACTTTATTGATTCTTCTTCCGCTTTTTATTATTTTGTTTCTGAGCAACAGTTAAAGATTCATTCGATAATTCCTCATTGTAGCCAGCACCCATGCCTTGCCCCTTTGCTGCATTCATACCCTCAATAATATGGTTTGCTTTTCGTTTAGCCAAAATTAATCACCTCCATATAGATATTTTTCCTTGTGAAGTGACAAAATATGATAGATTTCAACAGAGGAAGGAAATACATTTTGTTTTTTCAGCATAATAACTATAATGACGTTATATAATCATCTAATTGAAAAACGCTTTCAATTAGGGCTTTTGAAAGGCTTATGGAGCAGAAATAAAATTTAATATAAGTAAAACTTATCAGAAACAATAACTTTCTTGTTATTTACTTATATAAAAGGTTGTATTAATATAGAAGCTGTGAGAAAAGTGAGGATGGACTAAAATTCAAACTTTTCGACAATTACCTATCACTTGGTATATGATGTTTAATGAAAGAGGGGGTAATACATATGGCAAAGAATGATGTGTTCAATTCCCGCAAATCCTTTGATCTAGACGGGAAGCGCTATCATTACTATCACTTAGGCGCTCTAGAAGAAGCTGGAGTAGGTAATGTTTCCAAACTGCCTTATTCCATTAAGGTTTTATTGGAATCGGTACTTCGTCAATATGACGGTCGTGTAATTACAAAAGAGCATGTTGAAAACTTAGCAAAATGGGGAACATCCGAAGTTAAAGAGGTTGACGTTCCTTTTAAACCTTCACGCGTCATTCTGCAGGACTTCACTGGAGTACCAGCAGTAGTTGACTTGGCTTCATTGCGCAAAGCAATGGCAGACATGGGTGGCGACCCGGACAAAATCAATCCTGAGAAGCCGGTTGATCTTGTTATCGACCACTCTGTACAGGTTGATAAATATGGAACTCCAGATTCGCTTGAAGCGAACATGGAACTTGAATTCGAGCGTAATGCTGAGCGTTACCAGTTCTTAAGCTGGGCTCAAAAGGCATTTAACAATTACCGTGCGGTTCCGCCGGCAACAGGTATCGTTCACCAGGTTAACCTTGAGTTCTTGGCAAATGTCGTTCACGCCCTTGAAACAACTGAAGGCGATTTCGAAACATTCCCGGATACACTTGTTGGTACCGACTCCCATACAACAATGATCAACGGAATCGGCGTTCTTGGTTGGGGTGTAGGCGGTATTGAAGCTGAAGCAGGTATGCTAGGACAGCCTTCATACTTCCCTGTACCTGAAGTTGTAGGGGTTAAGCTTACTGGCGAGCTTCCTAACGGAACAACTGCTACTGACCTTGCATTGAAGGTAACTCAAGTACTTCGCAGCCAGGGAGTAGTTGGCAAATTCGTTGAATTTTTCGGTTCTGGTGTGACACAGCTGCCACTTGCAGACCGTGCAACCATTGCTAATATGGCTCCAGAATACGGTGCTACTTGCGGATTCTTCCCTGTTGATGCAGAAGCCCTTGATTACATGCGCCTAACTGGACGCCCGGAAGAACAAATCAAAATTGTTGAAAAATACTGCAAAGAAAATGGAATGTTCTTTGATCCATCTCTAGAGCCAGTATATACAAATGTAGTTGAAATCAATCTTTCCGAAATTGAAGCGAACCTTTCAGGTCCAAAGCGTCCGCAGGATTTAATTCCGCTTTCTCAAATGAAAAAGGAATTCAATGATGCTATCACAGCTCCTCAAGGCAACCAGGGCTTCGGTTTAGGCAAGAAAGAAATCGATAAAGAAGTCACTGTTGAATTCGCAAATGGAGATTCAACTAGAATGAAAACGGGTGCAGTTGCCATTGCAGCGATTACTAGCTGTACAAACACCTCAAACCCTTACGTTTTAGTTGGAGCCGGTTTAGTTGCGAAAAAAGCAGTTGAACTTGGAATGGAAGTTCCTAAGTTTGTAAAAACCTCTTTGGCTCCTGGTTCAAAAGTTGTTACTGGCTACCTGCGTGATTCAGGCCTTCTTCCTTTCATGGAGCAGCTTGGATTCAACCTTGTAGGATATGGCTGTACAACATGTATCGGTAACTCTGGTCCATTAAGAGAAGAAATCGAAAAAGCTGTAGCTGAAAGCGATCTCCTAATAACATCAGTTCTTTCTGGTAACCGTAACTTTGAAGGCCGTATCCATCCGCTTGTGAAAGCAAACTACCTTGCGTCTCCGCCATTAGTAGTTGCTTATGCATTGGCTGGAACTGTTGATATCGATCTTCAAAAGGAACCGATCGGCAAGGATAAGAATGGAAATGATGTATTCTTTAATGATATCTGGCCATCTACTGCTGAAGTGAATGAAGTGGTTAAGCAGACTGTTACACCTGAATTGTTCCGTAAAGAATATGAACATGTGTTTGATGACAATGCTCGCTGGAACCAAATTCAAACTAGCAATGAGCCATTATATTCATTTGATGATAATTCAACTTATATCCAGAATCCGCCATTCTTTGAGGGCTTAACACCTAATGCTGATGAAGTTAGACCTTTATCAGGATTGCGTGTTGTCGGCAAGTTTGGTGATTCTGTTACAACTGACCATATTTCCCCGGCAGGTGCAATTGGAAAAGATACACCAGCAGGAAAATATCTTCGCGAGAACGGTGTTGAGCCACGCGACTTCAACTCTTATGGATCCCGCCGCGGAAACCATGAAGTTATGATGCGCGGTACATTTGCAAACATCCGTATCCGCAATCAGATCGCTCCAGGAACAGAAGGCGGATTCACTACCTACTGGCCTACCGGAGAAGTTACTTCCATCTATGATGCTTGCATGCAGTACAAAGAAGACGGAACAGGACTAGTAATTCTTGCCGGCAAAGACTATGGAATGGGATCTTCCCGTGACTGGGCTGCAAAAGGTACGAATTTACTTGGAATTAAGACAGTTATTGCTGAAAGCTATGAGCGGATTCACCGTTCCAACCTTGTTCTAATGGGAGTGCTTCCGCTCCAGTTCAAGGAAGGCGAAGGCGCTGAAGCTCTTGGCTTAACTGGTAAAGAAACAATCGACGTACAAATCGACGAAAACGTAAGACCTCGTGACTTTGTAAAAGTTACAGCTACAGATGAAGATGGTAGCAAGACTACTTTTGAAGCACTTGTTCGTTTCGACTCTGAAGTTGAAATTGATTACTACCGTCACGGCGGAATTCTGCAAATGGTTCTTCGTGATAAGTTGGCAAATTAATTGCTTTGATAAAAACCGCCATGTGATTCACACCACATGGCGGTTTTTTATTTTACAAAAGATACGGGATTAGGTATCTTAGCTTTAGATGAGTTTTTGGAGGGCTAACAAATGGGCGCTTTTATGCTGGGACCATTATTAATCAAATATGAATGGGTTCTAATTTTGCTGGCTGGCATTGTATCTTATATTGCAATAAGCTTGTCGTTCAGTAAAACCCGAGAATTTAAAAAAGATTTTTTGAATGAGATCACAAATGGAGTTTTAATTGGATTTTTTTCATATAAGTTTAGTTCCATCCTCTTTCAGACAGAAAATGTAATGAGTAATCCAATTGCGATTCTCTATATCTCCGGAGGAACAAAAGGGGTGATTTTAGGCATTATTCTGGCTATGAGCTATGTCGGATGGAGAATTCAAAAATACACTTATTGGTTCAAAAGCTGGATAAGCGGAATTGTTTACGGAACTGTCACATTTATGCTCGCTTTTTGGCTTTTCAGAACCTTATTTATTTTAGTATTTTAGGTTACAATACAAACAATAAAGCAAAAGGCTGTTTAGCCTCGTGAGCTGGAGGGACTGTCAGCATGTTTAGGAAGATGTTTTTTGCAGCAACGGTATTGTTTGTATTAATCACAGCAGCCATTGTTCAGGCGGAGAAAAAGGAGCCTCAGAGCGAACCTGTTAATCAAACTGGTTTAGGGATTGGACTAAAAGCACCTGATTTTGAATTAAAAAATCTAGAGGGTGAAACAGTAAAGCTTTCCGATTATAAAGGAAAGAAAATAATGCTGAATTTCTGGGCAACATGGTGTCCCCCTTGCAAGGCTGAAATGCCGGATATCCAAAAGTTTTATACAGAAAAAGGGAATAAAATTGTCATTTTGGCTGTTAACATCGATCCACAGTATGATGTTGAAGGCTTTGCCAAAGAAATGCGCGTGAACTTTCCGATTTTGCTTGATGAGGATGAAAAAGCAGTTAAGGCTTATCAAATCTTAACCATTCCCACAACTTTTTTTATCGATGAACAGGGTATTATAAGGAATAAATACTTGAGTGCCATGTCTATAGATATGATGAGACAGTATATAGATGAAATGTAAGGTGAAAGCATCTGCTGTGAGCAGGTGCTTTTTAGTTTAGTTAAGTTTGCTGCTTTCTAACCAAGTTCGACCATTGAGTAAATTGGAGCGAGAGCCTGTAGCGCAAATTAAACACTAAGATTATTAGCTAAGCATCAAGAAAAGAGCCTTATTAATATCCTTGCTTTATGATTAAGCTGCTTCGGTTCCTGGTTTTAAAGGGAGTAAAAAGGGGAAACGTTTAGTAAGGCAAGCATCACGATTATTTTTCTGAATATTTTTTTAAATGGCATCTTTTTATAAAGCATATAAAGCATATAAGGCATATAAAGCATATAAAGCAATGGAAATCTTTCACTTGTAGTGGATTAAATTTTCAAAAAGTTGTAATAATTTGAACGGTTTTTGGACATAATGACTGTTACAATGTTGTTAAAGGAAGGTGAATGTTCTTATGAGAAAACCTAGAAAACGCTCCTTTGCTGATTTAGTGTTAGAAAACAAGCGTCAATTGCTTAGAGATCAAGCTGCCATGGAAAAAATAGAAGAACGCATAGAGAAAAAGCATCTAAATAAGGCAGAATAGCAGTACTTCCCATTCATGAAACCCTATTCATGGGACCATACTTAAAATGAGGAGGGATTTAAAATGGGAAACCCGAAAAAACACCCAGAGCATTTTGTTCCAAACCATATTGGTACACAATCACACGGATTTGGCGGCAATAAAGGTAAGAAAATGCAGGACACATCCGGCCAGCATCCGCAAGTTATCCAAACAAAAGGTGAATAAAAAGGATTTTTGCCTGCCGCAAAAATGCGGCAGGTTTTATTTATAAAAATTCTTCAGGCAAGAGACCCACACTTTTCCGCCGATAATTTTTCCGCTCTTTCACAAACTAATTTTGTACCATCACTCACCTAAGGGAGGAACTTATCATGGCACATAACAAACCAAATCCTGATGACCGCAGCGATAATGTAGAAAAGCTTCAATCAATGATTGTCCATACCATTGAAAACATGGACGAAGCGGAAGAGTCAATGAAGTTTGCAAATGCCGAGGACCTTGCCAGAATAGAAGCGAAAAACGAGCGCCGCCGAGAAAGTATTGCATCTTTCCGTTCCGAGGTAAAAGATGAATACCAGGCACAGCAAAATGGGTACAAAAGCGATAATGACTAAATCATAAGAATTCCGAAAGACCTAATCTTTGTGATTAGGTCTTTTCTTTCGAATTAAAAGCGCATTCTTATAGAATAATGAGGAAATATGATAAGATAAGTTGTGGAAACTAAGAAGAGAAGTGATGAAAATGGCGCAGCAAGTAAGGTACGAAAAACCAACAGACATTCAGATTCAGAAATGGAAAAAAGAAGTTGATCATAAAGGGTACATACAGAACGAAGCAGAATTGCTTTATTTTATCAAGTATTTAAATGAACAAGATGAGCCAAAGCTTCTGTCTGAATTATTAACTTTGGCAGCTCTTTCAAGATGCAATAAAATAAATGGAGACCACCTTGGAACTGCCTGGCTTCAAAAAGCGGTCAATTTGGATCCGGAAAATAATATTGCCGCTGCCCAATTGGGAAAATCAGAATGGAAAAATAAAGTGAATATTCTGGATTCGCTAACATTCCCTCCAATCCGGGAAACGGATAACAGGGCAGCTAAAAAGAAAACGGCAGAACAATTCATTGAAATCTGCCGAAGCTTTATAAACAAGGCAGACGATGAGCTTGAGGATCTTCAAAAGAAAAATAGGGCTTATCAGGACCCTGAATATCAGAAGCTTGAAGAACTGCTTGAAGAAGCAATTGCAGAAACAGCTTTGCTGTTAAAGGCTTCTGAAGAATATGAACAATCCATATCAGGCGTTTTTCATACATCTACCTATTACACTGATATGAAAAAACACTTAAATGTTATTACCAGGCTAAAAGATGATTGGAAAAAAGTTTTTAAAGCTGAACAAGAAGAAACGCTACTTAAGAAAAACCCGCTGGATGAGCTGAATGAAATGGTTGGATTAAAGACTGTCAAGAGCAGAGTCCATGATTTTTACCGTTTTTTAAAATATCAAAATGCACGAAAATCGCTTGGCTTTCAAACAAAAGATGAACTAAGCCTTAATATGATTCTGACAGGCAACCCCGGGACAGGCAAAACAACAATTGCCCGGCTTTTGGCCAAAATTTATCATAGCCTTGGCGTCTTGCCGCGGGAAGAAGTAATTGAGGCTGACCGCTCCCAGCTTGTAGGCGGGTTTGTTGGACAGACTGAAGAAAATGTCAGGGCTGCCGTTGAAAAAGCAATAGGGGGAGTTCTCTTTATCGATGAAGCCTATAGTCTAAAACGTGAAGGACAGACTGGCAGCGATTATGGGCAGACTGCAATTGATACGCTCGTTTCACTTATGACGGGAACGGAATATGGCGGTAAGTTCGCGGTTATCATGGCTGGTTATCCGGAAGAGATGAGACAGTTTCTTGATAGCAACCCCGGGCTTCGCAGCCGTTTTCCTGAATCAAACTTTATCTCACTGCCAGATTACTCAAATGAGGAGCTCCTTCTTATTGCAGAAAAGCTGGCAGAAGATAATGACTATGTCCTTACTGACGGTGCCAAACAGGAGTTAACGAAACGGATTGAAAAAGAGCGGGTTGATGACACTTTCGGCAATGCCAGGACGGTACGAAATATTGTTCTGGATGCCATTTTTAAAAAAGGCTCCCAGTCAAAAATAAATCAGAATATCATGGCATACACACTTTTAGAAAAAGAAGATTTTGAAATCGAAGAAGAGGACAAACAGATCAATCCCCATGAACAGCTTGACAAGTTAATTGGTCTCGAAACCGTTAAAACCGAAGTCAAGAACCTTGTTTCGTTTGTAAAAATGCAGCAAATACGCCGAGAAAAAGATCTTCCTGTTGTTCCTATTCAACTGCACTCATTATTTACCGGTAATCCGGGGACGGGGAAAACAACTGTTGCAAAAATTTATGCAGAACTTCTGAAGGATTGCGGATTTCTAAAAAGAGGCCATCTTATGGTCTCAAGCAGGGCAGATTTTGTTGCTGGTTATGTTGGCCAAACCGCCCTTAAAACAAAGAAAAAAATACGTGAAGCATTAGGCGGAGTGCTATTTATTGATGAAGCGTATTCGCTTTTATCCCAAATGGCAGGTGACTTTGGAAAAGAAGTGATTGATACCTTGGTAGATGAAATGACAAAACATAATGAAAACCTAGTAGTTGTATTGGCTGGCTATCCAAATGAAATGGAGAAACTGTTGAATAGCAATCCAGGGCTGAAATCCCGTTTTAAGAAATTTTTCCTCTTTAAGGATTATACAGTAAGTGAGCTCTTGGAAATCATTGTTTCCTATTCAGGTCAGTACGAATACACACTAACCGATGAAGCACGTGATTTTCTGATGGAAACTCTTTTGGAAATGGACCTAAACGGAAACGGCCGTTTTGCTGCAAATCTTGCGGACGAAGCGATGCAGGCACAGGCAATGAGAATCGTTCCATTACTTGACGTCGCTAAAGTTGACCGGGTTAGCATTTTGGAGAGAGAGGACTTCGAAACAGCATTAAAAAAAGCGAATAAAGGAGAATAGACATGCTCGTATCAAAAAAAGAAGTTGAAGTCAGATATGCAGAAACAGACCAAATGGGCGTTGTTTATCATGCAAATTACCTAGTTTGGATGGAACTTGGCCGAACACAAATCATTAAAGATTTGGGGTTTAGTTATGCAGAAATGGAAATAGATGGAATTATTTCTCCTGTTCTGGATATACAGGCATCTTACAAAAAGCCGCTTCGTTACGGTCAAACCGCTATGATTAAGACTTGGATTGAAGAATATGATGGTTTCCGGGTAAGTTATGGCTATGAAATTTATAACAGCGAGAGTGAGCTTGCAGTAACAGGTTTTTCTAAACATGTTTGTGTCAAAAAGGATTCATTTAGACCTATATCCATTAAAAAGAAGTATCCTAATTGGCATGAAGCATATGAAAAAGCCAAGAAGCAGCCTGAAGAAGCGATCAGTTAATTTCAGTTTGCTCCTTGTTTAAGAGGGTGAATTAGGAATATGGCATTTGGTCTTCGAAAAGCGGATATTCGTGAATGGAAAATGAAAATAGATCAGGGTGAAATTGCCTTTTTAACACATTTTTGGATTGATGATCGATTTCCTGGCTGCAATACAGTTACAAAAGTCGGCTGTTCCGACCTGAATAAATTGATTGCTTGGGGAAAAATACACAATCTGAAGCCAGAATGGATCGATTTTAGAAATGATGGCTATTCACACTTCGATTTAGTGGGGGAACGGCAAAAAAAAATTTTGAAAAAGGAAAATTTGCTAGGTCAATTAAGGCGGCTTCAAGGAGTTGGGGTCAATGGACAGCACCAGGAGGATAACGAATAATAGAACTTGAAATCTCAGTTAGGAGCTGGAATGTAAAAAAAAGACTTTGAGAGATCCAAAACTATTCTGAGCAAGTCTAGTGAACAGCAGGGTGAACGCTGCCGAGAAGCCAATTCAGTTTGAAAAGTTTGAAGCACAGCAAAAAGTTTTTGGCTAGCTAAAAAAGAATGCAGACTAAAGACTAAGCCTGCTTCCTTTCTTGATCTAAAATTTTGAACGTTGATTCCTATCTGGCTCTGCAAGGAACGCTTCCGATAGCTTAATTTTCGCACAACAAAAAGCATTAGTTTAACAGTGCTTTTCTTGTTTATCATAGTTAAAAACTGGCTCCTGCGCTTTTTCATTAAAATCAACATATAAATCATGATTATCGAAATACCAAAGATCTTTCTCTTCTATAAAGTAGGTAATTCCGTTTTTTTCTGACAATACACCTGCATTGTGAGGCTGTTCATTAGAAACGCCTAGTGAAAAGCCCTGCTGGACTGTGCTGCAGCCGCCATAACGTGCAAAAAAGCGGACATAGTCACCCTTGTTTAAGAGCATTTCTTCTTGGTACCATGCGGCGGCTTCATCTTTAATATGTATTTTCATTTTGAAAATCCTCCTCTTGGGTGATAGTAATATTATAGGCTAGTTTTTTTAGGAGTGCGAGTAATTGAATTATTTAGCCAATTTAATTTGACTTAAATTCATTAGTAGAGGTGATATTATGACTTCATATCGGCTTTTCAACATTTTAGGCGCTATCCTATTTGGGGGAATAGCCCTTCAGATGTTCATCCAAACCAGCGGTTCAAAGAAACTCACGGAGGCAGGAATCTTTGTTGCTGTTTCTGCACTGTTATATTTTATCCTTGTTTTTATTTTTCATAAAAACAGAAATCTTTTTGTTCCGTTAATGGCTGTATTGTTTGTGCTTTCTACAGGAATGATTTTTCTTCAGGTTTTGATCTTTGGAGGAGCACACTAAGATGTAAGAAAAGCTCAAGACACCTTGACCACCCCCGACAAGCACAAGGCCTGGAGCTAGGCAGTTCTCTAAGTTCAAAAGGATATAAATTCTTATATTATAAAAAAAGAGCACTCGCCAAAAAACATGCGAGTGCTCCTTTAATAGCCTGGAAAGGGGATGGAACCAGACAAAATCATTAAAGTATTGAGCGCGAAATGCCATAGTAAGGCAGGAAACATGCTGCCTGATTTGACAGTTATGGCTCCATAGAAAATTCCACCTGCAGCAAATAAAAGACAAGCCGCAAGTGAGTAGCCAAGCATCAAATGGGAAAAACCAAAAGCAATCCCGGTTAATATCACTGAGGCTTTTTCTCCTGCCAAATCAGCTGCTCCAGTTAATAAGATTCCTCGCCATATCACCTCTTCCATAAATGCATTTACCGCTGAAAACCCAATCAGGAATAGATAAAAGTTCGTGCTGCTAAATGGGTTTCCACTTGAAAATATCTGTGGACCTAATATGGCAAAATTTATTAAAACGGCTGCAAATAAAAACTTTTTAACAGTAATTGAATGAAAACCCCTCCAAATAAAAGGAAAATAAATGCGGCCATTCCAATCTGTCTTTTGCAAAAAGCGGTTGGGGATCTTATTAAATTTCCTAGATACATAAACCATAAGCAAAATAGGCATGATTAGGAAGAAACGGTTAAGTATTAATAAAACAAAGGCTTGAAATGGCAGTTCATCCAGCAGCCTGTCTCCATATAGAAACAGTAAATTTCCAGATAAATAGGCGGCAATGATCCAGGAAAATACTCGCTCCTCCTTTGATATGAATACCAAGATAAGAATCAGCCCAAAGGATAAAATAAAAGCGAAAGTAAATAGTTTATATTGAAACAGCAAAACAACAGACAGAAAAACGCCCAGCTGCAAATAAGCAAATTCTTTGTTAGAGGCAGTTTGGCTTTTCACCATATCTCCTCCTATTCCTGCCGATTATTTTACCATTTTTTATATGATAAAAGCCTCGTATCATGGCGCTTTAATGGAGATTTTTCAGCATATGCTCCTGAATTTCTTTAAACTTTGCATCCGCATTCTGAAGTCCGAAGCTGCCAGCTTCTTGTAAGGGGACAATCCTATAACCTGTTAAATGCTTATTGCTTACATAAGTTGGAGAGAAACCAGGATTGGAGAGTTCAACTCTCACTCCATTTTGATTGATATATTTGGTTACATCTACAGTTGCAAGGCCCCCAATATCCTTATAATCACGCATTTGTCCGGATAGGAAATTTCCAAGAGAATATACAATTAGGGCTTTCCGGCCATCCACTGCTTCAATCCATTCCATTGGCTGCAGGACATGCGGGTGGTGCCCAAATATGATATCAACACCTTCATTTACAAGATCCTTTGCCAGCTCTTTTTGATCATCAGTAGGAAGAAGCTGGTACTCATTTCCCCAATGCAGACTCATTACAACCACGTCGGCTTCATTCCTTGCCCGTTGAATGTCGTGCTGCATTGCAGGCTTATCAATTAAATTAACAAGATATTCTTTTTCTTTTGGGATTGGAATGCCATTTGTACCATATGTATAGGAAAGATAAGCTACTTTAATGCCGTTTGTGTTCATGATTTTTAGAGTATCACGTTCGCTTTTCGACCTGCTTGTTCCTACATGAGGCAATCCAATTTTGTCCATATAGTCGAGAGAAGCTATCAGTCCTCTTTCGCCCTTATCCAGAGAATGATTATTTGCAGTTGAGACAATATCAACTTCAGCATGAATTAGAGCATTTCCAACTTCCTGGGGACTGTTAAACATCGGATAACTGGAGATGCCAATTGCTGTTCCGCCTAAAATCGTCTCTTGATTAGCAAGAAGAAGGTCGGGTTTGACAAGTATGGGTTTAATGTGGCTGAACATCGGGCTGAAATCATAACCAGTTTTCGTTTTGGCATCATTATAAATCCAGTCATGAATCAGGATGTCTCCGATTGCTCCAAGGGTAGCCTGCTCTCTGAACTCTTTGTTTCCCACTAGAGTTTCTCGGGATTGATAGTGTAATTGAGCTGATTTCTTGATTGCAGCGGCAGCGTTATCTTCCGCAAGCGTTTTAAAAACAAAGAAGGAAGAGACCAATACTAAAGCTGTACAGAACAAGCTGGTAAAAAGAAGCGATTTTCTAATACTCATTTTTATTAATCCCCTTAAAGCTAAGTATTAAATTATAAAATTATTGATAATTCTAATATAATACAAATTTAACGATTTTTCCTTATATTTTTACAATTTACTTATCTATGCCAATGCCTGTCGTTTCTTTTTTCTTTTATAGGGTAAAATAAGGGAAAATCAATATAGGGGGCTTCAATGATTAAAATGACAGACAATGCAGTGAATGTTATTACCAAGGCCATTCAAAATGAGAAAAAGGATCAGCCCATTGACAGACGAATTGTATCTTCGTCTGTCAATGGGCATTGGCTGAGGGAATCCGCAATTAAAGCTGTCTCTGGAGGGGCAGCCATTAAGTAATGATGAAGTTATGGAAATGGAAGGGGTTCATGTACTGATCCATGAACGTGATAAAGTTTATTTTCAAAACACAAAGCTGGATTTCGTACAAGATGCATTAGGCAGTGGACGATTTCAATTGCGAAAGCTTTAAAGTACGCAGAGCTCCATTCATTAAAAGCGGTGCCTAATGTGGCATCGCTTTTAATGTGTCTCTAATTCTTCGACAAAATCAATTAGTTCATCAAAACCTTTCAAGACTTTTAGAGGGGAAACATTGCATTCCATTTCAGGAGAAAATTCAAATAGCTCAACCAAAAAGCTTTCTTTCCCTGCAGATTCGGTGACAGAAGTGGTAAAGATATACCATGGTTTTTTTGCTATTTGTGTATTTTTCATTAAATCCACCTTCCGCTAAATGTATCTATCTACATTTAGTTTACTATCTAGTGGTGAAGAATTTTCATTATTTTTTGAATATTTTATGACAATATTACTTGGCATTGGTTTTAGATAGCGGGAGTTCAATCTTGAAAATAGTGCCGGCATCCGGCTGGGAATTGATAAGAATGCAGCCTTCATGCGCTTCGATAATTTTTTTGCAAACCATTAGCCCTATGCCTGTTCCTTTTTCTTTTGTGGTGAAAAAAGGGGTGAATAACTGATCAAGTGTTTCCTGTGCCATACCTGGGCCATTATCTCCTACGATAATAATGGATTTTGAATGCTTAACTTCTGATTTAATTTGAATGCAGCTCTGTGGTCTTTTGTTATACTGAAGGGCTTCCAAAGCATTCTTTATTATATTCACTAATACCTGTTTTATCTGTTTGCTATCGCCTGCAACATACGGATCGGCATTGCTAAGTTCGATGGAAAGATCAATATTTTGGAGACGGGCCTCACTATCAAACAAAATGGCCATTTCTTTTATGATCTTGTTGATCGCGATATCCGTTTTTATATTTTTTGCCGGTTTTGCTGTATTGAGAAATTCATAAATAATCTCATTAGCTCGATTGATTTCTCCTAAAGCGATGTCCGCATATTGCTCTTTACCAATTTCAAATAAATACGGTTTTAATAGTTGAATAAATCCTTTTACAGTTGTTAATGGATTTCTGATTTCATGTGCAATGCCAGCGGCAAGCTGATCTACATTTGCCATATAATCAGATGCGAGAGAGGCTTCATGAATTTCTATTGCTGTTCTTTCAATATACTTCTTTTTCTCCATTAGCTGCAGATTATTTTGAAAAAGCTTTTTATCAAGCTGGGCAGCCGTTTTCTTGGTTTCATCATCTTCGATAGAAAGGGGAAAACAGAATAGATGAAAGCGGTTAACTTCAGCTGCTGCCAGATAAACCCGGTGTGGGTTGTAATCGTCCTCAATTTTTATATTAAAAACACCATTCCCCTTATCATTTAATAGATTAGTAAAGAATTCCCTTTCATCAGAAGACAATAAATCAGTAAATAACCGACCAGATAAGTGATCATGATCATCTAAAGAGGCAGTAAGAATCTCATATTTGTCAGTTATCAAAAAATATGGAAAAGGCAGCTTTTCACACAGGGTCTCAGTTAAAACCATTCTTATACCATCCTTACTTTAAGTTTTTGGCTGATGAAGATTTTTAGCGAAAGTTTATCAATCTCTTAATGTGGTAAGTAAAAAGTAATTATCAGCCCTAAATTAATGTATGGCGAATGAAAACAGGTTATGTCTTTTTATGTAATAAAAAAATGAAGTGGTTTAAAAGGATAAACTCGATTCCTGATAGATCGTGGATATAGTTATTTGTGATTAGCATGAAATTTACGAAAACTCAGAATCAACAAAACGATATAATATTGAAGGAGAAACGATATGACAGGAAGAGAAAAACTTAAGGAATATCTGCTTTATAATAGCGATATGATTATTCAAAAATGGCTATCAATCAGTCGGGGAGAAGATGATTTATCTAAATATTCGAGCCGTATGCCGCAAAACATTATAAATGAATTAATTGCTTCAAACTATGAACTCATTAAAGGAATTGCTGCCAGTCTATCAGATGAACAAGATAAAAATCTGCAATTGTGGAGCAGGGAAGCAGGCGAGAAAAGAGCAAGACTAGATATCGGGATTACTAGTTCCATTTCACAATTTAATGGATTCAGGGATATCGTTTGGGATTTCCTTGAACGATTTTTCAGTGAAAATGAAATTGGCACATCAGAGGCTTTAAAGCTTGGAAGAAAGGTCGATAAAACCCTGGATGGATTGACAGAAGGCTTTTTAACTTCTTATCATGCTTATACAATTAAAAGGATGCGCGCCCAACAGGAAATGATTGATGATTTAAGTACACCGATCATTACAATAATTGATGGAATTGCTGTGCTTCCTTTAATTGGGGATATTGACACCCATAGGGCAAAAAAACTTATGGAGCACTCGTTAAGAGAATGCAGCGGGAAAGAGGTAAGCTGTTTAATTATCGATTTGTCAGGTGTTTTAGTGGTAGACACAATGGTTGCTCATGAATTGTTTAAAGTCATTGAGGCGCTTGAACTTACTGGGGTAAAGGCAACTTTGACAGGCATGAGGCCGGAGCTTGCACATACAGTTGTTTCGCTAGGAATCCATTTTGATCATGTAAAGATGTACAACAACCTAATGCAAGCTTTAAAAAATTTTGGAATCACCAGAGTAAGTTAAATAGAATAGAAAAAGCAGCAGAAAAAAATTCTGCTGCTTTATTTATGTCATTTTGTTTTTGCCAAGCCATTTTATTTTTGGCTCTGTCTTGTCTTTAATACGTCTAATATTTGCTTTATGCCGATAAATGACAAAGAAACCAAGAATAGAAACAACAATGATCAGAGGAATATCCCATAAAATAAGTGCGTAAATGATAGAGGCTAAAGCAGCCAAAATAGAAGACAGGGATACATACTTCGTTGTGTATAGGCTTAAAAAGAAAACGCCAAGAATAATAAGAAACATAAGAGGCACATAGGCCAAAAGTACGCCACCTGAAGTAGCAACTGCTTTACCTCCCCGGAAACCTGCAAAAAGTGGATACATGTGTCCAACAACGGCAAACACCCCGGCCATTAACGGGTGCATATCCGATCCAAAGAAAAAAGGAAGGGCTGCAGCAAGAGTACCTTTCAAAATGTCTGATATGGTAACGGCCATACCTGCCTTTACACCCAGGGTCCGAAATGTATTGGTTCCTCCTAAGTTTCCGCTCCCATGCTCCCGTATATCCACTCCATAAAAAGCTTTTCCGACAATTAAACCGGAAGGAATGGAGCCAAGCAAATAGGCTGAAATGATAATAATGCCATAAATCATGAAAACTCTCCTTCACACATTCTTCGTTACTATATTGTACCATGCCACCAAACATGCATACCATGTCCAATTGAAAAGTTATCCATATATTTTTCTAAACTGCATTTTAAACCTGTTAAACTATCTCTGTTTTGTTTGATATTAATTAATGCGGGTATTTTTAGTATTGTCACAGCAATCAAATCAATTAAGGAGAGATGCAGAAATGGAACAACATATGAATAATACAAATGGCCAAGCAGAAAATGTAGAACAAAAGCTTAAAAATATGGGAAGCGAAAAAAAAGAAGAAATCCTTTCAAATTTTGATGAGTTTAAAGAATACCTCAGCGGCAAAGTATCAATGGGCAAAAAAATGGGGATGGGCGAAGAACAGCTTGCTAATACAGCGCAAAAAGCGGGGGACTACTTAGCTTCAAAAGAAGAACCTCGCAACCGTGAAGAGAAGCTTCTGCAGGAGCTCTGGAAAGTTGGGACTGAGGAAGAAAAGCATAAGCTTTCACATATGCTTGTCAAACTGGTAGGATAATGGATTAAATAAATTGTCAAAAAGGCATAGGGGCTAATAAAGCCTCTGTGCCTTTTATATTGCTGTGGAAGCATGGAAACGTTTATAAAAGTCAAAAATGGTCTATATATAGGTATCTAATTTTAGGGGGAGTTCTAGTGAGAAGAGTTCAGGAATTTATAAAAAAAAAAATGGTATGGATCCCCATATTAAGCCTGGTTCTTATATTAACTGCGACGATTATCTATCAAACCAACAAAGCTTTGCCGGACGGCCTTTCTTATGAGGGAGATATTTATTCAGTCGAAAACGTCCAATTTTTATTTGATCTAAATTTCGAAAACAAAGATGGCAAGAGGGTCAATGAGCAGTTGATTTTTCCGCGAATTATAGAAGCGATTGGCGAAGCAGAAGACTTTATTGTAATGGACATGTTTTTATTTAATAGCTATCATGACGGAGATAAAAAGTATCCAGACATTAGCGGTGAATTAACCGATGCACTAATAGCTCAAAAAAAGGATAATCCCGATATGGAAATAACCGTTATTACAGACCGCATCAATAGTACATATGGTTCACATAGTGTTCCCGAACTTGAGCAGCTTAAAGAGAATGGAATTATAGTTGTCTTTACTGCACTTATACCTTTAAGAGATTCAAATCCAATTTATTCAGCCTTCTGGAGGGTATTTCTACAATGGTTCGGCCAAGGGGGAGAAGGATGGCTGCCTAATCCGTTAGCCAAAAATGCCCCTGATGTTACATTCAGATCTTATCTGGACTTGATGAATATCAAAGCAAATCATCGAAAAGTTTTTGTAACTGAAAAAAAAGGAATTATCACGTCTGGGAATCCTCATAACGCCAGCGGATTCCATTCAAATATCGCGTTTGAGGTCAACGGGCCCATATTAGCTGACATAGTCAAGACAGAGCAGGCAGTTGTGGATTATTCTGCATCACGCAAATTACCTTCAGTGAAACCTGGGGCTAAAGGAAGCAACAGTTCTATAAAGGCTCAAGTGCTGACAGAAGGAAAAATTTATAAACACGTTATCAAAGAGATTAACCAAGCGAATAAAGGTCAGACGATCTGGCTTGGGATGTTTTATCTTGCAGATCGTGAAGTGGTAAATGCTTTAAAAGAAGCTGCCGATCGTGCTGTGAAAGTTAAGATGATTCTTGATCCCAACCAGAACGCTTTTGGATCAGAAAAGGCGGGCCTACCCAATATACCTGTTGCAGCAGAATTTGATAAACTTGGGAATGAGAATATTAGCATCCGCTGGTATAACACAGGTTTTGAACAGTACCATCCAAAGCTAATGTATATAACAGGCAAGGAAAACAGCGTAATCATCGCTGGTTCTGCCAATTTTACGAGAAGAAATTTAGATGACTTGAATTTAGAAACAAATTTAAAAATTTATGGACCTGAGGACTCGGAAGTCATGCGGGATGTTGATGGGTATTTCCAAAAGCTTTGGGAAAATAAAGGGGCCATTTATACTCATGATTATCAAACAAATGAAAAGCTCCCGGCTTTAAAATATATAATCTACAGGCTACAGAAGCTAACTCAGTTTACAACTTATTAAATTTAGTTGTATTTACCTGAAACTTTTCTTACACTTCTTTCGTTTTAAAAGAGGGTAAGAGATTTAGAATGAATAGCATAAAAATAAAATATCCCTTCCCATTTTCTGAGCATTTGGATACGATGATTTTAGGGGAGGATCTCACATGTCAAATATTGAAACAATCCAGAGAAAGCTTCCGGCAAAAAAATTCATTTTTGCGGGGCTTTTGTTTGCTTTTATACTGGTTTTTTCAAATGTAATTATGCTGTTGTACCCTTTTGCTTCAAAAGAGCATATTTCTTATTTTAAAGGCGAACACCCCATATTATTTTTGGGCAAGCAGCAAGGGAATGCCTTAAAAGAGGAAGAAACAATTTACTTACCGCTTTCATTTATGCGTGAGTTCATAGATGAAACGATTACTTTTGACGTAAAATCTCAATCTATTATAATTACAACGAGAAATAATGTTTTGCAGATGCCGTGTGAATCTCTTACATATTATATGAATGAAAAGCCAGTAGAGCTAAAATATAGTCCTGTCATACAAAAAGGGGAAGAGAAATATCTGGCAGTTGAACCGCTAATCTCCTATTATCCCATTACTTATTCAGTTCTGTCTGATACAGGTGCTATATGGGTCCAAAAAGATGGGGAAGAAATGAAGTATGGAGAAGTGGCTGAAAAAGAGATAAATAAAGAATTGCTTCGTCTTCGTTCGGACGCAAGCTTAAAGGCCCCTTATACAGCTTCCGTTTCACCTAAAGAAAGGATCAGTATTGAAGATGTTAAAGGGGATTACTATTTTGTCAGAAAAGAAGACGGTACGGCAGGATATATTAAAAACGTATATATTCAAGAAGGAAAGACAGAGCATATCACAGTCAACATTAATGAAGAGGTGAATCCTGTGCCAAAAATAGAAGGGCCGATCCAGCTCACCTGGGAAGCTGTTTATTCACACAATCCCTTACCTATACAGATACCAAAAATGCCTGGTGTCAATGTGATTTCGCCAACATGGTTTGAACTCTCGGGAGAGGATGGGTCCATTAATAATCGAGGCTCAATCGAATTTTCAAAATGGGCACAGAAGCAAGGCCTCCAAATTTGGGGCTTGTTCTCCAATGCGTTCGATCCGGTCTTGACCCATGAAGCCTTCCAATCATTCGAAACAAGGAAGAAGATGATTCGACAGCTGCTGCACTTTAGCAAGCTGTATGAATTAAACGGCATTAATCTTGATATCGAAAATGTAAACCCGGAAGATGGACCTATGATTACCCAATTTGTTCGCGAGGCGACACCTTACTTTCATGAGGCAGGATTAATTGTTTCAATGGATATTACATTCATTTCATCAAGCGGGAATTGGTCTGCATTTTATGAACGGGACAAACTTTCCGAAGCAGCAGATTATATGGTTGTAATGGCTTATGATGAGCATTGGGCCAGTTCACCAGTAGCAGGAAGTGTCGCAAGTCTGCCCTGGGTGGAGGGAAATCTGAAAGAGCTGCTGAAGGTAGTACCCAATGAGAAATTGATATTGGGAGTGCCTTTCTATACAAGGTTATGGGCCCAAAAAGATAACGGGGAAATTTCATCAAAAGCCCTATCCATGAGCAATGTTAAAAAATGGCTTAGTGACAAAAAAATTAATCCTGTATATGACCAGAAAAGCGGACAAAATTATGCCGAATATTATTCTGAGGAAGAAAAAATCACCTACAAACTGTGGCTCGAAGACGAATTATCGCTGAGTAAACGTTCTGATCTGGCAAGAAAGTATAAGCTTTCAGGAGTTGCAAGCTGGAGCCGGTTTTTTGCGGATGAAACAGCATGGACGGCTTTGTCTTTGGACAAGGGGGAAGTAACTAAAAAGTAGAATGGCCGGGGCGTGCTCCCGGCCTTATTTTTGTAATATCAGAATTTATATCCTTTTGAACTTGGATAACTGTCTAGCTCCAGGCGCCTACCCCCTCAAGGTCACAAGCTTGTCTAGTTGCGGCTCCTAGGGACTCGGGGTCATAAGCCGATTCCTTCCAGAAGGAAAGAACACCTTCTTACAGGGCTTGACTTATGAGGCCCCCAGGACGGGGGTTATGCAGGCGTTTGCCACAGGACGTGGCGCTTTTAGTCTGCGTTCCTTCGTGGTCAAGGCGCCTTGCGCTTTTTCTGTGAAAATAAATAAACTTGGGATCACCCTGTGTTATGAGAGTGGGGTTAACTT
>NZ_BRVM01000012.1 GCF_026011715.1 Cytobacillus sp. NCCP-133 | reverse complement strand
AAGTTAACCCCACTCTCATAACACAGGGTGATCCCAAGTTTATTTATTTTCACAGAAAAAGCGCAAGGCGCCTTGACCACCCTCGACAAGCACAAGACGAGTCTCACGGAAAGGCGTCCTTTGCCCTTTTGGAAGGATCGGCTTGTGACCTCGAGGGGGTAGGTGCGCGTAGGCGCCTGGAGCTAGACAGTCATCTAAGTTCCAAAGGATATAAATTCTGATATTATTAAAAAAAGCAGAGCTGATTAACAGCCCTACTCGTATTTTCATAAATTAATTACTCTGCATCAAATACCCTTACTTCTTTCATTGTGTCACCATTATTCATACCCCTTGCAGTCTCAAGACCGGATGTCACTTTACCAAAAACAGTGTGGACTCCATTTAGATGAGGCTGAGGCTCATGAACAATAAAAAACTGACTTCCGCCTGTGTCTCTGCCAGCATGCGCCATTGATAAAGAACCTGCCTCATGTTTATGAGGATTTCCTTCTGTCTCACATTTAATTGAGTACCCTGGACCACCAGCTCCTGTACCAGTAGGATCTCCGCCCTGACTTACAAACCCAGGAATTACTCTATGGAATGTTACTCCATCGTAAAAGCCTTCATTAGCTAATTTTTCAAAGTTAGCAACTGTGTTAGGCGCTTCATTTGGATAAAACTCAATTTCGATTTTTTCTCCATTTTCCATAACAATGTATCCTTTTTTAGTCATTCTGTTCATCTCCTTAAAATTATGTATGTAAAACCAATCTATATAATATCATCAATACATATAAAAAGAAAAGACAGAGCTTATGCAGCTGAGCATAGACTTTCTCTTTAACATACTTGCATTGTGTACATCCCCTCAAGTATCTCGGGCTACACTCCACCATATACATAGCAATCTTATAAGCTTTTTTAGATTCACATCCTGCTCCTTTTTATTTGGTTGAACATAAAAAAGAAAGGGTAATGCTAATAAAGCAAAACTAATTCTAATAGTATTTGAACAGCATCTGGAATGGAGGTTTTAAGAGATGAAAAAATGGGCGTTTGTATCAGATTTTGATGGAACGATTTCAAAAAAAGATTTCTATTTGATCATGATGGATAAATATTTTCCTGAAGGCCGGAAACTAATGGAGAAATGGAAAGCAGGAGAAATAAAAGATATTGATTTTTTAAGTATGGTTTTTACTTCTATAAATCAAGAGGAAGAACGGATAATAGAGGATATTCTTTCGATTCCTATTGATGAATATGTACCCGAGTTTATCAAGCAGGTGCAGAATTCCGGCGGAGACTTTTATATCTTAAGTGCGGGAACGGATTATTATATACACCATCTATTAAAGAAATATGGAGTCAAGAATGTAAAGGTTATTTCCAATGAAGGCTATTATCATGAAAAAAATGTCCATATGAATATCGATAAAAAACATCCCCATTATTCTGAACGATATGGAATTAATAAATCAAGGGTGATCCAAGACCTTAAAGAAAAATATGAAACAGTGTTTTTTATTGGAGACAGTGAACCGGATTCACATCCTGCCAAATATGCGGATGTCACTTTTGCCAAAAATGGGCTGCAAGATCTATTAGAAAATATGAACATCTCATTCATTCCAGTTGAAGAATTTAAAGAAGTAGAGAAATCTCTAATGGATAAAGGGGTTCTGTCATAAAGGTCCACCTTTTAACATAACTTTTTTCCGGTGATATTGGAAATTAAAAACAGAATAGTAATGACATTTGAAGAGATTCTTATAAAACATTCAATTAAGCCTGAAAGGCAATATAGTTATAGGATGAAACAGCCAGGAGAAATGCAAAGGAGTTTCTTGACATTGTCCTCCTTCTTCAGGAGATCCTTCTTAAAGTTCACATGGAAAAAGGCAGCTCTTTAGTCGCTGCCTTTTTTAAAAATTTCTTATGTAATTGAGCGCTTTAACTAAATAACTCAATAAATAATATAAGTATAAAAATAATGAGTGCATAATAAGATAGGTGCAGGAAAACAGTTGTTAACCCAAATTTAATTTCTTCCACATTAAATGTCTGCTGTTTTCGGCTTCTTGGACGCATTTTACCATCACCATCCTACGGAATGAAAATAAGTATTTAACTATTTTGACAATTTTTCTCCCTTCATCTCCCTATAAATACTATTCACTTAAAATATGCGCTTCCCTTCTTTACAGGCAGGTTCAGGTCAACTGATTTCCTGGGGAAACGCATAATAAGACAATATGATGGATTAATCATCATTTTTCTGCAAGTGCTCATCTATTCTTTCATCAAGGATTTGCAGGCTTTTCATCGCCCGATTATTGTCCAGTTCGCGATAATGATGAGCACCGCCTGGCTCCTCATCCTTCTCATCTGCGAGCTTAACTATGGATTGAAGCGGGGTTCTGATAACCTCACCGCCCGGCAGGAATGAATCAGTATGGAATAGGATAGCTAAAGCTATTTCTTTTGCTTTTATGGGGTTCTCCCCGAGCCTGATTAGTAATTTATGTGCACGCTCTGCCCCTTTGATGGCATGGATATCATTTTGTTTATATAAACCATAATCCCATTTTCCATTTTTATACCAGGTGTAATGGCCGATGTCATGCATAAAGCCGGCCTTTACAGCAGAATCTACATCTTCACCTTGGTCCTTTGCCAGCTGGAAAGCATGATAGGCAACTGCTATTGCATGAGCGATACCGGAACGAGTGATATATTTTTGGGCAATGCGGTGCTGATAAATATCAGTTAAATTTACATCTCTCACTTTGACCCCTCCAATATTCCCATTTAAAGAATAATGTTAAAATTTTTTATTGAGTTTTTTTTGCTTATTCATTACTTCATATGATTTTTCAATAATATCTGTTAAAACATCGCCTTTATAAATTCTGCCGATTTTCGTGTTTTCCTGATAGTATTCAACAATTTCATCAAGCTTATTTGAAGTCTCTTTTGATATGCGAACATTTAGCTGTATACGGGTTTCGCCACTCATGTTAAATCCTCCTGCTTCTGTATTATCAAAATACTAGCAAACAGATAGCGAATGCAGTCGATTTGTTAGTAGCTGCTATAACTATTTAGGTTACACTGTTTTGCTGAATTATTCCAGTATGAAATATAGGAGGAAATGAAAAGAGAATGGCTGTATTGCCATTCTCCTGCTTATAATCAATTTCGATAATTTTCCCACTTCTCTTTCAGGAATTTACCGAATTCTGCTAGCTCCTGTTTGCCTTCTGTTACTTTTTCCTTCCAAAAAGGAAGATCTTCTTTAAGCTTTCCCTCGATTTTTTCTGCCTGCTCCTTTATAGTCTGCTCAATTTCTTCTGTTAACTCTTTTTTGGCAAGCTTTTCATTTACAGATTTAGTCGAAAACTCCTCTTGTTGCATGTATGGAAGGCTCTCTTCCATAATGGCTCTAAAAACGGGCACAGCTGTTTCAGAACTGCTTTTTGATAGATAGTGCTCCCTGTCCGTTTGGTCATAGCCAAGCCAAACAGCTCCCACCAGGCTTGGTGTGTATCCCACGAACCACTGATCCTTAGTCCCATTAATATCATTGTAGGGAAGCTGCGTTGACCCGGTTTTTCCGGCAATTTGCAGCCCATTAATTTTTGTCGCGCTTCCAGTTCCTGACTCAACTACATTTAAAAGCATGGAAGTCATTTGGTTTGATACAGTTTTGCTTGTTACCTTAACGGTTTTTTTGTCCCGTTCGGCAATGGTGCTCCCGGTTGGACCAACTATTTTTGTGATTAAGTGGGCATCATGTCTTTTTCCGCCATTTGGAAAAGTGGCATATGCTTCTGCCAATTTCATTGGAGAGATTCCTTTCCACATGCCTCCAAGTGCAATTCCCAAATATTCATCCTCCTTTTCAAGAGGGATGCCGAAACGGCCGAGAGCATCGAGTCCTTTATCAAGCCCAATTTCATTTAGGAGCCATACAGCCGGTACATTGATAGAATCTTCCAAAGCCTTATACATTGATACTTCACCTGCATACTGTCCAGAAGCATTTGCTGGAGTGTAATCGCCATATGTTACCGGTTCATCTTTTAACATGGACGTTGGCGAGTAGCCTTTTTCTAATGCTGGCGTGTAAACTGCTAATGGCTTTAAAGTCGACCCTGGCTGGGTTTTAATATGTGTAGCCCTGTTAAATCCTCTGAAAACATGTTCGCCGCGTCCGCCGACAAGCCCTCTAACTCCCCCCGTATTGGGATCAAGCAGGACTGCACCGCTTTGGACGATTTCTCCATTCATACCTGGTGGGAAAATGGAGTCTCTTTCATACACATTTTCCAGGCTTGATTGGAGATTTTGATCCATTTCTGTATAGATTTTATAGCCTCTTGTAAAAATTTCCTCTTGAGTTAATCCATACTCATTGATTGCTTCGTCAAGGACAGCATCAACATAGTAAGGATATTTCCGCTCATTTTTATTTCTAGTCCCTTCCTCAAGCGCAATTTTATCATTAACTGCTTCTTTGTACTCCTGTTCTGATATCATAGCGTGTTCCTTCATTTTTCCAAGGACCACATTCCTTCTTTTCAGCGCCCTTTTATAATGATTATAAGGGTCAAGTGCAGAGGGAGACTGTAAGAGACCTGCGAGCAGTGCACTTTCACTAATGGTCAGTTCCTGAGGTGTTTTGCTAAAGTACTTATTTGCTGCCTGCTCTATTCCCCATGCTCCGCTTCCAAAATATACTTGATTTAGATACATTTGCAGGATTTCATTTTTTTTATAATGTTTTTCAATTTCTACTGCCAAGAACAGTTCCTCGGCTTTTCGTTTATAAGTTTGCTCTGGTGACAGCAAGGCATTCTTGGCCAGCTGTTGTGTTATTGTGCTGCCGCCGCCCGTAATTCTTCCAGCAAATAAATTGCTGAAAAATGCTCTTGCGATTCCCTTGATATCAAAACCGTTATGCTTGTAAAACCGTTCGTCTTCAATAGCGACCACTGCATTGGCTACATACTCAGGGAGCTCTTTAATTTTGGCGCCTTCTGCCCTGTTTTCGGCCAGCTTTGCGGCAGTATCCCCGTCTTTATCATAGATTACCGTGGATTGTCTTAAACCCTCTTTTAGTGTCTCAACGTTAGCCGTTGCAGCAAGGAAAGCGAAAAAGAGTATCGTCAAAAGTATAATGGTCAGCATTAAAAGAAGCAGTATTTGTGTTAAGTGCTTTTTTCTCCAAAACCTCACAAAAGCTTCCTTGAAACGTTGAAATTTATCCATGGTGACTCCTTCTTCAGTTCAGGTTATATTTCATATGAGTGTCCTCTTATTATATATTAAACGAACAAACTCTATTAAAAGTTTCAACAGATTGAGTTCATTTAGATAGAAAGGGACGAACAATAATGTTCATCCCTTTCAAAATTCTATGTCGTTTTGGTTTCCAGTGGCTTGATATTCGCTTCAATTTTTTCTCTTTGATTTTCAAAATAAGGAGGAAGTGCAAGTTTTTCTCCCAAGTGCTCGAAGGGTTCATCCCCTTCAAAACCAGGACCATCCGTTGCAAGCTCAAAAAGAATCCCATTTGGCTCCCGAAAGTATATGGATTTGAAGTAATATCTTTCTACGAATCCTGAACTGGCTATTCTAAGCTTCTTTAGTTTTTGTACCCACTGTCTTAATTCTTCTTCGTTTTCTACACGAAAAGCAACATGATGAACACTGCCGCGGCCTGGCCGCTGCTTTGGCAAATCTGGGCGTTTGACTATATGGATCTCTGCGCCGTTGCCGCCTTCACCGGTTTCAAAAACATGTACGGTGTTTTCACCATCATGGTTGAGTGTATAGGTTCCGTTTGTTCGAAAACCCATAACATCTGTCAGCATTTTTACTGAGGGTTCCAAATCAGAGACAGTAAGCATTACGGGACCTAGCCCGATGATTCCATACTCTTGCGGCACAGGGCTTTTATGCCACGGCTGCCCCCCTTTTACACCCTCATTTTGTTGATCGGAAATAAGAGCTAAACGCTGGCCTTCAAAATCCTCAAAAAATAGTACTTTCCTTCCATTGGCAACGTCTTTATCTTCATGAGCAACGCTGTGCTCTTCCAGCCGTTTTTTCCAATAAAGCAGTGATTCATCAGTTGGGACTCGAAGAAATGTACATGTAATGCTGTCGGTTCCCCGATAAGTACGTCCCGCATTTAAAATCTCAAAAAAAGTTAAGTCAGTGCCAGGATTTCCTCTTTCATCCGCATAAAATAAGTGATACATAGAGGTGTCATCTTGATTTACGGTTTTTTTTACCAGGCGCATTCCGAGGGTTTGAGTATAAAAATCATAGTTTTTCCTGGCATTGGCTGTTATGGCCGAAACATGATGCTGTCCCTTTAATGGCTTTAGATTCATCAGATCACAACCTAAAAAATATTTTAGTTTTATTTTGAATGAAACAAAAGGAGATTGCAATGATATAACCCATCATAAAAATAAATCTTGTAACACTCATTGATTGGTGTTATATTAATAGTGCGATGAGCTAATTGCATAAGACGACAGACAGCCTTAATTGGCAATGCGCAATGTGGAGTGCAGTCGGGTCGCCGCAATACGTAGAAAAAGACGCCTTTTGGGGCGTCTTTTTTTGATATCAGAATTGATATCCTTTTGAACTTAGATAACTGTCTAGCGCAATGAGCCATCTGCTCTCGGATCTAAGCCAATCCGTCCAAAAGGTTAAAAAACAACCTTTCAGCTGGCTCGTCTTATGCTGTGTCGGGGGTGGTCAAGGCGCCTTGCGCTTTTCTTAATTTCTTTGATTCAATTGAGTTTTAAGGAAGGTACCTGCAGCAGCTGAATCGAGCCTTGCAGCTACATATGGCGGCATTGCATTTTTATGAGCTTCTGCAGGCATGCCGAGCCACAATACTTTTCCATCAATTAAAATAAATGGAAAAGAAAGACTTTCCAGCAATGCCCTGTCTGGTTTGATTGAAGGTAAATTATTCTTTGTGAGCAAAGTAAGCTTTGCTTGGGCAGATCTTACAGAAAGCGCCTCCTCCCATTCTTTGTCAAGCTTGTCAGAGACAGGCAGGGAAATAACAATTTCCTTTTGTGCATTTGAAAGATCCATATAGACTTTTTCCCTTTTCCGTGCATGCATCCATTGAAGGCGTGCATGCTGATTCTTTATCCACCTTCCGATTTGCTCGGGGTCAACTGCCTGTCCATTTTGCAGCTGATGATCAGCTAACTGCCTCCATATTTTATTCTTATACACATGTTTCTGGATAAAGTCCAAATCACAAATGTGCATAAACTTTCCTTTTGTCCTCGTAATAGCTACATTTAAAAGCTTCTCGCTGTCTTTCCCTGTCAAGAGCATTCCAGCTCTTTCATGAGGAAAGGAATCCGCCGCATCAAAAATCATCACTTCCCGCTCACTGCCTTGAAATCGATGGACCGTTGCGGCAATGATATCTGCTTCTGCTCGTTCTTTTTCATATAATTCGCTAAGCAATTGTTCCATTAATAAAGCCTGAGCCCGATAAGGAGTGACATAGCCGATCGAACGGCCACCGCCTAAGAATGTTTCATGAATGAGCTGAAAGGATAGAAGCAAGTTCCATAAATTTATTCTTGAATTCGAGTTTCCATCTTTCATGCCATAATGGCCTGACCCAGCGGTATTAAGCAGGATTGATGCTCTGCCGGGAAATGGGACACGTGCGGCAATCGATGCTCTTGCTTCAAGCACATCCTTATGGTCACCCACGAGGGAATGATAAATATGCTTATTTGAAAAAGCCGAGATTTCAGGATGCATCCGCCTCTGCTCTTTTAATAGAAATAGATGGGGATGCAAATGTCCATTGTTTACTGCAGCCGATACTCCTGAGTGATGAAAGATATCTTCTCTAAGCCATTTTTCGGCCATTTTATGTCGGGAGGCAGCAATAGGAGGCAGCTGTTTAAAATCCCCGCAAATAATGACTCTTTTGCCCAGAGAGGCTGCAAAAGCTGCTTGTGGAACATATGCCATACTGGCCTCATCAAGAATGACTAGGTCAAAATCTTTCTCATAAATAACAGGGTCACTCGCCGCTTTCGCTAAGGTCGTTCCGATTACACAAGCATTTTTAACAAATTCAATCTCCCTTTTTTTGATTTTTTCTAGGATGCCTGATAACTTCTTTTCGATTTCAATCAGCTGGTCAGAATCCCTTTTGCTGAATGAACGTGACAGATCTTTCTTGAGCAAACGGCGCTCCTCAAAGAGAGCAGCCTTTTTTTCTGAGAGATTTGAGTGATCCTTCTGCAGTAGAAAATCTGCTGTCAAGGATTGGTGGTCGATTAGCGCTGGCCCGATTTGTGAACCGTACCGAAGAAACTCCCCATCTTCAATCTTTCGCTTACTGGAGGCAAAGGTGGAAATCTCGGCCATTAGCACATCAATAGCCTGATTGCTATGGGCAAGAATTAGGACACTTTGATCTTTAAAGTATTTATTGGCAGCAACCCGTGCAAGGGTGTAGGTCTTTCCTGTGCCAGGAGGTCCCCATATATATGTGACAGGGTTATATTTTGAGCGCAATATAAGCTCATGGGAGGGAGTTTTTACTTTATCTGCTGGATGATTCGCTGGCATGGAAGGATCCAGAAGCTTTTTGATTCTTGCTCTTTTCCTTTTGCTTTCTCTAATGTCTTCTAAGCGCTCATATAGCTGATCCAAGAGTTCCCAAGGATCATGCAGCAGCTGAGCTTCAGTTAAATCTATTCCTATATCCTCTTCCAAAGCTAGTATCACATTATTTCCTTCTGCTGAAAGAATGCGTCCTTCAACCTTTTTAGTCCCCCATTCTACTTTGATAGTTGCTCCTTTTGGAACATTGATTGGCGCAGGGATATCAAAAAAGTAAGTATATGAATCTGATTTTGATAGCAACTGTCCATTTAACATTAAGTAGCGGGAACTTCCATATTTTTTTAAGTGAAGGATTTCAGCCAGAATCGCTTTTTGCCAATTTCTTATATAAGTTATTGTTGAAGTCATCAAAACATTCCTTTAGCACTTTATTCAATTACACTAATATATCATTTACTCGCCAATATGCAAAAGAAGAGACAGGGTGACTTCTTCTTCCGCCTTTTCTTTTGCACAAGCGCTAACATAGAAAGGGTTTTAATGAAAAAGGGGTTAATTACATTGAAGTATGAGATAATGTATTAATAACACTTTTTAGTGTGAGAAAGCAGGGATCAGTGTGAAGCGCAGAAATAAGTTTGAACATAATGATATAGTTATCTTAATTGATACTGGCGAGAGAGTCACTATTAACAAATCATGCTATGTGGCAAAAATGAAAAAATACACTTACACAGTTAAAGAAAATCCTAAAATGTTTTATTTCGAAGAGGAAATGAAGGAATTCAATTAATGTCTGTTAAAGAATGGTGAAATTTTCATTTAAGTATTCCCAATTCTGCGGAAAACTTAGACTTAATTGCCAGTATGTCACTCCAAACAGATTGTACCGATCGATTAAATTGTACTTTTCTGTTATGCTGCGGATATCTTCAAACCAAACAATATGTTCTTCTGCCCCTCTCCAGTATTTAAACCATGGAGAGGCTGCAAAAAGATCATATTGGATAATGGCTCCTGCTTCTAATGCCATATTTTGAATGGAAAGCATAGAGTAAGCGCGAGTCAAATTATCTGCTGTTCTCCAATCATAGCCATATAAAGGCAAAGCTATCTGAAGTTTTTTCGGCCTGATTTGGGTGATTGAATACTTAATCACTTCTTCCACCCACCAAACCGGAGCTATTGGATTCGGAGGACCAGTCGGGTATCCGTAATCCATTGTCATGACTGCTACAATATCGGAAGCTGCCCCTATTGCTCTATAATCATAAGCCCCGATGATTCGGTTCGTTGGGATATCCTCTGTTTTGGCATGCACATTGACATGAAGAATTTTAGAACCTATGGCATTTTTAAGTTCTCTTAAAAACAGGTTGAAATCCTGCCGCCTTGGAGGAGGAATAAATTCAAAATCCAGGCTTACGCCACCGTATCCCTTCTGGTTAATAAAATTCAACAAGCTTAAAATTAAATTTCTCCTATAAGCTGGGTTCTCCAGCACTCCCCCAATGAGCTCTGCACTGAATTCCCCTCCTGCAAGATTGCGGATCATCAAAAGCGGGGTCACATTAAGGCGCATGCTCTCTGCAATTATGGCTGTATCCTCAAGTTCTATATACGCATAGCCTTCTTTAGTTAAAGAATAAGATGAAATGGAAATGTAAGTCAGGTTTCTTGCAGTTTCTCTAAAAATAGGAATAAAAGCCTTTGATGAATTGGGCACAATGAAACCTAATGTTTCCATTTCAGGTTTTATTGGTGAAGGTATAGTAAGCTTTTGTCCGATATATAGCGATTCCGGGCTAATGCCCGTGTTAGCTGAAAGGATAGCATTTATGGTTGTTTGGTAGCGTTTTGAGATTTTCCAAAGTGTATCCCCGGGCTGAACTAAATAAGATCGAATCACAGGCCCGCCTTCAGGAATGTAAAGAGCTAATCCAGGGATTATTCTAGCTGTGTTTTCCAAGCCGTTAGCTGAAATAATCCGTTGGATGGCAACATTGTATTTTTGCGAGATTGCCCACAGGCTATCCCCTGCTTGAACCACATGAATCCCCATAGTACACCCTCTTTCCTCATATCCTTTAATTAGTTTATGGTGGAGGCAAGCGTAAATAGTACAAAAGATATGAGTGTGCTAATTGAATGAGAGGTTAATGAGCATGATTTGATTTATTATTGAAAGTGGTTTTTGTTGTGGTTATCATTGTGAGGCTGAGAAGTGATGCGGAACCCCCTGCTTTTAGTAATGGTTGGAGAAGTGGCAACAAAGGGCATGAAAGATGCTCTTTCTTTTAAAAGTGGCCGCGGAAACGGTATGAAAGATGTGTATGTCCCTTCTGCTTTTAGAATGATAAAAGAAGTGGCGTCAAAAGGATCTGTAAAATACCACTTCTTTTAAAATTTTACGATGAAGCCATGTCAAAGCATTTTTTGTCGCCGCTTAATATCTTGATCATTCAGATAATTTCTTATTGATAATCAGCTTCATGTCCGCTCAACGAATCCATGTGGCTGGCAATCATTGCGATAATTGTACTAGCTTCTTCCTTGCTGAAGATAAAGTGGTCTTCATCTTTAATCATCTCTTCCTCTTCAGTCCAAATGCGGTTAACCCGACGGAGCACTCCATCCCCAGTTTCCTGCACCACTCCAAACTGGTAGGAAACCTCAACTTCATCTTCTTTGAAGAATGCAGTCACTTCAGGCGTTTCCCACTCTACATCCACTTCTTCAAAGATATCTCCCTCTTCGTCTTCAACATAGGCATATTCATCTTCACTAACAAAGTTTTCATTTTCAGAGGCATAAATCACATTGTCTTCTTCTTCAGTCTCAAAATCATAATAGTCATCGTCGCCATTCATGTAATCATGCAGGCTTTCGTGTACAGTATCAATTATGTCCTCAATATCAAAAAGCATGGTTTTCGATGTATGGCCAAGCTCAAAGTCAAAGTCCTCTACATAGAACTCTTCATTATGAGGATCAAAAAAGAGCGTACAAAAATATTCTCGATCGTTATCCTCAGTTTCAATAAAAAATTCCATTCTGGGATGCTTTGCACCCCGGTCAATAGACATTTGGCCAATCTGATCATATTTACTGCAAATTGATTCCAGATGATCCTGCAACTCACTGCTTACCCTGTCAAACCATTCAAGTGACATGCTGCATCCCTTCCTCTCGAGGTTTATTCAAACCTATTGTTCCCTTTTGTTCATTTTTAAATATGGGATTAATAACCAGGAGAGTAGGCCATTAATGAAAGGATTTGCAATCATTTTACAAAGTGAGTAGTGATGCTGGCAATCATTTTTTTGTTTTGTCGGGCATTCAAGCGAAGGATTAGTGCCCTTTACAAGTCTTGAGTCTTTGATTGTGCAAATTGCGCATAAGTTATATCTGCGTCTCTCCACTGCTCCAGGATTATACCAGAATTATGTAAAAGAAAAGGCACCCAAAGTTGGGCACTTGCATTTTCATTACACCTGCAATCCATAATTACGGCACAGAGCGGCTAATCCACCTGAAAATCCGCTTCCGATGGCATTGAATTTCCAGTCATTTCCTTGGCGATATAATTCACAGAAAACGACTGCTGTTTCAATTGAGAAATCTTCTCCAAGATCAAAACGAATAAGTTCCTGATTGTTCGCTTCATCTACAAGCCTGACAAAAGCATTGGACACCTGTCCAAAATTCTGCTGTCTTAATTCTGCATCATGAATGGTTACGGTTATGCCGATCCGATGAACATGGACTGGGATTTTAGTGAAATCCACTACAAGCTGTTCATCATCACCATCTCCTTCACCAGTACGGTTATCTCCGGTATGAATGACTGCTCCGCTTGGATGCTGCAGATTATTGTAAAAAATGAAGTCGTGATCATTTACACATTTGCTGTTTTCATCGGCAAGAAATGCAGAAGCATCCAAGTCGAAATCATGTCCGCCACTGTAATTGTTCGTATCCCAGCCTAAACCGATTATAGCTTTTGTTAATCCTGGATTTGTCTTTGTCAGATCAATTCTTTGTCCTTTAGATAATTGAATTCCCAAAATGGCCACTCTCCTTTTAAAGAAACTCATTGTTTATTACTTGAAAAAAGCCAGGAAAAGCAGCTGCTCTTCCTGGCCATGGAATTTATCCTACCTGCAAACCAAAGTCGGTTGCAATTCTGGCTAGTCCGCCTTGGTATCCTGAACCGACAGCAGAAAATTTCCATTCGCCATTATGGCGGTATAGTTCGCCTACAACAATTGCAGTTTCAATGGAGAAATCTTCTCCAAGATCATAGCGGATAATTTCCTCGTTTGTTTCTTCATTTACAATTCTTGCAAAGGCATTTGAAACCTGGCCAAAGTTTTGTCCGCGGTTTTCAGCATCATGAATAGTGATGACAAAAGATATTTTTTCAATGTTTGCAGGGACTGCACTAAGGTTGACTTTGACTTGTTCATCGTCACCGTCCCCTTCACCTGTCAGGTTATCTCCTGTATGTACAACTGAACCATTTCCGCCTTCAAGCTGGTTGTAGAAAATAAAATCTTTATCAGAGGCGCATTTGCCATTCGCATCAAGCAAAAACACAGAGGCATCAAGGTCAAAATCTAGGCCGCCATCATATCTATTTGTATCCCAGCCAAGTCCTACAATAACCTTTGATAATCCAGGATTTGTTTTTGTTAAATCAATTTTTTGTCCTTTTGATAATGAAATACCCATCATATATCCACCCTTTCAATTTAAGAATATCATTTGCAGGAAGCAATACTTAATTTAAATATAGGCATTGCAAAAGTATGTACTCCTTAAGTGTAAACGTTTTAAGGGAAATCGTAAACTGATATGGCATAAAGCTGGGAAAAAAGGTATATAGCGTACCTAGGCGTGACATAATTATTTAGGCAATCGTGATAGGTGTGTCCCAGATATTTGGATAAGTATGTTCCTTCCTATTTAGATGCTATTCCTTTAGAATAGATTGTTGGATTTTTCATCCGGGATGAATATTGATCGATTAAAGTCTACTCTTACCCATAGCTTAAGAAATTGGAAAGGCGAATGATTTGGTTTTATTATTTTTTTCAGAGATAATAACAATGCGAAAAATAACAAGGAGCTGAACAGCATGGAAAGAGTACAAATGGCAGATGATTTGTCATTTTCCCGTATCATTCAGGGGTTATGGAGATTAGCAGACTGGAAATATTCGGATAAGGAGTTAATCGGTTTACTTGAGTACGGCCTGGAACTTGGCATCACCACATTTGATCATGCGGATATATATGGAGACTATACATGTGAGACGCTTTTCGGAAAGGCTATTCAGAAAAAGCCTGAGCTACGCGAGAAAATGGAAATTGTTACAAAATGCGGTATTGTGCTTGAATCGCCAAACAGGCCAGAACATAAATCCCATCACTACAATACTAGCAAAAAACATATTATCGCTTCGGCAGAGCAGTCACTAAAAAACTTGCAAACAGAATACATAGATACCTTATTGATTCATCGGCCAGATCCATTTATGGATCCTGCTGAAGTTGCAGAAGCTTTTACGGAACTAAAGTCTTCAGGCAAGGTTCGCCATTTTGGTGTCTCCAACTTCAAAAACCATCAATTTGCTACATTGCAATCTTTCATGGATTATAAATTAATTACGAATCAAATTGAGCTATCTGCTTACCACCTGGAAAATTTCGAGGATGGAACACTGAATTTTTGCCAAGAAAAAAGAATTGCCCCTATGGCTTGGTCACCGTTGGCCGGCGGGAAAGTTTTCAGCAATGAGGATGAAAAAGGCGCGCGCTTGAGAACGACACTTGCCAAAGTTGCAGAAGAAATTGGTGCCCAGGACATTGATGAGGTTCTATTTGCATGGCTTTTAAACCATCCTGGACGCATTATGCCTATTGTTGGTTCAGGTAAAAAAGAACGAATTGAACGAGCTGTGCACGCTTTGAGGTATCAGCTTTCGAGAGACCAATGGTTTGAAATTCTTCAAAGCTCTATGGGACATGATATTCTGTAAAACGTAAAATAAAGTAATTACCCCTCATCCAGTTAAAGGAATAGGGGTGATTTTTTGTTGTTAAGGAAATTATATAATTCTCAAACATGTCGATAACTTTGTTATTTAGTTTATCTAAATCTATCCCCTTGAGGGCACAAGCTGGTCTAGTTGCAGCTCCTAGGGACTCGGAGTCATAAGCCAATCCCTACCAGAAGGAAAGAATACTCTTGTTTATTTCTTCTTCTGTGGCCATTTTTCAGTTCTACTTCATCATCTATTCCTGGTGGTGATAGCAGGTTCATTATCTGGTCCTTCTTCTTCACCATTACATCGCTCCTTTTCAATACTTTTACCTTTTAGCGGAGTCATGTATGCCTAAAAAATGTTTCTTATCATGATGAAATGGCCTTATCTGGGGAATAGCCCATTCAATTTAAGTCACATAGGCATACCGTAAAGTAAAGACTGCAGACTGTAAGGAGTGTTTTTAATGTCTTTTTCAGAAAAACAAGAAAGTAACCCGCTGCTTTTCCTAAGCCAGCCAGATAAAGTTTCAAATCAGAATTGTTACAGGCTTAATTATTTGCAAGAAGTTATTAAGGATCAGCAATCGATTAATGACCGGCTGTCAGAGTCATATGAAGAAATACAAACTCAGCTCGAAGATTCATTTACGGATATGAATAAGCTGGTAAAAAAAGCTGCCGGCATGCAGAACCATCATTTTGAATATCTTGCAGACACACTGGAAAAGCAGGATGCTTTCATTGCACGCTTTCTTGATGCTTTGAAAAATCGCGATCAGGAAAATGAACGACTGCTTGAGAGATTGAATACTTTGGAAGAGATGAATAAAATAATCTTTAAAATGATAGAAAATGAAGGGCCTGTCCATCAAAAAATACTTGAGCAAGTATCATGCCAGGATGCAGCTACTCAAGCACTTTCAAGGAAGTTTGATAAGTTTGAAGCCTTTTCGGAAGAGGCTTCCGCAACATTTAAAAACTATGAGGAAATCAAAGAAGAAATATCGAAGAAGCTCGATGTTCAGGAAATGTTCCATAATACGGTAATGGAGCGTTTGGATCAGCAGGAAGCAATTACCCAAAAAATCACAAGGCAACTAGATAATCTAAAGTCAATTGTCTATGAACGTGCATCTCACCTTTCTGATCGATTTGAAAAAAGTTTTAAGCAGCTGGCAAAACCAGTTCACAGGTTCTTTGTTAACCAGGAAGAAAAAGAGAAGGAGAAGCAAATTAGTGAATAATAGAAAAAGGAAGGGCACCATTCCAGGAGCCTTCCATTCTTTCAGTCTATCAATCAAGAATTGTTACTTTAACCGTTTTTTTTCCAAAGTTGATTGCATCATCTTTTGATGGCATAAAAATATCAATCTTATTGCCTTTGATGGCACCGCCTGTATCCCCAGCAATGGCTTCACCGTAGCCTTCAACACGAACCTTTGTTCCAAGAGGGATCACATTGGGATCAACAGAGATTACCTTTTCGTTTGGATTTTCCTTCAGGTTAATGCCTGTAGCAGTGATTCCTGAGCAGCCTTCACAATTAGCTGTATAGGCAGTTGCTTCCATAGTAAGAACTTCTTGCGCTTTTTCCTCATTAGCTGCCTCATCAGCCGGTTTAGATTCTGCTTCAGGCTGAGCTGTCTCATCAGCCGGGTTGGATTCCGCTTCAGACTGAGCCGTTTCATCAGCCGGTTTAAATTCTGCTTCAGGCTGAGCTGTTTCAGCAGGCTTTTCATTGGAAACTTTACGCGCGGCTGCTTTAGCTGGTGTGCCCGAAACAGCTTTTACTGCTTTTGCATTTGGATACAATGTTAATTTCTGGTCTGGGAAAATCAAATCAGACTTTAAGCTATTCCATTCTTTAATTGCGTCCACTGTTACATTATGTTCTCTGGCTATATCCCATAAAGTATCGCCTTTTGATACTATGTATTTTTTTTCCGGATATACTTCAAGTATGTCCTGAGGATGGATGATGTGAGAAGTCAAACCGTTCCATTCTTTGATCATTTCAACGGGTGTATTATATTGCTGGGAAAACTCCCATAAAGTATCGCCTTTTTTTACTGTTACATCTTCTGCTTGAACATTTGCGCCAGCTGTTCCTGTAATTGCGGCAGCGGCTACAAAAGATAATATTGATTTTTTCATGTTGTTAAAAACCTCCTGTATAGCTTGTTTTGAGCTAACGAGATTAATAATAACATGGATTTTTTTCATTAAAAGAACAAAGAGATAATATTCCCGTTACGGATATAACAGCCGTATGTCAAATTAACAGATTATTCAATGAATTATTTTTTGATAATTATAATGAAAGTTCATTGAAACATTGCTGATTCAGCGTTTTTAATAGAAAGAGGTGAACTACTCCCACTACATACCACCCCCTTGCTGGTTGCTTGAAGTGGGGGCTTCTTGGGTAATCGCCACTTTTGGTAGCTAACGAAATTGACCAAGCTACTTGAATTTTAGCTACTCGAATACGTTGTTTATTCCAATTTGAAGAACCTTTCTTTTTAAGAGAAAGGTTGCGTTGTTCTTTTGCTGATTTCGCAAGCATTTGTCGATAAAACTTTGGATAATTGGCTTTCTCACCCTCGCTATCAACAAACAACCCATCCATCGCAAAATCTAGCCCAACTACTTTTTCAATTTTTTTGATTTCAATCTCCTTCTCATACTCTGCAGGAATAGAAATATAGTATTTTCCTGATGAAGTCATTGATAGTGTACAAGATTTGATTTTGTATTCAGAAGGGATTTCTTGATGTTGCTTGATTTTGACCATTTTCAATTTAGGTAATTTGATATGACCATCCAACAATTGAATATTACCGTTTACGACATTTGTTGTGTAGCTTTGTTTGTGTCGTTTCCTTTTGAACTTTGGGAACTTGGCATTCCCTTTGAAGAAGGCTTTATATGCCTTATCTAAGTTTAGTTGAGCGTTCGCCAACGCTAAAGAGTCTACTTCCTTTAGCCATTCAAATTCCTTCTTATATTTAGCAGGAGTAGGAGGTTTTCCCTCCTTCTTGATTAGTCTTGAACTAGCACTTTTATAGGAATTGATGAATTTCGATCATTCACTGTTGGGTTGTGTGCTTTGAACAAAATATGAACATGGTCAATATCGTGGTTCCATTCGACCTAATGTAATATTATATTTCTCACTCAAAGATACAAATTGATCTTTGGCATAGTCTGAAATAGTATCATCTATTACTTTCCCTCGATACTTCACAACTAACACAAGGTGTTATACATCAAGAACACTGAATGATTATTGCTGTCTAATTTCAATGTTAAATCAGTCCTTATCCTTTATGATACTGATTATACCATGTTAAGCAAAAAGACAAGAGAAAAAGCCTTTGGGCTATCGCCAACCGAAATTCATCTCCCCCTTACCATTGGGCTTCACCCTTCACACGCTTGAAGAGGGAGACTTCTTTCGGAAGTACGTTAAATTTTTTATAAAAGGCTCTTTTCGTATAGATTGTTGTTTTTGGACTATAAAGCTTGCCCGTTGATTTCCGCTCCAGTCACTTGCTTTCCGCGGGGAGGAACGGAAGCCTCCTCGGCGTTTCACGCCTGTGGGGTCTCCCGCACCCTCTCTTCCCGCAGGACATTGAATAAGCTTCCTCGAATGAACACCGCACGAAGGAAATGCGTCAGCATTTTCGAGGATCAAGTGCCTTCCTCTCCAATCAACTCAGTTAGTAAAATTAGTTTGTAAGCAACACCCCTTGCGAAAACAGCCTTATAAAAAAAGAGCTGTCATTTGCAACAGCCCTTCATAAGAGTATATTTCGTTTGATTAATCCTGTTTGTCTATCGGCACTATTTTTACAGCACATGCTTTAAACTCTGCTGTGCCTGAAATAGGGTCGTATTCATTAATAGTAAGAACATTTGTTGGTACCTCGTACCAATGAAAGCTCATGAAGACAAGGCCAGGAACAACTTGTTCCGTTATTTTCACTTTGACCTCAAGTGACCCTCTCCTTGAAGAAACTTGGACGGTTTCTCCATTTTTAATGCCGAGTAAGGCTGCATCGGCAGGATGCACATCCAGCGTTTCTTCAATCTGTTTTATTTTTACACCTTCAGCATAAAGGCGGGTTTGCGTATGTGTGTTATAGGTCTCATATCTTCTGCCTGTTGTTAAAGTAAAAGGATAATCTTTATCCGGCAATTCAATTGGCGGAGTATAGCCAACAGGCACAAAAGGAGATTTTCTGGATTGGACACTCTTGTGTTCGTGAAGATGCTGATGCAGGATATGGGTGCCAGGATGATTTTCATCAGGGCATGGGTAATGGATTGCATAACCGTTCTCCAACCGGCTGTAAGAAATGCCTCCATACATCTCCCATGCAAGCTTTCTTACTTCATCCCAAATCTCCTCGCTTTTAGCATAGTTCATGGAGTAGCCCATTTTTGCTGAAAGTTCACATAGGATTTCCCAATCCTCTTTTACGTTCGGGCGGGATTCAACCGCTATTCTGGCTCTTTGTATTCGCCGGTCTGTATTTGTATATGTCCCATCGGATTCACCCCAGGATCTTGCAGGAAGCACGACATCGGCAAGCTTCGCTGTCTCAGTCAGAAAAATATCCTGTACAACCGTTTCATCTGTAATGCTCACAGACCCCGGCAAAAGATTTGGGAGGCACCCCATGTCTCCGGCACCCTGTACATTATTTTGGCCCCTTAACGGCATGATGCCATTGCCTTTTTTGCCGATATGTCCGGTTAGAAGGGCTAAATTAGCGATATTGAAAACATTGTTAACCCCACAATGGTGTTCTGTAATTCCAAGTGTATAGGCAATCATGCTATTGCTTGCAGATGCATATTCCCTTGCTGTTTCGATAATTTCCTCCGGTAACAAACCGGTTATTTCAGCCGCTTTTTCCGGTGTATATTGGCTAACCAGCTGTTTCAGTGATTCGAAATCAATGGTGTTTGCTTTAATGAACTCTGCATCATAATGGCCTTCTTTAATGATGGTATGAATTAATGCATTGATTAGGGCTATGTCGGATCCAATATTTATTTGCAGATGTCGGTGGGCGACTTTCACCATATCAATTTTTCTCGGATCGGCAATTATGATTTTAAGGCCGTTTTTTGCGGCCTTTTTCATTCGGTTGGCGATGATGGGATGAGCTTCAGTTGTATTGGAACCCATGAGGAGAAGTACTTCTGCTTGATCGAAATCGTCCAGTGTTACCGCAATAACCGCATACTGGTTTGACTTGCTCTGCTGCATCCATGTAATTCCCCCCTCTTTGACATGCATAAAATACACACACCCATCCGTTATTAAAGCATGTGTAATATTCGGCAAGTTCTTATTAATATCTATATATGTTTATTTTAAAGGCAATCTTAATTGATTAGAACAAATAATTTAGAATATTTAGTGAATTTATAATGTAAAAAAGCCAACCCTTTATGGATTGGCTAGGCCGTCTTTGCCGGCAATAGAATATTGAATGTAGTTCCTTTATTCAATTCGCTTTCAATATAGACTTTGCCACTATGGCTCTCAATGATTTTAAAGCTAACCATGAGCCCGAGTCCATTTCCATTTTTCTTTGTTGTATAGAATGGTTCCCCAATCTTTTTTAGCTTGTCTTCTGGTATCCCTACTCCTGTGTCTTGTATGGATATTTGGACTTGGTTATTAATAATATTTGCACGGAAAGTAATGTCTCCTCCATCTGGCATGGCTTCAATTCCATTATTAACAAAATTCAAAAACACTTGTTTCAGACGGTTTTCATCACATTCGATTTGGATAATATCTTGTTCGTATTCAAAATGAATTTTCACGTTGCGTTTACGGGCTTCAAACTCCACTAATGAGAGAACATTCTTAATGACAGGAATGATATTCTTTTCTTCCAGTTCAACTGCTTTTGGTTTGGCCAGAACCAGAAAGTCTTCTACAATATTATTTACCCGCTCAATTTCATCAAGAATAATGTGAAGGAATTCCTGCCGTTCTTCATTCGTTTCATCTAGCTGAAGGAATTCGGTGTATCCCTTCATGGAAGTTAAAGGATTGCGGATTTCGTGCGCTACTCCAGCAGCAAGCTGACCAACAGCAGCAAGCTTATCCTGGCGGTGCAGTACTTCTTCCGTTTTCTTGCGTTCCGTAATATCATTCCTGATCGCTAAGTATTGATAAGGTTTGCCCTTCTCGTTTAAAAACGGAACAATTGTGGTGTGTACCCAATAATAAGTGCCATCTTTTGCTTTATTCCGGATTTCGCCTTTCCATACATCCCCCTGGCCAATTGTTTTCCATAAATTATTGAAAAACTCCTTTGAGTGAAGACCGGAATTTAAAATAGAATGGCTTCGACCAATTAATTCTTCCCTGCTATATTTGGAAATTTCACAGAACATGTCATTGACACTGGTTATGATCCCCTTTTCATCTGTAAATGCGATAATAGAGGATTGATCAAGCGCAAATTTAATCTCCTTAATTTCTTTTAATGAATCCTTAAGGTTTGCTTCAGCTGATTTTAAAGCAGTTATGTCTGTTCTGATAGAAACATATTGAAATGGTTTGTTCTTATTATTAAGAAATGGGACAATCGTGGTCTCCACCCAGTAGTAGCTTCCATCTTTTGCTCTATTACGGATTTCGCCGCGCCATATTTTACCCGATTCAATTATTTTCCAAAGATCACGGAAAAATTCAGGGGAGTGATAGCCAGAATTCAAGATATTGTGATTCTTTCCAAGCAGCTCTTCTTCCCCATACTTAGAAATTTCAACAAATTTATCATTTACATAAGTAATAATTCCTTTTGGATCTGTAATTGCAACAATGGAAGATTCATCAAGTGCTGCTTGTATATCCTTTAAATGGGTGTCGCTTGTTTCCAAGCGCTTGCTGATTAATGTACTGGATGCAATAAGACCGCTCAGAATGAGAATGGTGGCGAAGAATACCATATAGATAAGGAATGATTCTGGAGAAGCCCCAACTTGTTCGATCTCGCCATTTGAATAAAAGGAAGATGAGTGTATAAGGAGAAAATAACCTTCGACAATTGCTCCTGTAACAATAAGTGCACTTAAAGGTTTAATCCAGATATGCTTGGAATAAGCTAGATTTCTCGAATAGAACAGCATCCAAAGTGAAAATAAAAATGATACGAAAATAAGCAGTGTTGAAATGATGAAGACAATCGGATTGAATTGGACATTCATGCCCATGGCATACATCCCTGTAACGTGAATAGATAGAACAGCCATTGTTAAAAAAAAGCTTCCAGTAACAAGATTATTTGTTTTCGGCTGCCGTTCAATCACAGTATTAAAGGCCATACCTGTAAAGGAAATGCCAAAAACCATGGATAAAACCGTAAGAGGGATATTATAGTTTCCTGAGGCGCTGATATTAATTGCGACCATTCCAATGAAGTTCATGATCCAAATGCCAATTCCCAGAGAAAAAGTGCCTCCCAGGAATAAGAATCTCTGATTTCTATCTGAGGACTTTATTAAAATAAATAAATCTAATGCTGTATAAGAAGCCATAAAGGTCAAGATCACGGCCACAAATATTAATATAGGGTTAAAAGACACAATTATTTCTGTCATTACGGGCTCTCACCCTCCTTAAGCGAACAGTTTCAAATATGATTGTAATGGAAACCTAACCGCCATGGAAGAGGTTAAAGAAAAAAAGTAGTTTAACTCATGTTTTGTTATAAACTTATATACCTATTTGCTTATAAAGAGGAAACTATAAGCATTTTCCCCTTTTATAATAGATAAAATTTTTAAAAAATTTCGTTAAGGGACTTCACATTTGAAATTAGATAGGATATACTGTTCTATAACAGGAGATAATAAAATTAACTGTATTATAAAAAGGAGGAAAAAACCATGATTAAAAGTCCAGTTGAATTCTTTAGAACCATTCCTAAAAAGGTATGTCCGGAGTGTGGCCAAACAGTAAAGGAGCAGGCAGAGTCTTATTTAATGGAATGTGATCGCTGTCTTTCAAAGAAAATGGAATAGTTGTGATTAACGGAAGGGTAGCGTTCCTTCCGTTTTATTTTTTTGCAAATTGATTAGGCAGCTATCTGGCAATAAACCTTTTATGACGCCCGTATTCTCAATGAGTTGCTTTTAGGACAGTATTTAATGAAAAGATCTGAAGATAGAAGAATGAAGTGCTGGGTGAATCCTCCAGCTTCTTGGAAGTATTATCACAATTTTGTTACTCACCTTCTTGAATGTTCAGCGCAGAGTGTATAGCCTTGCTGAACAAGGTGTGCCACTAACTGCAAAAACGCTATCAGACCAAAAAATGAAACTCTTAGCACCTTTCTGGGAAGATTCAGTTAATTTGGATGGAAAAGCAGCGTTGATATGTATGAGACAGCCGCATTATTATAGGGGATTGTATCCATATACCTATTCTGCAGGATTAACTGCCTCTACCGCAATGGCACAGTACATAAAAGACGAAGTACAGGCTGCTGTTGGCCGCTGGCTGGATGTTCTGAAAGCAGTTGGAACAAAAAAGCCGCTTGAACGTTTATAAAGTGCTGGAATCGACATGTCCAAGCCAGAAGCGGTCCGTAAAGCAGTGTGCTATGTAGGAACACTGGTTGATGAATTGGATAACAGCTTTGAATAACAGAAAAATCCCTCCACAAACCGGAGGAGTTTTTCTGTTAACATCTTAGGAGATCTAATCATCGTTTTTAGCATTCTTTATTTTTTGTCCTTTGTAACATCTCTTTTTTAAAATTCAGATTACAAAGATTAATTTTTCATTTCCTCAAGGATTAATATGGTTGCATATTGCATGCTGGGCTAGAGAAAACTTATAGGACAAGCCACTGAATTAATGAGTCTAAAGGAGTAATTTTGATGAGTGAAAAAGCTGAAAAATATTTAACACATGCACCCAAAGACGAAATGGTCACAGTTGATACAGACGGCAGATTTCCAAATTTAAAAAATGCTGTCGGGGATTCAGTCAACGGACATGAACAGCTGGAAACAGCAAATGCAATTTTAGGGGCGAAGGAAATTGGACAGCAAAACGAAAATCTTTAAAGCAGTGAGATAGGAGGAGTGAAAAAGAATGGAAACAATCGATCCCAAAAATGTGACAGCCGGAGATGAGGTTTTTGTTATTTACCATAACCCCCATACCCCAAGTGTAGCAAATGTACGTCCTGCTGTAATTGTTCCTCATCCAAAAGATCCGAACGCTGTAGCTCTATTTCTTAACGAATCATTTCATTTGATCGAAGAGGACGATGCTTTGTTTTCTTCTGAGAAGGATGCCGAGCAAGCCTTCCAGGAATTATATGGGGATTATTAATAAGCTGTGTGAATTCAAAACTAGTACTGTCCGGTGTGTACAGCAAAAAATTTACCAATATGAAAGACTGTTATCTTTTTGACAACAGTCTTCTTTGATAAAAAACTATTGAATTTGCGGCAATTCCCTCATCTCTGCAGTTGTTTCATCACCGCATAATGGGCATTTTAAATCCTCAGAGGCAAAATCTTTTCTCATCCAGCCATTGCAGCTATTACAGGCAAATACCTCTGTGTCCATTAGTACAACTTCAGGCTTGTCGTCTTGTCCTTTTTTATTGAAAAAAATAGGAAACGCCCCCTTTTTTTCTTAGTATGGACAATAAAGTCAATATTTATCGAATGAATTTTCAATAAAGGAGTAAAATAAAATATCTTGAATGGAGGAAAGTATATGAGTCGTTTAGAACAAAAGAAAAACCTTACTATTGCAGGGACTGATATTGAGGAAGTGAAAAGGCTTAATAGCCAATCGGGCTTTTCTTATCATGAAGTTAAGAAACTCCTGGGATACAACTTCATCAGAAAACAATAAAAAAAATGGGTTACTTCCCTATTTTAGGATTAAGTAACTCGTTGTAATGGCCAGAAATAGGCGTGTTTTTGAGGAGAGTAATGTAATATTGGTTCCTCATTAAAGTATTTTCGCGGCAAAAAAGATACCATAGAGTTTTGCTTTATTTTGCAAGATGCCTCATGCAGCTGCCACTTTGTATGGTGGATATCGCCTCGAAACACTTGATCCCCTTTTGTCACCTAAAGGCAATATCGTTCAGTCAGCCATTCATCAAGTGAACCGGGCTTCGAATTACAGGGGTTGGATATGGGTTGGTAAACTCCATAGAATTCTTCCCTTTCGGAGTTTCCGCTTTTTCGCCTGGTTTTGTATATAACCTGCTTTTGTTTATGCTCAATAATTATATCTGCATTCTTATATGGAAGAAAATACAACTTTCTTGCTCCCATCACAGCCAAAGCATTATTTGCATCCAAGCTAAAAAAGTAAACTCCTTTCCTTTCCTCGTATGCCACATATGTTCTTACATTCAGCTCATTCATTGTTTTCATAAAAGGAAATGGAGGAAAACCGCGAATCCGCATTTTTCTGATTCCAAAAGGCATAATACCAATCCAGGCTGTACCATTAAATGTGTCCAATTTTAATTGGGCTGGAATGTGTTTTGCCATCTTCTCTACAGGCACTGGCCAATGTAAAAATAGGACATCATTCCATAATTGTTCCATTATCCATGGTGAATCCGGTAATGGATAGGGTCTATGCCCGGTTATTCGAAGCTCTCCCTTCATTTCCGCTGCCGCCTTTCAATATGTGTTACTATCATTTATTCCTCAAAGTGGCTTTTATAAACACAGTCAATGGATTAGCAGGTATTTACAAACCATAATAATGGAAGTAACCCGAGGCATAATGAATAAGGCAGAACTTAATCCAGTTCTATCTCAAAAATCCCCTCTATATTTATGATTAGAGGGGATGGGATTTTGAGAAAACAGTTAATGGCATGGCAAATTTTCTAAAGCCATCTGGATATATCATCTGGATATATCATTATGAAAATCCCTCGCACCCAGTTTAATTCACAGATCTATTATGAAATTATGAGATGTGATAAATCATAATTATAGGGAATTAATAACCGTAGACAAATGGGATTAATATATGTTTGAAAACGGACTGAATAGTAAGCAGCATGGATATATTAAGGTTCACAATGAACTCATTGCTGCTGTTAATTAAGAAAGGGAAGCCGCATCTGGCTTCCCTTTCTGGTAAGTTTAATTTTGTTCATTAGATCTTTTGCCTGCTTCCTGTTCTCCCGGAGTCTGGTTCCCTGTTGCAGCCTGGTACCCCACCCGGTAGGAAACGTTTTTTTCCTCCCGAAGCGCTTTTGGCATTTTATATTGGTTCATTTCATCCTGGGCTTCCTTAGGTGCCATTCATGCTCCTCTTTTCTTATCAGTTATTCATCATAACCCTTTCGGGGAATGGAAATATCGACTCCAACAACATCTTCGATCACCGCTTCCGCTTGTCCTTCCATGTATGTGTCGCTCACTTGCTCATGTGTAGTGGCCAGCCCCGATGACAGTTGATCGTTCTGTTTATAATCCTCTGTCTCATAATATCTGCCTGCCAGATTTGTGCTATCCTTCTTATCTTTCTTATCCATAATAGAAACCTCCTTTTAAAATTAGAACTATCCTTATTTTGGGACAGAATGCCGATTACCATACTGATATATTTTGAATAATAAAAGCGCAAATTCCTTGACCGCGAAGGAACGAAAGACTAATAGCGCCACACATCCGGTGGCAACGTCTGCATGATCCCAATGATCCCTATCCTCCCAAAAGCTGCCGCTTTCGGTTGTGCGATGATTATGTTTACCAAGCTTTTCTTGTTATGGGGCTCAAGCACTAGACAAGCTTGTGACCTCGAAAGGTGCAGTCTGCTTGCACAACACGTAGATAAACTATTTAACAAGTTATCAACACGCAGCAAATTTTATAATTTCCAAAACAATAAAAAATCTGTCTGAAATTAGCTGTTTGTGTTGAAAAATTGAAGTTTGAAAAAAACAAATTTAATTTGGATACAAAAAAACTCTTTACTGAAAACGGATTCATGTTAAAATAAACATGTAATAACGTTAGATGTCTGACGTCTACTCACATACCTCTCTAGTAAGAGGCTTAAATTTTGACGTATCATAAAAACGCTTTCATTAGTCTGAATACAACAAAAGAGGTGTCCAATATGAATTTTATCTGGGGTTTATTAGGGATAGTCACTGTACTGGGTATTGCCCTTATTCTCTCTTCTAATCGAAAGGCAATTAATTTAAGAACAATTCTTGGCGGGCTGGCCATCCAGTTTGGTTTCGCATTTGCCGTTTTAAAGTGGGATTTGGGGAAAAAAGCCTTAGAAAAGCTGACTTTAGCAGTTAATAATATTATCAGTTATGCAAATGAGGGGATTAACTTTTTATTCGGGGGATTATTTCAGGAAGGTTCAGGTGTGGGCTTTGTTTTTGCCTTCCAGGTATTGACCACTGTAATCTTCTTCTCTTCCCTAATTTCTGTGCTGTATTACACTGGAATCATGCAAGTTATTATTAAGATAATTGGCGGAGGCCTTTCCAAGCTTCTTGGCACGAGCAAAGCCGAATCAATGTCTGCTGCTGCCAATATTTTTGTCGGACAAACAGAAGCGCCATTAATTGTGCGCCCTTTCTTAAATAAAATGACCAGGTCTGAACTATTTGCTGTTATGACTGGGGGCCTTGCTTCAGTTGCAGGTTCCGTTCTTATCGGATATTCGCTGCTTGGCGTACCGCTTGAGTACTTGCTTGCTGCGAGCTTCATGGCTGCACCGGCTGGACTGATTCTGGCTAAAATTATGATTCCTGAAACAGAAGTTTCTGAAACAACTGATGATATTACTATCGAAAAAGATACTGAATCTGTTAATGTTGTAGACGCTGCTGCACGCGGTGCAAGTGTTGGTTTGCAGCTAGCGTTAAATATCGGGGCTATGCTGCTGGCATTTATTGCATTAGTTGCCCTTATCAATGGAATTATCGGATTTGCAGGTGGTCTATTTGGATTTGAAACCCTTACGCTTGAAACGATGCTTGGGTTCATCTTTGCTCCTATCGCATTTGCTGTTGGGGTTCCTTGGGCAGAAGCAGTACAGGCTGGAGGGTTTATCGGTCAAAAGCTCGTACTGAATGAGTTTGTCGCTTATTCATCTTTTGCTCCGGAAATTAGCAGCCTGTCTCCAAAGACAGTTGCCGTAGTAAGTTTTGCCCTTTGCGGTTTTGCAAACATTTCTTCAATGGCTATTCTACTTGGCGGTCTTGGAAACTTGGCGCCAGATCGCAGAAGTGATATTGCTAAGCTGGGCATTCGGGCTGTAATTGCAGGTGCCTTGGCATCTCTATTAAGTGCAGCGATTGCAGGAATGTTAATTTAATAGATAGATTTATAGCATACCGGATTTGGTATGCTTTTTTGAATGCAGCAAGAAACTTTTTCACTCTACTCTTTCTAGCGATAAGTCCTTCAACATGTTTTCTGTTTAAACTGCAAGCAGCATTTCAGATTCCTCCATTAGAAGATCCTGAAGTTAAAGGAAAAATGTCGAATATTATCAGAAAATTATTTTAATTCAGAGTTGATTTTGCAGTTTTATTAGTGTTAACATACTAATGTAAGCGTTACCATAAGTGTTCTTCTGTAAGTTTTAGCAGCGAGAAATACATAGATTACTATTTTAAGGAGGAATTATATGAGTCAACTAACAGTTAGTTTAAAGGAAAAGGTAGAAAAGTTCTTAAGCGGAAAGAAGAAGCTATATATCAATGGCGAATTTGTTGAGTGCAAATCCCTGAAAACATTCGATACGTATAATCCTGCAACAGGTGAAGTTTTGGCAACTGTTTATGAAGCAGGCGCTGAAGATATAGATTTGGCAGTGAGAGCAGCACGCAAAGCATTTGATGAAGGCAAATGGTCTAAAATGAGTGCCTCAAAGCGCAGCCGCCTTATGTACAAGCTTGCTGATTTAATGGAAGAAAACAGTGAAGAATTGGCACAGCTTGAAACTTTGGATAATGGTAAGCCTATCCGGGAAACGACAAATGCAGATATTCCTCTTGCCATTGAGCATATGCGCTATTATGCAGGCTGGTCTACTAAGATTGTGGGGCAAACAATTCCGGTTAATGGACCATTCTTCAACTATACTCGCCACGAGGCAGTTGGCGTTGTGGGTCAGATTATTCCTTGGAATTTCCCTCTTCTTATGGCAATGTGGAAGCTTGGGGCTGCCCTTGCAACTGGATGTACAGTTGTACTGAAGCCAGCAGAGCAGACACCATTGTCGGCATTATACCTTGCAGAATTAATGGAAGAAGCAGGATTTCCTCCTGGCGTCGTTAACATTGTTCCTGGTTTTGGCGAAACAGCCGGCCAGCCTCTTGTTGAACATCCATTAGTAGACAAGATTGCATTTACTGGTTCAACAGAAGTAGGAAAACTGATTATGTCCAATGTTTCCAAGACTCTTAAGCGCGTGACGCTTGAGCTTGGCGGAAAATCACCGAACATCATCCTGCCTGATGCTGATCTATCCAAAGCAATTCCAGGAGCACTTAATGGTGTTATGTTCAACCAGGGCCAGGTTTGCTGTGCAGGTTCCCGGGTATTTATCCAGAAAAAGCAGTTTGATAATGTTGTAGCTGACATGGCTTCACATGCTAAGAAAATTAAACAAGGTGCGGGTATCCACGCTGATACAGAAATTGGCCCGCTTGTCTCTGCTGAGCAGCAAAATCGCGTCTTAGGATATATTGAAAAGGGCTTAAGTGAAGGCGCACAGCTTGTTGCAGGTGGTGACAAGCCTCAGGAGCAAGGCTACTTCGTCTCCCCTACAATCTTTGCTGATGTTCGCGACGAAATGACAATTGCCAAGGAAGAAATCTTTGGACCGGTTATTTCAGCAATGCCATATGATGATCTGGATGAATTAATTAATCGTGCCAACAACAGTGAATATGGATTGGCTGCTGGTGTTTGGACTCGCGATGTGGCCAATGCACACTATGTTGCCAACAAGCTTCGAGCAGGCACAGTTTGGGTTAACTGCTACAATGCGTTTGATGCAGCTTCTCCATTCGGCGGATATAAACAGTCCGGTATCGGACGTGAAATGGGATCTTATGCTCTAGATAACTATACAGAGGTTAAGAGTGTTTGGATTTCAATGAAGTAAATCTGACTATGTTTGACAGAAGAGGAACCTTTAGGGGTTCCTTTTTGCTTTCCTTCCCTTCTATTCTCTTTTCTGTGATGATATTACAAATTACCTTGTTCGCACCGGGGTGATTGCGGCATAAGCGCAACACTCCAGCGGGAGGCTCCGTTATAGTCCGCTGTTCGCTGAGTGCCTGCAGCGATACCCCAAGTCAACAGAATGAAACATTTTTATAAGATTTCCCCCTATTTAAATATGTTCACATATTATCCATAGGAATTTCAGTGGATATTCTTTATCTTTATATCGGGAGGGAAAATTATGAAAAGGATTTATATTATAAGTACGCTTATTGTAATTATTGGCATTTCTGCCGGCATTTCTTTTTTTATCATACGTGATGTAACGGCAAAAATTCCTGAAAATATTACACTTGTTACTTCAAACGAAGAGGTATATGATTTTGCTTCATCTGAAAAGAAACTAAAGCTAGTCGAATTTATTTATACACATTGCCCTGATATCTGCCCTACTACTACACAAAGAATGAACATGCTAAAAAGTGACCTTGAACAAGAAGGCGTTTATGGAGAGAAGATTCAGTTCTTAACCGTCACGATAGATCCTTACAGGGATACAACTGATGTACTTAGAAAATATATGAATACATTTGATATTGAAAATGATGGCAATTGGATTTTGCTGACTGCCGATCCAAATAATTTAAAGCAGGATCAATATGAAATCGGGGAGCTGGCTAACACATTCCAATTCCAATATCGTGATCCTGGCGATGGCTTTTATGTTCATAGTACTTTTGTGTATCTATTGGATGAGAATAATAAATTTATTAAAAAGTATCCGATGGGAGAAGATTTTAATAAAAATGATGTGTTTAAGAAGATCATGAAAGAAATTTAAATTAAAAAATGGCGGATACAGTATCCGCCATTTTTTTAAATTAATTCGTAGAAGAAGATAGATTTTTGTTTTGGTTGATGAGTATTAAAGTTTTTGATCTCGGCTTGGAAAAGCTTACTTTAATACCGGATTGCTTTAATCGGTTTACTAAGTCAACGAGCTGCTTCTTAGCCATTTAAAAAAACTCCTTTTTCCTGCCTGTATGGTTAATATTGTACATGATATTTATGAAAAAACTATGAACAAAAAGAAACATTTTTAAATAATTTCTCGGATTTTAAATCTTAGGGTTTCAGTGGGAGCTGATATTTGCTGTTTTGTAAATGACTGTTGTAGAACGCAGCAAATTCTGAAATGAAAGTTCCGCGGCGAGTTATTGTCGTTCGAATCAATGGTATTTCGCTCTTTAACTTTTATTGGTTCTTCCATTACTTCTGCTTTTCCCATTTTTCATTAAACAGAAACTTTTTTTAATATCAGGATTTCTTTTTTCAATGTATAAGTCCTGAACATCTAGGCAGGTATTGGTTACACCCCAGGCTATATGCTAATGGTGTCCCAGGATGATCCCAAGAATGCCTGCAATGATCCCCCCTAACGTTCATTTCTGGCGATCCCATGTCCATCTGATACCAGATGGACAATGTACTGAGTGATAAATGCAGATGATCTGCAAGAAGGGGTTTCCGGATGCTGGCCTGCTTCCGGCGACAACCACGTTGTTGCTGCCATTAAATTCTGGTGGCGTTATAACAGATGCAAAGTTTTTTTCAAATCCAAGTATTTTTGCCTATTATGTATGGGGCTTGTTCCGGATAGAAGGGGAATAAGTTGAAAACCTTCCTTATCTTAAAATTTTACTTGGAATTCACCTTTCAATTTCAGCTCTCCTGCGTCATTTTTAACTGACACTTCTCCAATTAGCCTTTTCTCATTTCCCTCCATTGTCTCGCCAATTGCTTTTCCTTCGATAGTCAGTTTTTCTCCTGGACGGGTCATTTTATTAAATCGCACTTTGAACTTTCTAAGGTTTTTTCTAGGAAACCAGTCAGCCAATGCTTCTCCTGCCATTCCCATTACGAGCATCCCATGGGCGATCACTCCCCCCAAGCCTGCTGCTTCTCCTATTGGCACGACGGTATGAATCGGATTAAAATCACCTGATGCTCCTGCATATCTGACTAGCTGTGAATGCGTAATTTCCGGTTTTTTAAGAGGTTTTAATTCAGTCATTTAATGGACCCTCCTCTTTCAATAATGGTTGATTCTGAATAGAGAACCCGTTCTCCGTTGCTGTTTTTATAAGTTATGCCTATAGTAAAGAAACGTAAATTTCTTTTCTCAAATGCTGACATTAATTTAGGAAAGGCAGTTACTGTATCCCCGGCATATAACTCGCCTAAATAGCGGTATTCCTGGCCTCCGTGAAGCACCTTAAGAGGGTCCAGGCCAAGAAGGGCGATAAGGGTTTCAAAATCCAATCCACCCCACATTTCAATCGCAGTTGGAAATGTGGGCGGAACGGGGATATCCCGGTACCCCTTCTTTCTTGCGTTTTTTACATCATAATATATAGGGTTGGGATCTCCTATCGCCATAACAAATTCCTTGATTTTACCCCGTTCAATTTTAAAACTGAAGGGTTTAATCTTTATTTCTTCTATTAAAAGAGGTTTCATGAAATATTACACTTCCTTCCTGATGATTTGGCAAAATTTCACTCTCTTATATATTCAATTTTTTAAGACTACTTCCTTTTATTTATCGAAAAGTTTTGCTTTATAGGGTTAGAGGTAATAATAGAAGGAAGAAGAGTTCGCGATTAAACGCTTAAAGTGTTATAATTTTAAGGATTATGTATTTGGAGGAATAAAAATAATATGATAACAGTCAGTAACGTAGGTCTTCGATATGGTGATCGCAAACTATTTGAAGATGTTAATATTAAATTCACACCCGGCAATTGCTACGGCTTGATCGGTGCAAACGGTGCCGGTAAATCTACTTTCTTAAAAATTCTCTCCGGCGAAATTGAAGCACAATCCGGGAGTGTTCACCTCGGTCCAGACGAGCGTCTTGCTGTCTTAAAGCAGAACCATTTTGAGTATGAAGAATTTGAGGTCCTAAAAGTTGTTATTATGGGCCATGCACGGCTTTATGAAGTAATGCAGGAAAAAGATGCTATTTATATGAAAGCGGATTTTACTGATGAAGACGGCATGAAGGCTGCTGAACTTGAAGGTGAATTTGCAGAATTGAACGGCTGGGAAGCAGAGTCTGAAGCAGCTATTTTACTAAAAGGTTTAGGAATTGAAGAAGAGCTTCATGCAAAGAAGATGGCAGATCTTAGCGGTTCTGAAAAAGTTAAAGTACTGCTTGCGCAAGCCCTTTTCGGCAAGCCGGATGTTCTTTTGCTGGATGAGCCGACAAACCACTTGGATATTAAAGCGATCCAATGGCTTGAGGAGTTCCTGATTAACTTTGAAAATACAGTTATTGTCGTATCCCATGACCGCCATTTCTTAAATAAGGTTTGTACCCATATTGCCGATCTTGACTTTGGAAAAATCCAAATTTATGTCGGTAACTATGACTTCTGGTATGAATCCAGCCAGCTTGCATCAAAGATGGCGCAGGATGCCAATAAGAAGAAGGAAGAAAAAATCAAAGAACTGCAAAGCTTTATTGCACGATTCAGTGCAAATGCATCCAAATCCAAACAAGCGACTTCACGTAAAAAGCTGCTTGATAAGATTTCTTTAGATGATATCAAGCCTTCGTCCAGAAAATATCCATATGTCGGCTTTACACCTGATCGTGAAATCGGCAATGATTTGCTGCGTGTTGATGGAATCAGCAAAACCATTGATGGTGTAAAGGTTCTAAATAATGTCAGCTTTATCATGAATAAGGATGATAAAATTGCGCTAGTTGGCGCAAGCGAGCTTGCTAAAACGATTTTATTTAAAATCTTGACTGGTGAAATGGAAGCGGATGAAGGAACTTATAAATGGGGTGTTACTACATCTCAGTCATATTTCCCGAAAGATAACGCCGAGTTCTTTGAAAACTCTGAACTGAATCTTGTTGACTGGCTCCGCCAGTTCTCGCCTGCTGATGACAGCGAAAGCTTCTTAAGGGGCTTCCTGGGAAGAATGCTTTTCTCCGGAGAAGAGGTTTTAAAGAAAGCAAGTGTGCTTTCAGGTGGAGAAAAAGTTCGCTGCATGCTATCAAAAATGATGCTTAGCGGGGCCAATGTTCTGCTGCTTGATGAACCGACAAACCATCTTGATTTGGAATCCATCACAGCACTGAATAATGGATTAATTAACTTTAAGGGTTCTCTAATCTTTGCTTCACACGATCATCAGTTTATTCAAACGATCGCCAACCGCATCATTGAACTTACACCGGCTGGTATTGTGGATAAGCAAATGACATATGATGAGTATCTTGAAGATGCTGCAATCCAAAAGCAAGTAGCGGAAATGTATAACTAAATGGAAAAAAGCAGGAGGTGCAGCCTTCCTGCTTTTTTTCTTAGGTTCTGCTAATTTTTCCTGTTGATTTCCGCTCATGCGCTCAGCAAAACGCGGGAGGTCCGAAGCTCCTTAGCGCTAGTAGGTATCCATTTGACTCACTTTCTCCCACTGAAGTTACTGGCCTTATGTTCCAAAACAGGATGCCAATATCAACGCTGAGCTTTAACTTAAAAATCTTGTTTCTTATTTTTATGTCGTGCAGAAGAAGCGGTTCTGCTTCCAGTTTCCACGTTGGTCGTCCCTTGCCCTTCTACGTTCGGTGAGCTCAATCCCGCCTTGGAAGGATCATGTTTGCGTTTACCCATTTTCAACACCTCCTTCCTTACTTTTTCGTGATTGGCGTGTTTTTATCCATGGAATAAAAATGGAGCAAAAAAGCCAATCTATCAACGGAGGAGGTGTTAAGAATGACGAAGAGAGTTGCAGTTGAACAGTCCTTAACTAATGTATCTGAAGCACTTCGCCAAAAAGGATATGAAGTGGTTGATATGAAATCGGCCCATGATGCAGAAAACTGTTCATGCTGTGTGGTAAGCGGTGTGGATTCAAATGTAATGGGCATGCAGGATGCATCTACGAAAGCGCCTGTTATCGAAGCGAGCGGCTTGTCTGCAGATGAAGTTTGCCGCCAGGTTGAACAAAGAATGCAATGAATTATGGCCAAAGACTAAAGAGCTATCTTTAGTCTTTTTTCGTTCCTCTGCAAATGCCATTGTCAAGTTCAGTGATGTAATCAGCTGCTTCAGAATAGTTACATTTGGACATGTTGGGCATTTAAATACAGTTTCGAGGTTAAATATTAAATATATTTCAAAAGTGCCAAATCAGTTTTTGCAGACTATAATAGCATGAATACTTTTATGTATTACCGTACGGACTAGCACAATTGCATGCAATTCCTGGAAACTTTTTGACTTCATAAAAACGGGCATTACATCCGTCTTCTTCGACTTGCTTTTGCTTTAAGGTTTTTCCTTAATAAAAGGACGAATACTCCAAATAAGAATATCATTAAGCCTATTTTTCCATAGGAACCTATTGTTTTTTTCTCAGGTTTTTCCTCAGATTTAAGCTGTCTTGAAGCGACTTCATCTCTTTTTTCTTCAACAAGCTGCACGGTTTGAACGACCTTGCCGTTGTGATCCTCAATCATCAGCCTTCCCTTTGATGTAACACTTTCATTATAGGAACCTTTTGGCAAGGTGATTGCAACAGTTTTGCCGCCTGTCGTAAACGTTTTGCCTTCAGCCGGAAAAACCTCAGTTTTGTCAAGATGTGATGAATCATAATGGCTGAACCCGAAGCTTAAAAGGTTTATTGTGTCCTTATAGATGTCCCTCTTAAAATCTGCCTTCAGTATAATGGCTGTGAGCTTGATTGATTCGTTCTCAGCAGAAGTGGCAAGCGTTTGTTTTGCTTCATCTACAAAACCTGTCTTCCCGCCTGTCACACCTTCAAATGGAACTTCTCCTTTAAGCATCTTGTGATGGGTAATAAGTGTTGTTTCCCATGACTTACCCCACCACTTCAATTCTTTTGTCCCAAATATCTCCTTAAAGGTTTCATTTTGAAGAGCGTAGTTTGTCAGTTTTGCAAGATCTGCTGCGGTGGTATAATGATTCTCGTCATGAAGTCCATGTGGATTTACAAAATGAGTGTGTTCAACGTGCACTTTCTCTTTTAGATAGGCATTCAAGTTCTCCGAATAACGATCCATACTGCCATCAAGATGCTCGGCAATTGCCCATGCTGCATCATTTCCTGAATTGATCAGCATTCCCTGCACCAGCTTCTTGAGTGTAACCTCTTCTCCTTCCTCCAGATAAACTCTAGTCCCATCTACCTCCGCTGCCTCTTTGCTCACAGTAGTTATATCATTTAAATCTCCGTTCTCGATCGCATAAATTGCGGTCGCAATTTTTGTTAAGCTAGCCGGAAACATCTTTTTATCTGCGTTTTTTTCATATAAAATGGCTCCTGATTCCGAATCAGAGAGAATTGCTGCTTCACTGAGAATTTCAGGTTCGGTCACTTCTTTGGCGTTCGCAGTGGCATACGAAAAGGAGGAAAGGAGCAGCACAGAAAGGATAAACTTTTTCATAAATACACATCCAATTCGATTCCGATAATCGTCCAATACCGATTGTAACAGAGAATCTGAGAACTTTGATATTATAAATATAAATTGTTACACAATTGAAAATTTAATGCCTGCATTTGAAAGTACTGAAAATGATAGGAAACCTTATTTTTATTTATATCCAAACACAAGAGCTTCTAAGAATAAAAAAACAAGCAATCCAAAATGATTGCTTGTTTTTAACTGCTGCAGCCTCCCCCGCAGCTTGAACAGCTTGATCCTCCGCCAGAGTCATTTCCGCCGCCGGAATCATGGTCAGTTGGACTGCTGCATGCATATCCCGAGCAGGAAACACCACCCGCTGCCCCGCTTTTAGCCCATTCAGCAGGCAGGAGTTCATCCATATGATCATCGTAACTTTCTGAATCATAAATGGAATAATATACTGCTGGCAAAAGTAAATAAGAATATTGGCTGACAGAAGAAGGTTTTACGAATTTATTTCCGAGTGTGATCTGTTCTGCTTCAGATATTTCATTTTTTAATTTGCCAATTAATTCTTTCTTTATATCCATCCATTGGCTGCCGCTCCGAAAATACGTATCTAACAAGTCTTCTTCGCTCTTGTTATTAAAGTCTTCCAGAATATCTTTCTTAATGGGATTCTTTAAAAATCCCCCCCAGATTCTTCTGCTGTTATAGCCAGGTTTAAAAAGAGTTAAGTACATCCAATCAAAGAATGCTCTTTCTCCCGGAATTGGCGTACTTTCTAAATTCGGGGCATGATGCAAGTACTCTCCGAAAAAGTCTTGTGAAAATTGTCCATATTCACGGGTAAACATTAGCATCTCATGCCATATTTCATCCACTTTGTCACTGAACATTGGAATAGATTTCAAGAGGCTATTCAGAAGGAAATATCTCTTAAGCTCGAAAAAAGCCCACTCATATTCGTGATCCTTCCATTGAGGGTGTTCCTTTAATACCCGATTCTTAATATTCTCCCGATATCCTTGCGGCAATGATTTTTCAAGACCCTGAATGATCGGCAGCAAGCTTTCTGATTGAATATCAAGCTGATCAGGTATTGGTTCATCTTTAATGAACGATGCCCTTTTGGTCCCCGTAAAAAGGATCTTGATAAAGATAGAAAAAAATATGATGCCGAAAAAAACCAAAAACAATTCCATAAGACCTCTCCTTCATTTGTGCTTTCTCCATTATATATGATTTTTACATATATTTTACTTATTATTAATTCAGTTTGCATTTGTTTTTCCGGTCATACTTTTCTTTTGTATAGTGAAAAATATTTCTTTAAAGTAAATGAGGATTATTCATTTTGCGAACCTAATCGTCAAGATGAATTAATTTCTTTTCTTTTCCGGTTTAGGATAAAGATATAGACTTCTATGGATAAAATAATTGGAGGGGGCATTTCTGGAAAAAAAAACCGCCAAAAGGCGGTTTTGTCTAATGCTTTGTCTTCATATGAAAATCCTTTAAGTAATCCACATACACATCATCCCTCACAAGCCAGGCCATATACTTTCTTTTAATGAAAGTTTCAGCAGCCTGATAATCGCCAAAAGGCTCCTGTATAGATTTCCCATTCACCTCAATCATCCATTTATTTTCGTTCTTGGCAAAAATGAAGAATTTATCTCCCTTTTTATTTTCGTACAATGATCCCTGAGGTGAATTTTTATAGTTATATCTATTTTTGAAAGCATCCTGTCTCATAGGATTCAAAGGGAAAATATCATTCACGAACAGCTTGAAAGCATCCTTTCCCATTGAGCATCCTGATGCTTTGGCATGCCCGCCACCTCCGAATTGCCCAGCTATCGCAGAAACATCCACATGGTCATGAATGGTTCTGAAACTGATTTTTTTGCCGCCGAGATTTAAAATGGCTATATAGTCCAAATGCGGATTGTCCTTCCCTAATTCATTTCCCAACTCTGAGTGATAGGATTCCGCATGGACAATTCCTGCACAATAATTCCCAATGAAGGTTTGGACAATTTCCTTTTTTTTTCTTCTGACATAGCGTTCAATCTTCTCCTCTTCCATCTCGAGGAGTTTCTGCTCAAAATCATCAAACTCAAAATGCTGGGCGTTTAATAGGCGCTCTGTCATTTTTTCTTCAAATTCATCAATGGATACCATAAAAAATAAGTCATTAAGATTCTTGGCTTTTGTATTGTCATTTTGATCCCATTCCCAGGTATCATATTGGCGGACCAGTTCGACAAATTCATCAAGCGCCTGCGATGGTTTAATTAGCTCATGTTCCAGCAGATATTCATACAGCAATGAAGTAGCTGCTGTGAGCCTTCCATCATCATAATTGACCTTCACTCTCCCCCAGCAGTATTCATTAAAGTGCAAAGCCGTTTTATGATGATCGATTAATCTAACTTTCCCGCCGCTATTTTCCAGATCATCAAGCCTGATTGTATTTTCTTCGTTCACTGATAAATCTGTAATAATAAGAAAATCATCCTTAAGTTTCTTCTCCTGATCAAAAAGTCTTTCGATTTGATGGTCTAACCCCATAACCGAATTGTATCGAACCTCAACATCTTTCCCAAAAGCAATTTTCGCAACAATTCCACAACCTACCCCATCCAGGTCATTATGTGTATACAGTCTGTACAAAATACATCACCTTCTATCCTTAGACTCATTTATGTATATGATTTATACTTTACTAGTTTGTTTTTACAGAGGAAATCTATGCGAAAAATCCCCACTGGGTTAAGCGGGGATTAGGGAATCAAAGTAATAAATACGCCAGCGGAGCGGCGATGATTATGGTTAATACGGTTCTTTCCACCCAAATGACAAGCAGCTGCGGGATCGATATTGGGATGTCTGTCGATAAAATGCAAGGTACCAAAGCCGAAAAGAAGATAATTGCTGAAACAGAAAGGACGCCGATGACGAATTTTGTAACTAATGCTGCTTCTGTAACAAGCAATGCTGGCAAGAACATTTCCGCGATCCCTACTGCACTTGCTTTTGCTGCCAATAATGGCTCTGGAAGCTGCAGGAGGGCTGTGAAAGGATAGAAAATATATCCGATCCAATCAAAAACCGGCGTGAATTCTGCCAATATCAAACCTAATAGACCAACGGACATAATGGATGGCAAAATAGACATAGTCATGACAAAGCCATCCCTAAAGTTCATAGCGATGTTTTTCCACAATGATGGAGACTGGGCAGATGTGTCCATGGCTTCTTTCCAAGCGGCTTGGAAACGGCTTCCTGTAAAATCTTCTCTAGGAGGCTCCTGTCCATCATAATAATTCTCACTCAAGGACTTCAACGGCCAGATCCTTACGGTAATGGCGGTCACAATAAAAGTAACGGCTAATGTTGTCCAAAAATAAGTATTCCACATTTCCATTAAGCCGAGAGTTTTGGCAACAACAATCATAAAAGTTGCAGAAACGGTTGAAAAACCTGTTGCAATAATCGCCGCTTCCTTAATACTGTATTTTCCTTCTTTAAATACACGGTTCGTGATTAAAAGTCCGATGGAGTAGCTGCCGACAAAGGAAGCTACAGCGTCGATGGCAGATCTGCCCGGTGTCTTCCAGATTGGCTTCATGACAGGCTGCATAAGCACTCCAATAAACTCAAGCAAGCCATACCCAACAAGCAATGCAAGGAAAACGGATCCTATTGGAACCAGTAAACCAACTGAAATAACCAGTTTTTCAAATAGAAATGGACCCATGCTTGGGTCAAATAGCCATGCTGGTCCAAAACCAAACACGATCATGATACCTGCTGCCAGCCCAAATAATTTAAAAATAGAAAAAACGGTATTCACTTTATCTTTGTTCCAAGTTTTTGTATAGAATGGATAAACGGCTCCCAGAAATATAACGAACAATGCGTAATAAGGTACAATTGCAGGAATCGCTGTTTGAATAGCTGTAACCATATGGTCGAGCATGATGGAGGACTTCCCGTTCACGGTGATGGGGATAAAAAACATAAAGATGCCAATTGCGCTAAAAATAAAGAACTTGACCATATTTTGTGTGGTGGCATTTGGATTACTCAGGTTCGGCTGTGTTGATGACGGGTTGATCATTGTTTCTTTTTCCATTCTCTTTCCCCCTTTGATTTTTTAGTAAGGGACAAAATGCCCCTTACTATTATCTATTCATCAATGCCGTTAAAAAGGTTAAAAATGTATATGTGCCTGCCTTTACTGTAGGCTGTGCCTGATGGTCCCTAGTTGGATCCAGACAGACAATATCCATGGCAACGGTTTTGGCTGATAACCCTGCAGAATAGACAGCATCAAATAATTCATCTGTCCTCATTCCTCCTGGTGTCGAAGCTGGAACGCCAGGGGCAAATCCAATATCAAGGACATCCATGTCAACGGTTACATAAATGGTGTCTACCTTTTTCTCAAGATGAGTAAGAGCTTCTTGAACTGTCTCAGTGATTCCCTGTTTTCTGGCTTCCTTTAATGTAATGTAATTTACATTATGTTCGCGGGCATATTGAATAAGTGACTGGCCATTAAAAAATCCATGAAGGCCAATATTGTAAACATTCTCCCCCTTGACCATGCCATTTTGGATTAAATTACGGATGGGTGTCCCATTTGTTGGTCCATGGTCGTCCAGGCTGCGCAGATCTAAATGGGTATCAAACTGTAGAATCCCAATTTCTTTTTCAAGTTCTAGTTCTTTAAGGCCGCTCACCAGCATAGCTGTGATGGAATGGTCACCTCCAATGGCAATTGGAAAGGAATTCGGGAAATGCCTTTTTACATCCTTAATGGTTTGTTTGATATTTGCATGGCTTTGCAGAATATCGGTGAAATGCATTTTTACATCGCCCAGGTCTGCAATCTTCAGGTCTTTAAGGTCACGTTCATAATCGAGATTATAAGTAGAAAAACCTTTCCAGGAACGCCGGAATGCTTCAGGAAACTCAGAAGCCCCTGATACACTGATGGATGATCGGGATAATGGGACACCGAAAAGAACGGCATCCCAATTTTCTTTCTTCATTTCATCTTCGTTTTGAACCTGGTGAATTAACTCATGCATCTTAACATCCAATCCTAATTTTGTTCGCGGCCAGAAAAATCCCGATGGTATTAGCGTTGATAGCATAAGCTTCCTCCTTTGATGACAACTTCTCCATTTTTGATGACTGTATCTGTATGATTCATGCCGTAATGATATTGCATTTGCATATAGTTCGGGACGTTTAGCAGCAGAAGGTCTGCCTTCTTTCCTTCTTCTATGCTGCCTATTTCTTTTGCTCGATTAATGGCATGTGCGGCGTTGATCGTAGCAGCAGAAATAGCCTCTGCAGGCGTTAAGCCCATATGCAAGCAAGCAAGGTTCATCATAAAAGGCATGGAGCATGTTGGTGAAGACCCCGGGTTGCAATCGGTTGAAAGGGCTACAGGCACCCCTTTATCAATCATTACTCTGCCTCTTGCAGCTTCTGCCATTAAGAAGAATGCAGTCCCTGGAAGCAGTACACCGATTACTCCTTTCTTAGCCATCATTTCCATCCCTTTATCAGAGGCTCTTAATAGATGGTCAGCAGATATAGCACCAACTTCAGCCGCAAGTTCTGCTCCCTCATATGGTTCAATTTCATCCGCATGGATCTTTGGTTTTAAACCAAGTTTTTTTCCTGCCTCTAACAGTTTTCTGGACTGTTCTGGAGTGAAAACTCCCCTCTCGCAGAAAATATCGTTGAACTCAGCTAGCTTTTCTTCTGCTACTTTTGGCAGCATTTCTTCGATTACCAAGTCGATAAATGCGTCTGGGTTCTTCTTGTACTCTGCTGGTACGGCATGAGCTCCCATAAAGGTTCTGACAACATCCACCGGATGAAGTTCATCCGCTTTTTTGGCAGCTTCCAGCTGTTTCCGCTCAGTTTCCCAATCAAGGCCATAGCCGCTTTTAGCTTCAACAGTCGTGACCCCATGCTTAAGAAAGCGATCAAGCCGAATCAGGCTCTCTTGAACCAATTCCTCTTCAGATGCTTTCCTTGTTTTTGATGTAGTAGCATGAATTCCGCCGCCATTATTCATAATTTCCATATATGTAGCACCATTGAGGCGCATATTGAACTCCTCTTCCCGGCTTCCTGCATAAACAAGATGTGTATGAGGATCAACAAGTCCAGGGAGGAGAATTTTACCGGTAGCATCAATGATTTCTGCTTCGTTCAGCTGACCTTGGAATTGGCCTTCAAGATCTGATGTTTTTCCCGCGGCTTTAATTAAGCCATCCTCTATCCATACAGCTCCGTCTTCAACAATATGAAGTTCGCTCATTTTTTCTTTAGTCAATGGCTTATGTGAACTGCCTTTGAATGTGATCATTTGATTCGCATGCGTAATAAAAATAGACTTTGAGTGCATTTTTTTGCTCCTCCTTGAAAAATGGAAGCTCCAATCAGTGAATATGCACGAATTGGAGTGCTTCCTTTTTTGGGTAAGTGTTCAGCAAGGATCTTATTCGCTAGTTTCAGCCGTTTATTCGCTGATTTATATGATTTATTCGCTAATTTTCTGTATTTGTTTGCTAATTTTTGTATTTCTTCGCTAGTTTTCCAATTTTATTCGCTAAGTTCACAAATCTGTTAAATATTGGATGAAAAAGTTTATTTCATCATCGGAATGTTTACGCCTTTTTCCTTTGCGGTTTTGATTGCCACGTCATAGCCGGCATCAACATGGCGGACAATACCCATACCAGGATCTGATGTGAGTACACGTTCCAGGCGCTGTTCCGCTTCTTTCGTACCGTCTGCCACAATGACCATGCCTGCGTGAAGAGAATAGCCCATGCCTACTCCGCCGCCATGATGAACGGATACCCAGCTTGCTCCGCCTACCGCATTGATTAGGGCATTCAGGATTGGCCAATCTGCTACTGCATCACTGCCATCTTTCATGCCTTCTGTTTCGCGGTTTGGAGATGCAACAGAACCTGAATCCAAATGGTCACGTCCGATGACGATCGGCGCTTTCAATTCGCCGCTTGCCACCATATCATTGATGATTTTTCCGAATTTGGCACGCTCGCCATAGCCAAGCCAGCAAATTCTTGAAGGCAGACCTTGGAATTGGATCTTTTCCTGTGCCATTTTAATCCATTTGCAAAGATGGTCATTATCGGCAAATTCGCGCAGGATAACTTCATCTGTTTTATAAATATCTTCAGGGTCTCCTGATAATGCTACCCAGCGGAATGGCCCTTTGCCTTCGCAGAATAATGGGCGGATATAGGCAGGTACGAATCCAGGGAAATCAAAAGCATTTCCCACTCCTTCATCCTTTGCTACCTGGCGAATGTTGTTGCCATAATCAAAAGTGATGGCGCCTTTCTTCTGCATATCCAGCATCGCCTGGACATGAACAGCCATGCTTGCCTTTGATTTTTTCACATATTCAGCTGCATTTTCCTTTCTTAGAACAGCTGCTTCTTCTAAAGAATAGCCTTCTGGTACATAGCCATTTAAAGGGTCATGAGCAGATGTCTGGTCAGTCAGAACATCTGGAATGAAGTTCAATTCCAGCATTTTTGGAAGAATCTCAGCCGCATTGCCTAATAGTCCGATTGAAAGCGGACGGCCTTCCTGCTTTGCTTGTGTTGCAAGTTTAATAGCTTCTTCGATTGTATGAACCTTTGTATCTAAATACTTCGTTTCAAGTCTGCGGTCAATCCGGTGCTCATCCACATCCATTGCGATGCATACACCATCATTCATCGTTACAGCAAGCGGCTGCGCACCGCCCATTCCGCCTAGTCCTGCTGTTAAAGTAATCGTATGTTTTAATGAAGCGTTGAAGTGCTGTCTCCCTAACTCAGCGAAAGTTTCATACGTTCCCTGGACAATTCCCTGGCTTCCGATGTAAATCCAGCTTCCAGCCGTCATTTGGCCATACATCATGAGACCTTTTTTATCTAACTCATGGAAAGTATCCCAGTTTGCCCAGGCAGGCACAAGATTCGAGTTAGCGATAAGGACCTTAGGTGCATCCTTATGTGACTTGAATACAGCAACCGGCTTACCTGATTGAACTAGCAATGTTTCATCATCTTCCAGTTCATGCAAAGTTTTTACAATTGCATCATAGCATTCCCAGTTGCGGGCTGCCTTTCCAATGCCGCCATATACAACTAAATCCTCGGGGATTTCCGCCACTTCTTTATCCAGATTATTCATCAGCATGCGGAGAGCCGCTTCCTGAATCCATCCTTTTGCATGCAATTCACTGCCATGGTAATTCTTAATCTCTCTTTTAGTATCCGCTTTCATCCTGATCCCTCCATTGCTATCTATAATTTAATTTTAGAGGATAAAGTGTCAGAAAAGTATAATAATAAACATTGATTCTTTATCTTTTTATAAGGTTTCTGCTAATTTTTCATTTAATTTTTATAAAAATATTAGTGTTTTTATTATTTTATTCAATAAAAAAAGCCCCAACTATACGGAGGCTTTTTGCATGTTTTTTCGAAATTGATTCGGCGGTATCCCTTTTATTTTGCTAAACACTTTATTGAAGTATTGCTGATTGCTGAAGCCGCATATAGACGCGATTTCCTTTATGCTCATTTCTGACTCAGCTAGAAGCTTGGCAGATTGCCGGATTCTCGTGTCATTGAGAAGTTCCCGAAATGATTTGCCGCACTTTTTTGCCAAAATAGAGCTAATATAGTTCGCATTGCGGTCGGTATATTCTGCGGCCCTTTCAAGGCTGATAGTCGGATCCCAGTAATTCGTTTCAATAAAAAAAACTATTCGGTCAGCGAGATCCAGCTTTAGTTTATTGTCAGAGCGAATGGCATCAAATATAAAAGAAATAAACAGGATCATTTCTTTAATAATGCGATAGATCAGAGGTGAATACAGGATTGTTTGAAATAAGCGAAGGTATTCTTTTTCGGTTTCCTCGCCTGACAGCCGAAAAGTCTTCATATGTCTGCGGATCTGCGCTAGGATGCTTGTCAGCCTGATTCTTATAAGACCAGGGTCGGGGTAAGGTTCCGTCAAAACAAGGAATTCTTGATTAAACCATGACTTTATTTCTTCCAAATGGGATTGATTCAGGAAATCGATCCAGGTGCTCTGTTCCTCTGGAGTTAAAAATGGATCAATAGTATGCCATTTTAATATCGAATCCCCCTCAATCACCTGGTTATAGCCTGTGTAAAAAGTTAACTCCATCAGTTTTCGATTTGCAAGATAATGGTTTCTAATTGTTCGGTTTTCCCCATCTCCTTCAAATATGCTGATGGCGATAGGAGTTGTTGAAGTCTCCTGCCAATCTCTCATAAATCGGATGCTTTCTTCCCTCCATGCAAGACCGGTTGGTTCTGCTATAAGGAAAACCATGTCACTCAAAATAAAAGAGCGGACCACTTTTTGAAAAGGATAGTTTTTTTGAAAGGAATACAGATCTGGCAGTTCGTTCGGATTTTCTGTCTTAATGCCGATTGTAATAAACGGCTTTGGCGAAGAAGGGTTTTCTAAGAATAGATCTTGGTATTGAAAATCCTCATCCTTCTTTGGTCCAGGAGCCTGTTCGTCATTTTGGCCTTTCTGATGTGCCAGCCTTTGAATCTTTCTCGCTGATTTAAGTAAAGCATCTGCAGATATTGGCTTTAAAATTAAATCTGCAGCGCCAATATCAATGGCTCTCTTTGCCTGTGAAAAGGTCGCTTCCATTGTAAGGGCAATCAGGTCAGGACGAATAATCTGTAAAGTCTTAAGAAAGGAAGCATAACTATTTTCATTGATCAATTCCAATTCAAAAATCAGGAGATCTGGCTGGAAAGATTCAAGCTTACCAATCATTATTGAACCATCCCCTGCCGATTCCACCTGCCAGGCAGGCATGGATGATTTTAAAAGCCACTCAATGCCGTTTGTATCATACTGGTCCCGATTGGCCACAAGTACTTTGTACATGCTGCCACATCCTTTTTAACTCTATTATGGAATAATATTTTATAGAAAGTAAAGAAATAATCAGAAAAATCATAAGAAATTAGACAAGTTCTTAGGACCTAGATGCATATCTATATATGGACAACAATTTGGAAGGAGCAAAGCTATGCAATTTCTTGTATTGAAAATGCGGCACCTCATTACTTTCTTTATTACTTTTATGGTCATTGCATCAGCATCCGTCTGGTTCTACACACAATCAGGAAGCTTGGCGGTCTTTAATCAGGCGGATGACAAAGAAGTCCGTGAGATTCATATGGTTACAGGGGAATTTAAAGCAAAGCTTCCTGATGGCAAGGAAATTGAAGCTTATAGATGGGATCCGGGAACAATCTTTCTGGAAAAAGGAGAAAAGGTAAATTTGAAGATTTGGGGAGTCAATGGAATGGAACACCCATACATCATAGAGGGAACTGATATTAAAGGAGTTGTCAAAAAAGCCGAGGAAACGGTTGTGCCTCTTCAATTTGATAAAGATGGCGTATACAGGCTAGTGTGTCTTTCTCATCCCGATAAGGATAATAGTGGACCAATGGTTGCATATATTGTTGTAGACTAAGCAGTAAAGCAAAAGCACCGGATTATCCGGTGCTTTTTTCTTACCTCCCTATAAACATCTGTGTCCAATAGTGGCCATAATAGCCGCCTTGCGCATATCCTACTCCGATTTCTGTAAAATTAGCTGATAGGATATTCTTGCGGTGGCCTTCGCTGTTCATCCACGCTGTAACAACTTCCTGAGGGGTTTTTTGTCCTGCAGCAATGTTTTCTCCAGCAGTTCTGTAAGTAATTCCAAAGTTCTTCATCATATCAAATGGGCTTCCGTATGTAGGGGAGTTATGATCGAAATATCTTTTATGAATCATATCCTGAGATTTGTATCTTGCCACTCTTGCAAGCTCCCAATTTGATTTTAAAGGCTTTAATCCGTATTTGGCTCTCTCTTGGTTAACTAGCTGAACAACCTGATCTTCTTCACTTACAGTAGCTTTTGATAAAGTCGGAATATTCACCTTTTGTCCAGGATAAATGAAGTTAGGATTGGAGATCTGCTGATTGGCATTGATGATTTCAGGAACTCCCACCTGATATTTCAAGGCAATCTTCCACATCGTATCCCCTGATTGTACGGTATGTACGGTTGATGATTTTGCATCGTAACTAAATCCAAAGACTAGTGAGACAGACAACATTAAGATGAGTGATAGTTTTGTTAGTGTTTTCATATTTAATATTAAATCAGAATCTATAAATCTATTAAACCGGTAAATGTTGCCGCTGAATGAAGGAATTTCAAAAATCCATCTTCTGGTCCTTCCCTTTTTGTATTGAAGACTGAGTAGACATCCGTTCACATTTACTACATTATTTTTCTGGGTTTGCACTCTAATGACAGAGTTCCAATAATAGCAACATCTTTGGTAAATAAGCGGCTTTGAAAAAAATGAATGTTGACGATCCGCAAAGATTTTACGAGGAAGTGTTAAATAATATTAACGCTAATTAAAAAAGAAAGGAAAATCCTTCTGGAGGATTTTCCTTTCTTTTTTATTTCCACCACTCATCATGCATGGAAGCTGGCATTTGGCGCTTATGTTCAGAAAATAGATACCGTTTTTCAATTTTTTCGGCAGCTTCTGCACTAACTTCTTTTCCCTCCAGATAATCATCCAATTCATCATAAGTGATGCCTAATTCCGTTTCATCGGCTTGTCCTGGTTTTTGATCAAGCAGATCGGCAGTTGGCACTTTTAGGTATAGCCTCTCTTTGGCACCCAGTTCTTTAAGAAGCGCTTTCCCTTGTCTTTTTGTCAGTCCAGCGAGCGGAAGAACATCGGCACCCCCGTCACCATATTTCGTGAAAAACCCGGTTACGGCTTCTGCAGCGTGATCAGTGCCAATGACAAGCAAGCCATTTTGACTGCCGATAGCATACTGTGCAATCATTCTCATGCGTGCTTTAACATTCCCTTTATGGTAATCCTTAAGCTGATCTTCCGGCATAATGCGATCATATTCGTACTGCACCTCATCAACGGCGTTTTTAATATTAAATACAAGTTCCCGGTCAGCCTGGATAAAGGAAAGTGCCAGCTGGGCATCATCCTCATCCCTTTGTACTCCATATGGCAAACGGATTGCAAAGAATGTTGCTTCCCTGCCATCTTTTCTAAGTTCTTCAACTGCCAGCTGGGCAAGGCGTCCTGCGAGAGTGGAATCCTGGCCACCGCTGATTCCAAGAACATATCCTTTAGAGTTGGTTTTAATCAGATAATTTTTTAAGAATTCAACTCGTTTCTTAATCTCTTCCTTCGGATCGACTTCAGGATTGATGTTTAATGCCTGCATAATTTCTTTTTGCAGCTTCATTTCAGGTTCCTCCTCTTTTAATACGGTCTCCCTTTTACTTTTTCTTTCACTTCTTTTATCATTTGCATTTTATTATCCCAACACTCCTGGCTCAGGTCGACAGGGTATTCTTCAGGGTTAAGTGAACGTCTATACTCATCCCATAAGACATTGAGATTATCTTTTGCGAAGATTTGCATTTCTTTTAAAAATGGAACTTGGTAGACAAGCTTGCCTTCATGAAAAATCTCCTTATGAAGTTCCCTTGCCTCGAAGTTTGTTACAAATTTACTTACAAACGTATGGACTGGATGGAACATCTTTAGCTTTTCTTCCTGCTGCGGGTCTTCGTGCTCCAGGGCAATATAGTCCCCTTCAGATTTTTGATTATCCCGATTGATAATGCGATAAACTCTTTTCAGGCCAGGTGTTGTGACTTTTTCAGGGTTTCCGCTAATTTTTATCGTATCTGCCATTTTACCCGTTTCGTCTTCAATGGAAACCAGTTTATATACAGCTCCAAGTGCAGCCTGCTCATAGGCCGTAATTAATTTCGTGCCTACTCCCCAAATATCGATTTTAGCGCCCTGGGCTTTCAGGTTGATAATCGTATATTCATCCAGGTCATTTGATGCGATAATTTTTGCATCAGGGAATCCGGCTTCATCAAGCATCCTTCGCGCTTCTTTTGATAAATAGGCAAGGTCTCCGCTGTCTAGCCTTATACCTTTAAAGTTAATCTTTTCCCCCATTTCTTTGGCTACCTTGATTGCGTTGGGAACACCCGATTTTAAAGTATCATATGTGTCTACAAGGAACACGCAATCTTTATGTGTTTGTGCGTATTTCATAAACGCTTTGTATTCATCCCGATAAGCCTGAACAAATGAATGGGCATGCGTTCCTGCAACAGAAATGCCGAACTTTTTGCCGGCCCGTACGTTTGAAGTTGCGTCAATGCCGCCAATAAAGGCTGCTCTCGTCCCCCAGATAGCTGCATCCATTTCGTGAGCCCTCCTTGAACCAAACTCCATTGCCGTTCCATTGCCAATGACTTCTTTAATGCGTGTCGCTTTCGTGGCAATCAGCGTTTGGTAGTTGATGATGTTCAAGAGCGCTGTTTCAATAATTTGGGCTTCAGCTAGCGGAGCTTCCACTCTCATGATCGGTTCATTGCCAAAAACTAACTCGCCCTCTTCCATTGATTTAATGGTTCCTGAAAACTTCAACTTTTTCAAATAATCAAGAAAGTCATCACTGTAATGAAGTTCATTTTTTAAGTATGCAAGATCACTCCCGGTAAAACGGAAATTTTGAATATATTCGATCACCCTTTCAAGGCCGGCGAAGATTCCATATCCATTGCCAAACGGCAGTTTTCTGAAAAACACCTCAAAAACAGCTTTTCTATTATGTATGTTATCTTCCCAATAGGTTTGGGCCATATTGATTTGATATAAATCGGTATGCAATGCTAAACTGTCATCTGCAAATTCTTTATGCATAATCAAAACCTCCTCTGTATAAATCGACTCTTAAAGAATCTTTGCATTCATAGAGTTTTTAAAATGCTGCAAGGCCCATTGGTGGCCAGCTTCATTGAAACTTGCTGTTGCTTTTTCATAAACGGCAAGCTTAAACCCCTTGTTATAGGCATCTACAGCTGTATGAAGGACACAAATATCGGTGCAGACACCTACAAGGTGGACTTCTGATATGCCGCGCTCCCTTAACTTAAGCTCAAGTCCGGTTCCTGCAAAAGCGCTGTATCTGGTTTTATCCATCCAGATAACATTTTCTTTATGGGCATTTTCTTGATACAGCTTTCCTAACTTCCCGTATAATTCTCTTCCCTCGGTGTCTTTAATATTATGGGGCGGGTACAGTTCTGTTTCAGGGTGATATGAATCATCTGGAAAATGAATATCGATGGCAAATACAGCAAATTCACCATCTGCAATAAATTTATTCGTTAGTGAAGTAATTTCTTTTTCAATATCAATTGCAGGCTGTCCACATGGCAATGCCCCTGTAACAAAGTCATTCGTATAATCAATATTAATCAGTGCTTTTGTCATCTAATATCCCCCATTTCTTTCAATATCATCTCATTAAGATGGAAATTTTGCCTATTATTTAAATACTAGTGAATAGTAGGCAAATAATCAAATTTTACATACTGCGGACATTTATATGAAACTTTCCCTTTTGAATTAGTGAATACTTTGGCAGCCGAGTAAAATGGTAGATAACGAAGTATTTATCGAGGAAACTCGGACGGCAAAGTGAAAATGGTAGAAAAAAATAAATAAAAACCTCCAATCCTAGATCATGGCTCAAACATGCATCAGTCAGTATCCTGCTTCATAAGACGCTTTACCGCTCCCAACTATCAACCTTAAATTTGCTGTCCCAATATTAAACCGTTCTTTCACCACCCCCCTCCCTTCAGCATAGGATGTCATGAACTGACAAGGAGGGCTGTGAAATATGGACAGACGGGGACTATTGCCTTTTATCGCAACTGCATTTTTTGCTGTTATGATTTCAATATTTGCTTTTTCCCTCATCGATTCAATATATCACGAACCAAACCACCAGCAGAAGGACCAGGACGGTAAGTCCAAAAGCAATAGTGATATCACAAATAATGTTAAAAACAATATTAAAGGCAATAAAGCGAACGTAAATAATTCGATCGATAATGACCTAAATAACGGAGATAATAGCCAAATTGAAAATAATGTTTCAAATGACATAGAAGTAAATGTAGATGTGAACGTGACAAATAAAATAAAGAATAAAGCTGACAGCCAAGACTCAAGCTCAGGGAAAAAAATACTGGGAACAATGATAACAGCGGCGATAACGGGAATAACAATGGCAGCCAGGGTGATCAGGATGGCCAGACAGATGAAGATGAAGTCGTTTGGGGTGTTGACTCTGCGAGCCTCACCACAAGCGACATGCTTTCCTGTGTACGCGACAATTTTGGGACCCCTGAAATATGGGGACGTTATTTAGGGGAAAAAGAAGGAGTTTCTGCCGGTATAACACCTGAGGAAGTGGAACTGCTTCAATCCAATGATATTAAAATCCTTGTTATTTGGAACCAATTTAACGATGCAACCGGCCTTGAAAATGGACAAAATGAAGCCAATGCAGCCATCCAGTTTGCTCAGGAACTGGGAATACCTAAAGGTGTAGCCATTTTTGCGGATATTGAGCCTAGCTATCCGGTGGATTCTGCCTTTATTGAGGGCTGGTATCAGGCAATGCTGGAATCGCCATATCGCCCAGGCATTTATGGGATTTTTGATCCTGAACGTGCCCTGGCCCGAGCTTTTGAACAGGCATCCAATGGCAATTCTGCACTGCTTGAAAGCACATATGTATGGACTGCAGCGCCGAGCGTCGGCATTACGACTGAGGAACGGGCACCTGAATATAAACCTCAAGCACCTGAATATGCTTTGATTGCCGGTTGGCAATATGGGATAGATGCTAAGTCGTGCAATATTGATACAAACTTATTTAACGGAGAGATAGTAAATGTTTTGTGGTAAAGGACAGTCTTCCCAATAAGAAAAGCGCAAGGCTCCTGGAGCTAGACAGTTATCTAAGTTCAAAAGAATATAAATTCTGATATTATAAAAAAAAAAGCCAAAAAGGCTCTTTTATATTTTAAAGGCATTTCTTGCGTTTCCATTATTCCAAATTTGATTCATCACAAATGGAGTGCCAAGCAATACAGGAACAATATAATAACTTAATCGGTAGAACATGAGGATCAGCAGGCCTAATTCGGCGGGGACCCCCTGCGATTCCAAGCCAATTAAAAAAACAAAATCAAATGATCCTATTCCCCCAGGTATCATGCTGGCGATGCCCGCACAAGCTGAAATAATCACAATTGGGAAAATGACAAAGAATGGGATGGAGACTTCCAGGGCTTTTGCAATTCCCCAAATACAGATAACAATGAATAGCCACTCCAATAAAGAGATAAACAATAATTCTCCTGCATACCCCTTTTGGAAATTCTTTAAATTCCAGAACGATTCTTTGGTAAAATAAAAAATCATCAATAATGGTGTATAGGCTGCAATCCCCCAAAGGGCAATTTTTAACAGTTTAACATCATCATATAAATGCAAATCTGAAAAAATGATGATCCAAGACAGCAATGATAATCCTGAAAGGTAAAACAATGAGAGCTTGGCAATAATTTTAATATACGGAATACTGCCAGATAAGTAATTTTTATAAAAGTAAGATCGAAGGGTAGCTCCCGCCACTCCGCCAAATCCAATAAAGTTAGAGAATGCGTTAGCCGACAAAGAATAAAACAGCAATTTCTTCTTAGGAACTTTTATTCGAAAAAGCCTCTGCAGAATCTCATCATAAAAATACATGGGAAAAAGGGCGATCAGGCCTAGAATGATGATAATCCCAATTCTCCTCGGAGACAGCCGAGCCAAATAAAGCTCAAGCAAAGCCCAGTTAAAATCGTCGAACATGCCTTTTGCTTCAAAACAAATCAAAAGGAATATGAAAATGGGTACCAGGAATTTGGCTAGCGATAATAAAGCTTTATGATTTAGATAAGACAAATTACCCCACCATTCATTAAAACAAGTAATAAAATAGTTCTTTTAGCTTCCTGATCGAGTGTATCATATTATAGTGCTGTTTTCACATCTATTCCTTAAAAATATATTCGAGGTTCGCTATAATTAGAATGGACCACCATAAACTTATCCCGAAGGTCTTTCTCCTATCTAATGGACAGCTGGGGGCTTATTTTTAATTTTTCAAACATGGCTTGGAAGAAAATTATATACAAAAGATAAACTTGCAAACATACATGTTAATACTGAATCCTAAACGGAGCGAGGCGTAATGACGCCTCGCTCCTTTTTTTTTGCACCCGTACAACGATGTGCTGGTTATCTGTCGGAATTGAAATACTTTTTTCGATCTCTCCACTAACTCTGTTTTTTAGCTTTGGTGAATAACAAAAAAGCTTCTTGGAATCCTAAAAGTGAAGAATTAGAAAAGGAGTGATAACTTGTTTATTCGTAAAGCAATTCTTACCGGAGCTCTGACAGCTGTAGTGCTAGCTGGGTGCGGGACAAATAACGCAGATATGAATGACACTGCTTTTAGAAACAGGGATTTGAGCCAGCCAACCAAAGTAAACAACAGCAATTTTGGTGAAAACGGCCGTACAACCGAACCTGGAATTGATCTAACACGCACTCGTACTGGAGATACTGCTAGAAACGAAACGCCAAAAATGAGGATTGCGGACAAAGCTGCGGAGAAAATTACAGCTATTCCAGAGGTTGATACAGCTAATGTGATCGTAACTGAAAATAATGCATATGTAGCAGCTCGAATGGATAATGGGAATGGGAAATTAACAAGGGATATTGAAAGAAAAATTGCTGACCAGGTTAGATCCGTTGATCAGGATATTGATAACGTGTATGTTTCTGTAAACCCTGACTTCTTTGATCGAATGACTGGCTACACAGAAGATATCCGCGGAGGACAGCCGATAGAAGGCTTCTTTGATGAATTTAATGAAACTGTTCGCAGGATATTCCCAACTCAAAGATAACCTAAGGCACCTGAATAGAAAATGGCCCAATATAATTGGGCCATTTTCTTATGCATCCTGGAAATAGTCTTTATAAAATCCGCTTACTTTTCCGGAATTGTCTACAATAAAGTAGAATTCTTCAGTTTCGTTTTTAACATCATAAACTTTACCTGCTGTCAGCGCACGGTCTACAACGTATTTCGCTGCATTTGTATGCGCACATTTTACTTTTTTCACTGTTTCGCGTTCCTGCCATGTTAAATGAATCAAATTTGCCACTCCTTCTTCTTATGCCTAATCAGCTTTAGCTATGTTATTAATTATTATAAAGAATACGAGCTGTTGTCTGCAACATGATTCTCCTTTGTTGATGGCATAACCTCCATTATCTTTCGGATTTTTTTAACTCGGTCCATTTCGAACGTATATACTTCTCCAGTAAATATATTCTTTAATGTTACATAGCTTACTTCACAGATATGATCAATTCGGACAAATTCCAAATGTTCGTAATGCTCATTTTCGTATTCCAATTCATAAAAGCCATTATCTGCAATAATATTCATATGAAAACCTACTTTCTAAGATGATGGCATTGGTTATTTACCACCTGCTTAGCCTGTCTCAAACATCAAATGAATATTTTTGCCGAAAATCACATTAAACTTTTTCCCACTCACAAATCCATCGGTTTAAATTCACGTCTTGATTCCCCCTGTAAAACAGCAATATATTCCAATGAGTGGTCATCCGGGTCGTAAAGATAGACCGAGGCTGCGGACATCCATTGCTGGAGACCAAACTTTCCCTCGCTTCAATTCCTTTATCTTTTAAAAACGGGATGATGCCTTTTAGTTCTTGATCAGAAACAGAAAAAGCAATACCTTTAGTCTTTAGTTCAGGTTGCATCCAAATTGATTTTAACTCCCAGTTTTTCAAGCTGTCCCTCTAGTTTTTTATAATAATCGTCACTGACTCTGCCCTTTGCACCTCGAAGAATTTCTGTTGCATAATGGTCGGGCGGAGGCAATTCGCCTTTTTTATTATATACATGGAAAGTTAATACATTAGGATAAAAATCTTCACCAACTTGCACATTTACAAATGCTGGCCGGTACCATTGCCCATAAAAGCCTTCCCGATGAAACAAGTATTCAACCGCTGCATATGGGAGCTCATAAAGGATTCCCTCCGTCACTCCCCCATTTTCTATAATATCGGCTCTTCCCCCATCATCCCTTGAAAACAAATATTGCATGGAGTATCCTTTTAGGACTCCCGCCCCAACAACGGACCTAAAATGCTGGTCAACATTCGATAATCGGAAGCGTTCATCATCCATGCAAGATCCGTAGGCAAAGTATAATGTCCTTTCCGGTTTATCTTTCATTAGTCGGTACAGCTTCCAGTCTCCATGCAAAATCGGCTCTGCCAATAAATCATCCCTTTTGGATACATAAACAAATGCATTCACTTCTCCTGTATCAGTATGAACAGTCTGTTCCACTCTGTCATATAAATTGTCTTTTCTGCCGGGTATAAAATCTTCCAGCTCATCGAGATCAGCGTAATTTCCGAGATGAACTTCATAGAGTTCGCCATATACCTTGTGGTCGAGTGATGCCTTCATTGATGGGTATCCAAGCCCTGTATCATATAATTCCCCATATACCCATGCCTGCTCGGCAATGCAGGGACTTCCTTTTAATACAAAATGGTTTGATTCATTCTTTCTTAACGTCCCGTAAACAAATAGCTTCTGTGTTGTCATTGGCCGCAAATCCCCCTCAACTCTCAACATTCTATTTTGTGTACTATAGTATCATTTTCTGAAGATTCTAGCCAATATAAAAGTAGAGGGATGTTTGCTGATTATTCCATTAAAAAAGGGCGGAGAGATTTCTCCGCCCATGCTTATTAACACTGGCATACTTGCAAGTTTTTGATAACAGGCAGCTTACATAGAAGCTCCTTTTTTTGATTGTTTTGCATAGATCTATAATGATACAATTTTTCAAGTTCCTTTTCCTTCAGTATATTTACCGTTTCCATTACATAGATTTCATCATACATTCTTTAGCTCTCCCTTCTTCCTATCATTACTCTCATTTTATTCAATGTTATCCTGTGAAACATTGGTAAAGTGAATGATATTCTATGAGACTTTTGATTGAAAAAAGATGGAGAAGGGTAAAAAACCTGCTGGCTGAAGAGCCAACAGGGAATGATGAAACAATTACTTTAATGTATTGGATTTCTCAATGACTTCCTTTGCTTGTTCACGCAGACGGAACTTTTGAATCTTACCAGAAGCAGTCATTGGATAGGACTTTGTAAATTCAATATAGCGCGGGATCTTATGCCGTGAGATTTTTCCTTTGCAAAATTCTCGGAGTTCTCTATCTGTTATTTCTTCGCCTTCTTTTAATATAATCCAGGCAACTACGTCCTCCCCGTAAACAGCATCAGGGACACCTACAACCTGAACATCAAGTATGGATGGATGGGTGTAAAGAAATTCCTCAATTTCACGGGGATAAATGTTTTCTCCTCCCCGGATGATCATATCCTTTAGTCTGCCCGTTATCTTGCAATATCCTTTCTCATCCATTACGGCCAGATCACCGGTGTGCAGCCAGCCGTCTGGATCTATGGCTTCCTTCGTAGCTTCAGGATTTTTATAATACCCCTTCATGACATGGTAGCCTCTAGTGCATAGCTCCCCCTGGACACCGCGCGGAACTTCCTTATTTGTACCTGGTTCGATAATTTTCACTTCAACATTTGGAAGTGCTCGACCAACCGATTCCACTCTCAGTTCAATTGGATCGTCTGTCCGCGTCTGGGTAATGACCGGAGACGATTCTGTCTGGCCATAAGCGATGGTAATCTCGCTTGCGCCCATTTTCTCGATCACTCCTTTCATCACCTCAATTGGACAATTGGAGCCGGCCATGATGCCTGTTCGAAGGTTTGATAAGTCATACTTGCTGAATTCAGGATCGTTGAGCTCTGCAATAAACATGGTAGGTACACCATGGAGACCAGTGCACTTTTCATTCTGGACAGTCTGCAGTACAGCTTTAGGGCTGAATTCCTGCACAGGTATAATAGTAGCTCCAACTGATATACAAGCCATTGTGCCGAGAACGCATCCAAAGCAATGGAAAAATGGGACCGGTATGCATAAACGGTCATCTCTTGTCAAACGCATACAATTAGCGATGTTATAGCCGTTATTAACAATGTTATTATGCGTAAGCATAACACCTTTCGGGAATCCTGTAGTCCCTGAAGTGTATTGCATGTTAATCGCATCGTGTGGATCAAGGCTCTCCATCCGTTGATTTAGTTCTTCATCGGTGACCGATTCCCCCAACTTAATAATATCATTCCAGCCGTACGTGCCAGGGAAGCGTTTCTCGCCCATTACAATGACATTCTTTAAGTAAGGAAGCCGATTGCTCTGCAGCTGTCCCGGCTCTGAAGTCTTTAGTTCGGGCACGATGCTGTACAGCATTTCTATGTAAGAGATATCTCTGTATTTTTCCATTAAAACGATTGTAGTTGAATCGGATTGTTTTAATAGATATTCCAGCTCAGCTGCCTGATAATTTGTGTTAACGGTTACGAGCACAGCCCCCATCTTGCCTGTAGAAAACTGGCATGTCAGCCATTCCGGTGTATTTGTAGACCATGCAGCTATATGCTCCCCCTTTTTGAGGCCGAGTTTCATAAAACCCTTAGCCGCAAGCCGGCAATAATCATCGAATTCCCTATAGGTCATGCGCAGCCCTCTATCTGCATAAACTACAGCTTCATGATCAGGGTGAAGCTTGCTTTTCTCCTCGAGGAGCTTCCCTACTGTAAGATTTAACAATTCTGTCATCCAGAAATCCTCCTTGAACTATGATTAAATCATTATGCAGAGATTTCTCTAAGATGTTAATAATAAAACGCTTACATAATATGTTAACACATATTGCTGAATATTCAATATTTTCGTATATTAATAACGCTATGAAACTGGAAACTATTGTTTAGAGTGATATAGTTTTTACTTATGAAAACAGCCTTTAAGAATACCTTGATCCAAAAATGTCTATATCTTTTATTAATGATGGCGCAAGGTGAACTTTGAAGGGTCTTTCTCCGCGAGTTTGTAACACAGCAGCTGACTGGCTTTTTCCATTAAGAGGCTGGCAAAAAATAATCTCGGCAGTGCCAGCTAGTATAGCACTCCTTTTTTCATTATGGTCTGCTGTGGTATATGTATCCTTCATTATAAAAGGAAATAGCTTTGTCCATTCTTTTGCAGCTCTTACACTGTCTTCTGAAGCAATGTAAATAGAATGAACTGCAGCATTTTCAAGCTTTTTATCCAGCATGCCCAGCTGCTTTAATTCTGCGAATCTAATTTCATCCTGCACTCCCCAGTCGATAAAGAACGGATACTTATAATAAGGATTCATTTTTATAAAAAGCATTTTCCACTTTATCATACTTCCATCTTCACGCTTTCGGCTTCCATGAAAAAGCGGATAAGTATCACAGCCCCTGCATTCAAGTTCTTCTTTCAGCTGAGTGATGTGATTGGTTCTGAAGCAAATTTGTCCGATTCCCTCTCCATTTTGCAAGTCCTGAATCAGTTGCCTGATGAGGGGATTATCTGATTGTCTCGCCACTTTATGATCCTCAATTGAGAGAAACTCTAAGTAGGATTGTCCAATGTACAGAAGACTATTATACGTTCCCCAGTTTTCATGGCTCCCGCCCATCAGAGCATCACGACCATGCTTCTTCCATTCAGTCACAGCTTCTGCAGGATGGCCTTTAATAAAATGAATGATATGATCCAGTTTCAATTCCATCATTGTCCTCCTTCTTTGTTTCTATAAAAATGATACAAGTGAGGCTCTAACAAGTCCAATAAGAAATACTTTACTAGGGTAAACAATATTGGATATCAAATGTAACTCTTGTCATCAAGATGAAATAATTTTTTTAAATAATGGGTTCACAAATCTTAAGAAAACCCTTACAATAAATTAAAAAATAGAATATTCAATCCATTTACCAGGAGGTATGCAGAATGAAAATTATGAGTAATGAACAGTTGGTCGTCTCGTATCGTGATGCATTGAAGTCAGGGTCTGAAAAGGAATGGATTAGGATATTAAAAAGTGAAATTCAAAAGCGCGGGTTAAAGCCGTTCAAAGAGTAGGGTTTGTTCATCATAACCATGGTTCAATACTTAATTGAAAGTTAGAGCGGGAGCTGCTCCCGCTTTTTTTAATGCCTTCTTAATGGATCATTCAATTTATTTGCCTGTTTGATATTTTCATATTCCTTCTTAGATAGGACGCCAAGTTTTTTTAACATCATACTATATTGCCATATCTTCATTTGCCTTCTCCGCATGTTCATTCACCTGCTTTTTAGTAATATAGTATTCAGAACAAGTACAATGTTTCCTTAAGGCAAAATTATTTTACTAATAAAAAAACTAAAAAAACAGAGCGGAAAGTCGTCCGCTCTGTTACATTATTACGCTTCAAATAGAAGGCTTTCCGGATCTTCGATAAGCTCTTTAACCCGCTTAAGAAATGTAACCGCCTCTTTGCCGTCTACGATACGGTGGTCATAGGATAGTGCGATATACATCATTGGACGGTTTTCCATTCTTTCTTCGTCAATTGCAACTGGACGCAGCTGAATAGAGTGCATTCCAAGGATACCAACCTGAGGGCCATTCAAAATCGGCGTTGACATCATGGATCCGAATATACCGCCATTTGTGATGGTGAATGTTCCACCCTGAAGATCTGATAAAGCAAGTTTATTTTCTCTGGCTTTAGTGGCAAGATCCATGATATCTTTTTCAATTTCAGCAAAGTTTTTGCGGTCTGAATCACGTACTACAGGTACAACAAGACCTTCCTTCGCTGACACTGCGATTCCAATGTCATAGAATTTTTTTAGGACAATTTCATCCCCTTGAATTTCCGCATTCAAGAATGGATTTTTCTTAAGAGCAGCTACAACCGCTTTTGTAAAGAATGACATAAAGCCAAGCTTAACATCATTTTCTTCAAAGAATTTGTCTTTGCGCTTTTTACGAAGATTCATGATGTTTGTCATATCGACTTCATTAAAAGTTGTCAGCATGGCAGCTGATTGCTGTACTTCGACAAGACGGTTTGCGATGGTCTGGCGGCGGCGGGACATTTTGATTCGCTCCACTTCTTTGCCGCTAGTTTCCTGAGCTGCAGGCTTGGATGCTGGTGCTTGCTTGGCTGGCTTTGCATCCTGCTGTTTTGCCTGGTTTGGATTGTAGGATTCTACATCCTGTGCCCTTACTCTCCCAAGCGGGTCAGCTGTTGAAACCTGGCTTAGGTCAATTCCTTTTTCCCTTGCCAGTTTTCGTGCTGCTGGTGAGGCAATTGGCCGCTGGCCGCCTGTTTTTTCTTCTGCAGCAGGCTTGGCTGGCTTCTCCTCTGCCTTTGGCTGTTCAGCTTTGGGAGCTTCAGCTTTTTCAGCAGGCTTTTCTTCCGATTTTTCAGGTGCAGAAGCCGCTTCCGAGCTTTCATCAACGATTGCAATCGTTTCTCCCACGTTCACTGTATCTCCTTCTTGTGCTTTGATGTCCTTTAAAACACCGCTATAATCGGAGATGATTTCAACATTTACTTTATCTGTTTCAAGTTCTACAACATAATCACCTGCATTGACAGTATCGCCAGGCTGTTTCAGCCACTGTGCCACTGTACCTTCTGTAATGGATTCCGCCAATTCTGGAACTTTTATTTCTGCCACCTTAATTTCCTCCTTCTTGCTTGCGTGTTAATGCCTCATCGATAATGCGTGCTTGTTCTTTTTTATGAACCGTTGGATCACCCTCTGCCGGGCTGGATCTGCGTCTTCTGCCAACATACCGGACTTCAATTTCTTTGCCGGCGATTTCCTTAAGCCTTGGCTCAACAAAATTCCATGCACCCATATTCTTAGGCTCTTCCTGAATCCAAATGATTTCTTCCGTATTTGGATAACGGCTTAGGATATCCCTAATGGTTTCCATAGGGAATGGATAGATTTCTTCGACACGTAAGATATGGAACCAATCCTGATCTTCATATTTTTTAAGGTTTTCTGCCAAATCAATGGCAATCTTTCCGGTTCCGAGTACGATGCGCTTTACTTTTTCAGGATTTTCACCTAATCGTGGCTGTTCCACAACGGATTTAAACTCGCCTTCGCTTAATTCAAGTCCTGTTGAAGCAACTAAAGGATTACGCAGCAGACTCTTAGGAGACATAATCACCAGCGGCCTTACTTCCTCCTTTCCAAGAATGGCAGCCTGCCTTCTTAATATATGGAAATATTGTGCGGATGAAGTCAGGTTAGCGACTGTCCAGTTATTTTCGGCTGCAAGAATCAGGAATCTCTCAAGTCGTGCACTGGAGTGCTCCGGTCCCTGGCCTTCGTAACCGTGAGGAAGTAGCATAACAAGACCTGATTTTTGCCCCCATTTTGCCCGGCCTGCCGCGATAAATTGATCGTACATTACTTGGGCTGCGTTGGCAAAATCACCATATTGAGCTTCCCATAATACAAGCGTTTCTGGTGCAAAAACGTTATAGCCATATTCGAAGCCTACAACAGCTGCTTCTGACAAAGGGCTATTATGAATTGCAAAAGAAGCTTTGGCAGTTGAAAGCTTATGCAAAGGAGAATAGGCTTTTCCAGTTATGTGATCATGAAGCACGACATTTCTCTGTGCAAAAGTACCTCGTTCAGAGTCCTGCCCTGTTAATCTTACCGGCGTTCCATCAGATAGGATGGAGGCAAAAGCAAGTGTTTCAGCAAGTCCCCAATCGATTTTTCCATCAGGCTCAAGCGCTTCTATTCTTCGCTTTAAGATTTTGCCGAGTTTATCAAACACTTTGAAGTCTTCAGGCCATTTTAATAGTTCTTCATTAATCTTTTTAAGTGTCTCAATCATTACAGCTGTTTTAACTTTAGGAAGGCCTTTTTCCACGGTTTCAGGCGGGTTAGTTGGTTCTGCTTCCTTTTTCTCTTTTGGCACCTTTTCGTAAGCTGTTTTCATTTTTTCCAATACTTCGTTCTGAATTTGTTCCGCTTCTTCTTTTGAAATGATACTTTCATTTAAAAGCTTTTCTGCGTATAGTGCCTTCACAGTTGGACGCTTGCGTACGATGTTATACATGAGCGGGTTGGTTGTCATTGGCTCATCCATTTCGTTATGTCCAAATCTGCGGTAACCAATCAGGTCAATTAGGATATCTTTCTGGAACTTAGCGCGATATTCACATGCCAGCCTTGCTGCTGCGACGACAGCTTCAGGCTCGTCCGCATTTACATGAAGGATCGGCATTTCATACCCTTTTGCAAGATCACTTGCATACCTTGTCGAACGTGAATCACGTGACTCAGTTGTAAATCCAATCGTATTATTCGCGATAATATGTATGGATCCGCCAGTATTGTATCCAGTCAGCTGACCAAGGTTTAATGTTTCTGCCACGATTCCTTGTCCCGGAAATGCTGCATCTCCATGAATGATAATGGCCAATGCGGCTTTAGGATCAACTTTCGGATAACCTGGCTGAGTCCTGATATCCTGGGATGCTCTTGTAAATCCTTCTACAACGGAGCCAACAAATTCAAGATGACTTGGATTATTTGCTAAAGTAAGCCTTGCAACTGTAGTATTTTCATCTTTGATTTGCTTGTCTAATCCCAAGTGGTATTTTACGTCTCCTGTCCAGCCGTAGTTAATTCCTATAGATCCTTCAGAAGGAACAAGCTCTTTATTTGGTGCATGCTGGAACTCGGCAAAAATCATTTCATACGGTTTGCCTAGCACATGAGCAAGAACATTTAGCCTTCCGCGGTGAGCCATTCCAATATTAATTGTTTTTGCACCGTCTGATACGGATTCGGAAACAATTTCGTCCAAAAGAGGCACCATTGTATCAAGGCCTTCAATAGAGAATCTTTTTTGGCCAACAAAAGTTTTATGAAGGAACTTTTCAAACTCCTCTACTTCAGTCAGTCTTTTTAATACTTTGATTCTCTCTTCTTTTTGCATAGAAAGTTTATGGCTGTTCGCCCCTATTTTGCGGCGAAGCCAATTTTTTTCGTTTTCTTCGTAAATATGCTGGAATTCAAAAGCAATAGGTCCCATATATACTTCTTTAAGAAACTCAATAGCCTCCCAGCCGTTTCGCAGAGGATACGTAGCATCCTTCGTAATTACTCCAGCCGGGATTTCCATTAAATCGTTTTCAGTTAATCCATATTTGCTTAGATCAAATAAATCAGTTTCAGTTTTATGATCCCCTAGCGGATAAATATCTGCAGCCAAATGGCCATAAGTGCGGATAGTATCAGCAAGACGAATTGCTGCAAGAGTTTTTTCAAGCTGGCCTGCACGCATAGACGAAACCGCCTGGCCTGCAGATTTTGAAGCCTCAGACCCAAGGATGGGAGAACCATTTTTTTCAAAGAACTCTTTCATGTCAGGATCTACTGATTTTGGATCCTCTAGGTATCTCTCATATAGTTCAATTACATAGCCAAGGTTAGGGCCATGAAATCCTTGTTCAAAAGGTCCCTCACCATTCAATGGCTTTTTCATGGAAAATTACCTCCATAACTGTTTTTAAATAAAATAATTCAATACATTTCGCCCTCTGAACTCATTACCCTTAATGAAGAATGAATTAACGTTTTATTTTACGAATAATAATTTTTTCAGAGGTTAAAACGTTTCCACAGCTATTCTAACACGGAAAATCTTGTTATACAAAGATTAAAACATGAATATAGTGGAAATATGTCAAAATAATTTTCAGGCGAATAACTTATATTACGAAAATGATTTGTTAAACAGTAAACAATATTAATATGAATAAACTAGGAGCAATTTTCCGTCTGAAATGGCAAAAATAAAAAGCCGATTTTTAATCGGCTTTAAAAAGTCTCCACTAAGTTAATATATATCTGTTTGGCTGCATTAGGGTTTTTTCTGCTTTCTTTTAGGAAAGATTCAATAGCTTCTCTTGTGTCCACCGGAAAATCTATATGGCCGCATGACGTGCATTGCTGAAATCCTGTACATGAAACATTCACTTCAATTCCATCCTCGGTCCTAAAAACCGCAGGCCCTCCAAGTTCTGAAAAACGATGATGGCAGTGACTATGTTCTTGCATGATCGCTTCCCTCCACAGAATAAATAGATTGCTTTCTCTTATTATAGATTAAATTTTCTGAAATTAAAAGCTGTTCTGTCTTAACATTTTATGCCAGATAACCTCCTTATAGAGAATAAATTTTTTCATTTAAGGTAAATTACAAGTATTTAATTCAGGAGGTATTTAACATGAATATTGGAAGAGCCCGAGAACTCTCAGAGTCTGCGGAAATGGTTGGAGTTACTTATAATGGAAGCCCAGTAATCATTCAGCACGTGGATGAGCATAGTAAAACTGCACGCATTTATACGAAAGCAGATCCGGAAAAAGAAATGGATGTGCCCGTGAATAGTTTAATTGAAGAATAACCATTATGCTTTTCCTCCTTTTGGATGAAAGCCTTTTCTTTTTGTAAAAATTAAATCAATTAAGAATTTTGTTATAAAAGTGTTGACTATTAACGGTTTACTGTAGTAAAGTTTAGAGAAAATTCAATAATAGATTTCTTATCCAGAGAGGTCGAGGGTAAGGCCCGACGACGCCTCAGCAACCTTCAATCGTACGATGATTGAAAAGGTGCTAATTCCTGCAAGTTTTTCAAACTTGAAAGATAAGAAGAATGGCTAACCAATTAAAAGTCTTCTTCTTACAGAAGGCTTTTTTATTTTTTTTAGGGAGTGTTAACGCATATGTATAAACTTGATACCAAACTAGCCCAAATTGGCAACAAAAGTGAAACCGCAACAGGAGCTGTAAATCCCCCTGTCTATTTTTCGACAGCCTATCGCCATGAGGGCATCGGCCAGTCTACGGGTTTTGATTATAGCCGTACTGGAAATCCTACCCGACTGCTTCTTGAAAAAGCAATTGCCGATCTTGAGGAAGGAGATCAGGGATATGCCTGTAGCTCTGGAATGGCGGCCATCCTAACGATTCTATCTCTTTTTAAATCCGGGGATGAGTGGATTGTATCGAAGGATTTATATGGGGGTACATATCGTTTGCTGGAACAGGGGTTCAAAAAGTGGGGTCTTCACAGCAAATATGTGAATACAAGCAAGCCGGAAGATATTGAAAACTTAATTACAGAACATACCAAAGCTATTTTCCTTGAGACACCGACTAATCCGCTAATGGAACAAACAGATATAGAAAAAACAGCTGAAATTGCAAAGCGGCATAATGTCCTGTTAATCGTTGATAACACGTTTTACACTCCTATCCTTCAGCAGCCGCTAAAGCTGGGAGCTGACATTGTGATCCATAGCGCAACAAAATATCTTGGAGGTCATAATGATGTTCTTGCTGGCCTGATTGTGGCTAAAGGAAAGGAATTATGTGAATCGCTGGCTATGAACCACAACGCAGCAGGTGCCGTATTAAGCCCTTTTGATTCATGGTTATTGATTCGAGGCATGAAGACTCTTTCCCTTCGTATGGAACGCCATGAAAAGAATGCAAAAGAATTAGTGGCAACTTTAAGAGAACATGATGCGGTTACGGATGTATTGTATCCCGGAAACGGCGGTATGATATCTTTCCGGATCAAACATGAATCATGGGTAAATCCTTTTCTGCAGAGCCTCTCGCTCATTTCGTTTGCCGAAAGCCTTGGCGGCGTTGAGAGTTTCATTACCTACCCAGCAACACAAACACATGCTGACATTCCTGAAGAAGTTCGTATTGAGACTGGAGTTTGCAACAGACTATTGCGTTTCTCAGTTGGAATTGAAAATGCTGAAGATCTAAAGGCGGATCTGGAGCATGCTTTTGCAAGTGTATTAAAGGAGGCTGTACGATGAGCAACAAATTTTCATTCCAAACAAAGTTACTGCACAATAATCATAAATACGATCCAGAAACAGGCGCTGTCAGTGTTCCGATTCAGCATGCTTCCACTTTTCATCAAAGTGATCTTGATACATTCGGAAAATACGATTATAGCCGCAGCTTAAATCCAACAAGAGAAGCATTGGAAGAAGTAATCGCCGAACTTGAAGAAGGAACAAGAGGTTTTGCTTTCTCATCAGGAATGGCTGCCATTTCGACCGCTTTCCTTCTCTTGTCAAAGGATGACCATGTTGTCATCACCGAAGATGTGTATGGCGGCACCTTCCGGATGGTAACAGAAGTTCTGACTCGCTTTGGCATCGAGCATACATTCGTTGATATGACGAATCTGGAAGAAGTTAAGTCGGCCATCCGCCCAAACACAAAGGTGTTCTATGTAGAGACTCCATCAAATCCATTATTGAAGGTAACCGATATCCAGGCAATCACCTCCCTTGCTAAACAACACGGAGCCTTAACCTTTGTTGATAATACATTCCTTACCCCTGCTCTTCAAAAACCGCTCGCTTTAGGTGCAGATATTGTCCTTCATAGTGCCACAAAGTTTTTATCTGGTCACAGCGATGTCGTGGCCGGCCTTGCTGTTGTGAAGAATCCTGATTTGGCATCAAGATTGGCGTTTCTGCAGAATTCCTTTGGGGCTGTGTTAGGTGTTCAGGATGCGTGGCTTGTCCTTAGAGGGATTAAAACCCTTCATGTCCGCCTGGTTCAATCAGTCAAATCAGCAGAGAAAATTGCTGCGTTCCTCGCAGCTCATCCATCTATAAAAAAAGTGCATTACCCTGGGCTTGCGGACCATCCGGGCTATAAACTGCAAAAGAAACAGGCAGTTAACGGAGGGGCTGTCCTCTCTTTTGAGCTTGAAGATGAGCAAACAATGAGAACGTTTGTAGAAAATGCACAAATTCCTGTTTTTGCAGTAAGTCTTGGGGCTGTTGAGTCCATCCTCTCCTATCCTGCAAAAATGTCCCATGCCGCGATGCCTGCGGGTGAAAGAGAGCAGCGCGGAATTACAAACAGTCTTCTTCGCCTCTCTGTCGGCTTAGAGAATGCTGAAGATATTATAGAAGATTTCAAGGCAGCTTTGGCTGCTGCAGAGCAATCAAAACAATCGATTTTACAGCGGGGGTGATCACTTGAGTTTTATTGATAAATTAAAGAATGAGATAATCATAGCTGATGGGGCGATGGGAACTCTCCTATACTCCTACGGTACAGACAGCTGTTTTGAAGAATTGAATCTATCACAGTCTGAACAGATTCAGCACATTCATGAAGCGTATATTGCGGCCGGTGCCGGGCTGATTCAAACCAACACTTATGCTGCTAATTATTTGAAACTCCAGAGATACGGTCTCGAGGACTCTGTGAAAGACATTAATAGCGCAGCAGCCCGGATTGCTAAAAAAGCATCCAGCGGCAGGGTCTATGTAGCTGGTACAATAGGCGGCGTTAGAGGGATTAAGCCTAATATGACATCGCTTGATGAAATCAAAAGGAGTTTTCGTGAGCAGTTATATTGTCTTCTGCTTGAGGGGGTAGATGGTATTCTGCTAGAGACCTATTATGATTTTGAAGAACTTGAAACGGTGCTGGCCATAGCCAGAAAAGAAACCGATTTGCCGGTTATCGCACAGGTTTCGCTCCAGGAAGCAGGTGTCCTTCAGGACCAGACCCCTATTGGTGAGGCATTTTCAAGGCTTGAAAGCGCCGGTGCTGATGTGGTGGGTCTCAATTGCAGGCTTGGTCCTCATCATATGCTGAAAACGCTAGAGAGCGTGCAGCTGCCCAAACAAGCATTCCTTTCCGCTTATCCTAATGCAAGCATCCCTGCTTATACGGACGGCAAATTCCATTATGAAGGAGATGCTGAATATTTCCGCCAGTCGGCGATTGACTTTCGCAATCAGGGGGTTCGCCTTTTAGGTGGCTGCTGCGGGACTACCCCTGCACATATCAAGGCATTTGCCGATGAGCTTAAGGGGCTGCCGCCGATTCAGGAAAAAGAAGTAAAAACTAGAGAGAAAATCATCGTGTCGGAAAAGCCGGCACCAGCCAGGGAACTCCCTCCTTTGCACGATATTGTGAAGGAAAGGCCTTCTGTGATTGTGGAACTGGATCCCCCGAGGAAGCTAGACACTGCTCGCTTTTTTGAAGGCGCACATGCATTAAAGGACGCTGGGATTGATTCTATTACTCTTGCAGATAATTCCCTTGCGTCCCCGAGGGTCTGCAACTCTGCCCTTGGTTATTTGGTAAAGCAGCAAACCGGTTTGCGTCCCCTAGTGCATGTAACATGCAGGGACAGGAACATCATCGGGCTTCAATCCCATTTAATGGGGCTCCATGCTCTCGGATTAAATGATGTGTTAGCCGTAACCGGAGACCCGGCGCGAGTCGGTGATTTTCCTGGTGCATCCTCTGTTTATGATGTTTCTTCCTTTGAACTGATCAGCATGATCAAGCAGTTAAATGAAGGATTATCGGTTTCGGGTAAAGATCTTGGCCAAAAAGCAGACTTTTCAGTTGCAGGCGCGTTTAATCCCAATGTCCGCTCATTGGAAAAAGCTGTTGGAAGACTCGAAAAGAAAATTGAGCATGGTGCAGACTATTTCATAACTCAACCTGTTTTCTCAGAGGAGAAATTGCTGGAGGTACATGAAGCTGTAAAAGGTTTAAATGCACCTGTGTATATAGGCCTGATGCCATTAACCGGCAGCCGAAATGCAGAGTTCCTTCATAATGAAGTACCTGGTATTAAAATAGCCGACAGCATCAGAGACCGGATGGCTGCATTAAAGGATGACCCTGCTCAAGCTAGCCGCGAAGGAATCACCATCGCAAAATCACTGATTGATGCTGCTGCTGAGCTTTTTAACGGCATTTACCTGATTACTCCTTTCATGCGCTACGAAATGACTGTCGAGCTATCCAATTATGCCAAAAAAACGACTGAACGGCTTTCAAGGAGGAAACTACATGCATAAACCATCATTGCCAGAACAGCTAAAAAAGAAAATTTTAATCATGGATGGTGCAATGGGCACCATGCTCCAAAGAGCGAACCTAACAGCGGAAGACTTTGGCGGCGAGGAGTATGAAGGCTGCAACGAATTCTTAAACGTAACCGCTCCATCTGTAATTGAGCATATCCATATGGAATATTTAAAAGCTGGCGCAGATATTATCGAAACGAATACTTTTGGTGCCACAAGCATCGTTCTCGCAGATTACGATCTTGAAGATAAAGCATATGAACTCAATAAAAAAGCAGTTGAAATTGCATGTGAGGCAGCCGAGCGTGTCTCTACACCTGAATGGCCAAGGTATGTGGCAGGTGCGATGGGACCTACCACTAAGACGCTGAGCGTAACAGGCGGATCCACTTTTGAAGATTTGGCTTTAGCATACGAAGAACAAGCGCGCGGGTTAATTGACGGAGGAGCAGACCTTCTCCTTTTGGAAACAAGCCAGGATATGCTGAATGTGAAAGCTGGATTTATCGGCATTGAAAATGCATCGATAAAAACCGGAAAAAAACTTCCTCTCATTGTTTCAGGAACCATTGAACCGATGGGCACTACCCTTGCAGGCCAATCAATCGAGGCTTTTTATATTTCACTTGAGCATATGAATCCTTTAGCTGTAGGTCTTAACTGTGCGACAGGGCCGGAATTCATGCAGGACCATATCCGTTCATTATCCGGATTGGCCTCAACTGCTGTAAGCTGCTATCCGAATGCAGGTTTGCCTGATGAAGAAGGACAATACCATGAAACACCTGAATCACTGGCGAGCAAGCTTGAGGGTTTTGCCAGGGAAGGCTGGCTGAATATTGTGGGCGGATGCTGCGGGACTACTCCTGAACATATCCAGGCGATAGCCGAATCCGTAAAGGATTATAGCCCTCGTACATTTGAAAAAAATTCCCTGCACAAAGTATCTGGCATTGAACCTTTGATTTATGATGACCCTACTTTAAGGCCGATTATGGTCGGAGAGCGCACAAATGTAATCGGATCACGCAAATTTAAAAGGCTGATTGCTGAAGGGAAATTCGAGGAAGCAGCTGAGATAGGCCGTGCCCAGGTAAAAGGCGGAGCCCACGTCATTGATATTTGCCTTGCTGACCCTGACCGTGATGAAATGCAGGATGTTGAGAATTTCATAAAGGAATTGGTTAAAAAGATCAAAGTTCCGCTGGTTATAGATTCGACAGATGAAAAGGTGATTGAAAAAGCTCTCATATATTCACAGGGTAAAGCGATCATCAATTCCATTAACCTGGAGGATGGCGAAGAGCGCTTTGAGACAATTGCCCCTCTCGTCCATCGATTCGGTGCAGCTGTTGTGGTCGGAACGATAGATGAAGAAGGCATGGGTGTTACAGCTGCGAGAAAGGTTGAGATTGCAAAGCGATCTTATGATTTGCTCGTAAATAAATACCAAATTCCACCTGAGGATCTTATTTTTGACCCCCTCGTCTTCCCTGTCGGCACAGGGGATGAACAATACATTGGATCTGCTAAAGCAACGGTAGATGGAATCAGGCTAATCAAAGAAGCATTGCCGGAAGTTCAGACGATACTGGGAATCAGCAATGTATCATTCGGCCTACCTCCTGTCGGCCGGGAAATTTTAAACTCTGTATTCCTGTATTCCTGTACTCAAGCAGGATTAGATTATGCGATCGTAAATACAGAAAAGCTAGAGAGATTTGCTTCCATTTCAAAAGAAGAAGTAGAAATGGCTGAAAAGCTGCTTTTCGAAACAACGGATGAATCTCTTGCTGTTTTCACTGATTTTTATCGCGATAAAAAGAAAGAAAGCAAGAGTGTCCTGCCTGATATGACACTTGAGGAAAGGCTAGCCTATTATATTCTGGAAGGCACAAAAGAAGGGTTAATTCCTGACCTTGCTCTGGCACTTGAAGAATACTCTGCTCCACTTGATATCATTAATGGCCCATTAATGGAAGGAATGAAAGAAGTCGGCAGATTGTTTAATGATAATCAGCTTATTGTCGCGGAAGTTCTGCAAAGCGCTGAGGTCATGAAGGCATCTGTTGCATACCTTGAGCCTTATATGGAAAAGGATGCTGCCCAGTCTTCCTCAAAAGGAAAAATTATCCTAGCTACAGTAAAAGGCGATGTTCACGATATCGGCAAAAACCTTGTTGATATCATCCTTAGCAATAACGGATATGAAGTGATTGATCTGGGGATTAAGGTCTCCCCTGCTGAGTTGATCGAAAATATTAAGCGGGAGAAGCCAGACATGGTCGGCCTATCTGGTTTGCTTGTTAAATCAGCACAGCAAATGGTCATTACCGCGCATGACATGAAGCAGGCTGGCATCGAGATCCCGATGTTAGTTGGCGGTGCTGCCCTCTCGAGGAAATTTACTGACACTAAAATCTCCAAGGAATATGACGGTCTTGTGCTTTATGCCAAGGATGCCATGAACGGACTCTCTTTAGCCAATCAGCTTCAGGAACCCGGCGAAGCAGAAAAACTGCGAATCCAGCAGGCAGAAAAACAGGCTGCAGCGCTTAACGCAGTACCGTTTGACCGCGGATCGGTTGCTGTTGCGGTAAAACCTAAACCAACAGTGAGCACTCAAGTGCCCGTATTTGTACCAAAAGATTTGAAGCGCCATTTGCTTAAAATGTATTCCCTCTCCCATATCGAACCGTATATTAATAAGCAAATGCTGATTGGCCATCATCTTGGCTTAAAAGGAAACCTGCAAAAGCTTCTTGCGGAAAAAGATGATAGGGCTATTAAGATAAACACAGTGGTTGATGAGCTGATTGCTGAATCAAAAGAGAATAACTGGATTGAACCTAAGGCGGTTTATCAATTTTTCCCTGCCCAATCTGATGGCGATAAAGTGTATATCTATAATGAGGACGAAAAGACTGTGATTGAAACGTTTGTGTTTCCTCGCCAGGAAACCGAACCATTTCTATGCCTGGCAGACTTCCTGAAATCCAAGGAAAGCGGCCAAATGGACTATGTAGCCTTTTTTACCGTCACTGCCGGCAGGGACATTCGAGAAGTGGCCGACCGTTTAAAAGAGGAAGGCAGATTCCTGGAGAGTCATGCATTGCAGTCGCTTGCCCTGGAAACGGCAGAAGGATTAGCTGAATTGATCCACCGCCAGATCCGCGACCGCTGGGGATTCCCTGATCCAGTCGAAATGTCGATGAAAGACCGTTTTGCAGCGAAATACCAAGGTCAGCGCTTTTCATACGGTTATCCTGCCTGTCCGGATCTTGAAGACCAGAAAAAGCTGTTCAACCTTATACATCCTGAAGATATTGGTGTCGAGCTTACAGAAGGATGTATGATGGAACCGGAGGCATCTGTATCAGCTATGGTATTTGCCCATCCGGAAGCTAGATACTTTAATGTGTTAAGATAAGAAAAGCGCAGGGCGCCTGGAGCTAGACAGTTATCTAAGTTCAAAAGGATATAAATTCTGATATTATAAATAAAAACCCCGGCAGCTTGCCGGGGCTTTTCACTGTAATGGATATTTACCTTTCCCCTTTTAAAGCCTTTACATGAATACATATAAATGGAAGGAGTTGTTTGGATGAATGTTCTATGGAATTTCGATGGGACGATTTTAGATTCATGGCCCACTCTAGTTTAATCGTTTATTTAAATATCTGGAAAATAGATTCATCCTGATGAAGTTCTTCCCTTGCTGAAAAGCGGAAAGGCATTCCAGGTCTACGATGTCCCTGCAGAGAAAATAATTGACTTTCGAAAGACAGAAAGAATATTCGAGCATGCAGAAAAGCCGTTGTTCCCATATGTAAAGGCTATTTTGGAGAAGAATAATCTAAATGCATTTCAATGCACGAGTTAATTTGCAGATTTTCTTGTATGAATTCGAATCACCCTATCATTTTGTGGATCAAACTCAATATCAATATAGAGGCCGAATTCTTTCCCGCCGTCCTCGACCCAGAGCTTGAATTTTTCAATTTCTGAATTCCGTTTCTTTTCCCTGCTGATATGCAAGTAATCAAGGACTTTGGCGGAAGGGTATTTTTCTTTTGCTGTCTTCATGGCAAGTATTCCCCATTTTGCATAAGCGGGCTCGGGTCTTTCCGCAAAAGCTTCTCCGCTTAATGCAGGAAGGCTGTATGATGTTATCAAGAAAGCCAATGCGATTAGACTGATCATTAATTTTTTCATTCGAATCCTCTTTTCACTTATTCTTGTTGGTTTTGGCTCTCTTCTCTCATACGCTCTTCTTCTTCATTGACACAAATATAAGCAATTTGTTCTTCCATAAGATGGTGCAAAATATCTTTTTCATCCGTGCATGGAATGTCTTTTCTTTTCTCCATTATGCTCTCTCCTCCTGATCATTAAAATTTGTTATATTCTTTAGGCCAAATATATTGAAAAGCTTAAGTTTAGGATGGAATTTTGTCTTTATAATCCACCATTTGCTTTTACTGCGATAGCCCCTTCTCCGAGGATATACACTCCCATAAGGATTGCAGCGGGATAGAAGCGATTAAAATCCTTCTGCCTATGAAAGGAATAGTCAGCCAGGATAGAAGTAAGATCATGATCGAGATACCCTTTATATTCATCGTACCCCTTTTTTTAAAGGTTTTGTTTTAATGGGGAGAATTATTCATTCTATCTATAGGCCTAACTAAGGATAATGGGAATTTTTTGCGGAAAAGTGTTTTGAAGGTTCTAAAATGTGTAATAGATTAACAATCATAGAAGGAGCTGAACAGCATGTTAACAATATATAAATGCAAAACCTTTAATAAAACTGGCAAAATTCTGCTGCCCGGCAAGTGGCGCGTCCAATTTGGACTTTTTCCAGGCAGGCTGGCAGACCTTCGCTTCGACCAAGACCAGATTATTATTAAAAAAGCTAATCTGGAGTCCACCCATAATAAAAGGCTAGTTTCTGAAAATGGCTCCATTCATATTCCCAAGGAACTGCAATTACTTCTGAATATTACAGAAGAAGAAGAATATTGCCTGTTCATTGACGAAGAAAATAAGTGTTTTGTTTTAAAAATGATTTATTCTAATGAATAAAAAGCGGCAGCAATCTTTCAGCTGCAGCTTTTAACATATATATTTGCCTGTAAGCTTGGCAAGTGCCTTGCAAAACCTTTCCCAGCCATTTGGAAAGGATTGTACTCCATTGCACTCATAAATGTTTCCTTTCGTAATCAGCTTAACGGACCAGGCTATACTATCTAAAATGATGCCTGGATGGTTGTATTCAGACTGCCATTTCCAGATTTTCAGACGATATAGCTCCTTTTTGAAATCTTCGATGCTGCCTGATACTTTAGGCAGTTCATTCCTTGGAGAAAAAGAACTTAAATGCCATTCGAAGTAAACAAAACGCTCATTGATAAAATCAATTTCAATTTTATACCAGGGTCCTGGATAACCTCCGAGGTTTAGACTTAACTGAACCGGATCTTTATCAGGATCAATGGTAACCCTATTATTTTTTATTGTAAAAAGCTCTCTCTTCCTGCTTATTACCGATTTAACATGTGAAAGTTCAATGGGTGTACGGTTTGTATTTTGAAAACGGCTAAGCCGATTCATCTCATCGAGCAAAGAGGGTATCGATAAGGGGCCTTTCTTCTCCAAAATATCCAATATGTTTTCAAAAATACTCATAGTCTTTTCCTCCATAACACTTGGGTACCGTCACATTAAGTTCTGATATAAAAGGGTGTAAAAAAATATTTTTCATCCTGTACCAGATAACGCATTTTCGTTCTTTTTGGTGGTTGCAAATGTTTGTTTTCTTTCCTATTTACCTTTTTTGTCTATTTGCAAACCTTTTTTGGCCTGTATATTCCAAATCGTGCATATTCTCGTGTTTCTTATTACACCCTATGAATTGGGAGGTGCAACATGGATCCATTAAAACCAGGAAGCAAAAAGCTGCCGGATTTTGACGAGCTTGATGATCGAATGATTGCAAAGCACACCACAGGACCAACACTTGTTATCAAGACAAATTTAGATCCAGAGGATTCAACTGATGACAATCCTTATTACCAAAACAAAGCAGAATCGGATACAGAAGAATTTCGGGATTATTTTGAGAAATAAAAATAAAATCAACATAAAGAAAACCGGCTGAGTTTATTGCCAGCCGGTTTGTTCGTTTAATTTAAAAATCAAAGTTATCAGGATCTGGACCTACACGGCGATTTTCATTTAAGCCGTTGATTTTGTTCATGTCCTCAACAGTCAAATTCAAAGTTAAAAAGTGGAAAAGCACGGCCATATGACTTGCAATGCTTCAACAAATAGAGATAGTACTTTTGTATGGAGGAATTCATCCTCCAAAGAAAAAATTGAGGACATTGCCTGCAGCAGATGAGTTCTTTTTATAGAATTCTGAGTAGCCGCAGTTATTGCAGTAAACGACGAGAAATCGGCTATGCTGAAGGTCAAGAATTTTAGAAATTCCAGTACCTGTCATGGCCGCTTCTTTTTTTTCTGCGTCCCGGCTCCCTCACTTGAGACAGTCTTTTTTCTCCATGTTTCCCACCCTTTCCATTCTCTTTCCTACCATACTTTCAAAAATGTTTGAATTGTGATATATATCACGCTTAAGCTAAAATAGTTGCTATATAATGACAATAAAATAATGTTCATGAAGCAGGGTGAAAAAATTTGCAGGAGTTTAAAACGCTTTTTGAGGAAATAGGCGGTTCTGAAACAATTGAAAAACTAGTGGATGCTTTTTATCCCCGAGTTTATGCCGATCCAATCTTGAGTCCTCTCTTTGAAGGGGACATGGAGGAAATCAAGAGAAAACAACGGATGTTCCTTACTCAATTTCTTGGTGGCCAACCCCTCTATAGCCAGGAATTCGGCCCCCCGGCAATGAAACAGCGGCACATGCCATTTGAAATTACGCCGAAAAGAGCGGAACGCTGGCTTGGCTGCATGAAGGAAGCCTTCAAAGAAACGGGATTAGAACAAAATCCGGCCTCAGCACTATTCTATGATCGATTGATGCAGGTGGCTGCTATTATGGTTAACAGCAAGGAATAAGAAAAGCGCAAGGCGACTTGCCCACGAAGGAACGCAGACTAAGAGCGCCACGTTCTGTGGCAGCGTCTGCATGACCCGCATCCTCCCAAAAGCTGCCGGTTTCGGTCGTGCGATGGTTATCTTCAAAAAAAGCTGCCGCTTTTTCTTCGTGCCAAAAGATTTGCTGACGAAGCCTTCCTTGTCCTGCGGGCCTCAGGCATAAGAGAAGCCATGTAAGAAGATGTTCTTACCTTCTGGAAGGATCGGCTTATGACCTCGAGTCCCTAGGAGTCTCAACAAGAGAAGCTTATGACCTCGAGGGGGTAGCCGCCTTAAGCTAGACAGTTTTCTATGTTCAAAGGATATAAATTCTGATATCATAAGAAAAGACCTTCCATAGGAAGGTCATCCTTCAGCATTAAAGGGATTCAAAATACTCTTTTGCTTCCTCCACTGACTGGAACATCTTTACTTCTGTCACTTCTTTTGCATCATAGGCAACACCAAGAAAGCCATCAGCAAGCTGAAGTATATCTGCCGAGATCGTATCCTCTTTTTCTATTTTCACAGTCTCTTCCATCTCCACTTGTCCCTTTTCAGCCCATGCCTGTATCTCTGAAGAGTAAGTATCCAAGTTCATGCCCTCATTTATCCGATCATCTAATTCTGCAACTGATAAAGGCTCTTCCGCCCCTTTTTGTCCTTCCATTGTGTTGTTTTCATCAATGCCTGTTTCTTCTACTTCTACATCTTCTTTTGAAGGGTTATTTGCTTCTTCCTCTGCTCCGCAGCCTGTAAGGGCTATTAGAGTTGATAAGGCATAAATAAGTTTACGCATTCATATTCATCTCCCTTTTTTAATTGTCTAATAATCTATTACCCCATTTTTTTTGCTGCATTCATATGAAATTTTTTTGTTTATAAATGTGATGTGATGTTTAGCTAATGAGGGGCTTCAATGAACGTCATATTAAGAAAGAAATAAGCGTAAGCACCCTGCAAAATCGGTGCTTACGCTTATTTCTTTCTTAGTTCTTCTCTGTCTAATGATTGAGGCGGATTTTCTAGCCATCCATTGTCAATCATTATTTTGGCGCCCTCATTTGCATAATTTCCGACTTCTGCCATCATTTTTGCATAACGGACAACAAGATCCTTTCTAATATTTATTCCAGAGGAATTTAATTTAGGAATACTGCTGCCATTCATATTTTCACCAGCCATCTTTATATAATATTATCTTTATATAATATTATATTTATATACTAACAACTCTTATGTTTGACTAATCGATCCTTTTTCATTCGATTTATTGGAAAATGTTTTCCAATAAAAAAGCCAACCTGAAATGTCTAGCCCTCCTAACAAGAATTAATCAAGCTTTATTTCTCCTGTCTTTGTGAATTCATCCAGATGATAGGCATCTATCCTTTTGGGGGAGATGCTATAGATTTGATCCCCAATATAAATTAGCCGTTCAATTGTATTTTCCCACTCCTCATAGATTGCATTTTCATCCTGATGGGTAATTTTCGTTTGCAATTGAATTCCATCCCTGGCATCTATTTTATAAACGTAAGCACCCTGAAATTCATACTGTGATTCAAACTGGCTGCCTTTTGCATTTTGATAGACGGTAATAGGAAAAGCAAATACATTTTTTTCTTTGTGTACGAGAAGAGCTTTATGGTCATGATTTAAAGGAGTGTAAGTACCCCGGCCGCCAATGATTTCTGTATTCTTTTCAATGGGATTAGTGGTGTCACGAACATCAAAAAGTGATATCTTAACACCCTCTGTTGTTATAATTGGCTGGTTCCCTTCTCCTTTTCCGCTCATCACTTTGGTATTATGCCCAAAGCCTATTAAATGGTTTTCATCCAATGGATGCAAATAATTGCTGAAACCCGGAATCTTCAATTCGCCGAGCACTACGGGTTTTTCCGAATTAGAGCCATCAATGACAAAGAGCGGGTCGGTTTCTTTGAAGGTAACCATATAAATCCGATCGTTCATGAATCGGGCTGAGTAAATTCGCTCCCCTTTCGCCAGATCTTCAAGCTTTCCTATCTGCTTTAAATTTTCATCCAGAATATATAGGTTATTGGAAGACGGATTTTGATTATCCCAAGCTTGCCCTTTTGTGGTGACAACTCTAAAGTTTCCTTTATACTCATCCATTGAAAATTGGTTTAATACCGTTCCTTTTATATCAGTGGAACTTTGAAATTCCACATTTCTGCCGTTAATAGAGAATTTATAGATGCTGGTATTAGGGCTGAATCCTCTCCCTGCTGTTAATGCAGCATCTTCATAATTGGCAATAGCCAAATACAGATTGTTTTTCGACATAAATAGTTCATTTCCGCTTCCCAGGTATGTTGTCAGTCCCAATTTAGATTTTGGCTCCTGCAAATCCATAACAGCAATATTGGTGTAGTGTGCATGTTTAGAGTCTGGAAAATATTCGATTTTATTATAATCAATCACCTGTAAGTCCTTATTCTCTGCCGAGTCAGAGTACCTTGGACGAAGATCCGCTTCTTTATTTCTTTCAAGAATCCATATTTCGGGATAATGGCTCGTAACCATATATACCTTGCCGTCCATTAGTCTGGATGCAAGCAAACTGCCTTCCATTTCAATTTTCCTCACAAGCTGGGGCTGTTGTTTATTCTGAATGTTATAAACGATCGCTTTTGTCGATTGAAAAGCAGGTGCAATCATTAAATCAGCAGCAGACTTCCCCTGGCTTTTTCTCATTTCTTTAAAACTGTGTCCGATGACGACCAATTGATTTCCTTCCAAAAAAAGCTGATAAGGAGAAAATGAATGACTGAAAGGCAGCACAGAATCTACAGCCATTTTACCAGCTGGAACAGCTTTAATAATTTGAACTTTTCCTTCGCTGATCTTATAGATATGTGTTCCATCCGTTTTGACTTGGTCTGCCTCGTCAATTCCCTCTACTTGGACATTTGTCTCCGAGAATCCCCCTTGGGCCGAATCGGCAGCACTTTTATCGGAACTGCTCTCTTCGCTTACTGCCATATCCCTTCCAGTAAAAAACGTCCGCTCTTCCTTCAGCAATTTTTTAAAATAGGCATTTAGCTTTTCTCGCGATTCGATTGTCGGCAGCGTTTCCATGACTGTGAACTTGGCTTCCACCGTATTTATTAAATTGCTTCCTGACTTTGCTTTGATACCCTTTGTGAAAGTTAATGAATAATGAGGAGACTTTACATTATAGCCATCATTCGGTGGATGAATGACCACCGTTTTTTGGTCTTTTGCTAATAAAAGATCAACAGGCTGTTTTTTGCCTTCTTGATCCAGAACATAGACTGTCTGGCTGTTAATGCTTTGAGCATCCAGTTCTTTTGAAAACTCGACTTCCCACACTTTGTTTTTTAGTACAATAAGCTCTTCTTTCATTTCAGCTAGATCACTGACTATCTTTAGCCGGGATCCAATTGCAAAAGAAGCTATTAGGATCAAAATGCCCATCATTCCGCCAATCCAAAGCCATTTTTTTTTCATTTTAGACACCCCTCTTGACTTATTGACGGGTTGAATCTTCCAATTGTTACAACTTTAACCTGATAAAATTTCAGAAATTAATGTAAAATAGATTATAAAATTAGGCGGGAAAGAGGTTTTTATTTGTGGAGGCACCGAACAAAAAATACGGTTATCTATTATTGATATTGGCAAACATGATTTGGGGCGGGAATTTTGTTATTGGGAGAATCGGCGTTGAGTACTTCCCCCCTGTGCTGTTCTCTTTATTGCGATGGGTGCTTGTTTTTTTGCTTTTAACGCCTTTTATGGTCAAACCGCTTAAACAGGAGTGGAAACGACTGCGCAAGCATAAACCTGTACTTTTGCTGCTAGCTGTGTCAGGAGTGGCAGGCTATAATACGATTATTTATTTTGCTCTGCAATACACCACATCCATCAATGCTTCTGTCGTAAATAGTACAACACCATTATTCATCGCCATTTTTGCCGTTTTTATTTTAAAAGAAAAGCTCTCATGGCAAAGGACAGCAGGTATACTCTTGTCCGTGCTCGGAATTACATTCATCATTACACGAGGATCGCTTGATGCTTTTCTTTCCTGGAGCGTCAATCCGGGAGACCTGATCGTACTCATGGCAGTCGTGATGTGGGCATTATACTCTGTTATAGGGAAAAAATATTCAGGTATGCTTCCGGGTCTATCTACTTTGTATATAACTTCATTTATTGGCATCTTACTATTGGCTCCATTAAGCCTGATTGAGTACAAAATAACTGGAGTCGAGCCGGCTTTCTCGATTGCTTCTGCTGGAATACTGCTATATGTTGGCATTCTTGCATCAATTGTTGCTTTTTTGTCCTGGAATTATGGAGTCTCAATAATAGGAGCTTCAAAAGCAGGCGTCTTTCTTAATCTTCTCCCACTTTTTGCAGTCATTTTTGCTGTGTTGTTCACAGCTGAATCCTTGCATCTGTATCAGGCTATAGGCGGAGGGATTGTCATTTTTGGCGTCATGCTTTCTTCTGTACCCTCTTTCAGATTAAAGAAGGAAGCCTTAAAGCAGGATGGCATTTATTCAAAAGGCCAATAAAAAGCTCCCCGTATTAAGGGGAGCTTTCTTATATTCTACCAATCCTGGGTTCTTTCAAGTAAAGAATCAATTTCAACTTGTCTGATCAGATAACCAAGATCATCTTCAGCAATTTCCAATGTAGCTTCCAATATTTGGTCAATATCCATTTGCACCAATCTCATAATCAGACCTCCTATTGCATTTTTGCATTTTCCTGGATTGTGTTAAGCTTTTTGTGGATTTTTGGCAACTTTTTTCATTGAGCTGAAATCAGCAGGAAATTTAACAGAGTTTTTTCCTAGAAAAATTTTATGTATTCATTTTCTTTTCTGCTATACTATTCGTTGTTATTTGACCAGGTGTGGGGGTGGCAGAAAAACTTTTTCTTTTACTTCGTACCCACGAATTACAATTCTTAAACCATTGCTGCATGGCTGGCTTTTCACAAAGTGTCACGCACTTTCTTTTGTTTAAATAGTATATAGTGTCTGAAGTTTTAATTAATCTTTTACAGGGAATAGGTTCACTAACCAAATACTTGCTAGAAGGTGCGTAAAATGGATGTGAATTTTAATGATTTTGCTAAGGTTTTGGAATCGGCTCTGGATAAAGGACAATCCGACCATCAATTGACAATCAATGAATTGGTAGATGATCTTAAATGTCAGCTGGAACCTTTAGTAAATAAAAAAGAAATCGGCTAAGCCGATTTCTTTTTTATTTACTGATAAACATTTGAGTCCAATAAGAACCGCTTTCTGTGTAGCCAACCCCTATATGAGTGAATGTGCCATTCAGTATATTTTTTCTGTGGCCTTCACTATCCATCCAAGCCTGTACAACTTCTGATGGTGTCTGCTGTCCCATAGCAATGTTTTCTCCGGCACTATTATATGCGACACCAAAATCTCTCATCATGTCAAATGGTGAACCGTAAGTTGGACTGGTATGGGAAAAATAATTCTTTTGCTGCATATCATTCGATTTTGCCTGAGCAACATTGCTTAATGGGTTATCTGCTTTTAATGCAGATAATCCATTTTTTGAGCGTTCCGCATTAGTTAATTCAATGACCTTTGCTTCAAAATTATTGATTCCACCAGCTTGTGAAGCAGGTGCCTGACCACCTTCTCGTGGTGCAGGTGCCGCCGGTGTCTGTTCAGCTCCTCCACGCGGCGTCGGCACTGCCGGTATCTGATCGGCCTCTTCTCTAGGCTGAGGTGCTTCAGGCTGCTGATCGCCAATTCCTCCCTGGCCGTACGGCTGTGCAAATTGGCCGCCTTCAGGCTGTCCCGGAGCCATCCCTTGATTTCCCTGTTCGTCCTCACCAAACTGGAAAAAAGGTAATCCGCCATCTTCTGTCAATTGGCTGTGAGGGAAATTTTCACTAGGCAATGAGGTGCTATATGAATTGGGGTCAATCGTCAAATAGCCATTATGGACCCTTTGGATTTCCATTGGAGAGCTTCCGCGTCTCTCTCTTTCAACATTCGCATTATTGGTGTTGCTGATTTCCTCCAGGTCATTTCCTGTCAATTCCCGGGAATTCAACCCCTGCTCTGTATTATTGCAGGCTGTAAGCAATAGTACAAAAAACAAACTAAGCAGAAAATGTTTCCAGATGACTATTTTCATTTTTTCTCTTATCTCCTTTAATAATTAATTTTACTTTCTTATCATACGGAGTCGGTCAGAAAGTATAGTTGGAAATAAAGAGAAATTCCCAAAGCACAAGAGAACTTCATTATTTGCTTAGCATTTTTTATAGGAAGCAATAGGAAGGAGGGATACATTGAGGCAATATGTGATTACAGGCATCAATGGAGCGTATTACTTTGGATATCCACAGCCATATGGTCCATGGTTTCAGCCAGCTCACCATGGTTATCCTTATCATAGCATTTGGGAACAAAGTCATCCTCATTCCCATTATCATCATTACCCATACCTTCAGGGCAAGAGAGATTTTAATTGCTAAAAAAAACGCATGTAGATTCATGCGTTTTTTAGCCAATTATCCAAGAATTATCAGACCAATTATAATGAGAGACGCATTCCGTAATGCGAAACATTCTTTTCGAACACTTCTCTCTATTCCATGCCTTTCCCATGTTTAAAGACAACATTTTATTCGGTGTCCCATTCGCCGCCATTTTTCACTATCTTCGATCCTTTTAGTTAGGAATAAAGGTCTGCCGCCCTTAGCCTGCCGCTCTTTGGATGGCTAAGATGGCTTTTTCGATTTCTTTTCTGGAAACATCATAATGTGTGACAAAACGAACTGATGAATGGCCAAATGTTCCAGATAGCACTCCTTCATGTTTCAATCTTTCAACAAATTGGACAGAATCCATGTTTAAGCCCTTAACATCTGCCACAATAATATTTGTATCCACTTGATTTTCGATCCTTAGACCACTGATCTCACTTAGTTTTCCGGCCAGGAATAAGGCGTTTTCATGATCTTCTGATAGGCGTTCCTGCATTTGGGTTAATGCGTAAAGACCTGGTGCAGCTAATATTCCTGCTTGGCGGAGTCCCCCGCCCAGTCTTTTGCGCCACTTTCTGGCTGAAGAGATGAACTCTTTGCTTCCTGCAAGGATGGAGCCAACTGGGGCACCAAGTCCTTTGGATAAACAAACTTGGACAGTATCACAATACTGAGCAAGTTCGCCAGCTGGCTTATCTAATGCTGCAGCAGCGTTAAATAGTCTTGCTCCATCGATATGAACGGGGATATGATGTTCTTTCCCAATATTATATATTTTCATTATATTTTTGATAGGAAGGACCGCACCTCCCGCCCTGTTATGAGTATTTTCAAGGCATATCAAACCGGTTTCCGGGTAGTGCTGATCTTCACCTCTTAAGGCATACATGACTTCCTCCGGATCCATGGCACCTCTTTTCCCTTTTATCGTCCTTGTCTGGACACCAGCGAATGCAGAAGCAGCACCTGATTCATAATAAAAAATATGGCTATCAGCTTCGAGTATGATTTCATTTCCTGGCTGGCAATGCGTCAGTATGGCAATTTGATTTCCTTGGGTCCCGCTTGTGACAAATAAGGCGGCTTCTTTTCCTAACATTTCAGCAGCAGCTTCCTCCAGGCGATTTACGGATGGGTCCTCCCCATATACATCGTCCCCTACTTCTGCTTCATATGCTGCTTTACGCATATCCTCCGTTGGTTTTGTTATTGTATCGCTTCTTAAATCAATCATTTCCTCACCCTGCCAATCCTTTTTTTAGTTCATATTACTTTACTATTCTGTATTTTTCAATAAAAATAAGAGCCTGAGGAATAAGGACCTTACCTTTAATTATTGATAAAGTATAAAAACCAGACAGCATGGTTTTGTTCATCCGCTGCCGCCCTTTTAAAAACTTCCTTAATATATGGATCAGCCGTTTGATCAGCTATGTCCAAATAGAAATCAACTGCCTCCTGTTCATCCTTAAAAGAAAAATCCAATCCTTCTTTATAATTATCCGGGCATTCTTCAGAAATCTGCGGCTTATGCTCCATGCCGGTCAGGTTCATATAAATTTGATTAAAGAGCCGAAAATGCTGCATTTCATCCCGACTTATTTCACCAATCTGTTCCTTTTCCAGTGAATTGGGCGCCATTTGAGCAAGTTTTTGATAGCATTGTACTGCGCTGTATTCTGCGTTAATTGCTTTGGCGATATCGCTGAGCAGTTTATCATTTTGCCGATAATATCTATTTTGAGGATCGTAATAATATGAATACACAAGTAAACCTCCTTTAAAATTCAATATTTAGGATATGGGCAGGTTCACGATTACGTGCTTGGCTCTTTGACATACAGTTTATTAAAGTTCAAAATTTGTTCAAAAATAGAATTTGCGATTCAAAACCTTGATTCTAAGCTATTTGTACATAAATATTTAGCAATATCTTCTTTCACATTATTTTCCTTCTCACTTTTGTCACAACTTTTCTTTTTTCTCCATGTTATTATCATTTTCACAGTGATATCTAAGTTTACTTAGTGTTAAACGAGTGTCCGGTTTTTAAAAATATTTTTTTTGACGATTTTGTGAAAAACCGCACATTATATGTGAATTATTTAGCAATAGCTTTCTTAAACAAAAGGAGATGAAAATCTGATGAAGAAAATTCTGCTCTCTTTAACAGCTTTATTGCCTCTGCTCGTTCTTAGCGGATGCAATATGGTTGTATTCGAACCCCAGGGGCCTGTTGCACGAAGCATAACTGATTTGATTAACTGGTCCCTGATTTGGATGCTTCTCGTTGTGGTTGTTGTTTTTGGCTTATTCGGCTATATCGTATGGAAATATCGAGAACGGCCTGAAAATAAGGATTATGAACCGCCCGAGGAGCACGGAAGCACTCTTTTGGAAATTATTTGGACTGGGATTCCAATCTTGATTGTTATTGCCTTAACAATCCCGACAGTTAAAACCCTCTATGCACTTGAGGAAGCACCTAAAGGCTATGAAGAAAAAGAGCCGATTACGATCCATGTAACATCAGCTGACTGGAAATGGATATTCAGCTACCCTGAGCAAGGGATTGAGACTGTTAACTACGTAAATATTCCGGAAGATACTCCTGTTTTATTTAAAATGACGTCTGCAAGTACAATGCAATCATTTTGGGTTCCTGCTTTAGGCGGACAGAAATACACCATGCCTAAAATGGAAACAGAAATGTATTTAGTTGCGGATAATCCGGGATCTTATGATGGCCAGAATACGAACTTTAATGGCCGCGGCTATGCGGATATGAAGTTTGAAGTGCTTGCTCAAACCGACGAAAAATTTAATGAATGGCTTGCAGACGTTAAAGAGACAGCTCCTAAATTAACGGAATCTGAGTATGACGACTTGCTGAAGCCAACCCATATGGGAAGATTGACGTTTTCAAACACACATCTCGAATGGGTAAACCATGCAGATCCCCATTCAAAAGCCTATACGAATCCAGAGTTATATAGAGGCCATGGATATCAAGGCAAAACGTTTGAAGAAGAAGATAATTATAAAAGTAACCAGCCAAATGTAATGGAAAATCATGGCCAAGGCGGACATGATGAAAGCGAAGATAACCATGGAGGTGACCATAATGAGCATTAAATGGGATGAGTTTTTTATAACCGGCGATCCCCTTATACTAGGTTCACAGATTGCTATTGTTCTAACCATGATTGGTGCAGTTGCAGGAATTACCTACTTGAAAAAGTGGAAGTACTTATGGACAGAATGGCTTACAACCGTTGATCATAAAAAAATCGGTATGATGTATATCATCTCCGCTGTATTGATGTTTTTTCGCGGCGGGATGGACGGCTTGCTAATGAAAGCTCAAACAGCACAGCCGGAAATGGGATTTCTTGATTCACAGCATTACAATGAAATTTTTACAACTCATGGAGTCATTATGATCCTTTTCATGGCGATGCCGTTCTTGATTGGTTTAATGAACGTAGTCATTCCGCTGCAGATCGGTGCGCGTGACGTCGCCTTCCCTCAGTTGAATGCACTAAGCTTCTGGCTGTTCTTCAGTGGAGCTATGCTATTTAATATTTCCTTCGTCATCGGAGGATCACCTGATGCAGGATGGACTTCTTACTTCCCTCTAGCAGGCAAGGAATTCAGTCCGGGAATCGGAAATAACTTTTATGCGGTTGCATTGCAGATTGCCGGTATTGGGACATTGATGACAGGTATTAACTTTATCGTCACGATTTTAAAAATGAGAACAAAAGGCATGACATTGATGAAAATGCCGATGTTTACATGGACTACTTTTGTAACATCCATTCTAATTGTGGCTGCTTTCCCTATTTTCACAGTTGCATTGGCATTGATGACTTTTGACCGCCTGTATGGCACACATTTCTTTACAGTATCAGGCGGAGGCATGGATATGCTTTGGGCTAACCTGTTCTGGCTATGGGGCCACCCGGAAGTATACATTGTTGCTCTGCCTGCTTTCGGAATTTTCTCAGAGGTTATTTCGACTTTCTCAAGGAAATCTTTATTTGGCTACAAATCAATGGTATTCTCCATCCTTGGGATTGCGCTTTTAAGTATGGTTGTGTGGGTTCACCATTTCTATACAATGGGTTCAGGACCAGCTGTTAACTCCTTCTTCTCCATTACCACAATGGCAATCGCCATTCCAACTGGAGTCAAGATGTTCAACTGGCTGTTTACCATGCGGAAAGGACGCATAAAAATTTCTTCCGCCATGCTTTGGGCCTTGGCATTCGTCCCATGCTTCGTTATTGGCGGGGTTACAGGCGTCATGCTTGCAATGGGCGCAGCAGATTATCAATATCACAACACTTTATTCCTTGTTGCCCACTTCCACTATGTATTAATTCCAGGTGTCGTATTTGCGGTATTTGCTGGTCTTTACTACTGGTGGCCAAAAATGTTCGGCTTCATGCTGAATGAAAAAATCGGGAAATGGCATTTCTGGCTATTCGTTATTGGCTTTAACGTAACATTCATGCCTATGTTCTTCCTTGGTCTGAACGGAGCTGTAAGACGTGCTTACACATACTCTGCCGAGTCTGGATTTGCACCACTCTTCATGCTATCTGCCATTGGCTCGATCATTCTGGCAGCCGGATTCGCGGTATTCTGCTACAACATTTACTGGAGCATCCGCTATGCGGACAGAAACATCTCAAGCGATCCATGGGATGCAAGAACATTGGAATGGTCTACTGCTTCACCAGTTCAATTCTATAACTTTGCAAAGCTGCAGGAGGTTAAATCCCTTGATCCTTTCTGGCACATGAAGAAAAAGAATGAAGGCTTAACGTTATATGACAGTGAAATTGAAGAGATTCATATGCCAAGCAATTCCTGGCTTCCGATTTATATGGGTGTCATCTTTGGCATCGCAGGCTTCCTCCTTGTATTTGAATGGCACATTGCTGCAGCTTTAGCTGCCATCGGCATTTTTGCTGGTTTGATCATCCGTTCATTCGATTACAATGAAGGCTTCCATGTTAAAAAAGATGAAATTCACAGAATTGAAAATGCCTGGAGAAAAACAGAAGGAGAGGTGCATGATCATGTCAGCTAAAGTGGATACTTCCTTGCCCCTTGAATATCAAACTGAACAGGATCGGATGAATATTCTTGGCTTCTGGGTTTTCCTTGGCGCTGAAATCGTTCTATTTGCCACGCTGTTTGGAGTATATGGTGTATTATATGAACGCTTTGCAGGAGGTCCAACACATAAAGACATTTTTGTGATCAAGGATGTCATGATTCAGACAGTCCTCCTTTTGACAAGCAGCTTTACAATGGGCATCGCCATTTTTGAAATGCGCCGCCACAATTTAAAAGGGCTGATCATCTGGCTTGTGATAACCCTTGCCCTTGGCGCAGGTTTCCTTTTCATGGAGATTAATGAATTCATTCATTATGCGCATGAAGGGGCAACGATGCAGACAAGCGCGTTCCTTTCCAGCTTATTTGTTTTGCTGGGAACACATGGAGCCCACGTAACACTCGGAATTGGCTGGGCAACTATGGTCATTATCCAGCTTTTAAAAAGAGGCCTTACCCCTACTACAGCAAGAAAGACGTTCATTATCGGACTTTACTGGCATTTCCTTGATGTAGTCTGGATCTTTATTTTCACATTCGTGTATTTGAAAGGACTGGTGGCTTAAATGGAACATCAACAATCAAAAAGTTTCCCGATAAGCCATGTCATTGGATTTGTTGTTTCCCTTGTGCTGACTTTTGCAGCAGCAGGTATTACTTTAAAAACGAATCTCTCATTTAAAGTGATCATGTGGATTATTGGCTCTCTGGCTGTCATACAGGCTGGCATGCAGCTGTTCATGTTCATGCACTTAAGAGAAGGTGAAGACGGCAAGACGAACCTAGTAAATATGATTTATGCCGTATTTATGGTTATCGTTATTGTAGTTGGTTCTATATGGGTTTTAACCTCTGGACACGCTGCTCATTAAGCTTTCCAAAGACAATATAAAAAACCGGTCTCCCTTATAGAGGCCGGTTTTATTTGTATTGTCTGATTCCCTTGCTTCCCTTTGTCATTTCTTCCATTACATTGATGAAAAATCCGAATCCAAAAATCAGCATGGATGATACCATAATGCTTAAGCCGATTGATAAAACATACTCGCCGGCGATACCGCTTACAAAGAAGCTTGAAATAAAAACAATGAGTCCTAACATGATTCCGGCAGCTGTTATATTCCTAAAAAAATGCAAAACCTTTTGCTGTTTAAGTGTCATTTTTTCATCCCCTTTTATTTAATATTCTAACTATGTTCACAAATTTGTCAAATTTATTTTTGCAAAAATAATCGCCTTGCGGATGCAAAGTGATTTTCTACTGATATAGCTTTTTAATGTTTTCTAAATCCTTTTTCAGACTGCATATTTCCTGCCTGGTTAGCATGAATGGCATTTGATCGTACAGTGTGATGATCTGTCCTCCCTCATCCTCTTCATGTAGTGATAAATAATTATACAAATTTTCACACTGGTTTTTGTTAAGGATAGATTGGGTGCTGAAATTTTTTATTCTTTGAATTTCAAAGGCGCTGGCTTTTGCATCATATACACCTGCAATGATGTTTCCATGCAATGTGTTTGACAAAGTCATCACTCCCCTTTTTGAGTAATATACCCAATTTTCAGGAGCAGTTTTCTATTTTATGAAAAAAACCTCTCTGAAAATATATTCAAAGAGGCTGATGCTATTATAAAGCACGTTTTTGAGATTCTAAAAATTCATCCGATTTTCTAATGATTAATCTTGGGGCCGAAGAAATGATTAACACTGCTAAAATCGAGCATAGAATGACAGCTCCAAGCATGGTTGTGCCGTTTGCCAGGAAGGAAAATAGAACGGGTGACATTCCCTCTGGTGCATAGCTTCCGAAGAAAAGCACACCTGCAATGAAATGCCAGAAGTACCTGGCAAGACTACCGGCGAACACCGCTACCACTGCCCAGGCCAATGCCTTCTTCTTGTACCCTCTGCACAGCTGATTTTGAATTGGGCGGTAAAACAAACCGGCAAACCCGATACAGGCAAATGCTACAAAATACTCAATAAATGCCTGAAGCGGCGTTGCAATCCACGCATCCCCCATGGCAATCTGCAAGATGCCCCATAAGAGGCCGGCAATGAAGCTGACTTTAAAGCCCCATCTGAATGCCAGGATAAAAATAGGTATCATGGCTGCAGATATGGAAATCGATGGCGACAGCTTAATGGATGGCAGAAAATCAAGAATAACGGCAAATGCTGCAAAAAATGAGGCTTCGATCATGGCTGCTAAACTTAATTTTTTCATAAAAAAATCCCCCTTAAATCGTTTGACGATACCCCAAGGGAGAACAAGCAGGCAGAAGCGGATGCATCCTGCTGCCTTTTATTCCACATTCCTGCGCTAGCATTATCTAACAGGTTCAAAGGGTCAGAACAGCAAAACTGTTCACTCTCAGCAATATGCTCCCCTTGTGGTAGCGTTATGAAATTATTCGATATAAGTATAAAGTATACTTTTGTCTATGAAAAGGATTATTTTCCTTTTACGAATAACTCCTGCTCATGCCATTTGCCATATCGGTAATAAAAGAAAGCAATCACACTGCTGATGGTAAAGCTGACACCCATTCCCAGAGGGGATGCCGAGTTTGAATAGTAAGGCTGCTTCCTCCTTCTGCGGCCTTGCCGGGATGGTGAAAGGAGAAAGATTCTTACGAAGAATCAGCCGTCATTCCCGCCATAAAAGCGGTGGACTAAGACTTTTAAACGGTTTTATTGATTACAAAATCGGATCCGGCTGATTCGCAGAATACAACGAATATTTTCATAGGTTCCTGATTACTCCTCTGTTTGGTCACATTTCTATCACAAATTTACCCCAGCAAAACCCTGTTATAACACAGTTTCACAGCAATAATACTATTTTTCCATAATTTACAACGTTTAAAAACTTTAAAAACCTATAAATAACCTTTCTTTTTCCTTATAATGTAGTTATGTTCAATGAGGAGGGAAATAGTTGAAATCACGTTTACAGAAACCTTCAACGGTTGTTTCGCTTTTATTGGTGGTCACGGTGATTTTGGCAGCGGTTATATGGACCGTGCAAGCAGGAAATAAGGATGTGACTGTCTCGTTTTCCACTGTGGAAAAGCTTATTGCCTCCCAAGATGGAAAAACTGTTTCAATACAGGAATATAAAAACGGTAAATTGCTAATTTCTGCCCCTGATGGAGAGTACATCTCACATGTGCCTCCTAATAGTGAAATAGTAGATAAATTAGTAGAAACCTATAATATACAGTATACTTTTGCACCTACAGGACCTTTTACGCCTTGGATTCTTGCTGGGGTGGTCTTATTATTCATAGCTATTGGGCTCTATCTATATAAGGCAGGAAAAGGCGGAATGGGCGCTACAAATACAATGAAGCAAAGTGTTTCCAAGCCTAAGCCTCTTCCTTCCATTTCACTAGAAGATGTTGGCGGAATTCAGGAAGAAATGAAAGAGGAAATCATGCAGACTCTTTCTATCTTAAAAGAACCTGAACGCTCCCTGAAAATGGGGATAAAACCGCCGAAAGGAATTCTTTTATACGGACCTCCTGGAACAGGAAAAACGCTTCTTGCCCAGGCTATTGCCAAAGAACTTGGTGCAACGTTTTTCTCAACCAGCGGATCCGGCTTTAATGAATTGTTTGTCGGTGTTGGTGCATCCCGTGTAAGAAACCTTTTTCAAAACGCAAGAAAGCATTCGCCTGCTGTCGTCTTTATTGATGAAGTGGATGCCCTTGCTGGCCGCCGGAAGCAGCATGGCGGAGAGGAAAGTGAAAAAACTTTGACAGAATTGCTTGTTCAGCTGGATGGCGGACATTCAAATGATGGCATTTTGTTTATTGCAGCAACGAACCGAAAAGATATGCTGGATGAAGCCTTCCTTCGTCCCGGACGCATCGACTTCACTTTCAATGTACCGCTTCCAGATACAAAGGGCCGAAGAGAGATTATTCATATCCATACGAAAAATAGATTGCTAGCTGAGGATGTTTTCATGACTCTTGGTGTTTTGGCAGAAAGCACTTCTGGCTTCTCAGGCGCAGATCTTCATTCCCTGTTTGAAACAGCAAGCCGAAGAGCTGTACGAAATGGCCAGGAGATTATTTCTAAAGAAGATTTGGATTATGCGCTTGACCGCACGATACTTGGAACAACTACACGTGCCCTTCAGGATCCTGGAACGAAGCAGCGTGTAGCCATCCATGAAGCCGGTCATGCACTTGTAGCAGCCTTGACAAAGCCTGGATCTGTGAGAAAGGCTACGATCATCCCCCGTGGTGAAGCACTTGGATATGTTGCGCCTATAAATAAGGAACTTCACTTGTCTACTACTAGTGAATTGCTCGATCAGGTTGCTATGATACTAGCAGGCGGTGTTGCTGAGAGATTGATCCTTGGAGAGCACAGCATTGGTGTCAGCGGTGACGTGAAGCAAGCCAAGCACATTATTGAGCAAATGGTCGATACTGGACTTCTTGATAACGGCTTTGAACTGACTTTTAATAAAGGACAAAAAGAAGCCAAAATGCAGGATTTATTCCAAAAAGCGCTGGAAAGATGTGAATTGCTTATTGCAAATCATCAGCCACAATATCAAACCCTTGTGGAAACTCTTCTTGAAAAAGAAACAATGGAAGGTTCTGAGGTACAGGAAATTGCAGGAGAATTAAATCCTGACATGGTTATTGCGTAAATAAGAGCCGGTCCCGATTGGGGGCCGGTTTTGTTGTTAGTAGGATGAGATGCAGATTTCGATTCTTACGGCCGAACTATGTTGGCCGGTAAAGTGGCAGTTTTGGCCGGTAAAATCACGATTTCGGCCGGTATTTATGTAATATTGGCCGGTAAATGTGCCAATTTGGCCGGTATTTTATCTATCCTTTTTTATATACACTTGCGATTCAAAAAGTATCAGGCAATAGAAAAAAGCCTTCAATGAAGGCTTTCTCTCTATCCTCTGCCAGATGCACGGCCTTTGATAAAGTTAACTACAATTATGATGGCTGCAATTATGAGCAGCAGATGTATAATCCCGCCTGCTACTTCAAATATTAATCCAAGTATCCACAATACCAGCAGTATACCTGCAATTGTCCAGAGCATCATTACCTCCCCTTTCTGGTTTTGTTTATATTGCATATATACCCTCTAAAGCAATGTACAAACTTCCGCTGATTGCATTATATAAAGAGGCTTTTTGTTTGTTTAAGAAAGTTTACGAAAAAAATTCAATAAAAAATAACATTGCCGCAGTTGTTGGCAATGTTATTTTTTACATATCATATAATGGTCTTATTTATACAGGAAGGATCTCTTCTTCCAAGGCTCTCGCTTCGATGATAATTTCGTTGTTTTGTTTAAGGAGGGCGAAAAGTCCCTTTAGCACTAATTTTTCCGGTCGTGCTTTCCTAGTTTCTTCGGAAATGCGATTAGCAGCTTCTTTTAAAGGGAAGGATTGTTCCGGTTCAAGCCTGTTTAGCTTTTCGTAAAGCACTTTCCAGGCCTGTTCCCTTTTTTCAAAGGATACAAAAGCACCTTCCCTGTCCATGTCTACAATAAAGTCCCTCAGCATTTCATCATTCAAGATCGGTTTGCTGTCTCCATTAAGAAAGTCCTTAGCCATTAGGTCCAGCTGCCGGCCGATATGCTTGCCAATGTCAAGCGGTTTTGCATTAGCCTGCCCATTTACCATGAGCATCATATAGGTTCGGTAAATAGATTGAACCATGAACAGCAAATCCCATTTATAAATGGAAATACCTTCCCCATAAAGTTCCAGTAAACGATTCTGCAGCCATGAAAATAGCCTCCCTCTCATTCGGTGTTCCATAGCTGAAACCTTTTGGCTATTTGCAGCTGTTTCCCCCCTCATATGCATTTTCATATAGGCTTTATACTCCAGAATTCCTTCAAACTGAACCTGAAACTGTTTTTCGAGCTTTTCACGAGGAGGCAGATGCCTATCAAGCCCGACGATAAAAACCCGCTCAAATACAAGCTGCTGATAATGTTCATAAATCGAAATTATCAAATCTTCTTTTGATGTAAAAAAAGAATACAGAGATCCTTTCGAGATTCCTACTCTATCTGCAATCTCCTGCATGGAAGTTTGGCTGTATCCTTTTTCGGCAAAAAGCTCAACTGCTGCCTCCAATATAGCTTCCCTTTTGTTCATTTCAGCACCTCAGACTTTCATTTATATGATTGTGCTTGCTCGGCACATTCATTCTTGACTCCACCTGTAAAAAAAGGCAAAATGACTAATGAGTCAAATGATTTTTATTGATATATGGGTGTTTTTGTTTCTGTTATTTATTATTTGACCATCGAGTCAAAAATTTAAGGAGGAGTTTTTATGCTTGGATGGATTCTAAAGCGATCCAAAATTTTCATCATTTTGTTTGTATTATTTGTCATTATCGGAGTGTTTACGTTCATGCAGCTTCCGCAAAGGGAGATTCCTGAAACCACAGTCAATATCGGTACCGTAAATACGGTGTATCCTGGTGCGACTGTAGACAGTGTGGAACGGACGATCACCAACCCTTTAGAATCCAAACTGCTGTCCTTAAATGGAATTGAAGAAGTGAGCTCGTCATCTGCCGCAGGCTTCTCTACTCTAATCGTAACGGTTTCTGACGGTGAAGACAAAAAAGAAGTGTTCAGCAATATTCGTCAGGCTGTTTCTGATGCTGCCGCTGGATTTCCGGAAGAAGCATTTGAACCCGAGATTAATGAGGCAACGGTTAAAATGCCAGTTGTTTCTTACCATTTGACGAGTGAGAAGATGGAGAATCTCCTTCCTCTTCAAAAAGATTTAGAACGGTGGAAAGAAGAAGTTGAGTCCATAAAGGGTGTTAGCAGTGTAACGATCAAAGGGCTTCCTGAAGAGGAAATAGTGATTCAGCTGGATCTTGATTTACTAAAGGAAAATGGTATCATCCTTCCTGATGTCATCGATGCGATTAATGAGGAATATTATCCGACACCAATAGGCAAACAGGAAATCAATCAACAAGTTGTCCAACTGACAGTCGATCATTATACATCTGATAAGCTAATTGAGGATGTATATATCGGTAAGTCTCCTCTAGGAGAACCAGTTGTGATTGGAGATGTGGGAAAGGCTAAAATTGTTCAAAAGCAAAAAGAGGATATTGTCACACTGGACGGCGAACCTTCTATTTCTTTTACTGCTTTTGTAGAAGAAGGCCAGGATATCCCCACTGTGGATGAAAGAGTCAGCGAAAAAGTAGAAGAGCTGAGTGAGGGATTGCCTGAAAATGTAACGCTTATCAATTACTATTCCCAAGCCAGTCTTGTAACAGATGTGTTTGACGGCTTATTCTTTTCACTAGCCATTTCGGTCATAGCAGTCATTGTAACTACTGCTCTTGGGTTAACGGCATCCGGTGCTTTCGTGGTGGCCCTTGCTATCCCGATTTCTGTCTTAATGGGACTGATTCCCCTGCCATTTGTTGAGGTGGATTTAAACCAGATATCTGTAATTGGAGCAATCATCGCACTTGGCATTCTAGTGGATGACTCGATTGTTGTAAATGATAATATTCAAAGGCGCTACAAGCTGGGGGATAACGCTTTTAACGGGGCTGTAAATGGGACAAAAGAAATATGGGTTTCCATTGTCACCTCTTCCCTGGCAATCGTATTCACCTTCATGCCTCTTATCTTTTTATCCGGAGGCAATGGTGCATTTATCCGGGCGCTGCCAACGGTCCTGATTACCACGATTCTTGCTTCCACTCTGGTTGCTCTGATCTTTGTGCCGATGCTGCGTTTTATGCTATACCGTAAAACAAGCAAGAAAGTACCCGTTGCTCCCGGTTTATTGGGGAGACCGTTGAATAAGGCTGCAGATGTTTATGCAGATAAGATATTGAAGCCTTTTTCTAAGAAACCGAAGCTGGCAGGCATTCTAGGCTTAGTTTTTACTACAGCTATTTTTGGCCTTGCCGCATTTACTCCGTTTGAGTTTTTCCCAGCTGCTGACCGCAAGGAAGTGACTATAGATGTGTCACTGCCAATTGGAACTACTCTTGAAGAAACAGCTGGCGAACTAGAAAAAATCGAAAAAATGCTATTAACTGATGAAGGTGTGAAGGAAACGAGTGTGTTTGCAGGAACCGGCCTGCCCTACTTATTTAATAGCTCACTCAATGTGACGGGTCCTAATACAGGCCAAATTGCTGTACGAGTTGACCGGGAAAAACAGACAGCACAGGGTCTGATTGATGATTGGATATCCGTTCTGCGTGAGGAATATCCTGGCGCAGAAATTTTTATGGAAACCATTCAGCAAGGCCCTCCTGCGGGTGCTCCGGTAACTGTAACGGTTAAAGGGCCAGAAGTCGAAAAGCTGCTGGAAATTAGAGACGGTCTTACTGCTCAAATGGAAGGCGCAGGTGCTGATTTCGTGGTTGATAATATCGGAAAACCTGAACCAACATTAAAGTATGTGCCTAATCGAGAGCTATTAAAGGACTATGACATTAAGGTTAACCAAATCAGCGAGCAAATACGTCTTGCCACAAAAGGAATTCCACTGAAAGCATTTGATAATGGCGTTGCCAAAAGGGATATGAGCATCCTTCTTGGTGAAAAAGATGAACCGCTTGACTTAACTAAACTTGAGGTTGCAGCAGGGAGTGCAGCTGGAGGTTCTCCTTCTATAGTATCCCTTGACACATTGGTTGATGAAAAAAGGACTGAGGAAATACAGCGAATCCCCCACCTGAACGGGGACCGTGCAATCACTCTAAGAGCATTTCCAAAGGATGAAGACAACTTTAAAGATAATATTCAGAAGGTCGTCGATAAGGAACGCGAAAAGCTCGATGATCAAGATTACAGCATCTCAATAGGCGGCGAAAATCAGGCACAAAACGATTTTTTTGCTGAAATTACCGTTTTATTTATCATCGTCATCTTTCTGGTTTACTTGCTGATTGCCTTCCAGTTTAATTCTCTGGGACTGCCATTCCTTGTTCTGATTGCTGTTTACCTGGCTCTTGCAGGTGCTATTCTTGGCTTGTTTGTTACGCAGACGCCAATTAGTTTCCTGGCCGTTATGGGAATGGTCTCACTAACAGGAATCGTAGTCAGAAACGCTGTTGTACTAATTGAATTTATGGAACAGGGGTTAAGAAGTGGTATGCCAATCAAAGAAGCTGTTGTTGAAGCGGGCCGCACAAGAATCCGCCCAATATTGCTCACCGCTCTTACATCCATTGTAGCGCTTGTGCCAGTAGCAGCAAGCGGAGACACCCTCTTCATGCCGCTCGCCATCACCATCATCTCAGGTATCATGTTCTCGGTTATCCTAACCTTGATCATAGTGCCGATGATGTACCTGGCATTCAAAAAGGTGCCAGCTACCTATACCACCTTAGACCAGTAGTCTAAAAAGCTGAACCTTCCTGCCATGATGCAGGAAGGTTTTTTGCATCTTTTTTTATTGTTTGCATATACTAAATTCACGGCCGCCCACCTCTTCTAACTTCGCTTCGTTGCGGGACTAACCAGACCGGAATGTAGGCGGCCCCCTTTTTTTGTACCATGTATCTGTACCACCACTAGACCACTTTCATACACACCATAAAAGCTGCAAACCAAACCGGGTTTGCAGCTTTGTTTTTTAAGGACCTTTATCGATTAGATGGTAGTCAGGGATTAGATCTGAGAGGGACGATGTCGGCTCTTTGCTTATAAACAGGGATCTATTCCTTTAAGACTGACACCATTTTGGGCCTTGTAATGCCAACATGCCCTATTGCGATGATGCGTTCGCCTTTTACAAGGTTTTCAGCTAGTTTATCAGCCTGTTTTGTAATATGCGCGGTTGTGTATTCACTAAGAAATCCGCACCAAGCTGGTGCGGATTTCTGGAAAAATCTATACCCCTCGCTTATTGCCCCAGATATACGTGTGGAGCTGAGGAAGGACTTTAACATTTTTTAAATCATGATCTTTCATTGTTTTCTCAATCAGCCAATTATATTTCACAAGCAATTTTTGGATAAGGCCCTTGTCATCCGTAGTTCCGGTATCATCATTCCCAACCTGCAAAAAGAATGGGATACCCTGATATCTCTGATAGACCATTTTAGCGTACGCATAATCTTTGTCATCAAAGATCACAACTTTCATGGAAACATGTTTATCTTTGTCTCCTCTTTTCTGAAGTCTTTCAATCATTCCATCAAGTACTTCGAAATCTGTTTCCATACCCGAGCTCGGAGGCTTAGGGGAAATCGTCAGTTCATCGATGTCAAAAAACCAATCCTGCCAGCGGCTGCCCTGGGTTTCCAGGCAGACTTTAATCCTCTCTGATTCCAATAAAGAAATCAGCTCATTCAGGTTCTTTAATAGAGCGGGATTGCCGCCTGAGATTGTTACGAAAGAGAATCCGTTACCACCCAGCTCTTTCAGTTCCTTCCAAATTTCATCTGGTTCCATTTGACGGATGCTGTCTTTGGCGCTTCCATTCCAGGTAAAGGACGAATCGCACCAGCTGCAGGCATAATCGCAGCCAGCCGTGCGGACAAACATTGTTTTTTGGCCGATGACCATTCCTTCCCCCTGAATAGTTGGGCCGAAAATCTCAAGAACAGGGATTTTACTCAACCTCCATCCACTCCCTTCTCGCTTCAGCATAGCTTGTAGGAGTTTCATAGAGTCGGACAAATTCAACCCTTGCCCCGATATACTGTTCTTTTCGGTTACACAGGGATTCCGCCATTTTTTCATAAATCCAGACAACCATATTCTCTGCTGTCGTATTCATCGGCGGAAGCGTCTCATTCAAATATTTATGGTCAAGGAAAATTTCAATTTCATTTTTCCACATTTCTTTTAGATCGCCAAAGTCAATCATTAGTCCACGGTCATCCACCAATCCGCTAATGCCAAATATGACTTTGTATGTGTGCCCGTGAAGATTCTTGCATTTTCCATCATAGCTATGCAAATGATGGGCGGAATCAAAAGTAAATTCCTTGCTGATCAAAACACGTTTATTGTGGTATTTTAACTGATCGCGTTTAATATCCTTGTCAATTTTCTGGAGTTTATCGACGATCCTGAATCCGTACATGGCTTAAAGCTCCCCCTTTTCATGAAGATACTCTTCAAGCCCTTTTTGCCTTAAGCGGCAGGCTGGGCACTCACCGCAGCCGTCAGCCACAATGCCGTTATAGCATGTAAGAGTCTTTTCACGCACATAGTCAAGTGCACTCAATTCATCAGCCAGCTTCCAAGTTTCTGCTTTATTTAGCCACATAAGCGGTGTATGAATGACGAATTGCTGGTCCATCGAAAGGTTGAGCGTGACATTAAGAGATTTTATAAAAACATCTCTGCAGTCCGGATATCCGCTAAAATCTGTTTCGCAGACCCCAGTGATTAGATGCTTCGCACTTATTTGGCTTGCAAGAACACCAGCAAACGAAAGGAATAAAAGATTTCTCCCTGGTACGAATGTAGAAGGAAGTTCCCCTTCTTCCCCATCTTTTACTTCGATATCATTGCGTGTCAAGGCGTTTGGTGCAAGCTGGTTCAACAAAGACATATCAAGGATATGATGCTTGATACCGAGGTCACCCGCAATTTGCTTTGCACAGTTAATTTCCAGTTTATGCCGCTGGTTATAATTAAAAGTTACCGCTTCTACTTCTGCAAAACGTTCCTTAGCCCAGAATAAGCAAGTGGTACTATCCTGGCCGCCGCTGAAAACAACGAGCGCTTTGTCACTTTTCATAAGAAAATTCTCCTTTTAATAGAAAAAAGGACTACTAAGAAAGCAGACCTGTTTTCCTTAGTTTTTTAAAGAGGGTAGCTAGAACCTCTACCGTATTCACACGGATTTCTATTTAGCTAACAATTTATTTTATCACATTTTTAGCTTTTGTGCAGGCGGGTTATAAGAGAAGAAGAAGATGTTTTATTTTTCAGATTCGTGGAAAAGGTAATAATGCAAGGCCAAAACCAAAAGGAGGGACTGAAGCCATGATCAGGTTTACAGCGACTTCACGGTATTCGTTTGGCGTTGCAAAAAAAGGAACCTTTGCACGGAGGTCAGCAGGTATGCAAGTGCAGCACAGGCCCACACTACTCCGCTTCGGCCTGATGCAATAGGCTTCCTAAAGTCCTATCGGGACTGAAAAAAGGTGCAAACAGTTGGTTTGCACCTTTTTTCATGGTTAATTTTCTGCATCCGCTTCAAGAAGATCCCAGGCTGTAATAATCCCCTTTGGTTTTTCTGCCGGTTCCCCCTTTTCTGTTACGATGATTCCTTCGAGTTTTTCATTTCTGGAACGGTACTCTTCGAAAAGATCCTCTAATTCAAAAATAGAGGTATCCTTGCTGGCAAATGCTATTTGATGCCTTGATTTTTTATTGAAAAGCTCCTTAATCTGTATTTTTTTCAGCTGAATTGCGTCTTCTGTAAAATGCTCGCTCATCCATTTCACAATATCTGCTGAAGTCAGCAGCCAGGAATACTCTTCCTTCCCGTTATAGATCGGAAACTGGGAGTGTGAAAATTTGTTAATAATGGCCAATACATCTGAAAGCTTGCCATCTTCATAAAAGTAAAAAACCGGTGATGCAGCAATTGAGAGTGCCGTTTTCGGTTTTTCAAAATCCTCTGCAATCCTCTCAATTCTCTCCACAGTTTCCAGGTGAGGTTCGGCAATGTAATAGTCAAGATCGATTTTTTCATGAACGATGGCATTTCTCAATTTGGCAAATTGATGCAAGTCATTTTGATATAACCGGATAAGCGAATGATTTTTTTGGATTTCAATCAATTTATAAAATTTATCTGTTCTGGCTTTTTTGGCGGATTGTTTTAAAGATTTATGAATACGGTTAAAAGCCGCTTCAAATCTTTCTGAAAGGTTCGTTTCCGTTTTGGCACCCACAATAATCTCTCCCTAATTCGTAATGTCCATACTTTATTCCCAGTTTTGGAGGAGTTGTAAACTATGATGATATTGGGACAAGGAAGCAGTTGATATCATAAAAGCAGCCAGCCAAAATATTTTAGCCGTTTTTTTCACCGGGATATCTAGATAATTTGCACAAATAGAATTTTCAGTCTATTATAGAATAATATATTTCGTTATTCTAATTGGCTATCTTGCTAAAGCGAAAAAGTATTTTAAATTGGAAACTTGATTAGGGCAAGGTTTGTAAATAATAATTATCTTATTTTCATTGATCAATGAATGCGAATTACTATTGTAGGAATAATTTATGCGCTGAATGAACATGATGCAAACCTAAGCCTTTATTTAAAAAGAAAGCAGGTGAAAACATGGATTATACACTACACCCTTTAGGTGACAATGCCGTCCTTATTGAACTCGGGAACGAAATCAGCGAGAAATCTCATCAAAAGGTTCAGGCGTTAACAGATGTTCTTGAAGATCAGCCGCCCGGTTGGATGAATGAATACATTCCAGCGTATACGACTGTAACAATTTTTTATGACCCTCTTGCAATCTATCAGCTTTCAGAAGGAAAGCTTCCTTTTGATTATGCTTGTGAGCTAATCGAGCCTCTTATAAAGGATCTTGAAGCAAGCAATACGGCTGAATCCAGACTAGTGGAAATACCAGTTTGCTATGGCGGAAAATTTGGGCCGGACCTTGATTATGTGGCAAAGCATAATGGAATTTCACCTGAAGAAGTGATTGATATTCACTCTTCGGGCGATTATCTGGTTTACATGATTGGATTTGCTCCAGGCTTCCCATTTATTGGCGGAATGTCTGAGAAAATCGCAGCCCCACGGAGAGAATCTCCCCGCTTAAAAATTCCAGAACGATCGGTTGGAATTGCTGGAATGCAGACTGGCATTTATCCGATTGAAACACCTGGCGGCTGGCAGCTCATTGGACGCACACCTGTAAGATTATTTCGCCCGCATGATGAGTCCCCTACCCTTTTAAAGGCAGGAGATAAAATCAAATTTAAGCCAATCAGCCGGGCAGAGTACGAAAAATGGAAGGAGACGGAATCATGCTGAAAATAATAAAGCCTGGTCTCCTTTCGAGCATTCAGGACTTAGGGAGAACAGGGTTTCAGAAGTTTGGCGTGATTGCCAGCGGTGCGATGGATCCTCTATCGCATCGAGTGGCGAATCTGCTAACGGGGAACATCGAAAGCGAACCAACTCTCGAAATGACCATGATTGGGCCAGCAATAACCTTTGAAAAAGATGCCCTTATTTCCATTTGCGGCGGGGATCTATCCCCTTCCATTAACGGCCAGCCTGTCCGCTTGTGGAGATCTATTTATGTAAAAAAAGGCAGTGAGCTAAAATTTGGCCATTGTTTGCAGGGCTGCCGTGCTTACTTGTCTGTTGCGGGCGGCTTTTCCGTACCTTATGTAATGAAAAGCAAAGCGACTTACTTGCGTGCAGGCATTGGCGGTTTTGAAGGAAGGGCATTAAAAGCTGGTGACCAGCTTGTGTTTGGGAAACCGTCCAGTCAATCAAAGAGAATGATGGATTACCTTTCACGTCAGTTACAAAACCAATCCTTTATTGAAAATGACTGGTCGATCACTTCTGATCTGCTCCCGAGCACGAATGCCGTGCCGACGATCCGAATGACAAAAGGCCGGCAGTTTGAACTATTTACAAAAGAAAGCCGGGAAACATTGCTTGATCATGCCTTTGAAGTATCAGCACAGTCGGATAGAATGGGCTATAGGCTGAAGGGTCCGGGGTTAACATTATCAGAACCTGCCGAATTAATATCAGAGGCAGTTAATTTTGGTTCGATACAGGTTCCGCCGGATGGCAATCCAATCGTTTTGCTCGCTGACAGGCAAACAACCGGAGGCTATCCAAAAATCGGACAGGTGGCATTCGCCGATCTCCCTCTTCTTGCACAAGCCAAGCCTGGCGATAAGCTGAAATTTGCTGAAATTTCCCATGAAGAGGCGCAGCGTCTATACCTTGACAGAGAATTGAAATTGAAAGAACTAAAGCAAGGTATCCACTTAAAAACCAGATAGGAGGAAATGGAAATGCATATTGTTGATATTAATTGTGATATGGGTGAAAGCTTTGGCGCATATAAAATGGGACGGGATGAAGAAATTCTGGATTATATTACATCTGCGAATATTGCTTGCGGTTTTCATGCAGGCGATCCTGCAACCATGAGAAAAACGGTACAGATGGCTTTAGAGAAAAATGTTGGAATCGGCGTTCATCCTGGCCTTCAGGATTTAACTGGGTTTGGCCGGCGCGACATCAGCATTACACCGCAGGAAGCTTACGATCTTGTTGTCTACCAGATTGGTGCTTTATATGCGTTCGTTAAATCCGAAGGCGGCATAATTCAGCACGTGAAGCCGCATGGTGCCCTGTTTAATATGGCTTCAAAGAGTGCTTCTTTATCAGATGCCATTGCAGAAGCCGTTTATAAGATAGATCCGGAATTGATATTATTTGGACTTGCCGGCAGTGAACTGGTAAAAGCCGGGAAGAAAATCGGCCTGCGCTCTGCCCATGAAGTATTCTCTGACCGTACTTATCAGGCGGATGGATCGCTTACCTCAAGAAGAGAAAGCAACGCTCTCATCACAGACCACACGGTTGCTGTCAACCAGGTAATCCGGATGGTGAAGGAAGGCAAAGTGACTTCTGTCCAGGGTACAGATGTTTCGATTGAAGCCAACACCATTTGCATACATGGCGACGGTGAAAGTGCACTCGAATTTGCCAAATATATTCCGACAGCTTTACAGGATGCCGGTATTCAAGTAGCCAAGATTGGAGACTTTTTGAAATAAGGGTTTGTTGATCTCTTTGGGATTAGATTGGTCCCTTCATGGAATCACCCTATGCAAATGGTGACTGTGCGCTGACCCAAGCGAAAAGCGGGCTTTTTCAGCTGCAATTTTTCAATCATGAATAATTTGATAAGTTCGTTTGGGAAAATGCCTTTATTTTGGCCTAAGTTGATGATATTTGGCTTAAATTGAAGATAATAATACAAAGTTGACGATTTCTGTTGAAACTTGAAGATTTTTTGAAAGTTGATCATTATTCCAACTTTTCTTTCCTTGGTCCGCTTCTTAGACTGCTGGAAAACTAAACACGGTCCATAAACGATATATATCAGGGGGAAAATGAATGAAGAAGCAAACAAATGCGAGTCTCTTGCTGGGTGCCGCGTTCCTGATGGCGACATCTGCCATTGGACCGGGGTTCTTGACACAAACTACTGTATTTACTGAAACACTTTTAGCCAGCTTTGGCTTTGTTATTTTAATATCCATTATCATTGATATTGGTGCGCAAATGAATATCTGGCGGATCATCGCGGTCTCCGAGAAGCGTGCCCAGGATATTGCCAATGATATTTTGCCTGGCCTAGGCTATTTTCTTGCTGCTTTAATCGTGATGGGAGGATTGGCTTTTAATATTGGGAATATTGCCGGGGCCGGCCTGGGTACGAATGTTATTTTCGGCATCTCGCCTGAAATGGGTGCACTGCTGAGCGGAATCCTTGCGATTGGAATTTTCCTTGTAAAAGAAGCAGGAAGACTTATGGACCGATTCACACAAATTTTAGGGTTTGTCATGATCGCCCTGACCATTTATGTAATGTTTACGGCGCAGCCTCCAGTTGGCGAAGCTGTGACAAAAACTTTTGTTCCGGATAAAATTAATATTCTGGCCATTATTACTTTAGTAGGCGGAACAGTAGGCGGATACATTACCTTCGCTGGCGGGCATCGTTTGATTGATGCAGGTGTAAAAGGAAAAGAAGCTTTGCCGGAAGTGACAAAAAGCTCCATCAGTGCGATTGGGATTGCTTCCATCATGCGCATTTTCCTTTTCCTTGCTGCTTTAGGTGTAGTATCTCAGGGACTGGCTCTTGATCCATCCAATCCTCCAGCTTCCGTTTTCCAGCTCGCCGCAGGCAATATCGGCTATAGGATTTTTGGGGTTGTCATGTGGGCCGCTGCCGTAACATCAGTGGTTGGCGCAGCCTATACTTCTGTTTCCTTTATCCGTACGTTCAGCCCTGTTCTGGAAAAATATCAAAAATGGCTGATTGTTACGTTTATCGCTTTATCTACGCTCGTTTTTGTCATCATTGGAAAGCCGGTTAAAATTCTGGTTTTAGTAGGATCTCTAAACGGCTTAATCCTGCCGATTGCATTGGGTGTAATGCTGGTGGCAGCCTATAAAACCAAAATTGTCGGAGACTATAAGCATCCGCTTTGGATGACGATTTTTGGTGTCATCATCGTGGTTGCCATGTCTTATATGGGTGTTTATTCATTGATAAATGGTATTCCACAGCTATTTAAATAAGAGAAAAGGGTGAATGATTTATGATCGAACTTTCTTTATGGAGCCCTTCAGACGCACGCAAGTCGATTAGAAGCGGAGCATGGGACAAGCCTACTGCGGGAATGGCGAACGGCTTTATTCAGGCAAACCTCGCTATTTTGCCGAAAGAGCTTGCATTTGAATTTTTGCTTTTTTGCCAAAGGAACCCTAAATCATGTCCGATCATTGATGTTACGGAGCCCGGTTCCCCTATCCCAAAACTTTCAGCTCCGGATGCTGATATTCGTACAGATCTTTCCAAATACAGGGTGTATCGCAACGGGGAGCTGGCTGAAGAGCTGACAAACATCAGCTCGCAGTGGAATGATGATATGGTCGGATTCCTGCTGGGATGCAGCTTTACATTTGAAGAAGCACTGCTGAAAAATCATATTCCAATCCGGCATATTGAGGAGAACAGGAATGTTCCTATGTATAAAACAAATCTGGAATCAGTAAAAGCAGGCCGGTTCGAAGGCCCAATGGTTGTGAGCATGAGGCCCATGTCAGAGAAAGATGCCATCAGAGCTGTGCAGGTAACAAGCCGCTTCCCTTCTGTCCATGGTGCACCAGTCCATATTGGCAACCCTGAAACGATTGGAATAAACAACATCAATCAGCCTGATTTTGGCGACTCTGTGACAATTAAAGAGGGAGAAGTTCCAGTATTTTGGGCATGTGGAGTTACCCCGCAGGCAGTTGCTATGCATGTAAAACCTGAAATCATGATTACTCATTCACCAGGGCATATGTTTATAACCGATCTGAAGAGTGAGGATTTTGCCGTTTTATAGGAAGAAGGCGCTCATGTGAATGGGCGCCTTCTTCTAATGTTTATTTTTCAAAAAATCCACCGTTAGTTTATGGTCCTTTTTCATCATTTCCTCAATAAGCGGGTCTGCCGGAATAATCGGCCTGCTTTTTTTATTGATTTTGCGGTACACCGGCCTGATGGAGGAAAGGCTGCTCTTAACTTTCCAGGTCCCATTCTGCTGGATCATTTTTAAATCAATGAGTCCCAGATGATTCCCCCAGTAACCGGGCTGCACGGCAGCTGTACCGTTAATGGTCCCTGCTTTCAAATCAATCCCGGGCAGCGTTTGGAGTTCATCCCTGACAGGAAAAATAGAATGGCTGTGACCAAACAGAATGGCGTCAATCCCTTTCACTTTACTAAGATCATAAACCGAGTTTCCTTTCCTCTCAGCCAGCCCCCTATCCGATTGAAGCCCGGTGTGGGCAAGCGCGACAATAATATCTGCTCCCTTACTCTTCATAATCGGAATAAAATGCTCCGCTGATTCTTTTATATTTTTCACTTTCAGGTTTCCGTGAAAATATTCCTTATTCCATTCTGCGACAATTGGTGTTATAAATCCGATCACGCCAATATTCAGTTTGTGCTTTTCCCCTGCCGTATCCGTAACTTCTTTTTCTAAAATAGTATATGGGTTGAAATAATTAAGATCATCATTTGCAATGCTGTTTCGGTCTTCTACATATATATTGGCGTTGATGTAAGGAAAGTTTGCTCCCCTTATGCTTTCCTCCATAAAATCAATCCCATAATTAAATTCATGGTTCCCTACTGTAGCTGCATCATAGAGCAGCGTATTCATGGCTTTATATACGGGATGGACATTTGCAAGGTCCAATGGGCGGCTCCTGTAAGCATACTCGTCAAGAGCATTTCCCTCCAGTATGTCCCCATTATCAAAAAGAACGGAGTTTGGCACTTCCTCTCTCGCCTGTTTGATCAGGGTTGCTGTTCTGGAAAGCCCAAACTCGATTGTTTTTTTTCGATCTTCATAATCATACCCTATCATGTTTCCATGCAGATCCGTCGTTTCCATTATGCGCAAATGAATAGCCGGAGGCCCCGAGACTGTTGCTTGTGTTTGATTCCAGACCATCAGCATGGTCATGAACGATAGAAAAATAATGAACGATTTTCTTATACCTTTTTTCATTCTATCTCCCCCCTGATGATTATTGGCTGGTTTTTTTATTTTCTCTTGATATTTGAAAATTAATCAGGGATTGGGAAACATCAGAAAAAGTATTACACTATATTTGATTATATCTAATTTTTGTACAAAGTTTTGAGGATCACCTTTTCCCAGGTTTTCCATCTAAGCAGGCTTTTTAAGTTGATCTTCGTTTGTACCCCTTTCCCAACCGGATATCTTAGAGAAGGTTCATCCTCCATGGCAATGCTGGCTGCTTTTTTTGCAACAATTATGGGCTCTTCATAGAAAGGGGCATTTTTATCAAGATACCCCTGTATCTTTAGCATGTAAGGATAATAGGGGGAGTCTTTTTCCAATGATTTCTCTGTTACTTGTTTGCCTGTGGTCCAAATACCTGTTTTAAAGGATCCTGGTTCCAACAGCACGACATGTACGCCAAAAGGCTTCATTTCAAGGCGGAGCGATTCGCTCCATCCTTCTACTGCAAACTTTGAAGCTGCGTACGGCGATAATCCCGGGAATGCCACTCGTCCACTAATAGAACTAATATTTATTATGGTTCCCTTTCTTTGTGTACGCATAAATGGCAGCACAGCTTGTGTGACTCCGATCGTTCCAAAAACATTGGTTTCAAATTGCCTTCTGTATTCATCGAGCGGAATTTCTTCAGCAAAACCCGCACCGGCAAAACCGGCATTGTTAATCAGGACATCAACAGACGGAAGCTGTTTCAGGTGAAATTTCAGCTCTTCAATAGAATTAGAAGAAGTAACATCCAATTCGTGAATTGTTATTTGCTCTTGGATTCCTTCCCTTTTTGCATTATCCATTAAGAACGCTCTTTTTTTCGTGTTTCTCATTGTTGCGATAATGTGAAAGCCGATTTTTGCTAATTCAATCGCCATTAGAGCGCCAAATCCACTTGAGCAGCCTGTAATGACTGCGTATCTATGCTTCATATTTATCATCCTTATACAAAAAAATATTCACTTTAAAAAACACACAGATTTAGCTGCTGTGTGTTTTTACAATCTTTATATCAATCCTGGCCTTCTGTTATCTAGTGCAGCTTTATGTATGTTTTGGTCAAACAATGAGCTGACAAAAATTAGCTTTTGTAATGTTTGAATTCTCACTCTATTGTAAAGCATAAAAAGAAAAACAAACAGCACCAATGGCTGTCTGTTTTAAAAGTTTTATCGCACAGCACAACGATTAGGACCAATTTCCATTTCGCATTGTTTTTCAAGAAATCCAGGTCAATTTTACCCATATTGATTTCGCGGATTTCCTGGTAACCATTGGGCTTTTGAAGCAGATTTTCAAATAAACGTAAAAAAGAATAAAGCACTAGAGAATAACACCCAATCTGAGCCTTCTTAAACTGTCTTATCCAGGCAGCCGATCAGACGTTTTTCAATGTCTGCTGCCATTTCCTTTAGGTTTTGATTATCAATCATGCTGATCAGTGCTGTCGGTTTCGGCAGGCCAATCTTTGTGCTACCAGCTTCTTTGTAAACAACAATTTTACAAGGAAGGAAGTACCCCGCCATCTTTTCCTCTTTAAGAACCCGCTCCGCTTCTTTTGGATTGCACACTTCCAAAACTTTATACTCTTCATCGAGCTGGAAACCCTTTTCTTCAAGCTTTTCTTTAATATCAAACGTCCATAAAATGCCAAACTTTTCTTCCTTCAGCTGTTTCTCCAAATCAGAGATTGCTTCATCAATTGACTTTTTGGTTTCTACAGTATAAGCAAAATTCATGGCAACCACCTTTTTATTTGATTATGACCCCATTTAACCGAAAGGGGTATTAAACATTACCCTATCGTTTTTAATATAAACAGCTCATGGTTTTTTTAAGAAGGAAGATATAGGTTGATTGATACTGGAAGCAAGAAAGCTTCTGAAAAATTGTTTGTTTGGTTATTTTATACCTGCTTATTATTGCTTTTTAGTACCATTATAATTTATGGGGAGATACAAGAGAGGGTAAAAACTCGTACCTATAGAATTAAAAATAAGAGGAGGAAGAAGCACGAAAGAGGCCGTTTATTTGTGAACGGCCTCTTTTAGGAAATCAGCTTAAGCCCTATAGCAGCGCTTAACACCAAGCTAATAAAGAAAATTCGTTTCCTATCTTTTGGTTCTCCATAAAAAATCATCCCAAGTATGGCGCCGCCTGCTGCGCCAATTCCAGTCCAGACGGCATAGGCTGTTCCCATCGGAAGCTCCTCCATGGCTAGTGCAAGGAATAAAAAACTGGCTCCAAATCCTCCTAATAACATGAGCATGGATTGCCAATTTCGGTTTTTGTGCCAGCTGTTGATCATGGCCACGCCTGTCATTTCAAACAGGCCTGCAAGGATAAGGTATACCCAGCTCATGAACTCTCAGCTCCTTCTGCTTTTCCTTCCTTTGTCACAAGCTTCAATCCAAGAACACCGATTAATAACATGAGTACAAGCATTATTTTAGTCAACTTAAAGGGTTCCCCGAAAAATATCATTTCGGATAGGACGGTTCCAGCAGTGCCCATTCCAACAAAAACAGCATATACGGTTCCGACCGGTAGCACTTTCCCTGCCATAATCATTAAATAAAAACTGACTGCAATGCTTATGATGGTGCCTGTCCATGTCAATGGGCTGTCGGCATACTTTAATCCGATGACCCAAAACACCTCAAAAAATGCGGCAATAAATACTTTCAGCCAATGCATAATATCAACTCCTTCATAAAAAGTATCCGCAGAAATAGAAAAGGCCCGGAAGATTCTGATTAACAGTATCTCCCAGGCTTTTGTCCTTCCGTGGCATAGCTTCACAGCTATGAGTTTTCTCTCGGACCAGGCCAGCTAGTGCTGCGGAACCCTAGAAAACCTTTTATTATTATCCTTAGAATTATAGCAAATAATCACTGCATTTCCAAGTTATGCAGTTACTTCCTTATTGGTACTGGTAGCTTCCGCTGATTTTTCGCCCCTGTCAACAATCACTGCACATGTTGCGTCACCGGTAATGTTCACCGCTGTTCTGCACATATCAAGCAGGCGGTCTACTTCCAATACAAGCGCAATGGCTTCGACAGGAAGACCCACAGATGGTTTTCGTTAAGAAAGTTCGGAAGCAGGCATATACTCTTCTTGCCAGGTTATTGATCTTAAGGCTAATGACGTTTCTTGTCTTAAGCATTCCGCTGCAATAGAGCTGATCGAGGGCGGATACGGGTATTTTCTGATATGACCCTTAATGCAGGAAAGTGCCCTTTCGTATTCCAGTTCTTCACATTTGCCGAAATAGTAATGGACTATATCATTTTTTATTCTAAAACCAGGATAGACCCTTTCTATAAGAACAAAAAGCTTAAGCATCTCCGTTTTGTTCATATTACCAGTCCTTTTAACATGATTAATAAGAGTATTGCCGGATTTTGAAAAATTAAAAACCCCTGCAAAACAGGGGTTTCCAATATTAAATATCCAGTTTGAGCGCAATCGGACAATGGTCGCTCCCCATAATATTACAATGGATCTGTGCATCGATCATTCGGTCTTTAATCCGTTCGGAAACGATGAAATAATCAATCCGCCAGCCTATATTCCGCTCACGCACCTTAGCCATATAAGACCACCAGGTATATGCCCCCTCTGCTTGAGGATATTTGGAACGGAATGTATCGACAAAGCCGGAATTCAGCAGCCCAGTCATTTTTCCGCGTTCTTCTTCGGTAAAGCCGGAATTGCCTCGATTGGACTTCGCGTTTTTCAAATCGATCTCCTGGTGGGCAACATTTAAATCCCCGCATAAAATGACAGGTTTCACTTTATCGAGCTCTAATAAATATTCCTGAATTCTGTCTTCCCACTCAAGACGGTAAGGAAGCCGTGCCAAATCCCGCTGTGAATTTGGAGTATATACATTCACAAGATAAAATTTGTCATATTCAAGCGTCAAAATCCTGCCTTCTGGCTCTGATGCCTGGTCGCCTAAGCCATAACGGACAGTAAGCGGCTCTTTTTTTGTAAAAACGGCTGTACCGGAATATCCCTTCTTCATTGCATAGTTCCAATACTGGTGATATTCTTCGAGGATCAGCTCGATCTGTCCCTCTTGGAGCTTGGATTCCTGAATGCAGAAAATATCCGCATCCACTTCTTTAAAGTAATCAACAAAGCCTTTTTTCACACAGGCTCTGATTCCATTTACATTCCATGAAACAAATTTCATAGTTAACGAAATCTCCTTACATTGAAGTCTGCCAGATTACTAGATTACCATGTATAACATTCTTCTGCAGTATTTAGGCATCATAACTTGAACGATCAACGCCAGTACTGGTATTGTAAAATATAGAAACTACTCTGACAAGGGAACGAGGGACCAAAAAATAGGCCCGCTCCGTATGAACAGACCTTATTGCTGAAAGATCATGGTTCCTGCCTTCATTCGAACCACTTTGATATCCTCCCCCGGCTTAATGCTTTCATACAAGGAGGCTGTCAGTTTCACGTTTCTCCCATCTTCCAGCCTTACCCAGTATTCCTGGTGGGTTTGATAATTACTTAAGTAGTTGTCAACCGATGCCTGAAGAAATTTATTTTCAACTCTTCCTTCAATTTCCGTTATTTTTGCCTCGGCTGCTACAAGACCGGTGAAAAAGCCATAATATACGACTAACATTAAACCGAAGCCTTGAACATAAAGACCGATTTCTATCCATTTTTTCAAATGTCCATCCCTCATTTACCATTGTTTGTTAAAAAGCTCCCCTCAATAGAATGGGTTAAATGGGACGGTCTCAAACATTTAAATCAAATATTTAGAATAGAAAATCGTCTTCTTGCTGCAGTTGACGATATAATAGGCTTAGTTGATGATAATTAAAGAAAGTTGATGAAATAATTCGTTAGGTGACGCCATTTTCGCCTAAGTTGATGATATTGTCTTCAGCGTAGACCTCTTCATAAGATAAGCGCAAGGCGCCTTGTGCTAGAGAATTCTGACATTACGTAAAAACTCCGAGAATTCAAAGCCATAATTCCTATTTTTATTAAATGACTATCTTCTTATTCATTTTCAGGCGAAAAATCGGTCAACATATAAAAAAATGCCCAACTAACTGGGCATTTTTCGCTTATTCATAACAGTATTATATAGCTGCAGTGCCGCTGTTTCGGGTGAATCGGCACGGCTGATTGCCGTTATAACAGATACGCCATCAGCACCTGCTGTGATAATGGGAGCTGCATTCTCAGCCGTTATGCCGCCTATGCCGACTAATGGAATTTGGATTTCAGAAGCTCTCAATTCTTTTAAAAAGCGTAATCCTTGTACTGCCTTGGCGTCTTTCTTAGTGGAAGTCGGATAAATGGGGCCGATACCGAGGTAATCAGCGCCTTCCGCAATTGCTTTCCTCGCTTCAGTTAAATTATGTGCAGAAACACCAAGGATTTTATTGCCGATTTTTCGGCGGATGGTATCAGCAGGCTCGTCTTCCTGGCCGATATGAACTCCATCAGCATTCACTTCCAAGGCCAGATCTATATCGTCATTTACAATAAAAGGAATATGATTCCCTCGGCAGATAGCTTGCAGCCTTTTAGCCAACTGTCGCTTTTCTTCCCCTTTTAGACAGCCTTCTCCTTTTTCCCGGTATTGGAAGAGAGTGATGCCGCCCTCAATGGCTGATCGCAAAACATTTTCAGGATCCTCATTGCAGTTTGTACTGCCCATAATAAAATATACCTTTAACAATTTTCTCAGTTCTTCCGTTTTAACTGCCATGAACGAAACGCTCCTTCTTCCGGCGGTTATAAGCCCAATGGTTGGTCGGTCCGTGCCCGCTTCCGAGCTGCAAGTCATCCTCTATGGCAGCTTGAATAAATTGCTTGGCACGTTCTACAGCATTCAAAAGGGGCATTCCTGCTGCAAGGCCAGCAGTGATGGCAGCCGAGAAGGTGCATCCCGTACCATGCGTATTTACCGTGTGAACTCTTTCACTCTTAAACTCATAAAAGTTCTGCCCATCAAATAAAAGGTCCGCGGCCATCTTTTCAGCTTCCTCATGGCCGCCTTTTATGATGACATTCTTTGCGCCGAGTTGATGAAGCTTTATTGCGGTTTCTTTTTTATCATCTTCTGTTCTAATCGTCAATCCAGTTAAAACCGCAGCCTCTGGAATATTTGGTGTAATAACAGTGGATAGAGGTATTAGATATTCCTTCAGAGCCGTAATAGCTTCTTCCTGCAGCAGGCTTGCTCCTCCTTTTGCAATCATGACAGGATCGATCACGACATTCTTCCATTGGAAACGCTTCACCTCACGGGAAACACTCTCAATAATATCTGCGCTAAAAAGCATCCCAGTCTTAACTGCATCAGGCTTTAGATCTTCTCCCACTGACTGAATCTGTGCAATGACAGCAGCCGCGGGTATTGGATATACTCCCTGAACTCCTGTTGTATTTTGGGCAGTAACCGCAGTTAGCGCAGACATTCCAAAAACACCAAGTTCCTGAAATGTTTTCAAGTCCGCTTGGATGCCAGCGCCCCCTCCGCTATCTGAACCTGCTATCGTTAAGGCTTTGCTTATTCTCATCCTAGCTCCCTCCTATTCACTTATGCTTTCAAAAGATCCGCGCGTTTCGACATCTGATGGTGAAATGTTATATAAGCTATTCAAAAACTCAATCTGGAAAGTGCCTGGGCCTCTTCCATTCGTATTTTCTGCAGCTATCTCCGCAGCAGTACCGTAAACGACCAGGGAAGAAACAGCTGCTTTAACGGGATCTTTCTCTACAGCGGCAAAAGCGCCAATAACCGAAGTCAACAAACAACCTGCACCGGTCACTTTTGTTAGAAGAGGATGGCCATTATAGATGGCATAAGTGGAAGTGCCATCTGAAACGATATCCTGTTTGCCTGTTATGACTGCAGCTGTCTTAAGTTCCTTGGCAGCTGTCCTGGCGAGTTCAATGGTGCTGCCTTTCCCTACACCGGCATCCACCCCTTTTATTTCCCAATGATGGCCGGCAGAATTAGCTATTTCTGCTGCATTTCCTCTTATGATTGAAATATTCAATTCTCCTGCGATCCTGTTAGCGGTTTCGGTCCGATAAGCGGTTGCTCCAACCCCGACCGGATCAAAGATGACCGGTACGCCATGCTCATTTGCTGACCTTCCGGCAATCAGCATGCTTTGTACCTCCTTTTCAGTCAAAGTACCCATATTTAGAACCAATGCCCCCGCTATTTTAGCCATTTCAGCTGCTTCTTCATGTGCATAAGCCATAACTGGCGAAGCACCGATTGCAAGCAGGCCGTTTGCGGTAAAATTGGTTACCACGACATTTGTGATATTATGTACCAGCGGATTTTCCGCCCTTACCTTTTCTAATAGACTCCCAACCTCGCAAATATTCATTCTTGTTCCTCCTCAATCATTTAGTTAGTTCATGACAAGTCCTCCGGCAACCACAAGGTTCTGGCCAGTAACCTCCCTGCCCCATGGCGTTGCGAAAGAATAATCAATGCAGCTTCCAGCCCCGCTCTGCTTTTTCGGACAAAATAAAAACCAGATCCATGAATGGACCTGGTTGAATCATATAAGAGAATAAACATACTTTCCCTAATAACTACTTTCCTCCGCTGGCATAATCCAGATCAGGTCCGAAGGGTAAAAAACAGATCGGTTTCTTTCTCAGCCCGCGCAACGGGCACCCCTAGCAGTAAAACTATTCAGTTGGCTGATTTCATCTTAGCCTGAAAAATAAAATCTGTAAAGTCTTGTAATTCGGGCGTCGGCTCTTCATGGTGGATGCCGCACAAGCTTGTGACCTCGAGGGGGTAGGCGCCTTGCGCTAGACAGGTATCTAAGTTTAAAGGGATATAAATTCTGATATTATAAGAAAAACCGGCATTTTGCCGGTTTTTCACGTTTATAATGCCCATTTCCTTATCGCATTGGCAACGCCGTTTTCATCGTTTGTCGCTGTCACTGCATTGGCTGTCTCTTTCACTATATCCTGGGCATTGCCCATTGCAATACCCCAGCCTGATTCCTCAATCATGGCAATATCATTTAAACTATCGCCTATAGCCATGACATTTTCCATGGAAATTCCGAGAATATCGGTTACCTGCTGGATTCCTTTTGCTTTATTAATGCCGAGCGCATTCACTTCTATATTGGTGAGACTGGAATTGGTTATTTCCAGATTTCCCTGTGAATGGAGCTCCTGATGGATCATGTCTCTCACTTTATCATCAGAAATGTCAAATCCAAATTTCAGCCATTCATAATCATGGATGTTTTCAGGCATTTCATTCATCCATACCCGGTCGCAGCTTGTTGCCCAGAAATGGGTTTTATAAGTTTGCGATAAATTCCACATCCACTCCATCACTTTCGAGTCAACCGGTATTCTCGCGATTAAGTCCCCTTCAGGCCCAAAAATTTCACTTCCGTTTACCGTGATTAAATAAGAATTCAATTCAAGAGAATCTACATGATCACGGGCTGTTAGCCTGGAGCGGCCAGTGCTCAGGATCACCTCTATTCCTTTATCTTTTGCTTCCCGGATGGCCTTGCGGTTTTCTTCAGGAATTTCACCATTCGAATTTAATAATGTTCCGTCCATATCAAGAGCGATTAGCTTTATCTGTGGAACCTTCATTTTTTCTGTCATGTTAATCTCCTTCTTTCTTTAAACAATAAAGTCATTATATATAGAAATAACATTTCATTTCAAAGAGGACGCACAAAGGGGAAATAAACTTCAGGCATCTTGTACCTTGCACGGGCCAGCTTTTTTATGTCACATAAAAAGCCTTCCAAAGAAAACAATGATTGCCAAAACGGAGGAAAGAAACAAGCTTAGAATAATGGAAAATAAAACGTGAAATCCTGATTGCCAATTTTCCGCCTTTTTCAGGCCGTACACACTTAGAAGGAAAACGCTGACTGTTATAACAAGCAGGACAGAAAATGGCCTCTGCCCTACCTTATCCAGATAAATATCATATAGAGGTGAAAAACCGAGCAGTAAAAATAAACCAAGACAAATAAACGAGAGGATAAAAACAAAATGGCTTAATTTTTCCGGCATGGTTAGTCCCCCTTTCTTCTAATATTCTTTTAATGATCTTCCGTTTTGTAAAATGTATGAATAAATCCTTCTGTATAAAACTTGTAATTAATTCAATGTTTATATATGGTAAAACTAGGGTTTTAAAATTGTTTTTGTTAAAGAAGGTTTTTGAGTGAAGAAAAATTTCGTGATCACCTTAACAGCAGCTTCGATTGGAGCTTTTTTGTTTTCATTATTGAGTATTCCAGTCGCTTTTCTGCTTGGTGCGATGACAGCTGTGCTGATTGGCAGCCGTGTAAGCAGAACTCCTTTTTATTGGCCTGTTAAGCTTAGGGATGCTGGAATTGCAATAGTTGGATACAGTATTGGCCTTTCTTTTACAAAGGAAGCGGTTTTATTAATTCTGCAAAAGCTCCCCTTTATCCTTCTTGTGACTGTTTGCATGATTCTTTTCAGTGCCCTGTCCGCTCTCTGGATTGCTAAGTTAATGAGAATGGACTATCCTACAGTCTTGATTGGAAGCATTCCAGGCGGTCTTTCGCAAATGATTCTTTTGGCTGAGGAAGTAAAGGGAATCGATATTACAGTTGTGACGTTTATGCAGGTTGCAAGGCTGACGATGATAATCTTTATCGTTCCTTTTTTGATTTTTGGCCCATGGTTCCACGCATCGCCGGGTTTTTCTATCCAGGCTACGGAACCTGTATGGGGAGATTTATTTCCGAATATCCTTTTCTTTGCCCTTTTTTCTTTCATAGGCATCTTATTAAGCAAGCGCCTTAATCTGCCCACACCATACTTGCTGGGCCCGATTATGGGAACAGCCAGCCTTGTCATTGCTGGTATGAATGGTCCTGAGCTTCCGCCGGCTATTCTTGATTTCTCCCAGCTCTTAATCGGTGCCCATATAGGCTTGATGATGAAGCCTGAAAAGCTGTCGCATAAAGTGAGAACCATTTCACTTGCTGCCTTAAGCGGCCTGCTTCTCATTGTTGCTTCCCTTTTGCTGAGTATGCTGATTATGCGATTCTTCCACCTCTCCCCTGCTACAAGCTTTTTAAGTCTAGCACCTGGCGGAATGGATCAAATGGCGATAGTGGCCCATGAGATTCAGGGCAATTTAGCTATCGTGACGGGGTATCAGCTTTTTCGATTGTTTTTTATCTTTTTTGTCGTTCCCCCATTTTTAAAATGGATATTTTACAAGTTTAGAAAAATGGAAGCTTCAGAGTAAGTCAAGCGCAGGGCGCCTTGACTGCTCGGGAAGCACATTTGTTTTTCGAAGAAAGGGACTGCCCCATTATCGGGCAGTCCCTTCTTTAGTTAATGACAACAGCCTGAGAGCCCATTAGCTCCCATGCTTGTTTAAATGGTTCTTTTGCGATTTTTTTGTTTTTTGTCCCATATGGATCATTTATATAGACGAAGTTCTCATCATAGCCAGTAAGGGCAACACTGTGCATCTGGAACGTCACATCAACCGGTCCATCCGGTGTGTTCCAGGTTTCAAATGATGCTGCGGGCGACAGGCTGGCGGTAGTTATGATCCAGACAGGAGATCCATCTGCTACTTTTTGAAGAAGCACATTAAATGGTTTTCCAGTCAAATTTTCTGAGCGGTCAGGGAAATATTTTTTTGCCAGTTCAAATATAGGAGCCTGGTAAACACCTAAACCCGGTCCATCTTCCATGTTTCCTACAAAGCCAGCATTCGGGTTTCCGTACTCTCCGCTGCTGTAACGGAGAGGCACCCTGTTAATTTTATTGGCCAAATCATTTTTTGTCACGTCGACGCCTTCATATTTCAGAATCATGGCAAGGCTTGTTACCTCACATCCATTATATAAACGCGGATGATCCATTTGATTGAACATAGGGACATCGAGAAGAATGGACTTCTTGATTTCTTCTTTTTTGAGCGGCAGATGTTTTGCTTCAGCATGTGGCACTGCTGTATATTGTATCTCCTTTTCCTCTGATTTTTCGCCATTTCCCAGCTGAATGCTTCCCAAAGTCAGCGATAAACCAATCGCGGCTGCGATCGATACAGCAAGAATCCTATTACTCAATTTACCTACTCCCTTTTTCAAGCTATATATATGAATGCTTTACTAGTTTACTAAACTCCAAGATACATTGTGCCATATCGGGGAAGATATGACAAATAAGCCGGCTCTTTGCTAATAACTTTACTATTTTTGTCAGAAAACGTCTGTTTTGTTTCATTCTGATGAAAAACATCTTCTTTTGATAGCTTTTGTCATGAGGCAGGAAAAAGGGGGAACCTTTGCTGAATACGTTAAAAGCAATATTCGCAACTGGCTTCCGAAACATTCAGAATACAACGATAAGATGAAAGGGCTGATTGAAATGGATACACAATACATGAAGGCATACACAATTAAAGAGGTTTCTAAAATTTTGAATGTTCCCCCTGGCACATTACGCCAATGGGAAAAGGATTTAAACGGGCTTTTGTTAATACCAAGGTCAAAACAAGGTGCCAGGTTTTATACAGACCTTGAAATAAGCTTGCTTGAAAAAGTAAAGCAAATGCGCGATAAAAATTTGAGCAAAGAAATGATTCGGGAATTAATGCAAAAACATATGGACCTCTTTTCGGAAGGTGGTTCCGAACCATTCGAAACCTCACTTAAGCCAGTCCAGCAGGATCACGGGATACATACTGAACTGCAATCAGTCATGGATGCAGAGCAATTCATCGTTTGGATGGAGGCCTTTAAGGATCGTTTGATCACTGAGGTTCGAAATGAAATCCGCAATGGAATTCGAAAGGAAGTATTAGAAGAAGTGAAAAAAGAGATTTCAAAAGGATCCCTGCACACTGTTAAAAGCCTTTCAGACTCTATTTATAAATCCAGCGAAAAGACAAAAGCTGAAATTGAAGACCTCTCATCGAAGATTCAGGAGACATCAAAAGATACTTCCGAAACAGTCGGAACGCTTTCCAAGAGGGTTGCGAAGAGTTCGAAACGCACCTCCGACCAAATTCATCAGCTAAAAAACAAACTGGCAGAATCCTCGGAAGCCTCTTCCGAAGAATTCAAAACCATGATTCAATACATCTCCTCTTCTGCTGAAGTCACAAGCACTGAAATCAGCTCGCTAATTGAAACCCTCAACACAGACAGAGAAATCTATATCGAAACGATTAATAAAGAACGAGAACAATATTGGCATGAAGTCAAGCAAAGAGAAGATGTCTTCCAGGACATGATTGTCTCTTTCCGAAATGCCGCGGCGGCACAGGAAAAGACCAAAAAGTGGTGGGAGGTTTGGAAGTAATCCAGGTTGATTCGGCTGTAGGTGTGGAGTAAGGCTTGGTGTAGAACTCTTTGCATGATGTCTTGAAATGGTAATTTGGATTTTAATACTTAAGGTAAGATGATACATGAAGCCTTTTGGAAGCGAATAAAGTCATTATAAAAATCAATAATGGGAGAAAACGGTACAGCTCAAATTGTATTCCGTCCGGGCAGCAGTTCTACTGCTGCCCCTTCCCTCTTTTAAACACAAAACCAGGAGTTTGTTCTCCTGGTTTTAGTTTTCCTTCTTGGCAAGGTCTTTTCTGTTTGGGAAGGCAAGCGGCTGTTCAAGCCACTTATATTTGATCATGACGTCTGCCCCATCTTTGGTAAATTGGGCAATTTCGAGTGACAATCTTTCATAGTTCATGAAAAGATTACTCCTCTGGCTCGCTAATGCTGCTGCAGCGCAGTTGCCAGTTTCAAGTGCACTTAAAAGCGACATAAGCTGCATCATTAAGCGCTCTGAAAAGGGAGAAATCGTACTGGAACTAACGGCATAGTCAGGCGTTAGGGGCTTGAGATAAATTCTGATATTATACAAAAGACCCCATGGCAGGGAGCTTCTGCTTTATATTTACTCTTGTATAGAACCGGGCATAATGTTTTTTCCGTAAAAAATTTCATCCATTTCAGTCGTTAGCCTTTCGGTAATTTCTTCAGCTTCTTTGGGATCAAGCTTGTCCTTGGTGTAGCCGAATAAATAATTATCCAGATCAAAATCACGAATCTTGCACTTTGTAAGAAAGGTATGAGCCTGATAAATATTGACATCGATCATGTCAAAATCCTCCTTGGCTTCATCAGGAATGTAATTTTGAATAGAATTGATATCATGGTCAATGTAAAGCTTTTGTCCGTCTTTGTCTCTTGTAAATCCCCTGACTCTGTAATCAATGGTCATGATATCAGTATCAAAAGATTGGATCAGATAATTAAGAGCTTTAAGCGGTGAAATTTCTCCGCATGTTGAAACATCGATATCCGCTCTGAACGTGCTTATGCCTTCATTTGGATGATATTCAGGATAAGTATGAACGGTGATATGGCTTTTATCCAGCTGCATAACAACATTGTCCGGCAGCGGACCCGGAGATTCGATATAGGATTCATCCGGCACCTCCACAACTGGCCCTTCTGAAACTAGGACTGTCACACTGGCCCCTTGTGGAACATAATCCTGCTGTGCCACATTTAGGACATGTGCGCCAATAATATCCGATACATTTTTTAATATTTTTGTCAATCTATCAGCGCTATATTCTTCATCAATATAATCGATGTATGCTTCACGTTCTTCCCTTGTTTTCGTATAGCAGATATCATACATATTGAAACTAAGCGATTTGGTCAGGTTATTAAAACCATGCAGTTCAATTCTTTGTTCTTGTGTTAATTTCAACTGTCTTCCCCCTTTTGTTCTGCTCAGCATCTCATCATTTTTATATTATATTACCCAAACTTTTCTGTAAAAAACGGTTTTGTCGAAGTCGGAATCAAAAAATACGGTTATTCTGCCTATTAAATAGGGTAGTAAAAATAGGAAAGCCCTCATCCTTTGCCAAAGAGGGTTTATAAAATCTATAATGAATGGGCATACCTTTTGATAATTGAATGGCAACGTATGCATGGAGAGGATGGGTCAGCTTGAGGAAGTTTTTATTTATCTTTATTCTATTATTCCTGGGTTTCGCTTTTTCACAGCCAGAAGAAAAAATGGCTGAAAATTCGAATGCGCCCACTGTTATAGATCGTATAAAATCGTTGAAAAACAACTCTGAAGTGTCTGAAGCTTTGAATGAATTTTTTAATCAAGTAACGGTCTGGTCGAATGAACTGACACAGAAATTTGAGATGCTCTCTGAAGAAAAAAATCAAACACCGCATGCAGAAACAGAAAAGCCCGTTTTGAAATCCCCGGAAGAGCAGATTTTTTCCATACACAATTTTGAAATAGGAGATGCCAAAGAAGAAGTCGAAAGCCAGCTAGGCCAGCCAAAGAGATCATCACTGAATGAATATGGCACTGAATGGCATGCTTATCATTCTGAATACCAAAACTTCGTCATGATTTCTTATGACGAGGACAATAAAGTATCCGGGATGTATACAAATCAGGATCTCGTTTCCTCAACGAAGAAAATTGGGTACGGAACACCAAAAGAAGCTGTTGCCGAACAGCTAGGCAAGCCTCTGGATCAAATGAGAAAAGGATTTGTCCTTTACCAGCTGGAAGAAAAAAGGGACTATGATTTATTTGACCTGGATGATAATTATGTCACCGTTTTTTATGATAAGCACAGGGATAACACAGTAACCTCCATTCAAATCATCAGCAAATCCCTTGAGAAGCAGAAATCATCCTTCTATGCAGAGGCAAGCAATGCACTTAAGGAGGGCTTGGAATATCAGCTGTTTGATTTAACGAATGCAGATCGAGTAAATCATGGAGTACCAATTTTAACCTGGGATGATCACGTGAGAGAAACTGCCCGCAAACATAGCCTCGATATGGCAGAAAATAATTACTTTGACCATACCAATTTGGAAGGTCTTTCACCTTTTGACCGCATGAAAGCTGATGAAGTTTCCTTTATGGCAGCAGGTGAAAATCTCGCTTCCGGTCAATTCAGCAGTATTTTTGCACATGAAGGATTAATGAACTCAATGGGACACAGAGAAAATATTCTGCGTTCCGAATATGAATACCTTGGTGTAGGAGTTGCCTTCAATAAACAGTCACAGCCATACTACACTGAAAACTTTTATGCTGATTAATAAAAAGCTCCCTTTTTGGAGCTTTTTTTTTGTTTTGGCAAAATGCATACTTAGAACATTTCCTTTATTACATGCATAACCTATTACAGCCCAGAACAATTTTTCGAGATGGCGGTGAGTTAATGGCAGTTGTAAATGCGAGAGAAGCAGATATTGATTTATTGGCACGCCTTCTTAGAGCAGAAGCTGAAGGTGAAGGACAACAGGGGATGCTGATGGTCGGAAATGTGGGAATAAACCGGATTCGCGCTAATTGTTCAGATTTTGAAGGACTGCGCACGATTCCCGAAATGATTTATCAGCCACACGCTTTTGAAGCGGTTCAAAAAGGATATTTTTATCAGAGGGCCAGAGAAGTCGAGAAAAGGCTTGCAAGGAGAGCAGTAAAAGGTGAGAGGATATGGCCTTCCAAATTTGCTTTATGGTATTTCAGGCCCCCTGGTAATTGCCCGCCAACCTGGTATAACCAGCCGCTCGTTGGCAGATTTAAGCTTCACTGTTTTTATGAGCCTACTGGTCAGGAATGTGAAAACATTTATAATACCTTTTAATAAAAATCCTGCCATCATCAACATGGCAGGATTTTTTCAGACGTTATTAAATCAGTAAATCATTCAGAACACCAGATCTGACATAATGAATAATTTTTTTCGCCTCGTCTTCTGCTCTTTTCCGCCCGCAGGGATTGGAATGCCAGTTATCTGCCCTTGTCGTCCCATCGTTGGCAATTACTAAAGAATAATTAATCCACGTTGGCATATAGGTCTTCATCGTTAATAACATTCTGCGCATATGAAAAGGAGCGGTTACGATGATGATGCGGCTGATATTATGAAGACCTATTGCCCGGTCCAGAACTAGCATCGAAGCAAGCACATTTTCTTTTGTGTGGCGTGATCCTTCTTCTGTTAAAATATCTTTTTCGGGAATACCCATAAGAATGGCTTTATTTTTTAGCACTTCTGCTTCTGATAAGGAGCTGCCTGGCCATACTACTCCCCCTGAGAACAGAATTTTTTTTGCCCTGCCAGCTCTGTATAGTCTGACTGCTTCTGGAAGCCGGTACTCAGCCGCTTTGCTGCTTCCAGGTACAAAGATGCAATCTCCCATTTTCATGTCATCGTTAAGATTAGAGTATAGCAGCGCTGCAATTTCTTTATCACTCAAATGATTAGGGTCGAGTTCAGAAATTTTCATTCGCCCTCCCCCTTTCTTATCCAATTTTAATCTCCTTTATTATACTCATTTTGGACAAGAGGCTTTAATGGGAATGCCTATGATTTGAGAAAAAATAAAAAGCAGCGGAATCCGCTGCTTTAATGACTATTAGAATGTTTGAGCCTTGTCCTTGGCACGGGCAATGGCATCTGCCTTAATTTCTTCTGCTTTATCAGGCATCGCATTATGGCCTTCTACAAATACTCCTTCAAATGAAGGTACACCGAAGAAGTTCATCATGATATTAAGATAACGGTGTCCCATTTCCATTTCAGCAGCAGGTCCTTCAGAATAGAATCCGCCGCGGGCCTGAATGTGAATCGCCTTTTTATTTGTAAGCAAGCCGATTGGGCCTTCAGCAGTATATTTGAATGTCTTCCCTGCTACTGCAACAGAGTCAAGGTACGCTTTCATGACCGGCGGGAACGAGAAATTCCAAAGCGGTGTAACGAAAACATATTTATCAGCTGCCACGAATTGTTCGCTTAATTCAGATAGGCGGCCTACCTTTGCTTTTTCTTCTTCGGAAAGTTCTTCAAATCCTTTGCCGGATTGGAGCTTGCCCCATCCGCTAAATACATCTACATCAATCTGCGGTATGTTTTCTTTGTATAAATCGATATGAACCACTTCATCATTTGGATTTGCTTCTTTATAGGCATCTATGAATGCCTTGCCGACTGCCATGCTATATGACATCTTATCATCATGCGGGTGGGCTGTAATATATAATACTTGCGCCATAATCAATCACCTTTCCATTTTTAAGATAGTTTAGTTTGAATCAGAAACACCTTATGTATTCACCTGCAGGTTGAACAAATTTTATTCTGAATTCGAGATAATCTTATTCGAAATAAATCATAAGTTCAAATGATTTGCTTATACCCTTCTTTATTTACCCTTCATTTAGAAAAATAATCCTAAATAGTAAAAATTTTAGAAAAGCGCAGGGCTCCTTGATCTCGAGGGGGAAGGCTGCTTGCGCTAGACAGTTCTCTAAGTTCAAAGGGATATAATTCTGAAATCAAAAAAAAGACCCATATAGGGTCCCTTAAGCTTGATCCTTTGGAGCATATGGATTGTGCCCAATGCTCTTTCTCATTTCATCAGTCATTTCAAAAGGAATATTGGTGTTCGTTTCTTCATTTTTTTCATAGTTCATTTGTACGCTTCCGTCATAATGATAAGGCTTTTGGCTCATTGATCATCACCTCATAAAAGTTACTGTTTCCATTATATACTAAAATAGACTTATTTATTCAGAAAATTAATTTTTTTATAAATTTTCCTGGTTATATATTCCCCTCAATATTCCTTTTTATGAAAAAGCATTATCTCCAAAGTGGAAATAATGCTTTCTTTTTTAAAGTGGTGTTTTCTTTTTAATTTCTATCAGTTTAAGCCTATTATCTTCAATTGATTTAATCTCAAAATGCAAATGATGATACTCAAATGTTTCTCCCTCTTCAGGAAAATGCCCCATCTCTTTTAACAGGAAGCCTGCCAGTATGTCTTCATTTTCGGGTATTTTTGTTTTAAATGCTTCATTAATTCGGCGGATTGCCAATTTTGCGTGAACAATGATATGGTGATCTGTCAATTCTTCAATGAGTACCTCACTGTCTTCATCCGTCTCGTCCTCGATCTCCTGTCCAAGCATGGTTTCAAGGATATCCTCATGGGAGATAATTCCTTTTGTACCGCCGTATTCATCAAGAACGATCGCAAGGTGCTTTCGTTCCTTCATCATCATTTTAAAAACCTTATCAATGCTGTGAAACTCATATACAAACAAAGGTTCAAGATCTGTAAAGTCTTTTAAGGTTTTATCGGGCTGGGTTGACCAGGCCAGCAACAACTTAGAATGAAACACACCAACGATATTATCCATGTTTTCTTTGTAAACGGGATACCTTGTATAACGATTGTCCATAATGATATCTTTTGCCTCATCAATGGCTGCATCAAATGGAATGCCTTCTATTTCCATTCGCGGAGTCTTCAGCGCATCACGGACATCCAGCTTATAAAAATCGATCACTCCTTTGATTCGCTGCGTTTCTTCCTCGTGGAAAGTACCTTCACTTCTAGCAATGTCTACCATGGTAATAAGCTCTTCTTTTGATACCGATACAGATTCTATCTGATTCTTTGACAATATTTTGATAATGCCCCTTGTCAGTTTCGATAACAGCCAGGTTAAAGGCTTTAGAATGATTAATAGAAGCCTGATAATCGGATAGACCAAATATGCAATGCGATCTGCGAATGTAGCCGCAATAGACTTTGGGATTACTTCTGCGAATATAATAAGCGCAACAGTTAAAATTCCCGTTGCAACACCCACGTTAATGCCATAATCTATGGCAATGATTGTTACAAGTGTTGGAAGCATAATATTTGCAACATTGTTTCCAATTAATATTCCCGTGATTAATTCATCCGGTTTAGATACAAGCTCTAAAAGTTTTTGTGCTTTTTTATCATTGTTTTTAGCTTTTGACTTCAATTTCATTTTGTTGACTGCTGTTAATGCCGTCTCACTTCCTGACAGAAAGAATGACATTAGCATAAAAAACAAAATAGCGATAAACAAAGTTCGTTGCCTCCAATATTAGTACGCGTGTAATTTTAGTGTACAGCAGCGGCTCCTAGGGACTCGAGGTCATAAGCCGCTTCTCACAAAAAAACCCATTCTTGCGAGAATCATCTTATGCTTTTCGTCCCTAAGCAGTCGCCTTCGCTTTTCCTTTATTACCCACTTTGTATTGGCTTAACACCTTCATAGAGGTGATAAATCATGATTAATAGTATATATCAAATGAAGGCAGGATTAAAATGAAATGACTAGTTATATACGAGGAATGAATCCTTTTCATTTTCCAAGCGTATTTTTCAATAATAGGCTTTTCATAGCCAATACTAATTCATGCGTGTGAAAAACTTATAGAAAAGAGGAAGAAAAAATGAAAAAGCTGCGGTTGCTAATCAGCTGTATTATGCTCCTTTTTCCAGCTGTGGTATGGGGGCAAACAGATGGAAAGCATCTTAAAGCTGCTTTTGTACGGAATGGGCATTTATGGGTAAAAGCCGGAGAAAAAGAAGAACAAATCTCAAAAGAATCTGCAGAATACGATAACTCACCCAAATGGTCTTATGATGGGCAATGGATTCTGTATGAAAAAGAAGCGAAAGAACCGATTAGCCCCAATTTGGACAGACAATTCGATATTTGGGTTTATAACCTCAAGACACGAAAGCACAAGCTGATCTTTCGCGACGGCGGCAATGCCAAATGGTCTCCTGTTGACAACAGAATCGCCTTTACCGCTGGGGGGGTATTAAATATTTCAGATTTGAAGCAATTTTACAATGTGGCTTTAGGGGTTGATGATTTTAATTGGTATCCTGACGGCAAAAGCTTTATCGCTTCTTCAAGTGCTGTGCCGAGGCCTGATGGATGGACAAGCCCTGAGCTTTACAGGATTCCATTGCCAGAGGATTTGGAAGCGATCAATCTGACTGAGAATGCCGAGCCGATTTTTACCATACCAAAGGAAATCGGTAACGGAAAAGCGACCATAATGTCCATTAATGCCACGACTCTCAAATTTTCGCCGGATGGCAAGTGGATCTCTTTTATTGTTAATCCCACAGCATCTTTGTCAATGGATAGCGATATGGTTTGTGTCATAGCTGCAGATGGAAAACACTTTGAAGTCCTGGATGAAATGATTCTTCATCTGGATATTCCTAAATGGTCGCCATCTGAAAATTTATTGGGCTATATTGCAGGCGGGGGCAGAATTGTAATGGGCTTCAAGAATAAAAAGCTGAAAGTAACCGAGCTGCCAGCTTATAAGACCATGAATCTGACTCCTCCCAAATTTGCAGAGATGGGCTTTACATGGGTGGATAATAAAACGCTGATTGCCTCGAGAGTAGATGAAAGCGAATGGTCCAACGATCCGCAGAAGCGGCCAGAGCCCACACTATGTTTAGTAAGCTTGGAAAAGACTCATCAAACGCGTATCACCTATCCTACACCATCTATTGGAGACTATAATCCGCTATATATAAAAAGCGCAAATAAGCTTGTATGGATTCGAAAGAAGCTTGCCGATGCAGAGGGTGATATCTGGATAGCTGATCTTAACGGCAAACAGGCAAAATTATGGGCTAAGGACGTTGAAGGATATTCGTTTTATTTAAAATAGTTTCTAGAATAGGCAAAAGCGATCCTGATTCCGGAATCGCTTTTTTCGAATCTTCATGTCCTTTGGGAAGCTTTTTAGCTGAAACCGGAACTTTCCATTAACCGGACCTCCGTTGCTCTCGATGGAGGTCCGGAAAAATGATTCACATTTCTCTTTTTTTCTTGTATAATTATTTTTAGTTGAGTTTTTTATTTATATTTAATGGCTCATTGTAGCCTTGCCGTCGTCTTCTCCGGTCTCTGTTACCTTTAAGATTGCGACGGCTCCTTTTTGTACATGGTTAAACTGGTGAGTAACAATAGGGTAGCTGCCAACACGCGTTACGGTGAATTCAACAACAGCACCGCCGCTTGCCGGAAGCATAACTGTTTGCAGCCCTTTGTATCGATTAAATGGATTACCGTCTATATATACATCATCAAAGACCGTTCCAACGACATGGAATGAGCTTACTTCGTTCGGCCCTACGTTATTAATGTATAGCCTCACCTTATCTCCTACCTTAGCAAGCAGCGGCTTGTCTTTTAATGTGAACGTATCCCCATTCGTATTAGGATCTCCTTCTTTTAGAGCCTTTGTGGAAAAGACAACATGGCCAGGAACTCCATTTGTGAAATCATCTAGATCATTGTATTTATACCACTCATTTTGGATAATCGTATATTCTCTATTAATCTCTTTATCCGTCGGATAGCCATCTTTCGGTTTTACAATAATGGTCCCGTGCATTCCATTTGCAATATGCGATAGGACTGGTGATGTACCGCAGTGATACATAAATACCCCAGGCTTATTAGCCGGATAGCTGAAAGTCCCAGTTTCATCAGGCTGCACGTTGGCAAAGTCTTTTGATGGAGCCGCGTGAACTGCATGGAAATCCATGCTATGCGGGATTGCAGGGTCCATATTCTTTAGCGTGAAATTAATGGTGTCTCCTTCATTGACTACTACTACCGGACCAGGAGCTTCACCGTTAAAGGTCCAGGCTTTGTACATTTTTCCTTTGTCAATTTCAATGTCTGTAATCTGGGATGTCATTTCAACGTTTACTTCATTGGGTCCTGCCCTCTCCACCTTCAATGGGATCGGTTCCTGATTCAGGTCCTTATGTGGTGCTATGGCTTCGGCTTTATTCGTTTCTGCCGCCAGTACTTTTTCTTCCGGCTGCCGGGTCTTTTCAGGTACAGCCCCCTGGGCGCATCCTGCCAGCAAGCTTAATCCGATTGCAGAAGTAACGAAATATTTTGCTCCTCTTTTCATCTTCTAGTCCTCCTCTTAATCTTTTGGTTTATCTGCTTTTATCATATGAAAACGGATGATTTTTTTTGGTGATATTTCTCACAAGACTTCATTTATCTGTGAAGAGTTTGTGAATTAGTGATCGTATTTTTTTAACTAGATTTGCCAGATTAAAACATTGTTACAATAGCAAAAAAATATACCTATTATTTCTTGAAATGTTTATAATCAATGAATGGAGATTTTAATTTTTATTAAAGGAGAAATTATACGTGGAACTGGATTTGCTAGCAATTATTAAAGCAATCATTCTAGGGTTTGTAGAAGGCATGACAGAATTTGCACCTGTCTCATCTACGGGACATATGATTATTGTGGATGATATGTGGCTTCACTCTAAGGAGTTTTTATCAAAGTATGAAGCTAACACTTTTAAGGTTGTCATTCAGCTTGGTTCGATTTTGGCTGTTGTTATTATTTTTAAAGACCGTTTTTTAGAAATGCTTGGACTGGGAAGCGGCAAGAAGAAATCAGATGGACAAAGCCGATTAAAACTTTCCCAAGTAATTGTTGGATTGATACCAGCGGGAGTTCTGGGGATTTTATTTGAGGATTATATTGATGAATATTTGTTTTCTACTGAGACTGTATTGATAGGATTGGTTATTGGGGCATTACTGATGATCTTTGCAGATATTGTTGGAGGGAAAAATCCGAGAACCACTGCTGTTGACCAAATCACCTATAAACAAGCGTTCTCGATTGGCTTGATTCAATGTTTCTCACTTTGGCCGGGATTCTCCCGTTCAGGTTCAACTATTTCCGGAGGAGTTTTGCTGGGCCTAAGCCATCGTGCCGCAGCAGATTTTACTTTTATAATGGCTGTGCCAATCATGGCTGGAGCAAGTCTGCTTTCACTGGTAAAAAATCTTGAGTATTTTTCGATTGATGCCCTGCCCTTCTTTGCTGCAGGTTTTCTTAGCGCCTTTGTGTTTGCGCTGCTATCCATTCGCTTCTTTTTGAAGATGATTAATAAAGTAAAATTAATTCCATTTGCCATCTACAGAATTGTGCTGGCAGGATTGATTTATTTCGTATTTTTATAGAATTGGACCGGTCAGTCTGGAGAATTGTAAAAAAGGAGAGCCACTTTATGCTGGTTCTCCTTTCTCATATTAAAAAAAATTTTTAAAAAGCCTTATAAATCCCCTTAGAATCCAGAAAATAATCTCTGCTATGACAGAAAAAATGACTGAATCACGGACCTCATCAATGAGTGACCGAAAAAGGCCTTTTACTCTTTGGTATTTCTTGTCTATTTTCAATCCCGCTTGTCTATTTTTGATTTGATTCATCAATTATTTCGTCAACCAGTCGTTCAGCCGCTTTTCTGTATAAATTGCTCATATGGACTAATGAAGTTAAAAGGAGCACTTTTTCAGCCTTGACTGATGCAGTCTCATTGAGTCCCTTCGCTTCGTCTTCTACCCTTTTCGATTGGCTTTGCAATTCTTCCCTAAACGATTCAAGATTGATTTTACACAAATCCAAATATAGTTGATAAAAATGCTCAAGATCAAAATCGCCATGGGCTGTCTGCTCATTAATTACACTCAAGGATGTTTTAATATCGCTAATCGATAAAGCCCCTTTTAATTGATAAATGAGGGCAATAAGAATTAAGTGCTCCTTTGAGTACTTTTTATTTTTAACAGGAAAAAAAACCTTCCCCTTCGCATAATTATTAATCATCGTTTTCGTCAGAATTTTTTCATCTTCATTGCGTTTGGCGCTGCTATATGTGTTTTCAAAAAGCTGAATGACCTGGTCCATATATAAATCTAGTTGTGGTATGTCTTCCAATTGAATTTGACTATCCGCGATCCATTTTTCCAAATCCATTTCGATCCCTCAAATCATTGCTATTAGTTACTTAGATTTTACTGGAAAAAGGACAAGATGTAAATGTTGACTACCTTACGTATTATCTATATTATTAAATATAGTTATAAAAACTACATACCGGAACATTAGGAGGGAAAATTAATGAATTCTTACATTCGGGAGCCCATTAATGGCCTTACCCATTTAGCTGGCGCTATTTTATCCTTTGTTGGTCTGCTTGCCATGGTGATTAAGGCTTCGCTGACGACGTCTTCACCGCTTGCCATTGCATCTGTCGCGATTTTTGGCATCAGTTTGATCCTGCTGTATTCAGCTTCAGCTACCTATCATATGGTGATTGCGAAGCATAAAGTCATTGCCTTTTTACGTAAACTTGACCATTCCATGATTTTTGTCTTAATTGCTGGATCCTATACACCTTTCTGCCTTATTACCTTAAATGGAGTGACTGGCTGGGTACTATTCTCAATCGTAACTGCGGTGGCTGTGGCAGGTGTTCTGTTTAAAATGGTCTGGTTTAATTGTCCGCGCTGGCTGTCTACAATGCTTTATATTGCTATGGGGTGGATCATTGTATTTGCCTTTTCTCCCCTATCTGAGATATTAAGCACAGCTGGCGTTAGTATATTGCTTCTTGGCGGAATCCTGTACACAATTGGCGGAGTTATTTATGCTGTAAAACCTAAAATCCTGGAGTTTAAGCTTTTGGGGTTTCATGAGATCTTTCACATTTTTATTATGATGGGGAGTATGGCGCATTTTCTTTGTGTGTTTATGTATGTTTTATGAAGTTATCTTTAATAAAAATGACTCCAGCAAATGCTCTGGAGTCATTTTTATCCTTCAAAACGAATGGTTTCTAAGACTGTTAACGACTGTTGCTAAACCGGACTCATCTTAAATTAAAGTATCTCCAGTTTTTTTTATTAGGAGAGGGATTACCTGTCTATCTCCTTTAAAACATCTCCCAGGTCTTGTATGGAGTCACTTAACATTGATTTGTAAATATTAAGAATGGATTCACCATAGTTTTTACCGGGAACAGCCCATCTTCCGTTTAGCCCTGTCCATGCTGAAGCAACACCTCTCTCAACAAGATGAAAACGAGGGTCCACAAGCGGATACCCAGGAGGCAATGGCTTAGAAGAAGAATAAGCGAAAAGATGCTGGATATGAGAAAGAACTCCATCTTTTGGCGAATCAAAACTTGCACCTGATGCTCCGTCACCTGTAGCACCTATCCCAGCAAAATTATTTTGTCCTGCCTTTACATCACCAGTGAATAGGAGAAAATTTGTTTCAAGCATAGCTTGAGCAAAAGCTATATCCCCTCTAATTCCGTAGTGTTCACCAAAAGAAGTATAGTAAAACCCCAGATTAATAGCATTTGGATTTACCTTTTTAGCATACTTATTCATTTGTTCTGGTGATAGAAGGGTTTTACCGACAATTGGATAATCTTTTGACTCTGCAGGTAAAGAGGCTGTATTCTCTTTAAGTATAAAAGCACCTATAATGCCTGCACTTTTAACTTCAGCTAAGCGTTTTTCCGCATTTTCTTTTTCATTAAAAGCACCTGCCTGAACTCTAAACCATACTGCACCCGCTATTGAAGCTGTGACAACAATCGACTCTATCCCCTTAGCCTTTAGGAAAATTACCCGTTCATCTGCATTTTCTTTCGATTTAAACGAACCAGATATTACTTTATAAATAGCAGATGGCATTACTTCTTTAGGTTTTAATTTAAATGCTTTGACTATCCCATTTACATGTCCCTGAGCTACTTTTTGCCTCCATAAAGGATCCTTCATAAATGCTGCATCATCTGGATTATCTATAAAGCCATTCTCGCTTAAAAGTGCCGGCATAGCCGTTTCACGGAGAACATGGAAATTAGCCTTTTTTTGTCCTCTATTTATAAGATTGTTCAGCTTAGTGACTTCTGTATGGATAATATCCTGATACTTACCTGTCAGGGAAGTATCACTAAGGCTGCTGTGAATATAATCTTCATATCCACGAGCCTGACCGTTAAAAGCGTTACAATGAATGGAAAGATAAAAGTCGGCTCCCCAACTGTCTGCCTCTTCTGTCCTTTGGCTTAAGCTTTTTGTTATATCGGAGGTTCTGCTCATTCTTACATCAATATTCTCATAACCTTGCTCTAATATATTCCTAATATTCTTTGCTATATCAAGAGTAATATCTTTTTCCTTTAATCCATTTCCTTGAGCACCGGGGTCTGATCCACCATGCCCTGGATCTAAATATAGTTTCAATGTTTATTCACATCCTTTTTTGATTTTTACTTACCTGATTTTCTTAGAGTAAGGATACTGCAGGACAAATTTATATATTTTTTCAAAGTTTTAACAAAGTAAGAGATCTTTTATTTTAAATTTAACTCTCAATTCAAGTTTTATATATGTTATGTTTGTTTGGAAAAATAGCTTGTACTATTTCATTAGGAAAAAAGCACAATCTATCTAATTGCTATTTATTGTTCCGAATTGCAGATGCAAACACAGGGATAAAAATAAATATTTTTTTAAAACCTATTTTAAGGAGTGTCCATCGTAGGCTGGTCAAATATAAGGTTCAATTCTGTTTTAATATGATACTAAATATTTTAATTTCTTTAGGCTGTATTCTCACTCCAAAAAGCGGTCGGAACCGTATGCTAATGAAGGAAAAACACTTAAGGGAGTGAGAAAAACATGGGTATGTACGGCAAAAATAAATGTAAAGATTATGAAAAGCATCAGGACCATTGCGAAGATCCAGTCTTTGGCTGCGAATGTTCCTGGAAACCTGAGAAAGATAAATATGAGGAAAAGAAAGATCACGGCAATTTTCATGAGAGTTGCGTAGGTGAGGTACTTGAGGCTATCCATAAAGCACAGAAAAGGGTGAAAAAAGAGAATGACTGCAAGACTTCATGTAAGGATTCTATAGATGAGATTTTGGGCGGGTCGAAAAAACCAAAGAAGAACATAATTCCGTTTATCCTTTATTGTGGAGACTGTGAGCCGTTTAAGGCTACAGGTGTTACAACCTTTACCCACCATTCTAAGGAGAAAAAGTTTGCCTGTATAACTTCATTTATTTTTATGATAAAAGAATTTGATGGCAAATGTGCAGTTCTTGAATTGCTAACTTTCAAGCAATGCAAATCATCAAAGGATCCATTTAAAAACACATTAAAAGATTTTTGTTCTCCTTGTGCCCAAGTTGATTATGAAAATGTAGAAGATTTGATTCGTACTGGTATTTGCATTAATGTGGATCATTCATGCTTCTGTGCAGTAACATGTCTGCCTGCAGTCCGTCTTTAAAAGAATCTTGCAGCTATTTTGCAAAAAATCCATTCATAAAATCTGTTTGAATAAAAAAATGAGAAATAAAGTAAAAAGGTGTACCTTAGTTGAGTACACCTTTTTACTTTATCCGCCAAATGCTTCAAGAACATCTACTACTTCATTAATGTCTAAATCTGCTTTTTCTGTATTATTTTTAAATGTAAACTCATGATTCCTGGTACGATTGGATGGAATGGAACCTCCCTCTATAAGCCTTCTCAGTTCAGCTATCTCCGCTAAAATCTTTTCATTGTTGCTGTTTGATGTTTTAGGATGCAGGTAATTATGAAGAGCTGAAAGGACAAGATGCATCAATGTCTGATTTGTTGCATGGTATTCGATTTGCTCCTTAACTTTGGGTGATACGGGCGTATTGTTGCCGGTTTTTACATCAATGAAGGTTTCAGAAAACGTTAAAGCGGTTTTATTGAGATAATCCATATATGTTTTGAACATAGTTTCATCCCTAACTGTTAATGAAGTTCTATATTGTCCAGAACTTGACGTCGCTAATTGTCCTAAAACTGACGGATTTCCTGT
>NZ_BRVM01000011.1 GCF_026011715.1 Cytobacillus sp. NCCP-133 | reverse complement strand
CAAAATCCTCCTTAGCAAAAATTATTTATCCTAATTCTCGCCAAGGAGGATTGCTTTCATACTTATTTACACAACATTTTCCGCACTGTCCTCCTGGCTTTATAGTCAGGAGTTTTTTTAGTAACATATTAAGTCTATTAAGTCAGCGAGATTCTGCTTTTGCTTCTGTAGTTTGGATCGTTTTATCTTTAAGCAGTTCCTCAATCTTCGCCTCATCATATCCAAGCTTCTCTAAGATGTCTTTCGTATTCTCTCCAAGCTTAGGAGGTGCTTGTTTAACCTCTGCAGAGGAATTGCTTAACTCGAAAGGCAGCCGCGGTAGCTTGAAGTCTTTGATACTTGAATGCGGGACATTCTTCCACATATTAATTGCTTCTGTTTGCTCATCCTCTACAACTTCTGAAATCTTTTTCACCTTTGAACTTGGTACTCCTGCCTCTGCCAAAAGACGAACCCATTCATCAGCAGGCTTGGATTGAAGAATATTTTCAATAGCCACTCTTAAATTCTCACGGTTCTCAACTCGTTTGGGGTTAGTCTCATATCGCGGATCTGTAACCCATTCCTCTTTCCCAAGCACATTGCATAAGCGCCTGAATAAGGAATTATTCGATATTCCAATCATAACAGGTGCATCGCTGGCATAAAAAGCCCCGTATGGTGCAAAGGCAGTATGGCCGGCACCATTTTTCCTTGGTTCCTGTCCGGTTGCAAGCCAGGATAGCATATGGTAGCCCACCCAAAAAACGCCTGTTTCGTAAAGTGAAGTTGTGACCAATTGCCCCTCACCTGTTTTTTCTTTATGAAGGAGTGCAGAGATAATACCAATTGCTCCCCACATCGCACTTCCCTGGTCAAGAACCGAAACGGGCACCCTCGCAATCTCTGACCCTTCTGTTCCATTAATTCCGATAATGCCTGAATCTGCTTGGGCAATCGCATCATACCCGGATCTTTCACGCAAAGGTCCATCCTGTCCATAGGCAGACAAGGAACAATAAACAAGTGAAGGATTAACTTCTTTTAATTTTTCATATCCCAGTCCCATTTTCTCCGCTTTTTTATAACGGAAATTCTCTACAAACACATCAGCTTTTTCAACAAGATCATATACAATTCTTCTGCCTTTCTCCTGCTTAAGGTCAATAACAATAGAATTTTTATTTCGATTAATATGGAGAAAATATACTCCTTCTCCTTCCCAAAAGGGACCCATCCCCCTTGAGTCGTCTCCAGTAAACGGCCTTTCAATTTTAATGATTTCAGCACCTAAATCAGCGAGAATCATTGTTAAACTAGGCCCGGAAATGTTTGTCGTTACATCCACAACTGTTATACCTGTTAACGGTCCTGCCATCCTGGCTCCCCCTTTTTTAAAGAGAAGGCCCTTCTAATGGGACCCTCTGGTCTGAAATGATTAATAAGAACGCGGCAAACCAAGAACATGCTGTCCTACAAAGCTCACAACCAAATTATTTGAAATAGGCGCTACGATAAACAATCTTGCTTCCCTAAACTTTCTTTCAATATTGTATTCTTTCGCAAAGCCATATCCGCCATATGTGTCCATGGCTGCATTTGCGGCACGCCAAGTAGCTTCAGAAGCAAGGAATTTTGCCATATTTGCTTCTGCACCGCAATCGACTCCTGCATCAAACATATCTGCTGCTTTGTCCCTCATTAATTTTGCAGCCTGGATATCCATGTAACCTCTTGAAATCGGAAATTGAACACCTTGGTTCTGCCCGATTGGCCTGTTAAAAACAATACGCTCATTGGCATATTGAACGGATTTATCAACGAAATACATGCCATCCCCAATTGATTCAGAAGCTATTAAAATACGTTCTGCATTCATACCGCCCAATACATAACGGAATCCCTTGCCTTCTTCGCCAATCAAGTTCTCGACTGGAATTTCGGCCCCTTCAAAAAAGACTTCTGTTGTGGCATGATTGATCATGGTATCAATGGGACGAATATCTATCTTATCTGCCTGATCCTTCATATCAAGGATAAAAAGGCTTAGACCGTCCGTTTTCTTTTGCACCTGGTCTTTCGGTGTTGTTCTCGCCAGAAGCATCATTAAATCTGAATGCTCAGCACGGGAGGTCCAAATCTTTTGGCCATGTACGATATATTTGTCTCCCTTTCTCTCTGCAAATGTTTGAATGCTTGTGGTATCACTGCCTGCTGTTGGTTCAGTTATACCAAAAGCTTGAAGCCTCAATTCACCGCTTGCAATTTTAGGAAGAAATCTTTGCTTCTGCTCCTCATTGCCATGACGCAGTAATGCCCCCATCGTATACATTTGTGCATGGCAAGCTCCTGCATTTCCGCCAGAACGATTGATCTCCTCTAAAATGATACCTGCTTCTTTCATTCCTAACCCAGCTCCGCCATATTCTTCAGGAATGAGTACTGATAGCCAGCCCTCCTCAGTTAGGGCCTTTACAAATGCTGTCGGATAGGCATCTCTCTCATCTGTATCTCTCCAATATTCTTCAGGAAAGCGCTCACATAAAGTGCGAACGCTTTTTCGGATCATTTCGTGTTCAGTATTTTCCTTTGTTTTTGTCATTTTGATTACCTCCGATTTTTTCCATTTATTTAATGGTTAATGATTTTTTTACTTTCCTTTCCATTCCGGTGGACGTTTTTCATTAAAAGCATAAATGCCTTCCAATCGATCTTCAGAATTTGCACATTTGTAGTAAGCTTCCAGCTCGAGCACAAGCCCTGTTGCTAAATCTGTTTCCGTTCCTTTATTGACAGATTTCTTTAAAGCTTTAAGGGAAAGTGGCGCATTTGCAGCGATGCATTCTGCAAGTTTAACCGTTTCCTCTATCAGCGTTTCAGCAGAAAAAACATGATTGATCAATGCTAACTGCTTCCCTTCCTCAGCAGTCATTCGCTTACCTGTAAAAAGCATTTCCTTGGCCAAACCTATTGGGAGGATACGGGCAAGCAGCTGGGTGCCGCCGATACCAGGTATAAGGCCCAATTTCACCTCTGGAAGTCCCATCCCCGCTTGTGGTGCAGCTGTTCTAATATCACAGCTGAGCGCAATTTCCATTCCTCCTCCCAATGCATAGCCATTTACGGCGCCAATTACTGGATAAGGAAATTCACGGATTTTTTCAGTCACTTGTTCAAAATAATCATGCTGTTTTTTCCAATCTTTTTGCGACATTCCATTCCGCTCTTTTAGGTCAGCTCCAGCACAAAAACTTTTCGTGCCAGAACCTGTTATAATGAGAACCCTTACATTTTCGTCATATTTTAATTCATCCAGCGCTTCGATTAATTCCAATGCCATTTTTGTATTCAAGGCGTTCATGGAATCAGGACGGTTTAACGTCAATACAACAATGCCTTTCTGCTGATCCGGGTTTTCAATTTTTATTGTTTCATAGGTTTGCACTAACATCCAACTCATCCCTTCAAAAAATTAATATGAAATTTAGCTTGGCACCGGATATTTTCGGGAGCCCTTTCCTGCCTTTGCAACTTGCCCAGGCAAATCATGGTCAAGTATTTCTTTCAATTTATGAGAAGCTTGAATTAATTTATCCAGGTCAATGGACGTTTTAACACCCATCTCTTCCAGCATGTGTACAACATCTTCTGTACTAACATTTCCTGTTGCACCAGGAGCAAATGGGCAGCCTCCAATTCCGCCTATGGATGCATCATAAATCGTAATTCCCGCTTCCATTCCGGCCAGAACATTCGCAAGCCCCATGCCCCTTGTATTATGAAAATGGCAGCCAAATTCAAAGTTTCTCCATTCATTTACAGCTTCTTTTGTTAATTCATAAACCTGCTTAGGATTAGCCATACCAGTTGTATCTGCAAGTGTAATTCTTTTGATGTTATGTAAAAGGAGGGTGTCTAGTATTTTCATGATGCGTTGCTGGGGGACTGTCCCTTCAAATGGGCAGCCAAATGAAGTGGCAACGGTAACGTTTAATGCGATACCATTCTCAGATGCAAATTGGGATAAAACCTTAAAGCTATTCAGTGATTCTTCTGTTGTTTGGCGTACATTCTGCTGATTATGCGTATTACTTGCCGATAAGACATAATTAACAGACCTAACACCATTTTCTTTTGCGATTTCGAGTCCCTTTAAATTCGGGACAAGCGCAACAAGCTCCATCTCTTCTTCATATTGTTGGATATGGGAATAAAAATCCGAAGTATTCGCCATTTGGGGCACTAACTTTGGATGAACAAAAGAACCAAATTCAACTTCTGACACATTTGCCTCCCGGAATAGAGTAAAAACATCCATTTTTTCTTCAACACTTAAAACTTTTGACTCTAACTGAAGCCCATCTCTTAAACCCACTTCGTAAATAGTTACATCATTAACTAGCTTCATAGCATTCTATTCCTCCGTTCTTTTGTGGAAGTAACATTAACTTTATAATAGGATACTGTATCCAATCTGCAATTTCAATAATTATTATGAATATTCTAAAGAGTTTTTATAAAAATGATTAAAGTTAAGGTTTTGTTAAAGCTTAGTGTTGGATTTTGCACTGTTGGATTTTGCACCGTTGAATGGAACGGTTCGCGGGACTCTAGCTAGAGAATTAAGTTAAAGGGATACTACATAGGCATATGGCGCCAAGGAGTCTCCCTAACCAGCCTCGCCCGCAGTGAAATTTAACATACAAAAATAAAAATAAGAGCCCAAGGACTCTTATTTTTTAAAAGGTTCTTTATTTAGGTGCTGCCAACGAGCAAGACAAATATATATTAAAAGCAGGGTAGAATGAAAAAATTACTAACCAGTGCAGCTCAGTTGAGTTAGTCACTACTATAAAATCCCCTGTTTTATTTTATCAAATTTTATTAATCTTTTATCTCCACACCCGCCATTCCCTCAATAAATTTCGCAATCGCCGTATGATCCATCGCCCCTCCGCCTTGAGACTTTGCATACTGCCATATCTGAAAAACGGCACTGGAAATAAATGAAGGCACCTCTGCTCCTTCTGCTATGCCACTGGCAATAGTGAGATCCTTACACATTAAATCAATTGTAAAGCCCACATCAAATTTTCTCGATAATACTTGCTGAGGAAATTTGATTTCACTCGAGTGGCTTCTTCCGCTGCTCGTATTAATCACTTCTAACATCTTGGCAGGATTAAGACCTAATTTTGTCCCAATGGCCAGGACTTCTGCAGTAGCCGCTAGTGTAGTAGCACAAAGCATATTGTTTAGTGCTTTTATTGTATGGCCTGCTCCTAATTCTCCAACATGTGTCACATTAGACCCGATATCGTTTAATAAAGAATAAGCACCTAAGAATACAGCCTCATCCCCTCCAGCCATAATGGCAAGGGTTCCGTCTTCAGCTTTCTTAACTCCTTCGCTCACTGGAGCATCAAGCATGTGAATCCCATACTTAGAAAGTTCAAAGCCAATTTGTTTAGTAATTTCAGGTATTGAAGTTGTCATATCAATTAAAGTGCTGCCATCCAAGAATCCCGATAAAAGACCATCGGGCCCCAGGGCCACACTTTTCACTATTTCTGCGTTTGGCAGCACAGTTATAACGATTTCATTGTTTCTGGCCAGATCAGAAGGAGATTCATATGGAATGGCACCAATCGCTTCAAACGTTTGTAATAATTTCCGATCCAAATCATAAACTGATAATTTGTAACCCTTATTTAATAAATTTTTGGCAATTCTGCCGCCCAAGTTACCTAAACCTATTAATCCAACCTTCATGGACACCACCGCTCCCCATTTATTATGAAAGTGTCTTAGCCGGGCCCTGAGTTAAAAAGCAAAAATAGCTGTTGAAATATGGTTTACTGATTATCAACAAACTTCTCCAATACAGTCAAAGCCCGCTTTTCCTTTCGTTTTAAGCTTTCAAGTATTTTTGAGAGATCCTTCTCTTTTAAACCAGCCATTATTTCACTGTATTCCCTGATGGAATGGTCCATACTGGTTGGATAGGAAAGAGAAATATATCGAAATGGAATTAACTGGCTATTAATTCGCATATATAAATCTTCTAAAACTGTGTTTCCTGAGAAGACAAAGAAATCCTTTTGGAGCTCTTCCAGCAGGTCAAAACATTGCTTAACTTTATTGCCTTCAAGTGTCTCCTCCATTTTAATGATAAGATTTTCAATTTTTTTCAGCTGTACATCAGTTCGGGAATCCATCAGTTTAGTTAGGGCTATTTCTAATAACCTATAAACAACCTCATACAGATCAAGCAACTCTTTTTTTGTTCTTTTTTTTACAAAAACGCCTTTTCGGGGTACCCGTTCAACAATTCCGTCCTTTTCCAAAATAAATAACGCTTCGCGGATTGGAGCTCTGCTAGTGCCGAATTCTTTGGTTAGTTCTAATTCCAATAACCTGTCACCAGGTTTAAGGGCACCCCCTGATATTTTAATAGCAATCTCTTCAGAAATTCGCTGTGATAATGTTGTATTTTCAAAGCCCATTGTATAACATTCCTCACTTAAGACAATATGATTCCGGGAAGTTACAAACTATCCCATTTCTATGTAAATCATACCATCTTTAACTTCCACAGGGTAGGTTTTAACTTTTCTATTACTTATCCCAAAGAGTGCCTCCCCTGTTTTCAGACTAAACTCCCATCCATGCCAGGGACATCTCAGCACTTTTCCTTCAAGCCCAAACTCAAACTGTGAGGGCTTACTGGGAAGCATAGTTCCACAGACTGCACCCTCACATATTGGTGCCAGTTTATGAGGGCAAACATTTCTAACTGCATACACTTCCCCGTCTTCAAAAAAGATTCCAATTGATGTTCCATTTATTTCTGTAATGTGAGCCTTTCCTGCTGGAATACGGGCAAGTTCACCAATGCAAAATGCCATTCTTTTTTTACCTCCCTTTTATCTAGTAATTTGTAAGTTATTTAAATTAAATAGTTCAGCTGCATTATCATAAAATATTCGCTGCTTTACAGGCTCTGGCAGGGCAGTAAAAGTGTTGTCAGGAAAATCATTATCCCAGTGAGGATAATCCGTACTAAAAATTAGTGTTTTTTCAGCATGCATCATTTCGAAAATTTGCATAAGATATTTGCCTTTCTCAGGTTCCTCTACTGGTTGAGAAGTAAAGCGGACATGGTCTAACAAATATTTGCTAGGTTCTTTTTCAAGCCATGGTACTTCCTTTCGAAAATTACGCCAGTTTTGATCCATTCTCCACATTACAGAGGGAACCCAACTGTAACCAAACTCTGCTGCTAAAATTTTGAGCTTGGGGAATCGAACAAATACTCCTTCAAAGACCATACTTACCAAATTTCCATATGCGATCTGCGGAAAATCTGTGTGTCTCTCAATATAACTGGACGGCACTCCACCCGCCATAGCGACACTGGTTGAAAAGCCGCCTTCAGTTCCGGTAGGATGAATAAGTATAGGTAATCCTAACTCTTCTGCTGCTTCATAAATAGGATAATAATAGCTATTCCCCATCAAGATATTACACAATGGCATAAAGACAGCAACTACACCCTTTTCATGACCTATACGCCTAATTTCTTCTGCAGCTTTCAAAGGATCGTGAACTGCGATGCACATCGCCAACTTATAGCGTGAGTCTACTGTCAGCCATTCATTTAAAAAATAATCATTAAATGCCCGTGCTAAAGTAGTGGCTTCAATTGGGTTGGGATACACAACTATTTTTCCCGCCTGGACGGATGTTAGAATGGCATGTTCAATATTGTATCGGTCCAATAAAACTTCACTCATAAAGATTGGGTCCGATCCACCTGCACCTCCACCTGGCGGTTTTGCATCTAGTCTGATGGAGGTAGATTTTTCCAACGGGGGACGAAGCGGGTGGTCAGGTAATGTCAAACGGCCATCGAACACTTTTTGCATTGATTTACTTAAATATGGGAGCAAGCCTTTAATATCTCCGTTAATCCAAGGATGTACGTCCGCATCGATAATTTTGTTCCCTTTTTTTGCTTCCATGTTGTTCCTCCTAAATTTACGACATCAATAAAAGTATATTGTCGACAACCCAATGGTGAAATGAACCTTACTTCTCGGAATTACTGAGTAATATTCGGTTTAATAACGGCGGTTGGTCACTTTTATTAACAGAGAATTAGTTTCTTCTATTTATATAGCTTAAGAGAACCATCGTTTAATTTTCTTTATTACAATAGAATTCTACAGCATTTATTTTTATTTCATCTCGGGCAAAAGAATTAATTAAGGAAACCGTCGATGGCTTCAATGGAATTCCTTCATTTTCCCTTTTTTTCTTTAATTCAAATTCGATTTCCCCTGGCAAATATATTCTTTCATGTCCTTTTGCTGTCGGGGATTCCCTTAAGGTACGGCTTAAATAGGCAACTCTATTCTGGAAGTTACCCCCATTTCCAAACCTGTTTATATCGATTGCTCCAAATACATGTCCGCAGCCCCAGGCAGTCTGTTCATGGTTTTGCAGTTCACTTTCAGCAGGTCCTTTAGAAATTCCTCCAACTTCAAAAGAAAATAGCGCCCCGGTTAATGCCGCAGATAAAATCTCGTTAATAACAGCTATACCATAGCCTTTATACCCTCCTAAAGGCAATACAGTTCCTTCGACTGCTTCACGCGGGTCTGTTGTAGGTTCTCCATCTTTTGTGATGGCCCAGCCTTCAGGCAATGTTTCATTTTCCCGCGCCATCATTCTGATTCTGCCTCTGGCAGATACACTGCAGGCCATATCCAATACAATTGGAGGTTCATCACCGGCCGGTATAGCATAAGAAAATGGATTATTGCTTAGAAGTGCATCCTTTCCACCCCATGGAGCCATAACGGCAGGTCCATTTGTCGTGCAAAAACCAATTTGATGATGGTGCAGCGCTTTCATAGTATAATAGGCAGCAGGCCCAAAGTGGCTGCTATTTTTCACACCTACTATTCCTATCCCATATTTTTTTGCACGCTTGATAGCTGCATCCATTGCTATATCAGAAGCTAGAACTCCAAGACTCCCTTGCCCGTCAATAACTGTAATGGGTCCTTCGTCTATATCTTCATGTGTGACTTCCAACTCAAGGTGCCCCTTTAAAAAACCTCTTGCCCACCGAGGCAAATTTTGAACTCCGTGAGAGTGAACCCCTCTTAAATCAGCATCTACTAAAACGTCACTAACCAGCGATGAGTTTGCTTTATTTAACCCCACTTTTATAAATGCGTCATATGCAAATTTTCGGAGCGCTTCTGCACTTACGGTAATCATTGTATTCCCCCTTTTTAATCTGGGCTCAAACTTTCATAGAATCATATTTGTCATTAATAATTAGGTTTTCGTTTTTTTCAAGTGCAATACCCATGTTAAAAATTTCATATGGCGTTTTGCCTTGAAGCAGCAGCTCTTTTATTTCTTTTTCTCGTTCAGCTCTTTTTTGGGCTTTCTGTAAAACTTCTTCAGCTTGTTCAAGAGGTACAACGACAACTCCATCATCATCGGCAACGATGATGTCGCCAGGGTTGACCAAAACTCCTCCACAAACCGCTGGTACATTTATTCCCCCGATTTTTTCAACACTGCTGGTTTTTGAGGAAATTGATTTTGCCCAAACTGGAAATTGGTTATCAAGTATGGCCTTAACGTCTCTTACAGCACCATCAGCTACTACACCGGAGATTTTTCTGCCAATACCTGCGAGTGTCGCCATTTCTCCCCAAAGGGCATTATATGAATGAGTTCCGAGGAATGAAGTAACTAAAATATCTCCCGGTTGAGTAAGAGATAGTCCGAGGTGCATGGAAGGTTATCTCCTGGTGTATTAAATGCGGTAAAAGCGGATCCAGCAATTATCTGTCCTTTGCAGATAGGTGTAATGGAAGGATCCATTAGTGTTTCTTCAGCCATGGACTCGTATATCGTGGAGACACCCATTTCTTTAAATTGTGCAATGAGGCTTGGGTTTGCCCGTTCTATTTGAGAGTAAACTTTGCCGAAATTGGACATTTACATTTTTCCTCCTTTTTTTAACTGTTATTTGCTTATTGCATGCTCACTTTTCCGTGAAGAACTAGTACCTTTCCAGTGTATAAAACACATTATTACAAAAAAGCTTATACCAATAACATCTGTTATGTGACCAGGGAATAGCAATAATATTGCAGCTGCAAACGCTATAATTCTTTCAGTTATGTTAGCCTTGTTTATCAAAATCCCCATTGTGCCTACCGCTAAAATAATGACACCAGCAAGGGCTGTAGCAACACTTAAAATAATGTCTATCGGTTCTCCTTTCATTAAAAGAACCGGATCAAGAACAAACATAAACGGAATGATGAAAGCAGTTAAACCAATTTTCAAGCTATATATGGCTGTTTTCACCCAATCTCCTTTAGATATTCCGCAAGCAACGTATATTGCTGCACAAACCGGTGGAGTAATGGCAGATAATACAGCAAAATAAAGTAAAAACATATGTGCAGCGATACCTTCAATCCCCAGGTTTATCAATGCTGACCCGACAACAGAAGCTGATAGTACGTAGGCAGCCGGAGTAGGAGCTCCCATTCCTAAGATGATCGTAATAACCATTGCCAAAATTAAAGCCAAAAAGAGATTTCCTTGACTGAAGGACATGGTCACTAAAGAAAACTTCACTCCTAGTCCGCTTGTGTTAATTGTTGTCACTAGAGTCTGTGCAGCTGCTATTAGCATGACAATGGTCACCATGCTTTTTGCTCCGCTATCCAATCCGAAAATAATCCTTTTAATCGCTTCTATGAATTCCTTTTTCGATCTAACATTGCATATAAAATATAAAACGATTGTACCAATATACATCGTATATCCAGCTTTTCCTGCCGTGTATCCTGAAAATAACAATGCTACTAACAATATCAATGGAACAAATAAAGGAATAAATGTTCTCCAATTAAATGCCTGTTTCCAGGTCGGAATCTCTTCATCGGATAGACCAGTTAAATTATTTGCCCGAGCATAGAAATAGATTGATATCATAATAGATACAAAAAATAATAAAGCTGGTATCAATGCTGCAATCATAACATCCACGTAATTAAGAGCCAGTAATTCTGCCATTAGAAAAGCACTGGCACACATAACAGGAGGCATGATTTGTCCACCGGATGATGCAACTGATTCAACTGCCCCAGCAAAGTTTTTGTTGTAGCCAAGCCTTTTCATGAGAGGAATGGTGAAATTACCTGTTGTAGCCACATTTGCAACAGTGCTTCCATTGACGGAACCAAATAATGCACTTGTAACTGTTGCAAGTTGGGCAGCGCCGCCTCGCCACTTACCTGTTAACTTAGAACCTAAATCAAAAATAGTATTCCCTAGTCCTAAACTAAGAATTAAAGACCCATACAAAACGAAAATCACCAAGATATTTGCAGATATAGACATTAATTGTCCCCATATTCCCTGTGTACCCAATAAGAAGGTTTGCATTAGCCTTTCATAACCAATCCCAGCATGTCTCCATATTCCAGGGAAATAGGGGCCGAGGACAGCATATGTAATCCCGCAGATGACTAAAAAAGGAATAAACCAGCCTACTACTCTTCTGGCGCCTTCGAGAACAATCATTAACAGAATCGTTGCCATAATAATATCTGTAGTGTTATAAACTCCATGCTGTTCAATAATTCTTGGATAAATGGAAATAACATATACAGTAACAATACAAGCTAATAGAATGATTAAGAGATCAAGCCTTAAAAGCCATTTATTGTTTTTTAACTTAGAGGAACCTGAAAAAATAAGAAAACAGATAATAGTCGCACCAATTAAATGGAGAGAACGCTGAATAATGCCTGGCAAAGTCCCAAATCCCATCGTATAGATATGGAAAAGAGCCCATATTAGTCCTATTACGCCGACAAACACGAGGTATTTTTTTGAAAGATTACGGCTATTCTTTTTTATCTCGGATTCATCTTCAGTAAATAATTCCTCAAATTGGTTTACTAATTTTGACATAATAAACCTCCTTTCATAGTGACTTCCCTTGTAAAAAACCTCTTTTCTACAAGGGAAGAAAGGGACTATTTAGATAATTAGTTAACCTCTTTATATTCTGGCGGGATTAACTTGTCCGGAACTTCATAGCCATTTTCCTTTAAAAATTGGACAGTTCCTGCATGGAGAGGAATTGCTGAACCGAGCGTAAGTTCTGGTATATCAACATCAGCAGCTGCAGAGAATGAATTCAGCCAAATTTTTTTCCCTTCTTCAGACCACATAGCTTCCCACATTTTATATCCAGTCTCTTGGGAGACAGAGCTATCCAGAAGAATACTCATCGTAAATTGGACTGTTTGAATATCCTCATCAACTCCTTCATAGGAACCTGCAGGGATCGTATTTGTTCCGATATAAGGCAGTTTTTCCGTTATGCTTTTGATTTGATCTTCTGTTAAACCAAGCAGTTTAATTTTTTGCTCTGCTGCTGTTTTTTGGACATAAGAATCGGGAGGAGTTCCTGTCTTTGTTAAACCTACAATTCTGCGGTCGGCAAAAGCAGCTTGTGCATCTGACATGCTGCCAGCATAAGATTTGGGTTGAATACCGAGTGTTTCAAACACAGCAGTTGTCACTTTTTCAGTGGAGGTTCCGGCTCCGCCAAAAGAAAAGTCTTTTCCATTTAAGTCCTCAAAACTATTTACGTTAGCTGAATCTGAGACAATAAAGTTAAATGGTGATGGTACAAAATACCACAAGGCCCGGATATCTTCGTTTTTTATAACCTTAAAATCCCCTTCACCGAAATAAGTTTGGTAGTCACTTGGAGAAGTCCCCAAAGCCATCTTTCCTTCGCCTTTACTCAATCGCTGCATATTATCACTTGATCCGCCAGTTTCAACTACTGATACTTGAATTTCAGGATTTAATGTACTTATTGCATTTGCAATCCCTACATTGTAGCCATAATAGGAAGACGAACTATCTGTAGCAAACAAGCTAATGATTTCGCTCTTTCCATTGCCATTTTCTCCATCAACATTTACAGAACAGGCAACTAGAAGTCCCAGCGAAAATATAACTATGATGCTTTTTACAAATTTCATAAAATTTGTCCCTCCTTAATCTAAAATACTTACCCTGAAAAAATTTGACATTCCTCCTCTCTGTTCATGAGAATGATGGCCAATCAAAAGGGTGCTAAAATCAACATTTAGATTTAACACAGCCTAGTCAGAAAAAGAATTATAAAATTTTTAAAGCGTTTACAAATTCTTCAGAAGAAAAGCAATTAGATGAAAAATCACTTAGAAGCTAAATTTCAAAAAAGTAATTCAAAGGAAGGTTCATAAAGCAAACAGGCGGAAAAATATATTGTCGACAATATTTAATTTCAAACTAATATTATCATATATTTTAAATATTGTAAATATTACAAATATATTTATTGTATTTATAATGTCTATAGTGTTATCTGATTTCAAAATAAAAGACCGAATAAGAGATTTATTCGATCCCAACTTTTTTAATTTTGTTCGCAAATCCCATACTTCTGGCATTTCCTTGTCAATGTAGATGCGTCAACCCCAAGTTTTTTGGCTGCTTCTCTTAGACTTGAGCTTTGTTTTAACATGTCTTCAATAATATCCCGCTCAATGATTTGCATTTTTTCTTTTAAAGTATAGGTATCCTTACTGACTTTATCTGCAGCTATGTTTGATGGGAGGTCCTTAAATGTAATCGAATTTTCATCTGTCATGATAAAGATTCGTTCGATCACATTTTCAAGTTCACGGATATTCCCTGGCCAATGATAACTTTCAAGTATTTTTAATACGTCTGGAGATATTGTTTTCAGTGTACCATACCGGGAAGATAGTTTTTCTGTTGTCTTTATGATAAAAGGGATAATATCTTCTTTTCTTTCCCGTAATGGAGGAAGAGTAATTGGAAGTACATTTATTCGGTAGAATAAATCCTCCCTGAACTCTCCCTTTTCCATCATTTCTTTTAATGGACGGTTAGTGGCACATATAAGACGGAAACTTACCTTCATGGATTTTGTGCTTCCGAGCCGTGTTACTTCAAAATCCTGCAGCACCCTTAATAATTTTACCTGCAGCTTCAGGGGCAGCTCACCTACTTCATCCAAAAATAAGCTTCCATTTTCCGCAATTTCAATTAGTCCGGGCTTTCCTTTATCACTTGCTCCTGTAAAAGCCCCCTTTACATAGCCAAAAAGTTCAGATTCTAATAAATCACCTGGAATGGCCCCGCAGTTTACCTTAATAAAAGGGCTATCTCCCCCACTGCTTGTCTCATGTATAAGCCTTGCTAAAACTTCTTTGCCTGTACCAGATTCCCCCAATAATAAAACAGGAGAATCAGCTTTGGAAACTTTCGGTATCAAATTAAGTATTTGCTTCATTTGAGGGCTATTTCCAACAATTTTTTCACTTTTAATATGTTCTTTATATAAGCTTAGCTCTCTTAGATACCTTTCAGATCTTTCCTCGGCATCATTTAATTGATTTTCAAGCTGATTTAACTCAGATAAGTCCCTTGCTGTGATGACAATTCTAAAAAGCTTCCTGTCTTTATATACAGGTGTACCTGTAACTAAAACGTTTTTTCCGCTTCTGAACGTTTGAATTAATGAAACTACCTTTCGATCTCTCTTAACAATAACAGCTACAGCTTTAGAAATCGTTCCGTTCTTTTCTAGTTCAATACTTGTCTTGCCGATTAACTCATCTTCAGTAAGTCCAGTAATTCTTGTATAGGCAGAATTTAACCTGACACATCTCAGGTCAGAATCACATATATAAATTCCTTCCTGACATGCATGGATTGCTGCTTCTAGTTCAAGACAGTCTTCAAAATTATTATGATGCTTAATCTGTTCAGTCTCGATCATCACCGTTTAAAGCTCCCTTCTGCTGCAAAACAGAAATTGGTACTGCGGAAAAAGTAAAGGGAAACATAGAATAGATTCGAACTTATTAAAATAGAATTTATATTCAGTTAATGATCTATTTATTATATCAAAGAGAATATAGGAAGTCAGTGGGTTTTTGGCACGTGTCTTGCATATTTCAGACGACATTGAAATTTTATTTACCTTTTTGAATTTAGAATCCAACTATTGATAGTTTGATAGTTCAATCAAATTTCCGTCAGGGTCCCTAATATAAATTGAAATAATATTACCCATTGCCCCAGTTCTTTTTACAGGGCCTTCTTCAATTTTAACCTTGCAGCTCCGTATATGCTCTGCTGCCTCATGTATATTTACATTGGCAATGAAGCACAAATCTCCTGAGCCTGGCACTGGATTACGGGCCTTGGGTTCAAACTCACTGCCTTTTGGGTGCAGATTAATCTTTTGGCTGCCAAATTTTAAAGCTTTTCTGCCTTCCCCAAAGGTTATAACCTCCATTCCTAATACACCATTGTAAAATCGGCAAGACCGGTCAATGCTTTCCACTGTCAAAACAAAATGGTCCAATGAAACGATTTTCAAGAGATCTCCACCTTTATGTTTTTAAACAAAAAACAAAACCCCGAAAATCACTCAAAGGTTTTGTCTAATTGCCGGCTATTTGGTTATTGTCTGGTATGCTGATCATTAAATTGCTGTTTCCCTAATTGGTACCAATCTGCTCCATTGCTATCAATGATAACTACAGCCGGAAAATCTTCTACAGTTAATTTATAAATGGCTTCAGGCCCTAAATCCTCATAGGCGATGACTTCCATCGCTTTGATGGAGCGGGTGATTAAAGCTCCGGATCCGCCAATTGCAGCAAAATATACAGCTTTGTTTTTCTTCATACTATCAATTACTTCCTGACTGCGATATCCTTTGCCTATCATCCCTTTCAGTCCCCGATCAAGCAGCGATGGTGTATACTTATCCATTCTTCCGCTCGTAGTTGGACCGGCTGATCCTATAATCTGCCCTGGCTTAGCTGGGGTTGGGCCAACATAATAGATGGTTTGCCCCTTTATATCGAAAGGAAGGTCTTCGCCTTTTTCAAGGGCTTCTGACATTCTTTTATGGGCAGCATCTCTTGCGGTATAAATAGTTCCGCTGATCAGCACGCGCTCGCCTGCTTCTAAATTTTTCAAAATATTTTCTTCAATAGGGCTGGTAACTTTCGTCGCTGACAACTGAATCCCTCCTACAGTCTGACTTCTTTATGCCTGCTTGCATGGCAGTTTAAGTTTATTGCTACTGGCAATGCCGCAATGTGGCAAGGTTCTATCTCAATTTTTACATCAAGGGCAGTTGTATTTCCTCCCATGCCCTGCGGCCCAATGCCAAGTTTATTGATTTCTTCCATCAATTCATTTTCCAGCTGGGCAAGCTCAGGGCGTTCACTGCGGTGGCCAATAGGCCTGAATAATGATTTTTTGGCTAAATAGGCACACCTTTCAAAATTGCCTCCAATTCCTACTCCGACTACCAAGGGCGGACATGCGTTTGGTCCTGCCTTTGCAACTGTTTCAAGGATATACTTCTTAATGCCCTGGAGCCCATCGGATGGCTTTAACATCTTCAAACTGCTCATATTTTCACTGCCGCATCCCTTTGCGGACATGTGAATAATCATTTCATCACCTGGAATCATCTCAATATGAATGATGGAGGGAGTGTTATACCCTTTGCTTTTTTCCCGGGTAATAGGATGGTCAACGATTGAATGCCTGAGATACCCTTCTTCGTATCCTTTTTTAACCCCTTCATTGATCGCATCATAAATGCTTCCCCCGGATACTTGGCACTCCTGGCCAATTTCCACAATAAATACTGAGACGCCGGTGTCCTGGCACATAGGAACCCGCTCACTTTTGGCTATATCTGCGTTCTGGATCAGCTGCTCCAATATGTCTTTGCCTATTTCTGAATTTTCACTTTTTAAGGCTGTTTGAAAAGCCTCGACGACATCTTGGCCTAAGTCAAAATTTGCTTCCTGGCACATCTTTGCTACCTGTTCAACAATCTCCCCATAAGTAATGATTTTCATGTTACCTTCCCCCTTTTAAGGCATTTCAGCTTTTGAAGCTGCAGGAGTAAATTGGATGCTTGTTTTGTGAATTCGATTTTTGCCTTCCCATTCCTTCTTTTCTTCCTTGATATCCTGAAGTTTATGGGCTCCGCGGCTCTCTTTTCTTACTGATGCAGCAAAAGCAGATGCCCATGCCGATCGAACTTTGTCACGAAGCTGGAGAGTGTGAATGTTGTTTTCATTCTCCAAATTTATTGCGATAAGGTTTAATTCATCAGCAGCTTCTTTCAAGGAACGGGAGGTTCTTTCAATCCCCACTTTTTGCCACATAACTTCTTTTACTTTTTTAATGGTTTCAGATTCATCGATATTAGAAGAGTTATTTTTTAATTCATCTATTCCGAAATCCATAATGTCCGAAATGTCCCCCATTGATTTCTCCTGTACAGCCATCTTTCCCGCACGGCGGCCAAAAACAAGTGATTCTGTTAAGGAACCTCCGTTTAAACGATTAGCCCCATGAAATAAGTTCCATCAATCGGAATCCAACCTTTAATTTTCTTGAGGGCACTTAACATTCTTTCTCTATTAACAACGAGGTCCTTCTCAACCGGAAAGGTTTCCATTGGCTCTAAAATAATAGGCTGTTCCAGGCGATCAACCAATGCTGAACACGCTTGTCTGACTTTTCCGTTAATTTTCATGCTGCAAGCACCGCACACTTCTTCCAGGCAATTATACTCCCAAGCTACTGATCTAACTTTTTCTCCCTGTGTGTTAACTGGATTTTTCTGTATCTCCATTAACGCTGAAATGAAAGCCCATTAGTAAAGTGAAAAGTGGTACTGAGTACACCAGCCATATAAAAAATCATCATAAAAGGATTAGCAAGATGTTCGCTTACAAGCTGATGATTAACCTCAATTTTGCTGATAGCAGGAGTTATCCTAAGCGCCCAAACATGATAAATGACGAAAATAAAGGTAATAATTCCTGATACTCTTTGGAGCAAAAAACTTATATTCCGATTATATTTGTACACATGTGCATTTTGCTTTGATATGAAAGAAAGATTGATTCCGTAGACAGCATGAAAGAATAAAGGAATTGCTATAAATCCAATTTCAAGGTTAAAAAGAAATGGTAAACTAAGCATAAATTCAATATGTTCATCATATTTTCCCCTTCCGAAAATAGCCAAGGCATTCCCCATTAAAATTCTGAATTAAAAAAAGGCCTAGCGGGATAAATCCCGCTAGTGATTGCAGCCTGGATAAGATAAATTTCTTTCTGGAAGATGAAAGAGGCGTCACTGTGGCTGTTTGCACGACTCTTCCCTCACTTCCATTGCTATCCATTCTGAAACATGTATTTCCTCCAAACGTAAAATAGCGTCAACTTGTTCTTCAGCATCTTGGATCTTATCCCGTGTCATTGTTTTAAACTTTTTGATGAGTTCTTTTCTCGAAGCTGCTTTTTCAGGGTCTCCTTTTGGGTAATCAGTTGACTCAATGAAAGTTCTGCCATCTTTTATTGTAATGATTACTTTAGCACCCCATTTTTGCGGATATGCATTTTCAAAGTATGGATCCACTTGTACATCCACTTTTTTCATAAGCTCGTTTATTGTAGGTGAATGCAAAATTTCTTCATTAAAATCACTTAATGAGGCTGAGCTTTTAACGGCAATCAGAGCTGCGCAAAATTGGCTGCTGAATTTTGAAGCGTATACAGTTTTAGGAGCAGGGTTATCAGTAATATTAAGGACTGTTTGATAAGTGCCGATTGAGATATTTTGAATTTGATCATGTTGGAGGGAGTTTTCTTTCATGATGTCCAGAATACAATCCATTGCTGGATGAGTATGTCGGCATGATGCATGGATTTTAAAGCTATTTTCCATTATTTTAAATTCGTTGCCAAGATTCATTGTGATTTTATCAGGATCATATTTTTCAGACATCGCATTAAAGAAGCCTCTTTTGCCTTCCAGGATTTTGGAAGCAGATGTAAAGTCCTTTCTTGCCAGAAGGGCTGCAAGAGAACCATTGTACGCAGCTTTAGCTGTATGAAGCTGTTTCGTATTGGCCCCATCTTCAATAAATTCCCATAACCCAGCAGCCTGCGTACCAGCATTTCCAAGTGCATACATTGTCTGCTCAACAGATAAATTCAAAAGTTTAGCAACAGCAGCTGCAGAACCAAAAGTTCCGCATGTAGCTGTGTTATGCCAGTAATAGTAATGTGAAGGGGATACTGCTTCCCCAATTCGATAACAGATTTCATACCCAACAGCTACAGCAGTTATTAATTCTCTTCCGCTTAGCTGATACGCTTCTGCCACAGCTACTGCAGCTGGAATAACAACAGTCCCGGCATGAATAATGGAAGATTTATGAATGTCATCCAGCTCAACAGTATGGCTTGCTGCAGCATTAATCAGGCAGGCATTGCCAATGGAAGACTTACCGCCAGTTACAAGACTTGCTTGTTCATTACCTCCCCATTCATTTAGCAATTCTTTTATAGATTGAACCGGTTTTTCATCTTTGCCGGCAAGAGCAGATCCGTACCAGTCCAAAATACATAGTTTCGTAAATTCAACTACTTCGTCAGGCAAATCTTCGAAACTTATTTTATTGGCATACTCAGCTAATGTTTTTGTTAATATCATTTTACTTCCCCCACCTTCGCTTCTAACTCGGATTGTAAAACACTGATAATATCATCATACTGTTCGATCACACGGGCTCCTGACTCCTTAAGCGCTTTCATTTTAAGTGAGGGGCGTCCTGTATTTCCTGATATCATGGCACCGGCATGCCCAAAAACAGTTCCTTCCGGCATTGATTCAGTAAATTTACCAGCGACAAAGGATATAAGCGGCTTTGTAAAGCCTCCTTCTTTTAATAATTTGGCCGCTTCTTCTTCAAAAGACGTTCCCGGCTCTGAAAAGGTAACAACTGCTTCTGTTTCGTCATCCTTTTCAAAAAGAATAAGAAGGTCCCTGATTGTTGATCCTATTAAACTATCGCCGCCAATGCCAATGCTTGTCGTAACTCCATAACCTGCTCTTTTTACCATCCAGGATGTTTCCGCTGTCATTCCGCCGCTGCGGGAAATGACACCTACACTTCCAGGCACAAAGCAACGTTCAGGGCGGTCACCGCCTATGGATCCCATTTTGATTCTATCCTTGGGATTGATCAATCCCACTGTATTGGGGCCAATAATTGTGACCTTTTCTTTACGTGCAGCATGCAACAGTTTTACTGCATCATGCTGAGGTATATTTTCTGTTGTAACCACAATCAGCTTTATGCCGTTAGCTATTGCCTCAAGTACAGCATCTAAGGCAAACGCGGGTGGGACAACTATAAGGGATGCATTGATATCATGTTCTTTAACAGCCTCGGCAACTGTATCGTATACCGGAACACCTTGAACATGCTGTCCGCCCTTCCCTGGAGTAATACCGGCAAAAATCTTTGTTCCATAGGCGAGCGTATGGCTGACGATCATAGAAGCTTCCCTGCCTGTTATTCCTTGTACAGCCATTTTGGTATTAATATCGATTAGAATTGACATTTAAGATACTCCCTTCATCTTTTTAACCATTTCTGCTGCTGCTTCTTCAATCGTCAGGTCTTCTCCAAAATAAGTAATGCCTGCTTCAAGGAAGATTCTTTTGCCTTCCTCATCGTTTACACCAGCTTCCCTTACTACAATAGGAAAAGTTTTGGGGTTTATGCCTAATTCATGTAATGCTTCTACAACTCCCCTTGCCATTACATCTATCTGTGTATTATTGGTAATGTTATGCGCGACAAAGAGGCCTTTAACTCCTTTTTTGGAAAGAATGCCCTTCGTCAATCCTTTTACTTTTTCTTCTGAAGGATTACCGCCCGTTTCTGTGTAATTTGCCGGGAGTGCACCTAAATTAGTGAGGGCATCAAAGCTTAGCAAGCTTCCTCCTCCGCCTCCGCACATAAAACCAATTTCGCCGCCATCCATTTCGGTATATCGGGCAGTACCGCGATAATCCGCGTCATTCACCTTCACCATTTCTTTCTCCAATTCGGTTAAAGGTCTCCAGGAACGCTCACTTCCGGATTCTACCTTTCCCTCAAGCTCTGGGTGCCGATAAAGTGCAGCATCGTCCACTCCCATTACTGATGCTGCTGCAATGACATTCTCATCCTTTGAAAGAACCAAAGGATTAATCTCTAAGATATAACAGTCAAATTTAATAAATACATCATACAACTTACAAAGAATGGCCGCTGCTTTGACTAAAGGCTTTCCTGTAACACCAAGCTTGCTCCAAATTTCTTTCGCCTGGTATGGGTAAAGCTGAGTGAATGGCTCAATGTAAAAAACAACAACCTTTTCAGGTGCATCTTTTACAAGATCTTCTACTTCAATTCCACCCTCTCTTGTGGCTATAATAACCGGAACTTGCTTTTGAGAATCAATTGTAATTGAAACATACCATTCTTCATCTATATTAATCTTCTCTTCTAGCAGCACTTTTTCAACTGGGAAGTTCCTAACCGTCATTTCCAGTATTTCATCTGCTTTCCTTTTTGCTTCCTCAACAGTATTTGCAAACTTAATAGCTCCTGCTTTACCTCTCTTTCCTACTGGTACAAGTGCTTTTAAAACACATGGATGAGATAGGTGCTGATCAGTAATTTCATTACTATTTGAAATGACTGAATGTCCTGGTACGGGAATTCCACATTCTTTTAGGATTGTTTTACTTACATCTTCCAGCATTCGCCCCATTCTTGTTTTCCTCCTATTGGATATTGGATCCATTTTATAAAAAAGGGGAAATTTACTTCCCTTCTTCCTTTAAGCTTTTTATTAATGATTCGCCCGTTCGGAAAATATGTTCAGATAAAAGATTAGCTGCTGTTTCTTTGTCTTTATTAATGACAGCTTCAACTATTTTTCTATGTTCAATATTCGAGGTCTCTTGCTGGCCTGATAGCAGGTGAGGCGTTTGCTGGGGAAATCCATTCCATAATGTTCCAATAAATGAATTCAGCCGTTCCCACTTACACCGTTTTACCAGCATTCGATGGAAGTCAATATTGTATTGAATAAAAGTATCAACATCATCGGTTCTTTCCATTTCATTTACCAGGAAAGTAAGCTGTTCTACATCTTGCTCTGTAAGGAAGTCCACACTTTGGTACACTGCCATTTTTTCAAGTTCAGCTCTTAAAGCATATATTTCTTCAATGTCCTCAATATTAATGGATTTCACGACAGCCCCTTTATGTGGTTCAAGCCTTATAAGGCCCTCTGATTCCAACTTTCTGAATGCCTCTCTAATAGGCATCCTGCTAACACCCATTTTCTCTGCCAGATCGGACTGTTTTAATCGTTCTCCAGGTTTAAAATCTCCTCTGATAATAGCTTTCCTAATAACATTACATACTTTTAAATGCAATGTATCTCTGTTTTCAATTCTTAAATCCTGATTCAATGACATTTTTAAATCCTTTCCTGTTCCTATTTTAGCTTTAGGATATAGGATCCAATTTAACATGTCTATACTTTTCAGCTATTTTTTAAATTTTATAAAAATCCGATCCAATTCCACCATGTTACAGCTGTAAAAATGGTTACCAGGATCATAATCATAGTCATATGAAGTCCCGGTATCACAAACTCTTTCTGCTGGATTTGGCCAGTGCTGTGAACGATGATATTGGGTGTTGCTTCAACAACCAGTATATAACCGTGCAAACATGCGAGAGAGGCTGTAATGCAAATAAGCACAGGATCAGCACCAGCTTTAGCTGATAATCCGATAAAAATTGGAATCAAAGTGACAACAGCTGCTGATACATTTGCTACTGCAAGATGCAAAATTTGGGTAATGAGCAAAATAAAAATAACACCTATAACCGGGGAGCGGAGCAAATCAATGATCCAGTCTGCACTTAAACTCCCGCCAACTAATTCCGCGGCACCCGAATGATTGAATCCATAGCCCTGGGATAAAGTTACTCCCATTATGAGAATGGTATCAAAATTGATTTTCACCATATTTGCCCACTTTGAACAGCCCACACCTGGCAGCGCCATCAATATGACGCCTATTAAAGCGGGAATACTTGGATGCAGGCCATGTAAAGATTCTGTAAACCAAAGACCAACAATAAGCATCAAAATTCCTATACATTTTTTTCAGCGAGATTAATAGGACCGATATCTTTCAGCTTGTTTCTCAATTCCCTTTTTACATGGTGAAACTCTTGATACTCTGCAGGCAAGGGAAATGATTTAATCAATACGTACCAAGCCGCAGGTATAAGAGGAAGCCAAATTGGAACAGTGTAAATAAACCATTTGATGTAAGTAATTTGAATTTCCAGGAATTGTTTTATAAGCTTAACCGTTAAAATATTGCCAATTGCTGCTGTCAAAACTACTGTTCCGCTTATAGTTCCGCCAAATGCTACCCCCAGCAGAATCATCTTGCGAAGGTTCTCATTTTCCTTCACTCCAATTTGATCAAGCAACATTTGTGCAATCGGCAGCAATAAAGTCGCTCTTACTGCAACAGCGGGAATAAAAAACGCTTGAACTTGAGGAATTATTAGTATGCTCGCCAATAGCCCTTTTGCTGTTCCTGCCCACTTCGCTAAAATAAAATAAGCCAGCCTTTTGGCAAGATGAGTATCATTTACCCCTTTTGCAAGCATCATTCCGCCTATTATAAGAAAAATAGCTGGGGATGAAAAACCGCTAAAGACGATCTCCATCGTAACGACTTTGAACAATAACATTAGAACAAGCAGTAAAATTGCAGTTACACCAAGTTCCAAGGGCTCGAACGTCCAATAAAAAACACTTAGTGCCAACAGCGCAAGTATGATTTTTCCCGAATGATTCTATTGCATATATGGGTGCTGCAATGATAATTCCCAATAAAAGCGTAATGATTTTTGAAGAATGAACAGAAATGGACCGGGAGGATTTTGACATTATATTTACTTTTGCCTTTGTGTTGGGAGTACCCATTCTAGTCTCCTTCTTTCTTTAAGCTAAATACGGCCAGCAGCTTCAACCGGCTTGCATAAATTAAAAAAGATATCCAAATCCTCTAGTTCTTCAAACCTATAAATTAAATCTATTAATCTATTTTTGGACTCCCCATTAATAATATTTCCTGTTACATCCTTAAACTTTTCGATTAGTTGCTCATCTGTCATAGGCAGATCCTTGCTTCCGATAGCATGCTCCACAAAATGATTAAGCTCTCTTCCATCTGTCAGTTTCACTGTTAATTTTGCTTGATCTTCTTTTATATTTTTATCAATTGTTAAGTTTATTTTAGACCTTAAAGCCTTTACATCAGGTTTATTTACAAATTCATCCGTAAACTCATTTACACCTGCTTTTAGATTGAGGAAGCCTGCAGCAACACAATGATATACACTGAACTTGCCTTCCAGCCCTGTTGAAAATATAGTCTTTCCGGTTAGTTCTTTAACAAGCGGGTGTCCTGTTATTGTGATTTCTGCAATATCGTCAGCCTTTAAATTTTGGGATTTTTGGATGGTAATTATACCGTCAATTGCAGGATGGGTCACGATTCCACTGGCAAATGGTTTATAGCTGTTCTTCTCAATTTCCCAATTATCTCCCCAGTTATCTGTCAGAAGCTCCAACTTACTTTCTTCAGATAAAACACTGATAAACCCGCGTTCTGCTTCCAAAGCTTTTTTAGAACTTGTAAATCCCTCGCCTGCAATGAAAGCAGCAAGCATGCCATTCATTGCCGCTTTTCCCGGATGGTAAGGCTTCGTCATAGTTCCAAACATTTCCCTTAACCCGGTAGGATCTGTAGCGGCTATCCCAATGGCGAAGGAGGTCTTCTCCTCGTCCAGCTCCAATAACTTGCCCATTGCTGCAGCGGCTCCAATGCCACCTACACTGCCTGTTATATGCCACCCGCGCCAATAATGGGAAGGATATACAGACAGGGCCAGTCTTGACTGTACCTCACACCCTATAATAAAAGCCTCTAAAACCTCTTTCCCTGTTTTATTCTTAAATTCACTATAAGCTAATACAGCAGGAAAAACAGGTGAAGAAGGATGAAGGACCGTTTCAAGCAGTGTATCATCAAAATCATAGATGTGGGAGGACATTCCGTTTAGCAAAGCAGCAAATAGCATATCCGCCTTTTCTTTTCTTCCCAGAATGGTCGCTTGCGGGCTGCTTTCCATCAATTTTGAAACATTTAAAACCTTATCCATCGATTCATGATTGGCTGCCCCAATAGCAACGCCCAGCCAGTTTAATAGACTTCTTTTTGCTTCGTAAACAGCATTTTTGCTGATTTCGCTAAAATTTGTACAGTTAATATTTCTGGCAAGTTTACTGGTTACCATATACATATCTCCTTTTTATAAAACTGAATACTGCAATAACCCTTTTGCTTTTTTATATACAGGATAATCCACCAACTTATTTCGAACAGAAATAGATGCACTTCCCTTTTGTTCTGCCTCCTCAAATGCTTTAACAATTTCCCTTGCCTCGTCCAATATTTTTTCATCCGGAGTGAAGACCTCATGGATTACATGCAGCTGTTTCGGGTGGATGGCCAGCTTGGATTTAAATCCTGAAATTCTGGCACGGACTGCCTCTTTCTTAAGCCCTTCTTCATTCGAAAGATCCGGATATACTGCGTCTACTGGGCTGCCGATTCCAGCTGCCCTGGATGCGTTTACAATCTGGGACCTTGCATAATAAAGCTCCTCGCCCCCATCCGTCAGCTCGCAATCTATATCAAGCGAGTAGTCAATGGAACCAAACACAAGCCTGGGGATTAAATAATGAGAATTGGCAATTTCATAGGAAAAATGAACGCCAGACGCCGTTTCAATTAAAGGCAGCACTTCAAAACTGAAATTTTTTCTGCCTGTTTTTTCAAGCAGCTCAAGAACGTTTTGGCAAATCACCTTCATATTCGTGCCGCTTTCCGCTTTTGGGACAATTATTCCCTTTGCACCTGATTCCACTGCACACTTAATGTCATTTCTCCAAAACTCTGTAGTAAAGTCATTAATTCTAATCAAAACATCTTTTTGCGGTGGATGATTTAATAGATAATTTTTTGCTCTATCCCTCGCAATCTCTTTTTCATTAATAGCTACAGCATCTTCTAAATCAAAAATAACACTGTCTGCTTCACTCGATACAGCATTCCCCATCATTTTTTCTGAAATGGCTGGAACAAATAAATAAGAACGTTTTGGTGCCATTGTAACTCCTCCTCTGTGGATATTGGATCCTATTATTGATATGAAATAGCTCACTCAATTACTTGAGTAAGCGCATTTCCTGCTCTCATGATGTGATTTTCAACGAGCTGCCTTAGCATTATCGGATCCTTTAATTCAAGTGCTCTAAGCATTTGCTTATGTTCTTCATTTGACACAAACATCGTTTTGGGAATTAGGCTTGGAACATGGGACGGGTAGCCTTCAATAAATTCTTTCGTCAGCAGCTTAATCTTTTTCCAATTGCATCCTTTTTGCAGCAATAAATGAAATTGGTGGTTATGGCTGATAAATGAATCCATATTGTTGCTTTCAATATCCCGGTCCATTTTATCTACAAGTAATTGAAGCTCATTTCTATCTTTTTTTGTGAGAAAATTCATTGATTTCTGGACCGTGATCCCTTCAAGGAGTGCTCTCAGATAATATAACTCTTCAATATCTTCCTTTCTAAAACCAATTACCTGAGCACCTTTATGGGGAAGAAACGCCACAAGTCCTTCTCTTTCCAAACAGCGAAGCGCCTCCCTTACAGGCATTCTGCTCACGCCAAATCTAGAAGCTAATTCATCTTGTATCAATCTTTCTCCAGGTTTAAATATTTGCGTGAATATAGACTCTCTAATCATATCTGTGACTTTTTCCTGCAGTGTATGGAACTCTTTAACTTGGTTCATTTAAAAACTCCTTAGACATTATACAAACTGCCAAGAATTACTTTGCTAAAAACAGTGAAATTTGCGGGAAGATTACAATAAGAATAAGTGCAATCAACATGAGTGCAAAGAAAGGAAGAACCCCTCTCACCACTTCCCCTACTTTCTCTCTTGTAATTCCGCTCACAACGAATAGATTTAATCCTACCGGAGGAGTAATCATCGCCAATTCCATATTAATGGTCATGATGATCGCAAAATGAATGATATTAATATCAAACATGACTAAAACCGGAAGCAAGATTGGAAGTGTAATTAAAATGATCGCAACTGCTTCGAGGAACATTCCCAGTACAAAGAACATCAGATTGACGCCTATCATAAATATCCACTTATTTGTAGTGCTCTCTTCAATCCATGCGGCAAAATTTTGCGGTACTTGCTCTGTCGTTAAGAACATTCCGAATATCATAGCGGAAGCAATAACTAAGAAAATCATTGAAGTAATGTTAATGGATTCCTTAAGCACTTCTCGAAATTTAGAAAAAGACATTTCTCTATAAATAAATACTGAAACAATGATTCCATAGAAACATGATACAAAGGCAGCTTCAGTTGGTGTAACAATTCCGCTATAAATCCCTCCTAAAATAATAACCGGAAGAAGGAATCCCCATATGGCTTTATAAGTTTTTTTCCAGCGTACATCCATTGGCTGCTTCGGCAATTTACCATAATTATTTATTCTTGCATTTACGATTGCGGAAACAAGCAAAATACCTCCCAGCAATAGGCCAGGGATAATTCCTGCCGCAAAGAGCTTTCCAACAGATTCTTCCGCGACAGATGCGTAGATGATTAAAGGGATTGACGGCGGAATCAGGATTCCAAGCGTTCCTGCAGCTGCAACTAACCCCATTGCATAACGCTTGCTATAACCAGCTTTCACCATTCCAGGAATCATAATGCTTCCGATAGCAGCGGCTGTAGCTGGGCTTGAACCAGAGATTGCAGCAAAGATCATGCATGCAAGGATTGTTACTACCGCAAGTCCCCCGCGAATATGACCAACCCATGATTTTAAAGCTTCAATTAAATGATAGGATATACCGCCTTTTGACATGATGATTCCGGCAAATACGAATCCTGGAATAGCCATTAGTGTTGCGGAGTTTAAAGAGTTAAACATTTTTTGGATGACTGTATAAAGTGTAAAGTCGATCATTGAAAGAGCCACTATGCTAGATAGGCCCAAGCTGACCGCAATTGGCACTCTGATGAGACAAAGAATGGCAAATACCAAAAATAACACTAATACCGGACTCATGCTCCTACTCCCTTCTGTTCTTCCTCTTTGTTCAATTCCTTCATTTCTTCATATAGGGTTTCCAGTTCACCTGTAATTTCCCTTTTATCCCCAGTAAATGCTCTGTATGATTTAACAAGAAAGTAGACTCCAAGTAAGCTCATTCCTACTGGCAGTACAAGATAGGTAATCCAGAGTGGTATACCGACATCAATTGTTGTTATCCCCTGCTCCTTTGAAAGCGTTATCAATTCAAGGGAAGAAAATGCAAGATAAAAGGAGAAGCCTGCTCCGATAATATTACTTATACCAGCAACGATTCTTTTTAATCCTTTAGGCAGCAAATCAAACAATAATTCTACTTGAATATGGCGATTATCTTTTAAAGCCATTCCAAATCCGATAAATATAGCCCAAACGAGAAGAAATTCAAAAATCTCTGTAACCCATGCTTGCGGTGCATTCAAAACATATCTTGTAAATACACCGTATAAACTTACCACTACTCCTCCAATAAATAGCAATCCAGCTGCTCCTTCTTCGATGCGATCGAGCCATTTAAAGAGCTTCATACAAATCAACTCCTTTTTTGGATTGTATCCAATCCGTGCTTGGTTTCTTTTTCAATATACAAGAAATGAAAATAAAAATAAACAGAAAATTTTATTTTTTTATTATTTTTTGTGTATTCACAATATTCAACTATTTTGTTATACTATTTTCATCAGCCTGTATTAACACCTGGTCAAAGCTTGTTTTGTATCCAAAATCCAAAAAGGAGGTCGAAAGGTGGTCATAAAAAACAGGACTTTAGCATTAATCAAGAAATCCTTCATAGAATGTTTCAAGGCTGAAGAGAATCTAGAAGATGTTGCTGGTGTCCACGGAAGAAATCAGGTTGGCTCTTTACATAAGGGGCTTAGGGGAGATGCTTCTTTATGAATGAAAATATTGGCTTTATCGGACTGGGAAAAATGGGTCTGCCAATGGCAAAGAATCTCCTTAAAAATGGGTACAATGTTTTTGGAGCAGATGTAAGTGAAAATGCATTAGAAGAACTCCGGGCATTGGGCGGAAATACCGCCAGCATGAAAGATTGGATTCATAAAGTGCACTATATTGTGTTAATGCTCCCTTCCTCTGCCATAGTAAACAAGGTAGTGGAAGAAATCATTGACGCAGCCTCTTCTGAAAAAGATCAGAATTCGCTTATGATTATTGATATGAGCAGTTCTTATCCGGCTGATACAAAAGAGAACTGCAATAAGCTGGAGCCTTATAATATTGCGTTTGTAGATGCTCCTGTTAGCGGGGGAGTCAAAAAAGCAGTTGATGGGACATTGACGATTATGGCTGGAGGATCAGCGGAACATTTCGATAAATGTAAGCGTTTGCTAGGTGCCATGGGCAGCAGTATTTCATTAGTCGGGCCATCCGGAAGCGGCCACTTAATAAAAGCAATTAATAATTACTTATCAGCTACCCATCTTTTAGCATCTTGTGAGGCTGTACAACTGTTGGAGAACTTTGGCGTAGAACCAGAAAAGGCAATTAATGTCATTAATCAAAGTACCGGAAGAAGCGGTTCTACAGAATATAAATTTCCAAACTTTATATTGACAGAAGCGTATAACTCAGGTTTTTCTCTTGAACTAATAAAAAAAGACATAGGAATGGCAAATCAGCTCTTCAAGGATGCAAATGCAGCTACCTCATTGCCTCAAATCATATATCAAAGATTCAGTGAAGCTAGCAATGTATTGGACAAAGAAGCTGACCATACAGAGATAAATAAATTTGTCTCAACCTATTTATTACAAAGGGGGATATTAAATGATGAAAATGAAAAAACTGTTCCTGGCGGCTCTGACTCTGGTATTAATGTTCACCCTGGCAGCCTGCGGTAATTCTGAAAAGACAGAGGGATCAAGCTCAGGCGGCGGAGCGGAGAATGACGGAATTCAGGAGGTAACCATTAAAATTTCTCACGTTGTAGCTGAAAATACGCCAAAGCACCAAGGTGCCCTAAAGATGAAAGAGGTAATTGAGGAAGAGTCAGGCGGCAAAATTAAAGTCCAAGTTTATCCTAACAGCTCTTTATTTGGCGACAAAGATGAGTATCAGAACTTAGTTGCCGATAACGTTCAGTTTATCCTGCCAGATATGTCTAAGCTAGTTGGTAACGATCCTGGGTTCAATATCCCTGCAATGCCTTTCCTTTTTGAAAGTGATGAAGCAGCTAATGCTTTCTGGGATGGAGAAAAAGGAAAAGAAATCTTTAAGCGTTTAGAGAAAGATGGCGTGCTGGGACAGGCGATGTGGCCAAATGGCGCCAAACACATGACTAATGATAAAAAACCAATTGCAAAACCAGAAGATTTGAAAGGCATGAAAATTCGCACACAAGGCGGACAATTACTTGAGGCGTTATATGATGAGCTAGGAGCAGGGTCTGCTTCCATTCCATTTGGTGAATTATACACTGCTCTTCAGCAGGGAACTGTTGACGGCCAAGAAAATACGTTTAGCAATATTGAATCCAAGAAGTTCGATGAAGTCCAAAAGTACATGACAATCATGGGACATACTCGTGTAGACTATGCCTTGTTAACAAATACTAAATTCTGGGATAGCCTAAATGAAGAAACAAAGACAGTTGTACAAAAAGGTATTGATGAAGGCACAAAGCTTGCAAGAGAATCTGCTAAGCAACTTAACGACGATGCTTTAGCTAAGCTTAAAAAAAATGGCCAAGTAGAAATTCATGAATTATCTGAAGAAGAAGTTGAAGCATTCAAGAAGGCTCTTGCACCTGTTTATAATGAATACGCAGATATCATCGGCAAAGATATTATCGAGGACGCTGAAAGCAAATAATACGACCCACACAAACAAAGGGAAAAGACGATATAGCCGCTGCCAGATTGGCAGCGGCTATATTTGTACCCTCAAATTGAGAGCTTGATGAAGTTAATAGACATTTTATTTAACAGGATATTGAACTGTATTGGCTGAAAACACTCTCTTTTCATTTTTAGAATACTTAGCTATGCCGAATATAATAAAGAATCCCAACTTCACAGCTGGGATTCTCTTTCTACATATTATATAAGTTAAATAAGACTTATACAGAGACCGCCTTCTTTAGTCTTCTGCAGATCTCATCTCCAACCTCTTCAGTGGATGATGTTCCTCCAATATCCGGTGTTTTAATACCGTCTTTTGTAACGTCCTCAATTACATCAAGAAGCTTTTTACCCAGTTCTTCTTCACAGAAGTGATCGAGCATCATTTTGGCAGTCCAAATTTGTCCAATTGGATTGGCTATTCCCTTGCCCACGATATCAGGAGCGGATCCGTGGACAGGCTCAAACATGGATGGATACTTTCCATTAATATTGATGTTTGCAGCTGGAGCAATTCCAATGCTGCCCATAATTGCTCCTCCAATGTCGGTCAAAATGTCACCAAACAGGTTGCTCGCCACTATAACATCAAATATTTGCGGACGGGTTACAAAAAATGCAGCAAGTGCATCAATATGGTAGGATGCTGTCTGCACATCCAGATAATCTCCCTTAACATCATTAAAGACTTCGTCCCAGAAAGGCATGGAATGGAAAATACCATTAGACTTGGTGGCTGATGTTAAATGCCCTCTTCTTTTCTTTGCAAGTTCAAAGGCATATCGCATTGCCCGTTCTGTTCCTTTTTTTGTAAAAATAGCATTCTGGATGGCCAGTTCATCCTCACCCTTGTGAATTCTTCCTCCTACTTCACTATATTCACCTTCGCTGTTTTCTCTTACTACGATTAAATCAAAATCATTAGGATTAACTAACGGCGATTTTAAGCCTTTAAAATATTTTGCAGGACGTATATTAATCGACTGTTCAAATTCTCTTCTAATTTTAATTAACAGACCCCATAAAGAAATATGGTCTGGCACTAAAGCTGGGTTGCCAATGGCACCAAGAAAAATAGAATCAAAGTTTTTTAGTGTTCCTAACCCGTCTTCCGGCATCATTTTTCCGTGTTCAACATAATATTCGCTGCTCCAAGGAAACAATTGAAAATCAAATTTTAATCCGCCATGCACTTCTGCAACCGTTTCTAATACTTTTAATGATACAGGTACAACTTCTTTTCCAATTCCATCTCCAGGTATTACGGCAATCTCATATTTTTTCATGACCTACAGCTCCTTTATTTGTTTTTTGGTTGTAATTTTCATATTTGGCTATTTCCTGCTGGTATAAGTCCTCACCGTTTGAGTCATATGCAACAAGCAGCGGAAAATCTTGTACTTCTAATCTTCGGATTGCTTCTGGACCCAGGTCATCATATGCAACTACTTGAACAGCTTTAACTCTCCTGCTTAAAATGGTGGATAATCCGCCAATAGCTGCAAATGAAATGGCACCATATTTTTTGCATGATTCCTTGACCAGATCCCTTCTTGGCCCTTTGCCGATTGTTCCTACAACCCCATATTTGTACATTGCAGGTGCATAAGGATCCATTCTAAATGCTGTTGTCGGCGCTACTGGGCCAATTACCTGTCCTGGTTTTGGAGGACATGGACCAGCATAAAAGATAATCTCCCCTTTCAAGTTAACTGGCAAAGGCTCCTTGTTTTCAAGCAGCTCTACCATTCTCTTATGTGCAGCATCTCTTGCCATGTAAATTGTTCCTGAGAGGAAAACTGTATCACCTATTTTTAGTTTCTTAATATCTTCCTTGGAAATAGGTGTTTGCAGCCTGTATTCAGGCATATTGATCCCTCCTAACTTTTCATTTTGCCCTGTTATCCTATTGATTTCCCCTCCAGCCAGCAGAGTGCTGTAATCCAGCATTAAATAACGATTGTTTTCTTTCTTGCTGCATGGCATTGGATATTGACTGCTACAGGCAAAGCTGTAATATGGCAGGCATATGTTTCAATAGGCACCCAAAGAGCTGTGCTCGTTCCACCAAGTCCCTGGGGACCAATCCCTGTATCATTAATAGCTTCCAGCAATTCATTTTCAAGCTCAGCAATGTGAGGGTCAGGATGGTGAACACCTATTTCTCTTAAAACAGCATGTTTCGCAAGGGAAGTCACTTTATCAAAACTGCCGCCAATCCCGACTCCTACAACAACAGGTGGACATGCCTTTCCTCCAGCACTTTTGATAGTCTGCAAGACAAATTTCTTTACACCCTCAATACCTTCTCCTGGGAGCAGAAACTTCATGGCACTCATATTCTCACTGCCACCTCCTTTTGGCAGGACAGTTATTTTAATTTGATCGCCAGGCACAATTTCAGTATGTACCACTGCAGGTGTATTATCTCCAGTGTTTACGCGCAGCAAAGGATCCCCTACAACCGATTTGCGCAAATAGCCCTCTCTGTATCCAGTCCGCACTCCTTCCTGAATGCTATCAAGGTAATTGCCACCTGAAATATGCACATCCTGCCCTATTTCTGCAAAAACAACTGCCATACCCGTATCATGGCAATAAGGCATATGATTGGTTTTAGCTTCATCAGCATTTTCAAGCAGTTGCTGAAGGATAGACTTGCCAATTGGTGAAGCTTCTGTTTTCTCCGCGCGCCTGAATCCTGCCAAAACATCCTCCGGCAAATAGTAACAGGCTTCCCAGCAAAGTTTAGCAACGCTTTCAGTTAAAACCTCTGCATCCACAATCCTCATTTTTTCTCCCCTTTTCCCTCAATTAGCTTAATTAAGTTTTTTAAGTCCTCTTGGGTATGTTCCTTAAGGCTCTTGGCTGCTTTCTCAGGATCTCTGTCCCTAATTGCTGTATATATCTCTTTGTGTCCTTTTAAAATAGTTAGTCCGCGTTCATTTCCCTCAATATTCAAAAGGCGATAATAATAAGTTAATGAATGAAGCTCATCCACCAGTTTTTTCAACCTTACATTTTCGCATATTAAAATAATTTGCTCATGAAACTTTGTGTTCCATTTAACGACTTCTTCCTTATCATTTCTTTCGATAGCAGCTTTCGTTCCAGCCAGGACCCCTTCCAACTCTGCTATTTGTGACTCAGTTGCCCGTTCTGCTGCTAAGGCAACAGCAGCAGATTCAAGTGCAATCCTACAGCCATATATATCTTTTACATCTTTCAATGCAGGCTTATATACAGTTATTTGCGACTTTTCATCCATAATCAAAAGACCCTCATTAATTAAAGTTCGAATCGCTTCTCTTACAGGGCTGCGGCTGATTGAGAATTGCTTGGCAAGCTGTGCCTCATACAAACGGTCTCCTGGTTTATATTCTCCGTGCCATATTCGCTCTTTAATGGTTTGCTGAATTTGCAGGTAAAATGGAAGGGCCTTTTCAAGAGGTTTCTGATTTTGATTCACATTTGCCCCCCCTTTCGTTTTCCATGCTTTCCTGTTTGTCGGCTGTCGACATCTTTACTTTTATAATAGTTCAAATTATTTAAAAATTCAATTATAAATAAGTAAATCAAAAAACACCATTCCATTTCTAACCTTATAGAATGGTGTTTTGTTTCACTGCAAGGAGGATAACTATTATTCTTCTATTTCCATTTCCTTAAATATTTCTTGAGCTGCCTTAAAACTATCCAGTGATGCAGGGACGCCGCAATAGATTGCAGTCTGCAAAAATATTTCCTGGATCTCATCTTTTGTTACTCCATTATTAATGGCGCCGCGTAAATGCAGCTTTAATTCATGAGGGCGATTTAATGCCGTTAGCATAGCTAAATTAATGATGCTTCTCGTCTTTCTAGGCAAACCGTCTCTAGTCCAGATTTCTCCCCAGCAATATTCAGTAACTAATTCCTGGAGAGGCTTAGTAAAACTTGTTGCGTTTTTTATGGAGTTATCAACATATTCAGCTCCTAATACTTCACGCCGCACTTGCAAACCTTCATCAAATTTTACTGTCATAATAATTCCTCCTTAGTAAACTTTTTCATTTTTTAAGCTTTGCTGCCTTGACGATCGAACTTCGCTCCAGGTACTCGCTTTCACCTGGCGGTCATTTTTTAAAAAAAATGTGCCTAAAGCAATTGCCACTGTATGATCTTTTTCGTCTATAATCCTGCACTCTGAAACAACTGTACTTTTCCCTAAATGAATAATTGCAGGTTTTGCATACAGCTTTTTCCCTTTGCCAGGACTAATATAATTCATTTTCATTTCCAAAGTATAGACTTGGGATTCTTTTGGTATCTTGGTCATTATGTGAAAACCAATAGATACATCTGCCAATGTATAGAGGGCTCCTCCTTGTGCAACATCATATGTATTGGCATTTTGCATACCCAATTTCATGCTCATTTCGCCATTCTCTTCAAAACCAATTCCTAATAATCTGCCAGTATAATGGAGTTCTTTTTTTGGTCCTTTAAGCGCCCTAATAACATGGGACACCTGATTTAATTCCTCACTTGAAAGAGTCTCAAGCTCTCTTAAAATATCACTAGCAACTGTCATTGTTTTAATTAGTCCCCTCCTCTCTTTAAATGTTATGGCTCTGTTAAACTTTCCGCATGATTTCGGCTTAAGAAGTTCAGCAAACCAGGTACAGTCGGTGAGCTTCCGCAAGCAATAAGCCAGCAGGGGCTCCTTTTGATTTACTTCTGCCGCAGAACATTGAATCCGCTTCATTAAATAGTATGCATTTTCGAGGATCTCCCGCCTTCCGCTTCAATCAATAGGGATACAATTATCAAACCTTCGCGTTAGTAGCCAAGTTTTTAAATATCTACTATTAGGATACTGGATCCAATAAAAAACGTCTACACTTTTCTGAATTTTTTTAATGTTTTCAATAAAATATTTATTTTATATAAAAATATGCATTATAGCACTATGAAAATATTTATAAAACTGATATAATATATAAAAAGATAGAAAAATACTATAATGGTGATATTGAGGGGGTCAATTAAAATGGATATCAAACAGTTAGAGGTTTTTAACACTATATATAAACATAAAAATTTTTCTAATGCAGCTAAGGAGCTTTTTATTTCACAGCCTACTGTAAGCGCTCACATCAAGAGTTTGGAAGAAGATCTGGGTTTGCAGTTATTCAATCGAAAAAATAAAGCTATGGGCAATTTAACGGATGCCGGAAAAATTTTATACCAATATTCCACACAGATCCTTTCCCTTGTTCGTGAGGCTGAAGCTTCATTGGCCGATTATAAACAAGGTCACTCAGGTTCGTTATCTTTGGTCACTTCTCATTCATTTTGTTATTGGATCTTGCCTAAAATCCTTGAGAATTTTAATCATTTGTATCCTTCAGTAGACATCATATTGCATACTGAATTCACGCCCAAAATGATTGAAATGGTCTATAACCGGGAGGTACATTTTGCAATTGCCAGAACTAGTACCCCGGACTTTAACGACGACACTCTTCAGAGTGAACTAATTGGGCAGGATCCTGCTGTTTTTGTTGTATCACCCCAACACCCCCTGGCTGTTTCAAAAAGTGTCTCAATTGAAGATATTGTTCAGGAAGAATTTATTCTTTACGGAAAAAAGTCAAGTTTTTGGTCACAGGTTCAAGGTGCTTTTACCAACATGGGCTATACGATTAAAACCGGCATGGAGCTGAATGATATCAATGCAGTAAAAAAAATGATTGAAATCAACATGGGGATTTCAATCTTGCCGCAAATCTCTGTCCAGAGTGAGCTTGAGAATGAAACAATAAAATTGGTTAAAGTAGACGGTTTCCCACAAATTATGAGATATTCAAATTTAATATACCAAAAAGATTTAATAATGACAGGTGCTATCGATAATTTCGTCAAATTTATTCGGGAGACACAGCCTTACTTATTGGATGGCGCTATTTAAAAAATCAGGTCCCCTCTATAGAGACCTGATTTTTTCACCTTTTGTCTGAAGTGGCTTTCGTGTGTCTTGTAATAAATCCCCACAGATCTTCCGGATGACTTAGAATCTTTTCCCCAAGTTTCTTGGCTAAAATACTCTCCAATCCGTATTCATCACGCCAGGCCCATAATCGTCGAGTACTTTGGTGGAGCGGGTGTTCATCTGTAAACCCCATGGCTCCATGTACCTGGTGGGCAATACGTGCCCCTTCCTGGGCTGCATCACCAAGCTGAATTTTCGCCATTGAAGCTTCTTCGGTACTGATCCCGGCATCAATATTTGTGATAATAAAATCTGCAACTGCCATTGATGCTGTTGTTTCTCCAGCCAAAATAGCAAGCTTCTGCTGAACAGCCTGAAATTTCCCAATAGGACGACCGAATTGTGTTCTTTCTTTTGTGTAAGTAACCGACAACTCCAACGTTCTTTCCATAGAACCCGTCATCAGCATAACCCTTGTCAGTGTAGCCAAATCAAAGATTTCGCCTACTTTACTATTATCTATGGCTGTTACTTCATTTTCAGACAAGAGGATATGATTCAGGATTACTTCATCAAAAGGATCTCCAGCTAAATTTTCATGATTGCGGACCTGACATTCCTTCAGGCGAACATTGGCAATTTTATATTGATTCTCAAAGGTTTTACCTATGATAGTAATCGTTTTAGCGTTGCGGGCCCAAGGGACAAATTTAGCTATACCCGATAGTACCCATCCTGAATCAGTTTTATCGAAATCAATTTCGTTTTCAAAAGAAAATGTACTAATAGTATTAGTAACAGGCAGGCCACATTCTGATAAAGCGAAATTTGAGAGAATATGTTCTGCCAAAGGCACAGGAGCAGCATAATATCCGACAATCTTAAGCAAATCCATAAAGTCGCCTAAATCACCGCCGGATCCGCCTTTCTCTTCATGAATGCCAACTGCATTGACACCAAGCTCTTCTAGTGTCTCCCATAGCGTTTCAGGAAATTCTCCTTTTTCTGCAGCCGATATTAACTCCTTTGTACATAGGTCCCTTAATACCTTGCTAACAGTATCCTCGAGCATTGACCTTATTTCACTCATCGAACACCTAACCCCCTTGCAATTATTCCGCGCAGTATTTCTGTTGTTCCTCCTCGTAAAGTAAATCCAGGTGCATGAAGAATAGACTGAGCCAATAAGGCATCAAAACTGGAATCAGCTGTTACAGAAGGGTGGCTTGGGATTAGGAGCCGTGCAGTTTTTATTATCTCGTTTTCATATTCTGTTCCTAAATCCTTAACAAGTGCGGCCGCTATTTCCGGTGATTTTCCTTGCTCCAGCAAACCAGCGACACCTAAAGACATCTTTCGGAGGGTCCATAGCCTTGAAACAAGCCGCCCAACGGCAATCTTTGCATAATCACTGTCAGAATCTGAAAGCTTCCTCACTAATTCTTCCAATAGAGGGTATGTACTCATAAACCGTTCTGGACCGCTGCGTTCATATGCCAATTCTGCCAAACTTTGTTTCCAGCCTCCTCCTTCCAGCCCTATAATCATGTCCTCTGATACCTCAACATCTTCCATTATTACTTCATTAAAATGATGTTCTCCTGTCATTAGGTGTATTGGGCGGATTGTAATGCCTGGTGCTGATAGATCAAGCAGTATTTGGCTTAATCCTTCGTGTTTTTTCTCTCCTAAAGGGGCAGTTCGCACTAAAGTGATCATAAAATGGGCATGATGGGCTCCGCTGGTCCATATTTTGCTGCCATTTACAATCCATTTATTTCCTGACTTTTTAGCCCTTGTGGAAACTGAAGCAAGGTCTGAACCGGAATTAGGCTCACTTAAGCCTATTGCAAAAAAGATTTCACCCCTGGCAAGCAGAGGCAAAAAGCGCTGCTTTTGTTCTTTTGTTCCATAGCGCAGCAATAAAGGTCCAGTTTGACGGTCTCCAAACCAATGTGCTGCAACAGGTGCGCCAGCGGCCAACAGTTCTTCGGTTATTACAAATCGTTCTAATGCTGTTCGTTCATGTCCACCATACTTTTTGGGCCATGTCATTCCCAGCCAGCCTTGTTCACCGATCTTACGGCTAAATTCTGCTGAATAACCGCCCAGCCATGTATCACATTTGGGCTCAAAGCTCCCTCGGCTTCTTTCCTCACTTAAAAATTCTCGTATTTCCCTGCGCAAATATTCAGCTTCTTCAGGTAGTTCGACATTGGGCAGTTTTAATTCTTTCAAAATAATACCTCCATTTTCCAGAGAGTAACAACACATAAAAAAGAATCATAGATGTTTATCTGCCTTTAAACACTGGTTTCCGCTTTTCCTTAAAAGCAGCAAGAGCCTCATTTCGGTCTTCTGTATTCAGCACTCTTTCATATGCTTCAGCTTCATATAAAAGCCCCTCTTCCAGTGTGACGCTGCGTCCAAAATTGATGGCAGCTTTTGATTCTTTTACTGACAGCGGAGCATTCATATTTATCTCTTCTGCTATTTCTATAGCCCTTTCCAAAACTGATCTTCCTTCAACAACTTCAGTGATCAAACCGATGGATAAAGCCCGCTCCGCAGCTATTTTCCTGCCGGTAAAGATAAGCTCTTTTGCGTGTAAATCACCAACTGCTCTTAAAAGTCTTTGTGTTCCGCCTACGCCGGGGATAATTCCGATTTTGACTTCGGGGAGACTGAATAAGCTATGGGAAGCTGCTATTCTTAAATCACATGCAAGAGACATTTCCAATCCTCCTCCAATGCATAAGCCGTTTACCGCCGAAATTACAGGCTGTCGGAGACTTTCAATTTCCCGATAGGTTTGTCTCGCTTTTTCCAGATAATCCTGAACCTCCTGAGGGTCCATGTTTATCCTTTCTTTTAAATCTGCACCTGCGGTAAAAGCAATTAAACCCGAGCCTGTAATAATGACTGTTTTATATGAATCCGATTCCTTAATCCTTAAAAGTGAATCATGCAGTTGCATGAAAGTTTCATAGTCAAGCGCATTGTAGCCATTTTCCCTATACAGCTGTAAAATAGCCGTCTCTCCATTTTTCCGAAAAATAATACTCAAATAAAACCACTTCCTTGATAGACTTATTATCAAATCTTATATGCCCATAGCTAGATTGCTTTTACCATTCCCCCGTCAACCAAGAGGGAAGTTCCGGTAATAAACGAGCTTGCATCAGATGCAAGGAAGGCAACTACCTTTGCAAATTCCTCCGGATTGCCATAGCGTCCTAAAGGAATCGTCTTCTTGGAAGCTTCTTCTACTTCCTCTCGTGTTTTCCCCTGATTATCCGCTTTCAGCTGATCAAGAAAAGCTACCCGATCAGTGGCAATTCTGCCCGGGGCTACAGTATTTACCAGGATATTATAAGGTGCCAGCTCTTCTGCCAGGCTTTTTGCCAGCCCCACCACTCCCAATCGGAATGTGTTGGATAAGATAAGACCTGGGATTGGAGTTTTAATAGAGGATGAAGCGATATTGATAATTCGTCCCCCATCTTTCTTTAAGTCTGGAAGGGCAGCTTTGATCAGCCTAACATAGCTTAGAAGATTTAATTCAAATGCGTTTTGCCAATCTTCATCATTAAATTTCTCAAATGACCCTCCGGGAGGTCCGCCCGCATTATTGACTAGAATATCAATCTTCCCTAATTCTTCATTTGTCTTTAAGAAAAGGGTCTCTATCTCATCAGGTTTTGTTATATCGCAGGGAAAATAGGAAACTTTCCCTTTCCCCAATCCCTTCAGTTCTTCTCTTGCTGTTTGCAGTTTATCTTCATTTCGGCTCGTCAGCATGACATGGGCGCCCTCTTTGGCTAATTCAGATGCGATCGCTTTTCCTAATCCTTGGCTTGATGCAATTACTAAAGCAACTTTTCCTGCTAAATTTAGTTCCATTTTAACCCCGCCTTTTTCTTTTTTATATGCTTATCACTCCATATTAAGGAAGTCTAGTCACACAGAATTGTTCATCATGACCCAGAACTTCTGCCTTTACGTGCTTTCCGGATGCGACCTCTAAAATCTCCTGATAAATTTCATGTCCCATTTGTTCTAATGATTTATCACCAGTCAGGACCTGCCCTGCGTTAATATCGATATTTTCCCTCATTTTTGTGTAGGTTTTCGGATTGCCAGTTATTTTTATTACTGGCACACCCGGAAACCCTGTAGGTGTTCCCCTCCCGGTTGGGAATAAAATAATTTGGGCTCCTGCTGCCGCTTCCCCTGTTGATACTTCACCATCGTGGCCAGGAGAATCGAGTAAAAACAATCCTTTTTGATCAGGCTGGTGCCCATATTGAATGACACCTGAAAATGGGGCACTGCCAGACTTTTTCATGCTGCCCAGAGACTTCTCAACGACACTTGATAATCCACCAGCATAATTCCCTGTGGAAATTAAGTGGGTTCTATCTTTATTGCTTGAGTTCTGTGTCTGTCTTCTTAGTTTTTCTTCTGTGCGATAAATCGTTTCCCTAATATTCTCTGCGACCTCTTCATTAATGGCTCTTCTTGCCAAGATGTCCTCGGTTCCGATTAATTCTGTAATTTCACTTAATATTGAAGAGCCTCCTTGTGACACAAGTTTATCCGAAGCAATGCCCAAAGCTGGATTCGCAATTAATCCGGATGTCATATCAGAACCCCCGCAGTTCAGTCCGATCATCAGTTCACTTACAGGAAATTCCTCTCGAACCTGCCTGGATGCAATTTGCTGCATTTCCCGCGCAATCTTGCTTCCTTTTTGAATTGCTGCTAAAGAATCTCCTTCCGATTGAATAACGACTGTTTCCAGCATTTTATTTGCTGGAGCAATTCCTTCAGCCAATTCATAAGGTGAAAATCTTTCACATCCCAGACCTACCACAACAACTCCTGCAAAATTCGGGTTTTTCCCAATCGCTATTAGAGTTTTCGCTGTTACCTCTAAATCTTCCCCTACTTGGCTGCACCCCACTGGATGCCTAAAATATACGCTCCCTGGCACTTGATAAGCTATTCTTTCTGCCACTTTTGCCGAGCAAAAAACAGATGGGATGATAGCTATTTGATTACGGACGCCTACAGTTCCATTTTTTCTCCTGAATCCCATAAATGTATCTGTCATTATTTCATTCCCCTTTCACAGTACATATTATGGTTATGAATATAAGAACCCTTTTGCACACTGACCATCATTTTTCCAATTTCCTCACCATACTTTAAAACGCTTTCATCCTTTTCAATATCAAAGATTGCTAGTTTATGGCCAAAAGTTATATCTTCAAGGAGCACTGCCTTTTCCTCTCTGTCATTGAAGCGCAAAATACACTCTTCTCCTTTTTTCAGGTCAGTAAGGGCAACCGCCACATTATCTGAAGGATCTATAACAAGAGCAGCTTTTTGAAGATTAATAGTGTTTTCCATTGTTAACCTCCTAGTTAACTATACTGGTGAACAGTCAACTTCTTTAATAGGTCTCCACTCTCATCAAATGTCAGCTGATGTGAACCTTTTATAGTAAAATTACGATTTGAATTCTTTAATTCATCTAGAACAGGAGAAGTTGCGAATAATCGATTTAAATGAAGTGTATTAGGGATTTGGACAATTTTAATCGTCTCCTTGTCGATTTTCGGGCCAAGGCTGTAAATGGCTGTTTCTACTGTTTCTTGCTCTGTATCATAAATCATCGGCAGCATGGCACGTCTTAAATATGTGGCTGTTAGTGCATTTGTGTAGGTAGATTTGCGATCCATTTTGTCTACCAATTTTTGTGTTGTAAAATCGGCCAATCCAATTCCTTGAGCATTGCCAAAAGACTTTTCTGCCAAATCAAGGACTGCCAGTTTGCTTACAGCAGGAAATTCGGGTTCCTGTACCCCATCAATTCTCCATCTGCCGATAATATTGGGGTCCATTCCAGTGCCGCTAAAGCACTTGCCCATTTCTTCAACCAGCAGCAGATCAATTTTATTTACTGGCAGGCTTGGCATCATGGCTTTTGAATAATGAAGCAGTTCCTCTTCCCTGGTATGCCAGCTTTCCACCGTTACACCTGCTATTTCAGCCGTTTCATCATATCCATTCTCTATTATGGCCAATCCCATCAATATAGGACTATTTTGAAGAGCAAAAGATGAAACTTCCTCAATATTTTCAGCCATCTTTAAAGCGCCATCACTGTGAACAAACGAAGCTCCCTTAATTTTCCCCAGACCAATTGTGACCATTTTACTTAAGCCGCTTTCCACTCTTCCTCTAAAAGCTGTGTGGGCTTTAATTCGGTTAATAACTAGTATTCCATCAGCTTGGTAGGCATTTTTATCCATATAAACCGGCTGCCCTCTTGGTGTATGTCCCAAGAGCTCAACGTCCATGGATGAACGTATTTCTGCACCAACTGTTTCTTCTGTGATGCCCAAATGCTTCAGCACCTCTATCTGGCCTTCTGCTGTCGCACCCCCATGGCTGCCCATTGCTGGAACGAAAAATGGCCTATACCCTGAATTTTTCAAATAAGTTACCGTTTCTTTAAGAATTTGTACGATATTTGATATTCCCCTGCTCCCGGCTGTAATCGCAATCTCTGCATTCTCTGGCAAAGTTTCAGTACGCAGGCATTGTTTTAGTTCACCGTGAACTTTCCCTTTTATATCTGTAAGTCTATCATTTGGAAACTGCTGTTCAATTTCAAAAAGCTCGAACATCTCTTCACACCCTTTCAATTCAATTAGCATAATTCTAGTGTAAAAATCAATCATATACACCAAGTATAAAATATTTCTGAAAATTATGTCAATAAATTATCGACTATTATTAATATTTTATTAAATTTTATAGATATTATTAATAAAATAAAATATAATTATATTCATAATTTTCAATTAGTATATTGGGTATTTTGCACAATTTTGATTGCTGAAATTCCGAGTCTCCTCAGAAATGGATATGTAGTTCCTGTGTGAAATTGAGGATTCTTTGTCCAGCTGGAGACACATTCAAAGGGAGATTCCGCAGGTACAGGGCGCCGAGGAGCTTCCCGGAATAACCACGGAAAGCAGGCTTATTGAGGGAAAATAAACAGACTAGCTTAACAGAGCTAAAATTTTTTTTAGAAAAGGAGAATAGGATAATGACAGAAGAAATAAAAAAGAAAAAATTAACCTCCTATGGAGATAAAGGATTTAGTCAGTTTATTAGACAAGCTTTTAATAGACATTTGGGATATGACCCCGATGATTTTAATAAGCCCGTTATCGGCATTTGCAATACAAAGAGTGAAATCAATCGATGCCATTCCCATATTGAACCTTTAATTACTGCTATTAAAAACGGCGTCCTAATGGCTGGCGGAATCCCTTTAGAATTTCCTACAATATCTTTGGGTGAAATAAATACAAGCCCAACTACAATGCTTTATAGGAATCTTGCTGCCATGGATACAGAGGAAATGATTCGTGCCCAGCCTATTGATGGGGTTGTATTAATAGGAGGATGCGATAAAGTAACTCCATCTCAATTAATGGGTGCTGCCAGTGCCGATATTCCTTCCATCCTTATTACAGGCGGCCCTATGAATAATGGCGAGTATGAAGGCCGGACGCTGGGAGCTTGTTCGGACTGCAGATATTTCTGGCAGGAATACCGTGGAGAAAAAGTGAATGAACAGGAAATTGAAGAAATCAATAAAGCACTGGCTCCTACTGCCGGACACTGTATGGTTATGGGCAGTGCCAGTACGATGGCGGTTTGTGCAGAAGCGATGGGAATGATGCTTCCTGGCGGTGCTGCCATACCTGCAACACATAACCGCAGGCTTGAGCACGCAGTTCAAACCGGGAAAAAAATTGTTGAATTAGTGAAAAAAGATATTACCCCTTCACAAATTATTACTAGGAAATCAATCGAAAATGCAATTCGAATGCTGATGGCTGTCGGGGGATCCACGAATGCCGTCATTCATCTAATAGCTATTGCAGGGCGTTTGAATATTGAACTGCCATTGAATCTATTTGATGAATTAAGCCGAACCACTCCATTTATCGCCAACTTGCGCCCGGCTGGCAAGTATCAAATGGAGGACTTCTTTAAAGCAGGCGGTGCCCCAGTTGTATTAAAAGAGCTCGAAACGCTGCTGCATACCGATGAATTAACGGTCACTGGACAAACCATGGGTAAAAATCTGGAGAATGTCAAATGCTCAGATACATACCGCGATATTATCACTCGCTTTGAAAAACCATTGCATGATGAAGGAGGCATAGCGATATTAAAAGGAAACCTTGCACCCAATGGAGCCGTCATAAAACCAAAAGCAGCTTCCAAAGATTTATTAATGCATAAAGGCCGTGCAGTTGTTTTTACTTCATTAAAGGATCTTGAAGAAAGAATCGATGATCCGGAACTGGATATCTCACCAGATGATATTATGGTGCTGCAAAATGCAGGACCGAAAGGCGGTCCAGGTATGCCTGAGGCTGGAATGCTTCCCATCCCGCAGAAGCTGCTAAAACAGGGTATACGCGATATGATTCGCATCTCTGATGCGAGGATGAGCGGAACTGCCTTTGGAACAGTTATACTCCATGCAGCACCAGAAGCAGCCGTAGGCGGTCCAATCGGGCTTGTTAAGACCGGAGACATCATTGAACTCGATGTAGAAGAACGTATTCTTCAGCTGCATGTATCAGAAGAGGAATTGGAAAAGCGGCGTTTGGAGTGGCAGCCGCCATCATATCTTGAGAGGGGCTATGCCTCCTTGTACCAAAAGCATGTTCTTCAGGCTGATCAGGGTTGTGATTTTGACTTTTTATTATACAAGCCAAATAATGATTAATAAAAGGAGGCTGGGACAAAACTAAATCATTCAGTTCTAAAGGCGAATAATTATAAAACAAAATAGTTATAAAAAAAAAAAAAAAATCCGAACTAACTAGAATTCTAATTAAGAAATTCTAAGTTATAGTTCGGATTTTTATTTGATTAAAACACTTTTGTCCCAGACTCTTTTTAATTAGTTCACTTTTAAATCTTTTACCGGGTTTGCCAATGTTTCAAATCCATCTATCTGGCATTCTACTACATCCCCATCCCGTATCACGACTGCTCCCGGTGTACCGGTAGAAATAATATCTCCTGGAAGAAGTGTCATAACTTTTGAATGGAAAGAAACTAAGTGCCAAGGATTAAATGTCATGTTTGAAACAATGTTTTTGCGGTGCAATTTTCCATTGATAACAGTCGAAACATTTAAATTAAGTACATTTTCGACTTCATCTGGTGTCATTAACTGCGGTCCAAAACTAAAGAAAGTATCAAAGCTTTTCGAACGGGTCAAATAGCGTGGATTTACCTGTAAAATATCTTCAGCTGTCATATCTATGATTGTTGTAAATCCAGCAATGACATGTGGGGCATCTTCCATGGAAACGTCCTTGCATTCTTTGCCGATAATGACACCCAGTTCAGACTCTGCTGTCGTACGGTTTGATTGATGAGGTATTTTTATTGCATCATTTGGACCAATAATGGCTGTCGTTGGCTTCATAAAACTTGCCGGTTCTGTATTAGGGGCAGACTCGCTTAAATCGGCGGCATGTTCCACATAGTTTAGCCCTATACCCCAAATCTTTTTTGGAAATCTATACAATGGGCCATATTCAATATTGCTTGAAGGTATTACTTCATGAAAATCTTCAATCATGCTTTTTCCTTCTCTATTATACCAGTCTGTCAAATGTTTTAGCTGGCCTGATTCTATAATATCAAAAAGATTTGAAGCCCAATTTAAATTCAGGTTTTTATTAATGGCTTCTATTAAAATGGCTCCCTTTCCAGTAATAATCGCTGCTTTCTCTTCTCCAAATCTTTTCACAGTAGCTAATCTCATCATTTCATCTCCCTATAAAAATGGCTAAGCAATTAAATTGGTGCTTTTTCATTTCTTTCTTCGATTTCAATCCCTTTTTCCATTAAAATTTTATCCACCCATGACCTTTCCCATTTTCCTTGCCCAATGGAACGGAGAATTTCTTCTTCCTTCTCTGACAGTTCCATCGCTTTTGCCAGAATAACATGGGCTTCAGCTTTAGGAACAACAACTACCCCATCATCATCACCGATAATGACGTCACCAGGTGACACTGGGACGTTTCCGCAGCTAATAACTGTGTTAATTTCACCCGGTCCTTCCTTATATGGCCCTCTCGGTGTAGATCCTTTTGCAAAAACAGACAGCCCCAGTTTGGCAATTTGAATTCGATCCCGGATTGCTCCATCTATTACAAACCCGCCAACCCCCTTCGTTTTTGCATAGTAAGACATGATTTCGCCTATTATGGCATGTTCCGTATCACCGCTTGCATCAACAACAATAATATCTCCAGGCTGGGCAAGATCCATCGCTTTATGTACAGGTAAATTATCTGATGGATGTGTCCTTACTGTCATTGCTCTTCCAGCCATATGGACACCGGGAATATTGACTGGTTTAATAGCATAATTCATAACTCTCATTCTTCCCATTACATCTCCAATAACAGGAGTAGCAATATATTTGTAGCCATCTATTATATTCTGATCCAGCCGTTCAGAATCTTTAATTGCGCGATAGCCTGTGTTTCCCAATTAAACACCTCCTGAATTAAATGTTAAGGAAGGATCTTAAAGTCAAAATCATCTGGCTGATATTAGAGATGTATTTATTAGGGATGGCGGTAATTCGCCAGATAAACCCTTTACAAGGTTTTCAGCAGCAAGGAAAGCCATTTTAGTTCTTGTTTCTGCAGTAGCTGAACCCATATGAGGCAGTGTAACGGCATTTTTAAACTTTAGGAGCGGATGATCAGGATTAATGGGTTCTTCATTATAGACATCAAGTCCTGCCCCTGCTATTTGTTTTGTATGCAAGGCCTCCACCAGCGCATCTTCATTCACTGTTTCACCCCGGGAACCATTTATAAAAAACGCAGTTTTTTTCATCAATTTAAATTCAGGATAGCTAATTAAATTTTTTGTTTCATCAGTGAGCGGAGTCATTAAACAAACAAAATCCGATTTGGACAAAAGCTCTTGAAGCTCAGTTCTTTTTGCGCCATATAATTTCTCGGCATTTTCATTCCTGCTTCGGTTATGATATAAAATTTCCATATCGAACCCGAGGCTTGCCCGCTTGGCAATTGCTGAGCCGATTCTGCCCATCCCGATAACTCCCAGTACTTTATGATGGACATCTGCACCAAAAGAATCTTCGCCGATAAGCTCTTCCCACTTTCCATCCTTCACAAATCTATCCATTTCACAAATTCTTCTTGCTGAAGAAAGCACTAAACCGAAAATTGTATCAGCCGTTGTATCTGTTAAAACGTCCGGTGTATTTGATGCCATTATCCCCCTTCTTGTAAGCTCATCCATATCAAAATTGTTATATCCGACTGATACATTGCAGACAATTTTTAATTGAGGGGCTTTATCCAGCAATTCTTTGTTAATGCTCATACTGCTGCCGAGCAGCCCCTGAGCATCGCTTAAATCCCTTAAAAACTGCGGATTTAACCAGCTGTCTAGATTTTCGTAATAACTTACATGACAATGTTCCTTAATGTAAGAAAGTACTTTATGTGGAATCTTTTTATAAATAATAACTTTTGGTTTCATATAATCTCCTTTGTAATCCTTTTATAGTTTGCAGGGTTATAAAATTTCGCTAGATTCTGCAAGAAGTTCAACTAAATGTACCGCTTCTGTTCTCCTATTCATTTTTTCCCTATAGATTCCGAGCTTCATTTGAAGCAAACACTCTGGATTCATTGTAAAAATCACATGAGTGGCTGTATTCTTAACATCAATCATTTTTTCATCCAAAATTTTCATATATTCCTTATAGTACGATATTATAAATTCCAGCTGACCCGCAGCACATATCTTCTTTTTCCATTCTTTGTATGGACAATCCTTTAACTGCTACTTTTTGAACATTTTTCATATGGCACGAAGGCCGATAGGTCAAAATCTTTTCAATCTCTTTTTTAATGGCAATTCGAGCTTGCTTAACAGAACGCTAATATCGATACTTTTAGGAGAAAATTTGTCTGCCCTATTTTTCTATTCTGGTTCATCCTTAAAAAGATGGCCGTATTCATTTAGCATGGCACCGCATCCACCTGCATTGTTAATCAAATAATCATAGGTTAGATCTTCAAATGCAGAAATGTTCTTCTTTGCAAGCTCTTTTGCCAGATCCACTTCTCCACTAAAGCTGTGAAGAGCTCCGCAGCAGGTTTGCTTGGGTATAATTGTGACTTCACAGCCTCCTGCCTGCAATAGTTTCATACTAAAATCATTAAGTGTCACAGGAATTTTTCCCTATTGGCAATTTTCATCATCTTGGAACCTCATCTGCTGAAGTAACCTGGACAACAAATTCGGGAAGAAATCTTCCGAATGAGGCATCAAAAGAATAGCTGCATAGATCTTCTATATTAAAAAGAATTCTATTTGGATCTGTAATAACCTCTTTTAATTGTGGATAAATATTATCCGAATTTTCCAATGGATATCTCCTCCAAAAAGAGGGAGCCAGCAAACATAACTGCAAAAATAACCGCAGCTATATTTTAGTGCTCCTATATCAAATAAATCTTTTTATCAGCTTATCTTTCATGCTTTCATTCAGGCTAAAATACCCCTGCCTTAACATATTGGTTCCCGAGCCCTTTGGAAGTGATTCAGTTAAAGTTTTTCTTTCATTTTTGTATAAAACTCCAGTAAACATGCTGGATGTTTCTTCAACTATATTAAAAGCCATACCTCTATTGGAAGGGTCGTACCCCTTTTTTTCTTCCAAAATAACAAGGTTTTTCTTAAAAAACTCATAAGTTAATATTTTATTAAACGTGACACAAGGGCTAAAAACATTAATAAAAGAAAAACCCTTGTGCTTAATCCCTTGTTCAATTAGAGACATCAGCTGTTTGACATCTCCAGAAAAAGCCTGTGCAATAAAGCTTGAACCCGAGGCCAAAGCCATTTGCAAAGGATTAACAGGCTGTTCCGGATTTCCGCCAGGGCTGGACTTTGTTTCCATTCCATGGGGGCTCGTTGGGGACATTTGCCCTTTTGTTAATCCATAAATTTGGTTATCCATTACTATATAGGTGATATCAACATTCCTCCGTGCAGCATGTGCAAAATGATTTAGGCCAATGCCAAAGCCATCACCGTCCCCACCTGCACAAATAACATTCAAATCGGGATTGGCGAGCTTTACACCTTGCGCTACAGCAAGCGCTCTTCCATGCATGGTATGCATACTATACACATTCACATAGCCGGAGATCCTTCCCGAACAGCCAATTCCGGAAATTAGTGCCATATCTTCAGGTTCAATATTAAGACTTACTACACTTTTTTGAATGGCAGCAAGAACTGAAAAGTCTCCGCAGCCGGGACACCAATTTGGTTTAATATCCATGCGGAATTCTTTTAAGGTAGACATTTACACCAGCTCCTTGCAAAAATTACTGATATCGGAAGGCTTAAAAGGCCTGCCATCAAATTTTGACAGTTTTTGAATTTTAGAATGGTCAGATATATGCTGCTTAATAACATTGGCTAGCTGGCCAGTAAAGTTATTTTCGACAACAATTACCTGTCTGGCCTTATTTATCAGGCTTTCTAATTGATCTGCAGGAAATGGATGCAATAAACGGATTTGGGCCAGACCTGTCTTAATCCCCTTCATATTGAATCCTTCACTAGCTTCTTTGATCGCTCCATATGTTGAGCCAAAACCGATTATTAAAAGATCTTCACCATTTCCCTCTGTTTTAATATCTTCTCCCAGAGTTGCGGTTTCGATCTTATTCATTCTTTTGATCATCATCTTTTCCCGATTTTTATAATCCTCTGTTGGGTGACCGGTTTCTCCATGCTCAATTCCCGTTGCATGGTGTGTTCCGTTTTTTTGCCCCGGGATAGTTCGTGGTGAAATGTGGTCTTTGGTAAAGGCAAATCGGTCAAAAACCACTTTACCTTGTTCCGCCAGTTCTTCATCAGTTACTCTCTTTCCCCTGTCCATCTCAAACTTGAGGGGATCCAGTATTTCAGCACTTTGTTTGGATGTAGCCAAGACAAGGTCAGCTGCGATAAATACTGGGCATTGGTATTTTTCTGCCAGGTTAAAGGCTGTGCCCATATCATACAGGGCTTCCTGGACAGTACTTGGAGAAATAATAATTCTTGGTATTTCGCCATGTGTTCCACCAAGCATTGCTGTTAAATCGCTTTGCTCCATTTTAGTAGCAAGTCCGCTGCTTGGGCCTCCCCGCTGGGTATCAATTATTACTAGGGGCACCTCTATAGCTCCGGATAATCCTATAGCCTCCTGCATTAAGGATATCCCTGGACCAGAAGTCGCTGTCATTGAACGGGTGCCTGCAAAGCTTGCACCGATTGCCATAGCAATGGAACTTAATTCATCTTCAGCCTGAACAACAACCCCACCAAATTCAGGCATCATTTGAATTAAGTTTTCAAGAACCTCAGAAGCAGGTGTAATCGGGTAGCCAGCCATAAAACGGCAGCCAGCAGCAATTGCTCCAATTACCATGGCCTCGTTTCCAGATAAAAACATATTTTTAGAATTCATTACAGGACCAAGCGGAATGGAATATAAGTTTTTCTCTTGGATAAAAGCATAACCCTTTTCAAAGGCTTCTATATTTAATTCTGCTGTTTTGGTTCCTTTTTTTATAAAACGGTTTTTAATAACTTGATGAAAGACACTTCCAGATTGATTATTTAAGGCGCAAATCATCCCTAAGGCAACCATATTCTTCATAATTGGGCTCCCCAATTCAGATGCAAGTTCCTGGAATGGAGCCTCAATCACAATAACTCCATCTTTCGGCAAAGGAAAACTATCCGATTTGACACTCTTTGAATCAAATAGAATAATACTGCTGTTATCCATTTGATCTAAATATAAATCTATGGAAGCTTTATCAAAAGCGACAAGAATGTTCACCTTTTCAGCATTTACATAAATTTCTTTTCCAGTGCAGATCCTCAAATTAAAATCCGAATGGCCCCCTTTAATTCTTGATGAAAAATTCCGGAACCCGTATAGAGAGAAACCCATTTGACTTAAAACTTTAGTTAGGATTTCACCGACACTTTCAATGCCTTCCCCTTGCTCACCGCCAATAACAATTGTAAGTTCCTCCACGTTCTTCCTCCTTAAGGATACTGGATATTGTATCCCTTTTATTTTTTTAAAAACTATTAATCAACTGCTCCCTTTCCGCCATCTACATTGACTGATGTTCCCGACACGTAAGAGGCTGCATCAGAAGCTAAGAACGCAATAACTTTCGCTGCCTCTGAAGTCTCACCAATCCTTCCCAGCGGTATATCATGCCTGGGATCCGTTGAGAACTCTTCCCAAGTTAAGTGACTTGCATTCTTTTTCCACTTCTTTTCTTCGATCTGGCTGCTGCGTATTAATCCAATACAGACTGTATTAACCCGAATTGAGTATTTCCCAAGATCTCGGCTCATAGCTTTAGTCAGCGCAATCCCTGCTGCTCTGGTAGCCGATGTAGGAAGGGACGAAGCAGGTGGCGCTTTTCCGATTACTGCAGTAATATTAACAATGGCTCCCCCGCCGTTTATTTTCATATGCTTAACGGCTGCTCTTGAGCAATTTATCCCTCCGAACAGCTTTAGACCGAAATCTTCCTCCCACATTTCTGCACTTACCTCTTCAAAGGAATGTGCAGAAGATGTTCCTGCATTATTTATTAAGATATCAACAGCCCCATAATGGGATGCTGTTTCTTCAATTATTTTATTGCAATCTTCCGCTTTGGATACATCTGCCTGAATAGGCAAAACCTTCTCTCCGGTAAGCCTAAAAATGGATTGGACAGCATCATTTAAAGCTTCTATTCCCCGTCCGCAGATTGCCACTTTTGCTCCTTCTTTTACTAGATGAAAAGCTGTTTCAAAGCCAATCCCCTTGCTTCCGCCTGTGACAATCGCAACCTTGCCCTTTAATCCTAAATCCATCCTAAAACTTCCTTTCATAGTTTATAAGAGTTAAAGTTAGATAATTCCTTCTTCTCTTAACCTTGCAATCTCGTCCTTGTTAATTCCCAGCTCTTTCTCCAAAAACTCCTCTGTATGTTCGCCTAATAAAGGAGGGTGATTTTTCGTTTGTATTTCCAGCCCCGAAAACCTTATTGGGCTCTTCACCAATTTTATGGTTCCAAGTGTTGGGTGTGATACCTCTTCCACCGTTTCCCTTGCTTTAACTTGAGGATGTTCAAAGACTTGTTCAATATTATTAACCGGTCCGGCTGGCACACCGGCATCCGAGAGTAATTGAAACCAATCATCAGCATTTTTACCGGAGAAAACCTCCTGTATTTGGCTTGTTAATTCCTCACGATTTTCAATCCGTTTGTTATTTGTTTTATACTTTTCATCTTCTGCCCACTCAGAATGCCCTAGAACATCGCAAAACTTTTTATATAAACGATCATTTCCTGCACATACCATCAATGGTCTGTCCTGGCATTGAAAAACCTGATAAGGAACAATGTAACTGTGGCTGTTTCCAATTCTTTCAGAGATGGATCCTGTATTCAAATAGCTGCTTGCGATATTTGCAAGGGAGCTTAATTGAACATCCAAAAGTGAAATGTCGATATGCTGCCCTTCTCCTGTATGATCTCTTAACCTAAGAGCAGAAATGATGCTGATGGCAACGTATTGAGAAGTCATTATGTCAACAACTGGAACTCCTACCCTTGTAGGCTCTCCTTCTGGGAAACCGGTGACGTCCATAATTCCCCCAATAGCCTGAATGACGGGGTCAAATCCAGGTTCATGGCTATAAGGGCCTGTTTGGCCGTATCCTGTTACAGAGCATAAAACGATGCTTGGATTTTCTTTCTTTAGTTCTTCATATCCAAGGCCCATTTTTTTCAATGTACCGGTTTTAAAATTCTCTAAAACAACATCAGCGTCCTTAACCAGTCTTAACAATAATTCTTTTCCTGTTTTATCCTTTAGGTTCAGTGTAATGGACCTTTTATTTCGGTTGGCACACATATAATAAGTGCTTTCTCCCTCAATAAAAGGTACCCAATCCCTCATGCTGTCTGTTCCTTTTGGAGATTCAATTCGAACAACATCTGCTCCCAGGTCTCCTAAAATCATTGATCCGCCCGGACCAGCATAGACCCTTGATAAATCCAGTACCTTTATATCCTCTAATGGCTGTTTCATGTGGTATTCCTCCTATGTAAAGTCTGATTATATAAATTTATGGAATGAATCGTCATTGCCTCAGCAATAACTTTTGATCAGGCTCAGGAAAGATTTTTTGCGGGATTCAAAATATTATTAGCATCCCATGCCCGCTAAATTGATTTCATCAAGTCAATCCCTTCTTTGCCCACTTCCAAATCCATAAAGGTTTGTCCCTATCTTCCGCCGCTGACAGTTAAGATTTCACCCATCATATAATTAGCAGAATCGGAAGCCAGAAACCCAACTACCTTAGCAATATCCACTGCAGTTCCGGCACGGCCAATTGGAATAGTAGGCACAATGCGGTCAATCCGTTCCTGGGTCGAATATTTATCCTGAAAAGGTGTCAGAATAAATCCCGGTGCTATTCCATTCACCAATATTCCATGCGGTGCAAATTCCTTTGACAGGCCAATCGTAAGTGTGTTAACTGCTCCCTTTGCTGATGCATAATGAATACTTTCTCCAGGTCCTCCAAGCCTGGCAGCTACTGACGAGATATTTATTATCCTCCCTGTTTTGCGGGGAACCATCTGATTTAGTACTGCCTGTGATACGAGAAATATACTTTTTACATTGACATCGTATGTTTTTTGCCAAAGCTCTTCATCAATATCTAAAAAAGAACTGCGTTTTATAGCTGCTCCTGCGTTATTGACTAATACATCTATTTGTCCAAAAGCTTCTATTGATACCTCAACCAGTTTTCGAACCTCTTCCTTAATGGTTACATCTGCTTTGACGATCAGGCACTCACTGCCGGCATTCTCTACCATTTGTTTTGTTTCTTGGGCACCACTTAAATTTGAATTAAAGGCTGCAATAACTTGATATCCTTTTTCTGCTAATTCCTTTGCCGAAGCCTGCCCGATTCCAGAACTACCTCCTGTAATTAAGGCAACTTTTTTTTGATCAGTATTCATAGCAATCCCCCTTTTTCAAATTTTATGGCTGCAATTTGACTGCAGCCATAAATGATATTCCATTAACCAGATATGTTGCTTGTTGTTTCACTTACATCATTAGTTTTTTGATCTTTAATAGTAATGGAAGAAATTTTTTGCCAAATGATAACGGCAGCTAATATAGAAAGTCCAATACCGTCAGTCAATAACGTTGGCTTTATCATCAAAAATGCTGTAACAAACAGAGCAATTCTTTGAATTAAGTTTGTTCTCGTAACGAACCACCCTTGCAATCCTCCTGCCAGACAAACTACTCCAATCGTAGATGTAGCCATAGCGATTAGGCTTGAGGTAACAGAGTCACCGTTGAATAAAAGGACCGGATTGAATAGGAAGAAAAAAGGAATGATAAACCCAGTTATTCCAATTCTCATTGCTTCCATCCCAACTTTGTTTGGGGAAGCACCAGCGAGCCCTGCCGCAGCATAGGAAGCCAGCGCCACAGGAGGTGTTATGTTTGAAAGCGCTGAGTAAAAGAATGCAAACATGTGTGCCGCTAAAGGAGGTACGCCAAGCTTGACAAGCAAAGGTGCCGCAATAGTAGCAACGATAATATAAGCAGCAGTAGCAGGAATCCCCATTCCCAGGATGATACTAATTAACATTGTAAGGATAGCGGCAATAATCAAGTTATCTCCTGCCAAGGCAAGAATGTTGTTTCCTAATGTTAATCCCAAGCTGGTTAATGAAATGGTGCCTACAACTACACCGACAATAGCACAAGCAATACCAACTCCAATAGCTCCCTTGCTGCCTTCCACTAAAGAATCTATAATCGTTTTAAAATTCATTCTAGTTGATTTCCTAATCCAGCTTGCTAGAACTGTTGAAATTAAAGCAAATACTGCAGCATATAAAGGAGTTACCCCCGTGCTGAGCAAACCTATTAATATAACAAGCGGCAAGAGCAAATGTCCTCTTTCTTTCAAAACATTGAACATATTCGGAATATTTTCTTTTGAAATACCAGTTAACCCTATTCTTTTTGCTTCAAAATGAACAACCATGAATACTGTTACGTAATAAAGAAATGCTGGAATAATCGCTGCGAGCATGATGGTTCTATAGGGAACACCTAAAAACTCTGCCATGATGAAGCCCGCTGCCCCCATAATGGGCGGTGCAAATTGGCCGCCCGTAGAAGCTACAGCTTCTACTGCGCCGGCAAACTTTGATTTATAGCCTGTTTTTTTCATTAAAGGTATTGTCACAGCTCCTGTTGTAACAACATTTGCCACAGCGCTGCCATTTACCATTCCCATGAATCCGCTTCCAATCACGGATACTTTGGCTGGCCCGCCTGCAGTCCATCCAGCAATAGATAAAGCAATGTCATTAATGAAGTCTGTAAAACCACTGTTTTTCAAAAATGCCCCAAATAAAACAAATAAAAAGATATAGGTTGCTGAAACCCCTAAAGCTATTCCGAATACCCCCTGGCTGCCCCAGAACATAATATCCGTTACGCGTTCAAAACTAAATCCTACATGACCAAGAGCCCCAGGAATATATGCGCCAACGAAATTATAGATTAGAAATAGAGCACAGATAATTGTGAGTGCATTCCCGACAACCCTTCGGCTGGCTTCAAAGACAACAAGGATTCCAATGGCAGCCATGTAATAATCCATTTCAACATGAATACCAAACCTTTCCCTCGCAAAAGTGTCATAGGTTAATAACAAATACCCAATTGAAATTAATGTCAGCAGGATGCATATCATATCCCAAACTGTCGGCAATTTTCGGCTATTTGCTGATTTTTTTGATGCTGGATAAATGAGGAATGACAGAATCAGCAGAAATCCAAGATGCCACGCACGCATTTTAATAGCTTCCAAAATTCCTAAACTGCTAGTGTAAAGCTGAAAAATAGACCATATTATCAATATCCCTGTAACTACTTTGGCAGTTACACCGAGGTAATCTCTGGTTCGAAAATCACTGTCATATTTTTTAAGGATCTCTTCTTCATTTTTTGCTTGGTTTGTTAATTGACTCAATTTTCATTCCTCCTTATTAGTTCGAAATATTCTAGGTCTTTTCTTTATTAACAAATGTCCCTGTTGCAAATGCCACCATTTTCTCTTGTTCATCATAAACTTCGCTTTTGCAGATTGTTACAGTTTTTCCATTCTGGATTACCTCTCCTTTTCCGATCAGAATGCTGCCTGCCGCTGGCCTTAAGTACTGGATTTTCATCTCCGCAGTCACAGAAAAAACATGATCTTCCAAAACAGAATTAATGGCTGAAGCCATCGTCGCATCTAAAAGAGTTGCTAATATCCCGCCATGTACTTTTTCGAAGATCTGCAGAAATTCTTTTTTTACAGGCATGGAAACCTTTGACTTACCGCTATCAGCATATTGCAGTTCAAGCCCAATATGATTCCATACCGGCGAAGATGAGAGCGTTTTCAATTTTTCCGTTAACATTTTCGAAACCACCTTTTAATATTCTTATTTTCAATAATTCTCTTTGTTTTATTTAATTTTATAATAAAAGATAGATAAAAATCCATAATTATTTAATAATTATAATAATTTTATATATTCCATTTATTTAAACTTTTATGAATATAATTTTGTGATGACTTCTTGATTTCCTTTCCAATAGTGTTTTTTAATATTTCATTGCTTCCGCCTGCAATCTCATAAGATTTTGCATCTCTTAAGTAGCGGCCAAAAGGGGCATTTATTGTTGTCCCGTAAGCCCCGCATACTTGAATAGCATCAGAGCAGACCTTTGTAGCCATTTGTCCGGCAAATAGCTTCGCCTGGCTGGATTCAGAAATAGAAGCTTTTCCAATATCATGTAAGTAAGCAGCCTGATAGGTTAATAGCCTGGAAGCATTTATATTCATAAGCATGTCTGCATACATCCACTGGATGCCCTGAAAATCGAATACCGACTGATCAAAAGCTATTCTGGATGATACCCACTCTAAACTTTGTTCATAGGCAGCTCTTGCAATTCCTACACTTATGGCAGCTGCCGCAGTCCTGCTATTATTCAAAGTAATGACTGCCTGCTTAACCCCTTTTCCTTCTTCTCCAATGAGGCAGTAATCAGGAACCTCTACATCATCAAAATAGGCGTCCACATGCGGCCCATTGCGGAGTCCTATCGTTTGGGAATTTTCACCGATTTTCGTTGATATTCCTGGAAGATCCCAGTCAACAGCAAAAATTGAAACACCTTTATTTGTTTCTGCAAGCAAAATAAAAAACTCGGCCGCAGAGCCGGAAGTAATAAATGATTTTTTGCCGTTAATGATCCAGCTCCTGCCCTTTTTTTCCGCTTTTGTATCTACACTTCTGATATCCGACCCTCTTTTGGATTCTGTTAAGGAATAGGAGGCGATTAAACCTTCCCTAAATAAGGGAAGGTAGTGGTTTTTTACTTTTTCATTTCCAAAAAGCATCAGCATGGTTTCAGCCTGATATATAGTAATCAGTGAAATAGCTGTCGCTGCACAACCGTACGCCACCTCTTCCATTAAAATAGATGCGTCAATCTTGCTGCGATTCAAGCCATTATATTTCTTAGGAACGGTTAAGGATGTATACCCCAGTTTGGCCATTTCTTTAATTATTTCCTTCGGATACACATCCTTACGGTCCCTTTCATCTGCAGTTGGCATAATTTTTTCGTTGGTAAAATTTCTAATCTCCTTCTGAAATTTCAACTGTTCTTCAGTCAATTGCAAATTCAAGCTAATACACCTTACTTTCTGTTATTTTTCATTTTTTCCAGTAAAGCCATATATTCATGAGTATCCGTAACGACAGCCATATGTGAAGATACCATATCAAGATGGTTTCTTAAGCTGACTTTGTTATGATTTTTAACAAGCCTTTTAATCATCCTTACAGCATTCTGTGGTTTGGAACATAGAACTTTGGCAAAATCTTGTGCCTTATCAAAAACCTCATCTTTCGGGTATACATAATCAACAAGACCAATCTCCAAAGCTTTTTCTGCATTTAACCTTTCGCCTGTCCACAATAACTCCAGAGCTTTTGACTCTCCAACAATTTTAGGAAGGAAATATCCTCCGCCATCTCCTGGTACCAGTCCGAGGTGAATATACCCCTCTCCCAGCCTTGCATGGTCTGCGCAAAATCGAAGATCGCACATGAGGGCCATATCCAAGCCAGCACCAATTGCATCACCATTGATGCATGCAATAACCGGTTTATCAATATCTTCCAGCAAGAGCGGTATTTTCTGAATGTTCTCCCATAATGAAGCTTTTCGCTTAACGGCATTACCCCATAAATCCTCTTTCGGATCCCCTATAAAGCCCTCTCCATTTGATAAGGCTTTAATATCTCCGCCAGCAGAAAATGCTTTACCTTTCCCGGTTAATATCAGTACTTTCAAGTTATCATTCTCTTTAAATTCCATTAGCGCTTTATACCAATCCGCTATCATCTCATGACTAAACGAATTTAGAAAATCAGGCCTGTTTAATGTAAGAACCGCAATTTCTTCTGTAAGGTTTTCAAATACAATATGATTATTTTCCATTATTAAAACTCCCTTTTATCTGCTTATTTTTTCTTCCCCGTCCCATGCATGTTTAATTCCTTCATCTATGAGTACCTGGAGCTTAATTTTTTCCGATGATGTTTTCTCAAAGGCTTCCCGGATTTCCAAGTATCTTGGAACCATATGGGACGGCAGGTTTTCCAGCAGCCACATATATAATTCCTCAATGGAAACCTCTTCTCCTTTTCTGCAGACAACACTTAATTTAGCCTCTTGTCCGGCAATTTTATCAGGAATCGGCACGACTGCGTTTTCCAGAATATTTGGATGCTGCTGCACGATATTTTCTATGTCATAGGCGGAAATATTTTCTCCTTTTCTGCGAATCCTATTTTTCTTTCTTCCCTTGAAATAAAAGAAACCACTTGAATCTTTCTTAGCCAAATCACCTGTGTGGAACCATAAATTCTGCATATCTGATAATGTGTTTTTCTCCATATTAAAATAGGTAGTGAACATTGAAAAAGGGACTTTTGGGCGTACAACAATTTCTCCCACTTCCCCAGCAGGCAATTCGGAGTCATGATCATCAAAGATGCGAATGTCATATAGTTCACGCGGCTTGCCAATGCTCCCAATCTTTGACTCTTTCAAGGAATTCATAATAGCAAAACCCCCAATTTCTGCCATCCCATAACCTTCCATTATTCGGGCATTTGTTTTTTTCTCAAGACTTCTCCAAATGTCCTCTGGAGCACCGCCGCCATAAGCCGTCCTCAAACTGGTGCGAACCTTTTGCGGAGTCACTTTATCCAGTATGCTTAATACTGTCCCAACGTAGGTGAAGAGGGTAACTTTATAATGGTTAACCGTTTCCCAAAAAGAAGAAGCTGAAAATTTCTTTCCTAAAACAACCGTCGCGCCATTTAACAGCAAAGCGGGTATGCCCATTAATTGGGGATTGGCATGAAAAAGGGGCAAAAATAAATATAAATTATCAGTCTGGTCCATTCCAACTGCATCTCCTATATCTCTGCCCGATAATACAAAGGTTTCGTGTGGATTCACGACTCCCTTAGCGGGACCGGTTGTTCCTGATGTATAGACGATCGTTAGAGGCCATCCAGACTGGAGAGTAAATTCGATTAAGCCCGGATCAACTTCATTTTCGTTTAATAAACGATTGAAATGGATGAAATCAATTTCACTGGCTGTCATTTCTTTCTCCGACACGATTATTAAGCGATCGATACCTGCACCTTTCATCATATCCATTTTAAGTATGGAAGGGAGAAACTCTTCCTCTGTTATGATTGCCATGCTTTCACTATTTTTTAATTGATGCTGCAATAAGGAACCTTTTAATCGTGTATCAATCGTTACAGCAATTGCACCAATCTTCGCCAATGCAAACCAGCTCCAAATAAACTCTGGCCGATTTGATAGAATAATGGAAACATGGTCACCTTTCTTAATTCCATTTTTTAAGAACCCGTTTGCCAGCCTGTTCGTAATTTTCCACATGTCTGTATAGGTATAGCATTCTTCTTCAAATCTCAGAAATAAATTGTTGGGATAATTAACATTTCCAGCCAGAAGCAGTTCATTAAAATTCATGTTAATCGGCATCCTTTCATTTTTCATTAGGCGCCGGGGGTAATGGCATCCACTTCGACATTGAGATATTCAAGGCATTCAATGACAACTCTTTTGCCCGCCCTGCTCAAAGCGTCATAGGTTAGCCCAGCAATGTGCGGGGTTGCAATAAAGTTATCAAGGGAGAATAATGGTGAATGGTAGCAGGGTTCTGTTTCCTGAACGTCAAGTCCTGCGAATCGCAAGTGATTATTGCATAAAAATTTATATAATGCATCCTCATCAATAATCCCGCCTCGCCCTGCGTTTAGCAATACGGCATCCTTTTTCATCTTTTTAATTTCTTCTTTTCCTATCATATGATAAGTTTCATCAGTAAGGGGGGCATGGATTGTTACAACATCTGATTGTGCGAGCAGCTCTTCAAGAGACACTAATTTTGCTCCGCCAGCTTGGGCCTCTTTTTCATCAATGTATGGATCATATGCCAGTACATTCATATTAAAACCATTCTTCAGAATAGAACTTACATTTTTTCCGATATTTCCAAATCCAATAATGCCAACTGTTTTGCCGTTTAGTTCCAAAGCAGATGTGAATCCATGTTTATTCCAGATAGATTCTTTCATTTGCTGATAGGCAAGCAGGATATGCCTCATTCCACACAAGAGAAGAGAAACAGTATGTTCTGCCACAGATGCAGAGTTGACGCCTGGCAGATTTATTAACTTAATCCCTTTTGAAGCTATGTATTCCTGATTAAATTGATCAAGTCCGACAGATGCAATTCCTATTACTTTTAGTTTTCCCCTGTTTTCCAATAATGGTTTTTCAATTCTTCCTGTTAAATGTGTTGCACGGCCAAGCAATATATCATAATTCCCTACTATGGCAGCCAATTCTTTCTGTAATAGACCGTGTTTAATGTCTACTTCACAATATTGTTTTAAAAGGGTGATACCCTCCTCATGAATGTGGTCTATGACTAAAGCTTTCATTTATATCCCCCTCTGTATTATGTTTTTCGAAGTTTTCTGAAAAAATATTTTGAATTCCTATTTTACATTTGCTGCCCTGTGTTTTATGATTAAAATACAATCTGTTAAGACTGTATAGAGAAAGTTACTTCCCTATACAGTTTTTTTATTTTCTATTAATTTAAGAAGCTCAAAAATTTATAGGACAGTACAGCAGGATCGTCATTTATAAAAGGATTCTTTTGATTTTCCTGATTAATTTTTACATGTATAACAATAGGTCCATCCTCTTCGATGGAATTCTGAACCGCCTTTTCAAAGTCCTCAGCATTATCTGTCTGAATCGCTCTTAAATTAAAGCCTTCTGCTACTTTAGCTATATTAATGCGGCTGGCCAAAGAGCATTGCCCTCCGGTCGATGCAAAGCATTCATTATCAAAAACAATCAGCATCCATTTTTGCGTGTTCAAATAGCTCGCTGATGCCAAAGAGTTGGGGTTCATAAGCACGCCGCCATCCCCTTCAATGGCAATGCACTTTTTAAATCCTTTCTTTTCCAAAGTAAGGCTGACACCGATTGCAACAGATGGACTCAGCCCCATCGTATCCACCATATATAAATGGTTATCCCGTCTCCCAAGGCTAGCCCACTCTCTGGAGGTATTCCCGCAGGATGAAATAACAGGAATATTCTCTGTATATTTATAAAGGATTTTCAGCGCATCAAATCTTGACATCATTGCTCTGCACCCCCTTTAATATTAAACATGACAATAATCGGGCGATGCGTATCCTTTGCATATTTGGCTCCATGTTTAATGGCAGTACTCCATTCTTTTAAGGGAACACGATAATCAAGCTTAAATGTTTTCACTCTGGCAGCATCCAAAATTTCCGGCAGAGGTTCTGAAAACAAATTAACAGCCGAATTAATTTCACCGAAGCCGCCTCGGCGGGTAACTAAGATAAGCATGGGAACATGATAGGCCAGAGCAAACGTGGTTATAGCCAGAATTGAATTCCCGATCCCAGTATCCTGGATCAGCATTATTGGGAATTGTCCCCCCAGGCTGATTCCTGATGCAATTCCTACTCCATCTTCTTCCCGGCTGATCGGGAATGAAGTAATTGTATCGGAGTTCTCAAAATGTTCAATAACCTTTCCAATCGTGCTGCACGGTAAAGTCAGCAAATAGTCAGCACCTGTATCCTCAATCCCTTTAATTATTTCTTCACATGCTAAATCCTGAAACGCTGACATGTTTATCCCCCTTTACCATTTGCTGGGCGGCAGAATGCTGGTTATCTCTTCAATTGATGCGCCGCTTTCAAAAAGCCTCACTACTTCGTCTTCTCTTCTGGTGGCATTAATCGTCTTCTCTAAAACTTCTTCTGCTTTGTTTCCTGGAACTATCACAATCCCACTGTCATCGGCAATAACCAAATCACCTGGATTTACCCTGACACCTGCGAGTGAAATGGACCCATTGATTTCCATTGCCTCTACACGATACTTTCCTGTAATCGGCGTTTGGCCAGTACTCCAGACCGGATAATCCAATTTTCGAACGGTATCAACATCTCTTACACCGCCATCTACTATATTGCCTACCATTCCCCATTGTTTTGCAACCAGGGTTGAGAGCCCTCCCATCACTGATACATCTCCCAGCGAAGCTGCATCGAATACTGCTACATCCCCCTTTTCTGCAACGGCATATACGTCTCTGTCCGCAAGCTTTGCCCGTTCCATATTGTAATAACCATGATCGGGAGTGTTACTTTCAGGAATATAGCGGATGGTAACGGCAGGACCGACTATCTTTTTGCCTGTTATAATGGGGCGAAGCCTGCTTGCTGAAATGGCCCCTTTAATGCCCATGGAATCAAGAACATCTGAAACTGTAGGCGTAAGTCCATCCAATTCCATAAAAGCTTCGATAATTTCCCGGGAAGGCCTTGAAAAATCCACTTTTACGATTCTTTCTGGCGGTATCAGACCCATTAATTTATCTTTATACTTTTCCAATTCGGCTGTCTTCATTTAGCAGCTGCCTCCTTTTGCTTAAGTAACAATATAACTCTATCGATTCAGACTCGACCGATAGAGTTATTTTAGTGTTCATACTAAATTACTTAAGAATACCTTTCTCTTTGTAGAACTTTTCAGCACCAGGATGAATTGGAATATCCGAAGTTCCTTCTAATGCCTTTTCAATATCAAACTGTTCGATTACAGCGTGAGATCCTTTTAACTCCTCCATGCCTTCCCAAAGAGTCTTGACAAGATCATATGCAACTTCATCGGGCATATCTACTGTTGCTACAAGGAAGTTATTTTGGGCAACTGACAGCACATCTTCCGGCTGGTTTTCATAGCTGTTTGCTTTAATCGTATATTCCATTGTCCAAGGGTATTTCTCTTTTAGATAGTCAACAGCTTCCTGAGTATAAGGAAGCAGTTCGCCATTAGCTGTTGCCAGCATTTCCGTTACAGCGGATGTTGGAACCCCAGCCATAACCATTGCCACATCTGTTTGCTTATTTCTCATTAAGTCGGTTGCTTCTGTAAACCCAACGAAATCTTTGCCTAACCCTTCATAATCAACGTTATAAGCTTCCATTGCACGCTGGGTTTCAATTTCAGTTGCACTTCCTGTCGCACCTGGAACGATTTTTTTCCCTGCAATATCAGCAATTGTTTCGATACCCGCACCTTTTCTTGCTACCAGATGGTTGACGTTTGGATATAAACCAGCCAAAATGCGTACATTTTCAACTTTATTGCCATCAAATGAGGCCTCTCCGTTATATCCCTCATATAGAGTCCCTGTTGGGGTTAAAGCAACTTGAGCCTCACCCTGCTTAATGAAAATCAGGTTTTGAACACTTCCGTTTGTAGCTTGGGAGGATGCTTGAACATAATCCAGTTTCTTATTCCAAAAGTCAGAGAAAATAGCTCCTAGCGGATAATAAGTTCCTGTAGTTGTTCCCGTAGCAAACATGATGGAATAGTTATCCGGTTTTCCAGATGATCCTGAATCTGATCCAGAACCCGAACTTGAATTGGTATTCCCTCCGCCTCCAGTACTGCTTGAGCTGCACCCGATTAACGCAAAAGCCATCAATGCAATGATAAAAATCGATAAAAGTTTTTTCATCTCTCTTTCTCCCCTCGTTTATTAGTTTGGTGTCATATTCATTATTAAAGAAATGGCTCGACTATTACTCTTTATAATCACCTCCCTAAAGTAGTAGAAACCTTGATACCGCTTTCAAAAATTATGGGGTGCTTCCCTTTTCAAACAAACATATTTATTAAATAGATTGATACGGATGATACCAGGATGACAGAAATGGCATATTTAATATTCCAAATCCCTATTTCAAAGGGTTTTGTCTTAAACAATGCAGATGCAAGCAAGTTTGCTGCAGAAACGGGCGATAAAAGCGGAGTAATCCCCCAGCTTATTACCAGGATTAAAACGTATAGTTCAGGCTTTAATCCAATGACATCAGGAGATAGCGTAGTCGCAAAAATTGAGATGGGAAGCACTTGGTGTATGAAAAAAGATGATATAACACAAGTCAAGATGATGGTTATAACCGTTAGAATAAGAGAGATCTCGCTTATGCTGGAAAATAAGGATGATAAGTAAGCAGGAAATTCTGTCAGCAAAACCATCTGGGAAAAAAAGGTTGCTGAAATAATCATGATGGACTCTGTATGGACATTGGGGGCAACTTCCGTAAAATAATTCTTTAAGGAGAATGTAAACTCCTTTATTTTATTTATGGCTAAAGACCAAATGATTGAATATGAGATTGCCAGTATGGAAATTAGTAAAAGCACATTATAATGAAGCCATTTTTCCAGGAAGAATAATGCCAGGAATAAACCAATAAATGCAATAATTAATTCAATTCCTCTTTTATGCTCTACCTTTTTTGTTTGCTTCCTGCTTCCATCTTCCTCAAGACTGACAGCTACATAGGGAGCTGAATTTGTCGATACCTCTTTGGATAGGTACCTTAAATTAATCACTACAGATGTCAGGTAGCAAATGATGACCATTACGAGGCCATATCCAAAAAAGGATACAAAGCTAACCCCAACAAGGTGCAGGATAATCGCCACACCCGCAAAATACGGTGACCAAAAGGCTGCCAGAGAAAATCCCTGAACAAGGCTTCTTACAAATACTTTGTTCAAATACTTGAATCGTACTGAGAATAAATCATACATAACTCTTAGCGAACCTAAATTTAAAAACGAACTGACAATACAGGTTATCGCTGTTACAAAGGCAATCCTTTTCATATCTTTTTTCAAGAAATTCACCACAAAGTAATCCATGTACTCTATATATCCCCCATTTTTTAAGGGGTAGGATAACAAAGGGACTGTGATAAATAATGAAACCAAAGCGACATTGTTAAGAATGGAGGCGATCCAGTATTCAACATTTCCGCCATATAAGAAAAAGATCATATTGCCAAAAATGAGAAGTGCTGCGCTCATTACTTTTGGAAACACAGCCATCCATGGCAATGATATTAAAAATGCGATAACCACCAAAGATACTAAAAAAAGATCCAAAGGCAGCGAGAAAAAAGAATAAAGCATATAGGACAATGCCAATGTTAATAAAATAACTCCCCTTGTTAATATTAAAACCGGCATTAAGTGCTGCATAACTTCACGACCTTAACTGTTTGAAATTTCCTCTTTATGAATGGGAAAAAAGAAGTCGCTGTATTCGTCTTTTTTTTCTTCCCACTCTTCCAAAAAAATCATATGCTGCTGAATGGCAGCCAGAGATTTTACAGCTCTCTCGGCACTTGGGTATAAAGGGATTTTTGCCTGGCGGAGTTTATCCATCCCATCCTTTGCTAATGATTCTGCAATGGTCCAGGCGACGTACATTGGTTTTTCAGTCTTTTTTGAAAGCTCTATGATATCTTCCGCTACTTTAGCAGCAATGGACCCGCCAATCGTTGTCAGCATAAGTACAAGACCGTCAATATTTTCATCCTGGATAAAAACTTCCAAACTCTTTTTAAATGATTCAGGATCATTTAATATTTGAGCGGTTGTGTCAAATGGATTCTGGGGGGTAGAAAAATCGGGTGAAATATCTGTTAACGTTTTAATACTTGCATTTGAAAGTTCAGGTACCTCTAATCCATATTTGACGCACTGATCAGTGACAATCGTGCATGCCCCGCCGGATGTAGAGATAATTCCTATTCGGCTGCTTCTCAACTTATTGAATGAATCAAAGGCGATGGCATAATCAAATAAATCGTCCAGATCTTCTGCATTAATGGCTCCGTATTGTTTAAAAACAGCTTTATATACTTCATGATTTCCTGCAAGTACACCGGTGTGGGACTTAACTGACATTTGTCCAATTTTGCTTCTGCCGTTTTTATAAATAATGACAGGCTTTTTTTTGTTAGCTGCTTTAGCCAATGCCGACTTAAAGGTTTTTCCATCTGCCAAGCCTTCAAGGAAAATACAAATCGTGCCAGTGGACGGATCATCAACTGCATATTCAAGATAATCGGATGCATTCAAATCAGCTTCATTACCTGAGCTAATCCATTTATTGATTCCTATCTGTTTTTCCCACCCCTGGCTTAGCATGGCACCGCCGATGGCTCCACTTTGAGTTATATAGGATATTCTCCCACCCATGGGAATTTCTTTGCTCGTCATAGCCATGCTAAAGCTGGCAAACACCCTATTATTTACATTTGCAATCCCAATGGTATTTGGGCCGCAAATTCGTATATTGTGTTTCCTGGCAAAATCTATGATTTCCTTCTGCAGCAATTCTCCACTTTTGCCAGTTTCCGCAAACCCTGAAGCATGGATCATAACCACCTTAATCTCTTTTAAAGCACAATCCTTCAATGCTCCCATAAGCAGCTGCGGTGCAATTAAAAGACAGGCAAGATCCGGAGTTTCGGGAATCTCTGCAATTGATTTATAGCAGGTTAATCCTTGAATTTCTCCCCCTTTGGGATTTACCGGGTAAATTTCACCCTGGTATTGGTGTTTAAGCAAATGCTCAATCAATCTTCCTCCATGCTTTTGAACATTGCGGGAGGCCCCTACAACAGCTATTGATGAAGGATTAAGCAATTTTTCAATTATCTTGTAATTACTCAACTGGCTGCCACCTCCGTTATTCGATGATCCAGAATGATGCGGGCATCCAGTGCAACGGCACCTTTCCCTTGCTCATGGACAATCACAGGATTTAATTCAAGTTCAGAAATTTCAGGGAAGTCAGTAGATAATTCTGCCACTTTTTTTATGATGGCCTTTAAGCTTAATAAATCAGCAGGCAAAGTACCCCTAAACCCTCTGAGTATTTTGTTCGCCTGAATTTCAGTAAACATGTTATCGATATCCTTTTCTGCTAAAGGCAGTACTTTTAAAGTTACATCCTTAAGTACTTCAACAAAGATTCCGCCTGCCCCAAATAATAGGACTGGACCAAAAACATCATCACGGTTCATGCCTATAATAACTTCTTTATCGCCGCTTACCATTTGCTGAATGGATACCCCTATTATTTTCGCATCTGAATTATATTCATTTGCATTTATCATAATCTCATTATAAGCATTTCTCAGTTGCTGCTCGTCTTGGATATTAAGAATTACCCCTTTAGCATCAGACTTATGAACGATGTCAGGCGAAACAATTTTTAACACTAAAGGAAAACCGATATATTTTGCCTGCACAACGGCTTCATCAGCAGATCTTGCCAGGCGAAAATCCGGAACGGGAATTCCTATATGCCGAAGAATTTGTTTCGACTCTATCTCCGTTAGAACTGCTCTTTTTTCTTCCTTTGAAATGTTAATGATATGCTGTATAGCTGTCATAAAGGATATCCTTTCTAATCACTTTTAAAATTGAAATTCTTTTATTTTCGTATTGCTCATTGGGAAACCTATGCTCTTTTTTAATACAGAACGGCTAATTATCGATCATAAACGTACTTTTTTCTCATCTGTAATATCGCTGCTTAGTGCAAACCTTCGTTCAATATGATGCCTGTTTGCATTTTTTATTCCTAAAGCATCATTAGCAATGAGGATTCGCTGAATATTAGCAGAGCCTTCACCGAAATGAAGCATATTTGCGTAATTTACATATTTCATAATGGGGTATTCATCTGATATGCCGTTGCCTCCAAATATTTCTAAAGCATTCCTGGAGACTTTGGCAGCTACTTCTGAGGCAAAATATTTGGCATAAGAGCTTTCCCTTGTAGCCGTTTCACCTTTGTCCTTCAAGTATGCACTTCTATAAGTTTGGAGTCTCGCTGCATCTGTTTCAACAACCATGTCTGCAATCAGATGCTTGATCATCTGGTATTCGCCAATCGGGTTCCCGCCTACTATTCTTTCATTACAGTATTTAATAGATTCATCTATACACCCCTGCGCAATGCCAACAAGACGGGATGAAACAGTAAGCCTACCGTAATCCAGTGCATTCATGGCAATTTTAAATCCTTCGCCTTCTTTCCCAAGAAGATTTTCTTTCGGGATCCGGTAATCTTCTAAAAACACTTCGCAGCTTCTCATCATGTGGCCTAAAGAGCTAATCTCTATGGGTTTGGCGGTAAAACCAGGGCGGTTTGTTTCAATAATAAATGCTGAGATCCCTTTGTGGCCTGCTTTCATGTCCGTTTTAGCAAAAAGGACTCCAACGTCTGCTTCGTTCGCAAAAGTAATCCATGTCTTTGATCCATTGATTACATATTCATTGCCATCTAGACGTGCAGTCGTCTTCATGGATCCGGCAGGGTCAGAGCCCCCGCCTGACTCTGTAAGAGCAAACATACCAATGAGATTGGCTTTTATTAAATCGGGGACATACTTCTGAATTTGTTCCTCTGTTCCCCAATTTAAAATTGTAAAAGGACAAGTCATCGCCTGCATATTGAAAGCGTACCCAAAAGAAGGGTGAGCTTTGGAAATTTCCTCTGCAATAATGGCTAAGTTCAGAAAACCCATTTCCGACCCGCCATACTTTTCCGGAAAACAGGCTCCAAATAATCCTGCTGCCCCCATTTTCTGTAATATTTCCTTCGGGAATCTTCTTTCTTGCTCAAAATATTTTACATTCTCTAAAATCTCCTTTTCAGCAATGGCTTTTGCCATGTTTTTCACTTGTAAATTTTCATTGCTTAATTCAAAATTCATATAAACAAACCTTTCTATAAGTCTTTTATTCATCTCCAAGAATCTCAATTCTCTTTTCCAATGAATCTTTATATGGCTGCTCCCATTCTATTAGCTGCAGCAGCAAGCCAAGTGAACTTTTTGGATGGGTGAAAAACTCCTTTTTTACTCCATGACTTTCTTTGGAACCAATCATGTTAACTTCATTTTTCAGTAAGCTGTTATGTAACTCTTCGTAACCTTTAATTTTTAATGCGATATGATGCAAGCCTTCTCCTTTCTTTTCCAGGAATTTATATAGGTCCCCCTCGGAACTCAAAGGTGTTTCAAAGCCAATTATCACTTCTCCCAATAAAAAATACGCTGCACGGGCATTTTGTTCCGGTAAATCTAATTCTTTTATAAATTTCCCTTTAAAAATGGCGGAAAAGAGCTGCTTGCTTTTTTCTAGATCTTTTACAGCAAAAACAATATGATCAATATTACCCAATATTAAAGCACTTCCTTAAAAAGCTTAATAATTTAAGTTGGAATTTTTAGAATGTTTGGAATTAACTTTGTTTTTATATTATTATATTTATAAATATAATTCAATATTATATAGATATTTTCTAAAATTTAATTGTTATTTAGTTTGTTGTTCGATTTTTCTTTAAGAAAGGACGGATCTTTGTGAGGAACGGAAAACTTGCAGCCTATCCAAAGATAACTTTGTTTAATCCGCTTTTTGCCCAGACAATATCAGCTTTTGGAGTGTTAACATTACCTCTCAAGCTTCGGGGGCAATCGGGAGAGTGATTTGGGGTGCAGCAAGCGACCGTATAGGTGATAAACGAAAAATACTTACATTGATAGGAATTCTTTCATCAGGTTCTCTTGTATTTTTATCCCTCACTCCTTTCTTTAGGATCCCTTCCATTTTAATAATATTGCTAACTATCATTCTTGGCTTTTCGATAAGTGGATGGAATGGAATATATCAAGCCGCAATTATAGAATATGGCGGAGATCAAACGGCAGCAGTATCCAGCGGTGTTAGTTTGACTTTTACCTATTTGGGAATATTTTTATTTCCGCTCTTTTTTGGATGGTCAAAAGATACTTTTTCAAGCTTTAGCATTTCCTGGGTTATCGTTTCTATCTGTTTGATTGTTTCCACCCTTATGATCCATAGAGAAAAAAACACTCCTTCAGTAAAAACAAGTACATTCGCTGGATAAATTTCCAAATCCGAAAGCAACGGTCTATAAAATTATGCACCAACCAGCTTCCAATAAGGCAGGAGGGATTGCTTCTGTTATAAACAATAAAACGGATAATAGCACAACAATCATGTATGAGTATGGCTCATTTACTAAAAAAGATATTATTAGTAGTACAAAAATCAGGGAAGACATTATCCCTTTGTACAATTAACTCTCCCTCCTTACAATAGTTATTAACCTTCCTTTTCATAATGAGAGAAAGGTAAAAGGTTCCTCTGCATGCCAGAACTTCATCACCTAAACAATCAAATGAATGACTTGCGATATTTAGTGGCATGGTGCCCTGTGTTTTTAACTGTGTTTATATGATAAGTTTAATCCCAACTTGACAAATAGGATTAATGAGGATTAAAATTGTAATAACAAAAACTAAGGAGGGTTAAAATAATGCCATTGAACAGAGAAACTTTAATTAATAAACTGTTATCCCTGTCAATATTTAAGCATAATCAAAATCTATTTCGCTTAAGCGATCGCAAACTGGAAGCTCTGTATCTTGACCATTTTTTATATTCCCCTCATCCTCACAGCGGACATCAATCAGTTAAGTTAATAGGAAAAAATAGATAAAGAATAACTTCAATCAGTGGAGGATAATAAAAAAGCCTGCAATGCCATTATCACTGGCTATTGCAGGCTTTTTTTTCATACTTAAATACCATATGTTCCTTTTCGAAAATAATCCATTCTGTCCTGGAGCGATCCCATATGGAACTCATACTTTTGTCAAATTAGTTCCTTGCCAAATTCGGCACCACTTTTTCCTGTTTTGTTTCTTCAACGGGTTCCTCCGCTGGTTTGGCACGCTTAATGAAGAAAGCAAGAATGAGGGCAACTGCAGCGATAAAAGTTGCTACAAAGAAAGCGTCATTAATTCCACCGAGCATAGCTTTCATTAAAATATGCTGCTGCATTTCTGCCATTGCGGCTTCGGTCATTTGTGTGCCGCCATTTGCCATAGCAGCTTCTTTTGCTATCTCAGCAGCATGGGTTTCCGTCCTAGTTGACATTACTGTGACCAATAATGCTGTTCCAATTGCACCTGCGACCTGGTTTAATGTATTGTTCATGGCTGTACCATGTGGATACAAGCGTTTTGGCAATTGGTTCAGCCCATTTGTAGAAACAGGCATCATAACCATTGACATTCCAAACATCCTTACTGCATTTAGAACGATTAATTGTGAGTAGGTGGTTTCCGTTGTTAACCTGCTAAAAATATAGGTAGTAGCAACTATAATGGCCAAACCTACAATTGCTAAGATACGGCCTCCGATTTTATCGAAAAGCCGGCCAGTTATAGGAGACATTATCGCCATGACCAGTGCTCCCGGCAACATCATCAATCCTGCATCCAGTGGGGAAATCCCGCGGATGGTTTGAACATAAATTGGAATCAAAATCATTCCGGAAAACAGAGCCATATTTACCGTCATGGCTATAGCTGAAGATAATGCAAACATTGGATATTTGTATACCCCAAAATTAAGCATTGGACGGTCGGCTTTTGACTGCCTGACAATAAACCATATTAATGTAATGACTCCAATCGCAATCGTTAAGTAAACATGCGGACTATCCCAGCCTTTATTTCCAGCTGAGCTGAATCCATATAGAATCCCGCCAAATCCTATACTTGAGAGGGTCAGTGAAAAGATATCCAAACGGATATTTACTTTATCCTTTTTATCTTTTAATAAAATTCCGCCCAACAGGAGAATAACAGCTGCTATGGGCGTAAGGAAGTGGAACAGCATTCTCCAGTCGTAATGCTCAACAATCCAGCCTGATAGCGTCGGCCCAATTGCAGGCGCAAACATTAATATCAGGCCAAATACTCCCATCGCTGCACCGCGTTTTTCTACTGGAAAACTAATCAGCATGACATTCATCAATAGAGGCATCATGATGGCTGAGCCTGAAGCCTGCAGCATTCTGCCTGCAAGCAAAACCGGGAAAACATGTGCCACACCTGCCACAAGTGTTCCAACAGTAAATAATCCCATTGCTACTATAAATAATCTGCGGACAGTATATTTTTCAATTAAAAAGGCAGTAGCTGGGATTAGAATACCATTTACAAGCATGAATCCAGTCGTTAGCCATTGCACAGTTGCTGCCTCTATTTCCAAGTCTGCCATAATAGAAGGCAAAGCAATATTCAATAATGTATTATTTAAAAAGGCAATAAATGCGCCTATCATTAAAACAGCCAGAATCCCATACGGCGGACGATCTGTTTTATTTATTGTTTGTTCCATTGTTGTTCCCCCTGTACCATCAGTTCATTCTTTTATACTATCGTTACACACAAAATATATAATATACCATGAGTACAATTAATGCAACTTAAAAAACTTGTAAAATAGAGGGTTTGTGTAATTCATTTGAATCATGTACTATAAGATTATACCGACAGTTCAAATAAAATAACAGGTGATTATAAATGAATGACAGGAAACAGCTTGTGATTAAAAAAGCACACCAATTATTTCTGGATAAGGGCTTTCAAGCTACTTCAATTCAGGACATTTTAGAATATACCGGGATAGCAAAAGGAACTTTTTATAATTATTTCTCTTCAAAAAATGAACTGCTTATTTCCATTTTTAAAACTTTACACAAAAAAATGGAATTTGAAAGAAATCAGCTTCTTATTGGCAAGGATCCTACCAGCATTGAGGTTTTTACTCAGCAGATTGAGTTTCAAATGAATATGAATCGTTCAAATAATTTGGTTACTCTTTTTGAGGAAATGCTTGTTTCACACGATCCGGAGCTTATGCAGTTTATTAAGCAAGGACAGCTGAGAATGGTTCATTGGATCTATCAGCGGTTTATTGAAATTTTTGGGGAAGATAAGAAACCATATTTGCTTGACTGTGCGATTATGTTTCTTGGAATACTCCATCATAATGTAAAGTACAACACTAAAATCTTTGAACATCCATCGAGCATCAATCATGTGATCCAGTATTGCGTTGACCGAATCACAAAGGTGATCGAAGAAGTAAGCACGGCAGGCGATCAGCTGCTGGACCCTGAACTGATAGACAACCGCTTTAACCATTTAAAACAACAGGACCAGGGTTTTAAACATAATCTTTGCCAAACTGTATCAGCCCTTAAGAAATCGATGCAGCAGGATCAGGCTCATTGTATAGAACTTTTGGATTTTATCCAGGAAGAACTTCTGCACGCCAAACTTCCGAGAAAGTTTCTGGTCAATAGTGCACTCCACTCACTAAACAGCTGTTTGAATTTTTTGGATCCGATCAAATTGAAGGAACTAGAAAAGCTTGCTTCCGCTTTTTTCAAACAAACGGAAGAAAATCCTGATTAATATCCTAAGCCTAACCCTTCCTGGTTAGGCTTTTTTTTATATTAAATTTCTCGGCAGCTAAATTCCACGCTTGCTTTTTTAATACATTCATAATCCTGCCAAAAACGGAAACACTAATAATTAATGCCAAACGAATCGGTGATTGATACATGAAAAAAGATTTAAAAACAAAAAGGCCTTTGTCTGATTTTGCTATTGAAGAGCTGAAACAATCATTTTCCAAATCCCATGATTTTAAAAATTTAGCTTATTCCAATCGAAAAACAGGCATACATTTCTCATTCATTTTTTTACCACATTAGTTAATAAAAAGATGATTAGCAAAAGCTTCCTGCCCGGATTGCTCCAGGGGAATTTCCGAAAGATGGATGATCTGAAAATGATTCTTCCTTCTGCAGATATTTATATATGCGAGGGGTTGACTGGTGCGGAGCATAAGCTTCTAAATGGCTATATTATGGTCACAATTGAAAATGAAGCAAAAAAGGTTGCTTACATTTCTGCTCAAAAAGAGTTTGTCCGCGAGTTGGCTCATGCAGAAGTCGAGCATACGGTTATTGGACCAAAAGAAGCTTTTGTGGAATCGATAGGCCAAAATTTGAACCTCATCCGTAAGAGGCTGCCTATTTCTGAATTGGTCATTGAGGAATATACAATCGGAGATATCTCCAGAACACCGGTAGCAGTCCTTTATATTGAAGGAATAACCAATAAAGATTATGTGAGCATCGTTAAAGAGCGCCTTGAAAACATTGACTTTGATGAAATAACTGACAGTTCTTATATCGTTCAGCTTATATCCGATAATAAAAATTCTCCTTTTCCCCAGCTATTGGATACGGAAAGGCCGGATAGGGCCGCAGCTGTACTGGCAGAAGGCAAAGTTGTCATAGCGGTTGATGGTTCGCCACATGTATTGATCACACCTACAACGTTTTCGGAATTCTTCAGTTCCTTTGAGGATTATTTTCTGAATTGGATCATAGGTTCTTTTGTGAGGTTACTCCGAGCCTTCTCGGTTATCTTCTCGATCCAGATTACCTCTATCTATGTGGCAACGCTTACCTACCATATGGAATTGATACCGACGGATTTACTTGGAACTCTAGTGTCATCCAGACAGCATATCCCCCTGCCTCCTTTCTATGAAGCTCTTTTGCTGGAACTGGTTATTGAACTTTTAAGAGAAGCTGGGGCAAGGCTGCCGACCAAAATTGGCCAGACTATCGGTATTGTGGGCGGTATCGTAATTGGTACTGCCTCCGTCGAAGCGGGTCTAACAAGTAATGTACTTCTTATTATCATTGCGTTAGCAGCCCTTGCTTCGTTTACAACACCTGTGTATAAAATGAACAATTCGATTCGTTTCCTAAGGTTTCCCTTCTTGTTTTTTGCCAACCTTTGGGGATTTGTAGGAGTCTTATTCTGTTCATGCATTTTATTAACCCATATGATTAGGCTGACTTCTCTTGAAAGGCCATTTTTAGAACCGTTTTATCCGCCAAGATACAGAGATTTAAAAGATTCTTTCATTCGGTTTCCTTTTCAGCCATTAAGGCCTGTTTATTTAAGGACGCAAAATCCTTACCGATTTACAAAGCAGAAAAGCAAAGTAAAGAGAGATATTGATGAGTAAAAGAATTTATGCCTGGCTTGGAATGCCAGGCTTCTTGCTCTTGGCAAGGTCAATTAGTGTCGCTTTTTTTGTGTTGATCTTCATAAGGCTCGAATGTAAATGGAATGCCAATCATTTTTGCTGTTAACTCATCATAGGAAACTAAATCTTTTTTGGACAGCTCTTTTAATGATCTTTTCCCCATTGCCCGCAATCCCATTTTTATTTCTTCCGTGCTGGCTGTTAGAAATTTTTCTGCTGATTTTACTCCGTCATCTATTTTAAATGAATCCTTAAATTTCCCCTGGTTCCAAACAGCTTGAGTTGGAGGTTCAAAAGGGAGCGAATTTAATGTATGCAAATGGGATACAGTAAACAAAATGACAGATCCGAGATAAACAGCATCTGCTCCTAAAGCAAGAACCTTTAGAAACTGCCCGGGGGTAAAAAGGCCTCCTGAAACAATTAAACTGATTTCTCCCTTCTTTTTTCTTTTTTCAAGGTGCCTGGATGCACGAACAACTGCATGCAGGGTAGGGATCCCAAAATCATCAGCCAATATAGGAGGCGCTCCCATTGTAGCTGCCTGCCCTCCATCTATCGCAATAAAATCCACTCCCATTTCAATTAAATTGTCAATGTCTGCTTCTATTTTTCCACCGGCCCCTATTTTCGCACCAATTGGCACTCCGCCTGACAATTTACGAAGTTCATCCACCAAGTCCATCAAGTCCTTTAAAGTCTGCTTATCAAAAAAATGTTCTAATATTTGAGCAGTCTCATTTTCTTTAAGGCCCATGATTTCTCTGGCACGACCCGTTAAATTTTCCGGCGAAATATTTCCGCCCATTCCTTGCATGGCACCCTGGCCCAGCTTCAGCTCAATCATATCGGCCCGCTTAATCAGTTCTTCTTCTTTCCCCCATTCGGTTTTTGAGAACTGAAGAATATACTTACCCGCACTTTCAAGTTCTTCAGGAAGAATTCCGCCTTCCCCTGAGTTGATAGCCGTTCCCGTATTCTTGGCTGCTGTAGCCAGTGCAATTTTCACCTGCTCACTTAGAGCAATGCCATAAGCCATCCCGCTGACCATTAGCGGAATTTTTATTTTCATTGGCTTTTTTGCTTTGGGGCCAATTGTTACCTTCACATCAACCTCCTCATCCCCATCAAGGGGGAAAGGCGTTGTCTGGACAGGGATAAAAGTAATTTCGTCAAAATGGGGCCATTTTTTCGAGGACCCAAATGGCCGGTGCAGGACATCTCCTGTTTCAGCACGCAAGTTATTTTCCAGAGCATTTTGCACACCCAAATGGCGGAAACCCGGGATCATTTCAATCAGATTCTCCTGATAGCTGTCTGTAAAAAGGATTTTTCCCGCTTTCTTCACAATGCGTTTCATAATCCAGCGCCAGCCAATAAGCATAAGCAGTAAAATAATAAATAATAAAATGATCATAGCTAATATAATCATCAATAACAGATCAGACATACCATTTTCTCCATATCCTACTAGTGTCTTTTATCATCCATTATTGCCATAGGATAGGAATTTAACCTTTAATGAGGACAGGAATAGCTTCTTTGAATGAAACCACTTGGCTTTCCTTACGGGTTTATTAATTACCTTTAAAAAAACAGGAGTGAAAGGGGAGCTATTAAACTGGGGTGATTGGGGATTAAAAGAAGTAGTTCTAAGGAAAGTCCGTTTTTGCACTATCAGAAGAAGTGGGTGCACTCATACGAATTATCAGCGGTGAACCATTTTTCGAATAATTTTAGAGGAAGAAGTCCATTCTATCAAGAGAATATTCTTTACTAAAATGGGGTGAAAAAGTGAACAATTCAGATGTCAATCAATCCAAAAATGTGGAGAAGTCCATTGAGGCGGATGGCGGTCTGCTTGAATCGATGATGGAGCCAATGGACCAGCTCTCAAAGGTTGCTCATGAAAATACGCAGAGAAAAACAAATCGAGATGAGGAACGATAATCTGAAATGCCGGTATCATGCTTAATGGCCTGATACCGGCATTTTCGATTTATCAGGATTTTCTTAATAAGATTAATAAGCTTTTTCACTTTATTTTCATGTTGGCTGTGAAATATATGAGTGGAAAGGGGAGGTACAGCCCCGTCCAGTGCTTAGAAGCAGCAAGCTTTCAAAAACTTCCAGTGGATCGCGGCCTTTAGATACTTCTTCAACCGACAGTCATGACAACATAGTGCTGCAGAACTTCCCGGTGCATTTCCTGAAGATAATCCTGAATGCCAGGATTATTGGCCAAATAGCTGATATTGTAAGGATTATCCGCATCTGAAAAATCCTCTCTTTTGGCCAATAGATTAATAAGTCATCCAGCAGATTATTTTGATCTGACTGCGCTTTTTGAAACCCTTCTATCCTAGGCTTCCCGGTGATTTTTTATCTAAGTTCCAAAGGATATAAATTCTGTTATTACAAAAAAGCCGGTCCCCATTTTTATACAGGCCGGAATAGAAACCATTTATGTTTTATAATGTTCCTATTACTCTTTCCTGCACTTTATCTTGAATTAATACCTCCAGCAACTTAGATGCACATGGTTCTGCAGGGATTGAATCGGGCTCAAACCCAAAATCCCTGATTCGCTTCTCCGAACTGCTTCCCATGCAAACTATCGTTAAGTTTTTTAAGATGTCTTCTGCCACTATATCATATGGTCTTCCATTTTCGATAAAGGCATCCACAGAGGAACTGCTTGGAAATACGATTGTATCAAGTGAAGCTTCCATAAGCATATTTTTTACCACAGGAACAAAAGCTTCATCTAGGATTGTTTCGCTGGTCTGGAAAATATCATGTTTTCCATAACGGTCAAAATAATAGCCCCTATTTTCATCCATTTTCCGATTACCTATAATTAATAGTCCTCCGGAATGATACATATTATCTGCCAGATGACCATATAATCCCCGATCTATTAAGACTTTTAACGATTTTTTAGACAAACAGTAAATTGTTGCGTGCAGTTTTCTAATATCTATTTTTCTGCTAATCAGCAAATCAAAAAACTCATTGATGCTCTCATGCGAGGTGAATAAAATACGTTCATACATGAATAATTGATTGAGGATGGTTTCATCTATCATAACTTCTTTATTAGCCCACTTCGGAAATTCAATGACATCTGCACCCTGATCTTTTAACATTTCCGCCACAGGGCTTTTTGCGGTACCGGTACGCGCTAAAAGAATTTGCCTTCCGTACAGAGGCTTTTTTTCAAACCATTTAAATTTATCCCTTAACGAAACAATATCACCAACTAAAGTAATAGCAGGATTTTTAATTCCTGTCTCCCTCACTTTTTTTACAATATTCCCCAGTGTTCCTTGCACTGTCTGCTGCCTTCCATACGTCCCCCATTGGATAAGAATGACCGGGGTTTCTTCCGGTTTTCCATGCTGTATAAGATTTTCAGCAATAAAGGAGATGTTGGATACACCCATATAGAAGGCAATGGTATCGACACTAGCAACTAATCCGGCCCAATCGATATGGGGCTTCCCTTCTTTCGATTTGTCATGCGCAGTTACCACCGCAAAGGAAACACCATATTCGCGATGTGTAACAGGGATGCCTGCATATAAAGGTGCCGCAATTCCGGAGGATACTCCCGGAACAATTTCAAATGGAATTTCATTTGTTACAAGCGCTTCGGCTTCCTCGCCGACTCTGCCAAAAACTCCCGGGTCACCGCCTTTTAAGCGGACAACAATGCATCCGTCCATTGCTTTCTGAATAAGAAAATCATTGATTAATTCCTGTTTAAGTAAATGCTGCTGCGGAATTTTCCCGCAATAAGTCAACTCACAATGGGAAGGGGCATACTCTAATAGTCTGGGATTTATAAGCCGGTCATATAAAATAACATCTGCTTGCTGAATTGCTTTTAACCCTTTTATTGTCATCAAGCCTTCATCCCCAGGACCTGCTCCTACAAGAAATACCTTACCTTTTTTCAAGTCCCCACCCCTTTGTCTTCTTTTTAATCGCCGGTGTTCATCTGGTAGTAATTGGCCAGTTCTACAATAGCACTGCCCATTCTCTCCACCTTGGGGAAAATCACCCGATTTATTCCTTCATCATATAATGCTTGTGCGGTTACCTTTCCGACTGCCAAAGCAATAACTTTTTCAGAGAAAGCCCTTTTCAATTGATTTTCGGCATCCTGTTTACATGCAAATTGAATTAAATGACGTACCTGTGGAGTACTCGTAAAAACCGCTGCTTCCAGTTTTCCTTCAAGCAGCTCAGAAAGAAGTCTTTCCATTACTTCCGTTTCCGGGGGATTGTGGATATACGGAAGAATTTCTTCATATTGAGCGTGCTGTTCATCCAGCCACTGGATTAGCCTTGGTGCAGGGTCGCCGTAAAGCTGAAGAGCCACATTGCTTTTCTCCAAAGAATAAGCTGCTAGGCTGCGTACCAGCCCCTCGGTACTTCCATCGTCATCCCGGACTTCAGGTGATAGTCCCAGCTTTTTTAGCAAATTAACCGTTTTATAGCCTCGTGCTGCAATTCTTGTATTATGCAGAGTCCCAATAAACTCTTCTCCCATCCCTATTTCTAAAGCTGTATTATACAAGGTCTCCACACCTATACCAGTGGTAAAGATAATCCAATCAAACTTGCCTGCTGTAATCCGTTGTATATGGTCTTTTAATTTAGTATCTACTCGCAAGGATGTACCTTGCGCAGGCCTGCTAACAGCGATCCCCCCCAGATTTTCAACAATTTTGCTTATTTCTTCTATTTTTCTTGATCCAAGGAGAGCAATTCGCTTTCCCTCCAGCTTTTTCATCCAAAAAACCTCCAGCCTAATCTTCTTTTATTCTTCTATTATAAGATAGACTTTGCCATTCTCAACTACTGTTTTATAAGTTTGAACGCACCCCGTATCAGGAGCTTGCACTTTGCCGTCTTCCAGACAAATTTTCCAATCATGCATGGGGCAAAAAACAGAATCTCCGCTGACCAAGCCCTCAGTCAGTACACCGCCTTTATGGGGACATCTATTTTCTATTGCACGGATCTTGCCATTAGATAATCTGAACACAGCAATATCAATTCCGCCGACTTTTACCGTTTTTCCCAGTTTTTCTGGCAATTCATGCATAGAGCCTATCAGAACCTTGACAACACTTTTATTTACCAATAGAAACTCCTCCAATCCTATGATTTATGATCTTACAAGACTTTCAAATAACTCATTTTTTGTTTTATTGTTATTGATAATCTCTTTCCAAGGATCTTTGTATACTGATAGCGCCTCATCCATTCGGACATTTAATTCTTTGCGCTTCTCTTTATCATCCAGCACCGACTGGATATGTGGCAGACCTACACGGTCTACCCACGCGGAGGTGCGTTCCAAATAACTGGCTGTTTCTCTGTAGTATTGAAGGTAAGCACCTGTGATTTCCATCAATTCTTCATCTGTCTTCACTTTATAAAGCAAATCTCCCCGTCTTACATGGTTACCTCCATTGCCGCCAACATAGATTTCCCAGCCGCCGTCTATGCCAATAAAACCGATATCCTTGAACCCTGACTCAGCACAGCTTCTTGGGCAAGCGGATACCGCCATTTTGACTTTATGGGGAGTCTGCAATCCTTCAAATTTCTTTTCCAACGCTGCCCCAACACCCATTGAATCCTGGGTTCCGAAACGGCAGAATTGCTCGCCGACACAAGTTTTTACAGTGCGAAGCGATTTTCCATATGCATAGCCTGATGGCATATCCAAGTCGGACCATACTTTAGGCAAATCTTCTTTTTTCACACCGAATAAATCGATCCGCTGGCCCCCTGTAACCTTTACTAAAGGAATTTCGTATTTATCAACGACATCGGCAATCTTGCGCAAGTCATTCGAATTTGTCACCCCGCCGTACATCCTTGGTACCACCGAATAGGTGCCGTCTTTTTGTATATTGGCATGCAATCTTTCATTTACATAGCGTGATTCCCGTTCATCCTCATATCGGGTTGGATGGACCATTCCCAAATAATAATTGATGGCTGGACGACATTTGGAACAGCCTTCTTCAGAGACCCAGCCCAGGACATTCATTACCTCCTTAACATGGGTTAGCCCTTTTGATCGTATTTCTTCAACTACTTCATCCCTCGATAATGAAGTACAGCTGCAGATCGCTTCTTTTTGGATGCTTCGATCAAAATCTGCTCCAAGTGTATGCTGAAGCAAATCAGCTACCAGCGGTTTACAGCCTCCGCAGGAACGGGAAGCGCTTGTGCAGGCTTTAATTTGATCTACTGTTGTGCATCCTTCAGCTTGAATGGATTCAATGATTCTCCCTTTGGAAACACCATTGCATCCGCACACTGTTTCTTCGCTGCTCATTTCGGCGACCAGGCTATCTCCCGTATCCTGGCCAACCGGCTGTAATAGGGAGACCTTCGCAGTTTCAGAGATATCGGCCTGCTTTTTAATCAGGGAAAAAAGACGATTTCCTTCCTGACTGTCTCCAAAAAGAACAGCTCCTACGATCTGATTTCCACGAAAGACCATTTTTTTATAGACACCTTCATAGTCATCAAAAATTTTTAAGGCTTTTTTCTCTTTATCTTCTAAAAAATCTCCTGCAGAGAATACTTCCACACCTGATACTTTGAGCTGGGTTGAAAGAACAGAACCTTTATACGGGGCAGTTTCCACCCCGCAAATATGTTTGGCCAGCACTTTCCCCTGTTCATATAGAGGGGCGACCAGACCATATGGAATACCATTATGCTCGGCACATTCTCCGACTGAATAAATATGGGGAATACTCGTTTCAAGAAAATCATTTACCACAATGCCGCGATTCACTTGTAATCCGCTTTCCTGCGCAAGTTTAATATTCGGACGGATTCCAACAGCCATTACAACCAAATCAGCTTCCAGCACAGTACCGTCACTGAAGATCAAGCCTTCCACCCGTTCATTTCCGATAATAGCCTGTGTTTGTTTTTCAAGTAAAAAGTTCATTCCCTGTTTTTCAAGTTCTTTTTGTAATAGCTTTCCTGCTGTTTCGTCCAGCTGCCTTTCCATTAAAAAAGTGGAGATATGAATCACAGATACTTCCATGCCTAAATTTAATAAGCCTCTTGCTGCCTCCAACCCAAGCACCCCCCCGCCAATGACAGCCGCCTTTTTATATTTTTTCGAAGCCTGCAGCATTTTATCGGTATCCTCCAGATCCCGAAAAGCTGTAACCCCCTCCTTATCAGCTCCCGGTATTGGAAGGATGAATGGCACTGACCCCGTTGCCAGGATGAGCTCATCATATGGCTCAATTCTTCCTTTATCTGAGACGACGACCTTCCTGCCAGGATCTGCCTTCACTACCGTTTCATCTGTGTATAATCTAATATTGTTGGTTTCATACCAGTCCCAATCATTCAGGGTAATATCCTTTACTTCTGTATCCCCCTGTAAAACTTTTGATAATAGAATGCGATTATAATTGGGATGGGGTTCACTTCCAAATATCGTAATTTCAAACTTCTCCGGAGCGACTTTTAAAATTTCTTCCACTGCCCTGACACCAGCCATTCCATTCCCAACAAGGACCAATTTCTTCTTTTCCATTTTTAAAAACAGCCTCCCCGATCATTTGAATTTATTAGAATAAAATATCTCCTATTAAACTTATAGTTTTTCTAAGTGACTTACGTTCACCGCAGTAACTTTAAAACCTGGCATACGGCAAACAGGATCGAGCTGATCCGATACCAGGAGATTGACATTTTAGTTTTCAGCCCAATGAAAAGGGACAAAAATGGTATCCTGCCTGATATCTTCTGTCCATTGGCTCCTAACAATAATGCTGCCTTTTTTTGATTTAATCTTCATCATTGACTTATTCAAAATACCGAACTTCTTAGCGGTTTCCGGATGAATTTCAGCAAAAGACTCAAAGTTTCTTGCCGCTAGTGATGGACTTTTTCTTGTCTGAACTCCGGTTAAATAATGGGAAATCACTCTTCCTGTCGTAAGGAACAGCGGATATTCCCCATCAGTTGCCTCTTTTGCTATTTCAGATGTATTGGATACAGGTATCATCACAGCTTTTCCATCTTCGTGGGCAAAGGAATCTTCAAAAAGCCTTTCAGTTCCTTTATGGTCTGGACCCGGGCAAGGCCATAGAATTCCATCCCCCTTTTTAAGACGCTCATAATTGATACCATAATAATCGGCAGTACCTTCCCTGCTGGCTTCTCTTAGTTCATTGAATATTTCTTCTGGTCCGGAAAAAGAAAAATAATCTTCCTTTCCTAGCAATCTGGAAATCTCGCAAATGATTTGCCAATCATGTTTTACTTCTCCTGGACACGGCTTGCTTGCCGGGCGAAGCAGCACTCTTCCCTCCAGATTCGTCATCGTTCCCTCGTTTTCCAAATAAGAAGTTACCGGCAGGATCAAATCGGCCAGCATTGCTGTTTCTGAAATAAACATATCGGCAGCAACAAGAAAATCGAGTTTTTCCAGGGCTTTTTTCACAAAGTCTGCATTCGGGTTAGAGACGATGGGATTTGAGCCCATTAATAGCATTCCTTTAATCTCGCCATCCTCGATTTTATTCATCATTTCATAAGCAGAGACACCTTTGCCGGGCAATTCACTTTCGCGTATATTCCAAACACGTGCGATATAATGCCGATGATCCTGATTTTCAATGGAACGGTAACCGGGGAGCTGATCAGCTTTAAGGCCATGCTCCCGCCCTCCCTGTCCGTTTCCCTGTCCAGTGATTGCCCCATAGCCGCATCCAGGCTTACCAATCTTCCCTGTTATTAAAAGAATATTTAAAAAATTGCGGACAGTATGGTATCCATCTGTTTGCTGTTCAACGCCCCTTGCTGTAAAAATCATCCCGGTTGCTGCTTTCCCAAATAGAATAGCTGTTTTCCTAATTTGACTTGCAGGTACCCCTGTCAATTCTTCAACTTCTTCTAACGTAAGGGTGTTTACATAGGCCTTAATTTCTTTAAATCCTTTTGTCCTCCCCTCTATAAACGGAAGGTTAATCTCTTTTTCTTCTACCAGGACCTTCAAAATCCCGTTTGCCAAGGCTGCATCGCTGCCCGGCTGCGGTTTTAAGTGCAAGTCTGCCATTTTAGTTGTGGAAGTCTCCCGCGGATCAATGGCGATAATAAAAGCGCCGTTCTCCTTCGCTTTTTCAAAATAAGGAAGAAGTGTTGGCTGGCATTCAGCAATATTGGTTCCCGCCAGAATAATACATTCAGCCAGCGGAATATCATTTAATCCGTTCGTCATTCCCCGGTCCAGCCCGAAAGCATGAATAGCAGCCGATGCAGCCGAAGACATGCAGAACCGCCCATTATAATCAATATATTTTGTCCTTAATGCCACTCTCGCAAATTTGCCCAGAAGATAAGCTGTTTCATTGGTTAAAGAGCCTCCGCCATACACGGACAAAGCATTTAATCCATGCTCAGATTGAATTTTCTGGAATTTTTCCTTCATAACCCCCATGGCTTTCTCCCATGACACCTGTTCGAATTTTCCGTCCACTTTCAGCAGCGGAGATTTGAGGCGTTCAGGATGCAGGGCATGCTGATGGGCATTCAACCCTTTTATACATAAACGTCCATGTGATGTAGGATTTGCTTTTCCAAGAACCCGATATTGCTTCCTTGTTACAATAGATTGTTCAATTACCTGTTTTTTGCATTGCATACTGCAGAAAGGACATTGTGTATCATAAACTTTCTCTGTTTGACCTTCCTGCTGCTTGGCTCGGAAATATTTTAATAGCAGTTCTGTCATAGCTCATTCCTTTCTGCCTTTCATAGTTCATTTATTGTTTTACAAACTAATAAACGGGTAACTTATGGCGGCAATTATATGAATCTTCGACAAGGCGCTGAATTAAGAGTTTTCTTAGTTCCAAATCAAACACCACTTCCCGCAGGTGTATAAGCCCAATCCTTTCTGTCCATTCCTTAACGCTCTCCAAATATTTGGCGGATTCCCTGAAATATTGAACCAATGTGCAAATCACCTCCTCCGCTTCCTTCTCAGTTGAAGCAATTGCCAGAAGCTCTCCAGTTTTTAATTGGATTCCTGCATTTCCGCCGATATAGATTTCCCAGCACTGTCTGAGTTTGATGACCCCAATATCCTTAACACCAAATCCTGCGCTGCCATGGATGCAAGAAGCGATTCCAATTTCCAGCCGGTCCGGAGATACTATGTATTCCGTTTTTTTCTGAAGCTGGATAGCCAGTTTCTTTGAAGTACCATTTTCACAGCCACAGCCTTTGTAACCGGTCAGCAAGGTGACGCTGACTGAATTATTCTCATGTATAGGGATTAATTTCATGTCTAAGGACTGCCATATTCTCTGCAAATCTTCCTCTTGGATTCCTTTTAGCATGATCCGTCCATCATTGCTGATGACTATTTCCTGTATACTGTATTGTTCAGCCACGGCTGCTATTTTTTGCAATTGACTGCTATTGGTTTCTCCCAAATATATTTGCGGTTTGATTGTATAGGTGCCGTTTGACTCCCTGACTGCGTTGTGTGTTTCACCAACAAAGACAGATTGGCCATCTCCCTCATAATCGGGAACTATCATTCGCAGGATATAATGCAAAGCAGGCACGCAGATGGCGCAGCCATTTTCTTTGCGCCAGCCAAGATCTGTAAATACTCCTTCTACTCTTTGCAAGCCGCGAAGCTGGATCTCCTCTATAACCTCTTCTTCTGATAGATCCGTACACATGCATAATGTGTCAGGTTCGATATTTTCATGGAAATCATCGCTTTTTATATAGTACAGAAGCTCTTCGACCAGCGGCTTGCATCCTCCGCACGTGCCAGAAGCCTTTGTACATTCTGTCACTTCTTCTGCTGTCTTCAGCCCTTTTGTTAAAACAGCTTCTGCAATCGCCTTTTTTGTGACACCATTACAGTTGCAAACGATACTGGATTGAGCCATTGAACTTATGCTGTAATCCTTTTTAGAAGAATTCAAAAGAAGCAGCTTTTCTTCATCAGAAAAGTCTTTCTTCTTCACCATCATGTCAAATAACCTTACATGGTCTTTTATGTCACCCATTAATAAAAATCCAGCCATTTTGTTATGCTTAAAAACAATTTTTTTATACGTTTGTTCATCTTCGTCATATAAAGTCAGAGCTTTTTTATAGCCTTTTTCAAAAAGTTCTCCTGCAGAAAATACATCCATTCCGGATATCTTCAGCTTCGAAGATAAAATGGAACCTTTATATTCCTCAGTAAACTTTCGGCAGATATGTTTCGCCAGTACTTTTCCCTGCTCATACAACGGCTTTACAAGTCCGTAAACCATCCCTCTATGTTCAGCACATTCACCGACAGCATAAATATCGGGGATACTCGTTTGCATAAAATCATTGACCATTATTCCCCGATTTGTTTTTATTCCACAATCATGTGCAAGCTTAATATTAGGCCTGACTCCAGCTGCTATAATCACCAGATCAGCCGGAAGTTCTGTCCCATCTTTAAAAATAACCCTTTCGACACGGCTGCTTCCTTCAAAGGACTGTGTTTCCTTTTCCAATAAGAACTTCATCCCCTGTTTCTCAAGCGATCTTTGCAAAAGATTTGCTGCTTTAGAGTCCAGCTGTTTATTCATGATTCTTGCTGCATTATGAACCACATGGACATCCATTCCTAAATGGATTAGGCCTTGGGCAGCCTCCAATCCCAGCAAGCCTCCCCCAAGTACAACAGCATTTTCACCTTTTTTTGATGAATGAATGATTTGCCTGCAATCTTCTATCGTACGGAATGTCATTACTCCTTCTTTGCTGCAGCCAGGGATCGGCGGGACATAAGGAGTAGAGCCGGTAGCCAATATAAGCTTGTCATAGGAAACTTTCCGATTTTTATTTGTGGTAATTGTCTTTTTCGCAGTGCTCAACTTCATAACTGTTTCATTTTTGAATAATTCGATTTGATTCTTCACATACCACTCAGATTTATGGATTGTCAGATTTCCAATGGAAGACTTCCCTTGCAGGATAGAAGACAATAAGATGCGATTGTAGTTTAGATGGTTTTCACTTCCGAAAACCGAAATGGAAAACTGGACGGGATTATGATGGAGGATTTCCTCTATACAGCGAACTCCTGCCATTCCGTTTCCAATAAGAACCATTTTTTCTTTAGCCATAATAACCCTCCAGCAACTTGATTTCCACCTTTCTATTTTTCCTTTTTTATATGTTAGATATTATCACATGTATTTAGTAATTAACATAACTTTTTGATTATTTTTATCATTACAAAACTTTCGCCCCATCTTACAGATTATTTTTTATGCTACGCTTTTACTTATTTATTATTGGTGTGTAAGCGTTTAATCCAGCTGGCAGCAATGAATACAGATGAAAATAGGAATTTTTACTTATGTAAGAAAATCTTACATAATAATTACATAAAAATTCAATTTATGCGATGATATTAAAATATTCAGATATTAAGGGAGGACTTTTAATGAAGGTTGCAGATGTATTCAAATTTAAAGATGATCGAATGAAGGTATTGCACTATACATGGCTCGCGTTTTTTATTTCATTTTTGACGTGGTACAACATGGCTCCTCTAGCTACCACTATGCTGGAGGAAATGAATTGGCTTACTGCACAACATATTGCCGCACTAGGTATCCTGAATGTCGCCTTAACAATTCCAGCCAGAATCATAATTGGGAACCTGCTGGATCGGCATGGCCCCAGACTGGTTTATTCTTCTCTATTGATTGTCATGTCCATTCCGGCCTTCATCTTCGCATTTGCAGATAATTGGCTCCAGCTGATGATATCGCGCTTAGTCCTCGGCAGTATAGGCGCAAGCTTTGTCATTGGCATCCGAATGGTTTCTGAGTGGTTTCCCCCAAAAGAAGTCGGCTTTGCAGAAGGAATTTATGGGGGCTGGGGAAATTTCGGGTCTGCAGCCGCAGCCATGATCCTGCCGGTTATCGGCCTACACCTTTTCGGAGGCGATAATGGATGGAGATATGCTTTAGCCTTAACAGGACTCATTTGTCTTGTTTATGGGGTATTCTATTTTTGGGCTGTAAAGGATACCCCTGAAGGAAAAGCCCTCGTTAAACCGAAAAGATCAGGGGCAATGGAGGTTAGCACATGGGGAGATATGTTTCGGCTGATCGTATGGTCCATTCCGCTTGGAGGTGCTCTAGCCGTCAGTGCCTGGAGAATTGAAAATCTGGGCTTTATTTCGGAGAGTGCTTTATATCTTATCTGGATCCTGATTGGACTGGCTTTTATTATACAGGTTTATAAGATATTGGAAGTGAATATTCCTATATTAAAAGCGGGAGTTCCTAAGGAAGATCAATATAAGTTTAAAAACGTGGCTGCGTTGAACAGTACATATTTTGCGAATTTCGGTGCAGAGCTTGCGATTGTATCAATGCTGCCCATGTTTTTTCAGCTGACATTCTCCCTGTCACCCTCTACAGCCGGATTGATTGCAGCTTCCTTCGCTTTTATTAATCTTATTGCCCGTCCGCTTGGCGGGATGCTTTCAGATCGGATGGGAAACAGAAAGAGAGTCATGTTAGTTTATATGCTTGGTATTTCGGCCGGCCTCTTGGGAATGGGGTTTATCGATTCCAATTGGCCATTATTCGCTGCTGTTATGATGACCATTCTGACTTCCATGTTCATACAAGGAGCTGAAGGGGCTACCTTCGCCGTTATTCCCATGATAAAAAAACGGATAACAGGGCAAATAGCCGGAATGGCAGGAGCTTATGGAAATGTCGGTGCAACGATCTATTTAACCCTGTATACTTTTGTTTCTCCGCAGACTTTCTTTTTTACCCTGGCAGCCGGGGGGCTGATCAGCTTTGCCATTTGCTTTTTCTGGCTGGAAGAACCAAATAACTCCTTCAGCTCGGAATATTATTTATCTGAACAGGATCGTCAAACTAACGAGGCCCCACGGGTTAAAGAAAGCATAAGGGAACGAAAGGCACTATAAGACCAACATCCCTAATCCCAAAACAGCAAAAGGCTGCCTGGATTTACCCAGGCAGCCTAATTTATTTATTCATTAGATGGTTCTTCAACTGTTTTTTCACTTTCCGCTTCAGTATTTGCACCTTCAGAATCATCCGGTTTATAGTCATATTCCGAACGGTCTACAGGTTCAAAATTCTCAGGTGTGTAGAAACGCAGAAGGTCGCCATTTACTACTTTATCGGAAAGCGCCAGTTTTTGTTCTGCACTATCCTGAAGTTTTTCCGCCTCTTCAAAGCGTTCTTCTTCAAGCAGTTCACCAGTAGTTGAATCATAGAACTTACCGTCAATGGAAGAAATCGTAGGGCTCATAAAGTCACCATTTCTGAACGGAACCAGATCATCATGCTGTTCAGATAATAAATCTGTACCAAATTGCAGATAATCTTTAGTATCGACACCAAGCAAATGCATAAGAGTAGGCATTAGGTCAATTTGACCGCCGAACTCATGGTTTACGCCGCCTTCCATTCCAGGAACGCGAATGAATAATGGCACGCGCTGTAGGCCAGCACTTTCAAATGGCGTAACTTCCTTGCCAAGTACTTGTTCCATTGCTCTGTTGTGGTTTTTGGAAATACCATAATGGTCACCATACATCACAATAACGGAGTTCTCATAAAGGCCAGAAGCTTTTAGCTGCTCAAAAAACTCTTTAAGTGCTTCATCAGCATAACGGGCTGTCTGGAAGTAGTTATCCACTGATTTATCGCCTGTTGTATGAGGCTCAATCGTCGCCATCTCCTGATCCAATTGGAAAGGATAGTGATGGGATACAGTTATGAACTTAGAGTAAAATGGCTGTGGCAGTGACTCCAAATATGGAATGGACTGCTCAAAGAACGGTTTATCATGTAATCCATAATCAGCCATTTCCTCTGGCTTAAGGTCATAATAAGATGCATCAAAGAAATGGTCAAAGCCAAAAGATTTATAGATCTCGTTCCGGTTCCAGAAGCTTCCTGAGTTCCCGTGGAATACTGCAGACGTATAGCCTTTGTCCTTTAAGATACCCGGAGCGGAATGGTATGTGTTCATCCCTTTAGTCGTGAATGCCGAGCCCTGCGGCAATCCATAGAGGGAATTATCAATGATAAACTCAGCATCTGCTGTTTTACCTTGCGCAGTCTGATGGAAGAAATTATCAAAATACAAGGTGTTTTCTTCACGTGTCAATGAGTTTAAAAATGGGGTTACTTCTTCCCCATGCAATTTGTAGTCCATCAAAAAAGTCTGAATGGATTCTAAATGAACATAAATCACATTCATGCCTTCTGCTTTTCCAAAATACTCTGAGTTTGGCTCTGCATAATTGGATTTCGTAAAGTTAATCACTTCAGTAGTATCACTGCTATCCGCCAAAACTCTCTGGGCCGATGCTTTCGTACTTTGAACGGCATCATAGATCGTGTAATTGTACATCCCCAGATACTTAACGATATAGTTGCGGTCAAAACCTCTAGTCAAAAGTTCCGGACGGTCTGTTTCTGCCAATCCAAGATTTGCAAAGGAAACAGCTAATGAAACATAAATTAAGGCTGCCACTCTGCGGCGGGACATATCCTTTGCTTCAATTTTTACGACTTTAAAAACAAGCAATCCGATCAGCACAAGCACGTCAACAAAAAGAAGAAAATCAGCGGGATTTAACAGTGCGCTAATACTTCCGCTAACATCGCCAAAGTTTTGTGTCTGTGTCAAAGTCGGCAATGTAATAAAGTCGTTAAAGAAACGATAGTACACCACGTTTGCAAATAATAGGAAAGACAAAAGGAAATAAATCACCATAAGTGCAATGTATTTCCTTCTTCCCTTAAAGAAAAAGGCAAGTCCTAAAAATAGCAGTGAAGATCCGAGCGGATTAATAAATAACAGGAACTGCTGCAATGCACTTTCAATGCCTAAATTGAATTGTGTCATCTGGGTAATATACGTTTTCATCCAAAGCAGGAATACTGCCAAAAAGAAAAAGCCAATATATTTATTAAAAATGCCATGACTCTTTTGAAGTAAAGTATTCAAAACTTACACCTACCTTCTAGATCATTATTCTAACATAATTCATTCTGGTTTTTAAATTCATATCCTGGCAATCAATCTATTAATTATCATACCTGTTAAATATTAATAAACTATGGACATCTTAAGACTTTTAATAAAAAGCCTGCGCAAGAATATAACTATACCCGGTTTTTTAAAAAAGTCAAGCATATCCTGCCAAAACAGCCATTCCGGTCTAAGAAAACAGTATTATCGCCCCTTTGCCTGCTTTTCTGTTCCCATGATTCCTCACAAGATCTTCCTGCAAACGCCTTTAAAAAATAAACTCACGTATATATAGACGATTGAAAAGCGATTTGGTTTCATTTTTTATGTAAAAACTTATTAAACGATAATTTTTAAATAAAGGAGAAAAAACTGACAACAGCCAATATATATGAAAAGCGATAACAAATTATACCTGAATGGGACTTATGATATGGATTAAATCAGCTGGCTCATGATTACATGGAAGGGCTCGCTGGCAGCAATCATTTATAGGGGACCGTTCTCGTTGCCAATAAAGGAGAAGTATTACTTAAATAAAGGTGGGATGGATTAGCAAGCTATCAATATGGCATACGGAACTCTGCCAAGAGCAGATAATCGATTTAAGCAATATTAGTATCACCCCAGTGTCCAGAAACAGTGAAGACCTTATTAAGAATTTTTTTAAAAAATTTCAGGCGGATGGGAGAAACTTCTCCAAAGAATTGATCCCCTTATCTATGTTTACTGGAATATATAAAAGCGAGGATTTCGTTATTTTGATAGATTGCCATAATGATAAGCTGTTTGTCACCTTACCTAAGACATTTGGAGCGCTATACCAATATGAACTTGAGCCAGTTCTTATTGATTACACTTGAGATAGCGTATTTTAAAGCAGATTTTGCTAATGTGGATTTTACTTTTAATTAACTAGCCATACATTGCTCTTTATGAATGGATGCATACAAACAAAAGCACCTTATAAAAAAAGCTCTAATTAATGAGAAAACGCCAATTCAGGCGTTTTTTATATTTAATCAGGCTGATTTATCTTGTTTCTTGAATTTAAAAAGACTCCATAAACTGCAGAATGGCAGGTCCCAATAAAATGATGAATAACGTTGGAAAGATGAACAGAACAAGCGGAAACAGCATTTTGATCGGTGCCTTCATAGCTGCTTCTTCAGCCCTGTTCTTTCTTTTATCCCTGATTTCCTCGGTTTGCACCCGCAGAACCGAGACCATGCCAATCCCAAGCTTTTCTGCCTGGATAATGCTATAGATTAAGTTTTTCAATTCCTCTACCTGCAGACGCTCCTGTATTCCGCCGAGCGCTTCCTTTCTGGTTTTGCCAATTCTGATTTCTTCCAGTGCGAAAGTAAACTCATCAGCTAAAACGCCACTTTTCTTGGAAACAACCTTGCTCAGGGCGGCATCGAACCCTAGCCCTGCTTCAAGACTGATCGTCAGTAAGTCAAGTGTATCCGGAAGCTCCTTTAATGCCTCTTTATTTCTTTTTTGCATTTTTGACTTCAGGTACATGGATGGAGCAATGAACCCCACAATGAAAAATAGCATGGAAAAAAGGAGCTTTAGATGATTTTCAAGGTTCAGCAAATAGGTGAAGCCGAAACCTAAAATCGGCATAAACACTAGAATTGAGGTCTGAATAATCTTAAATTCAATCGCGCTCCACCCAAAAGGATATCCCGCCTGCGCCAGCCTTAGCTCGAGTTTGTCCGCTTTCTCCTTGTCCAGGCTTTTTTGAAATTTCATCTTGAGGTTTTTCCATACAGGCATTAAAACCCGCTCTGAAAATGACTCCTGAACTTCCGATTCACTTTCTCCCAAAGGTGCTTGAGCCGTTTTTTCAAAGAAGAACTGAATCCGTTTTTCCATATGAATTTTTTTGGAAGATTTGATCGCCAGGATAGCATAAAAAAATAGGCTCAAACAGATAAAAAGGCCTATATACAGCATAAGCATTCTTTACACCTCAATTGTGGTAATTTTCCTTATAAAGAGAAACCCGATCACCTGGCCGGCTGCGCCTGCAATCAGCATGACCTGTCCAATCGTTTGGCTGAAAAGAGTGCCTATATAGTCAGGATTCATGAAGTAAATAACTATTCCTAAACCAATTGGCAGAAAACTAATAATTATACCCGATAGCCTACCCTGTGCTGTGAGTGTCTTGATCTGGTTTTCCAGTTTGTTTCGTTCCCTGTTTGTGTCCACGATCTTTCCAAGCAGATAGGCAAGATTGCCGCCAACCTGCCTTTGAATTAAGATGGCTTCCACCAGCAAGCTTAGATCTTCACTTGGCATTCGATCTTTCCATTGTATTAAGCTATCCTCCATTGATGTTCCATATTGGAGGGATTTAAGCACATACTGAACTTCTTCTTTAATTGGCGAGCCGGACTCCTCTGCCACCATTTGCAGAGATTGAAGAAAGCTAAAGCCGGCCTTGAGAGAACCTATGATGGAATTTAGCATTCCCGGCAAGAGAGCGTTAAACTGTTTGATGCGCTTTCTTTGCTTCTGCTTAAGCCATAGCCTGGGAAGGAGGAACCCAATTACTCCACCTGCAGCCAATAAGAAAAATTCATTGGCTAAAATATAGAGAATCCCTCCGCTGATGATAACAGAAAACCATTGAAATACCTTGAACTCTTCCGCTTTCATCGGGACACCCGCCAGGCTGAGCTGCGCTTCCAGCCGGTCAGTCTGCCTGCTGTTCTTTTTCTTTTTAACAAGCAGCGTTTTTAATGTAATGTTCCCTTTTTTCAGCAACTGCTTAATGGTTATAGGCTCATGCTTGGTGTTTTCTGCACTATTTTTTTTAGAGGATCGAATAGAATTAATAGAATAAAGAAAAAGGAAAGTTGTCATAAAAAGGCACAAAAACAAAACTGCAGTCACCATTACTCCACCCTTTCCTGAAAAATGGAAGGCGGAAGAGTAATCCCTTCCTGCTCCATCCGCTCATAAAACTTTGGCCGTACCCCTGTAGGAACCAGCTTGCCGATGATTTTTCCATCTTCGCCAACTCCATATTGCTCAAAAACAAAAATATCCTGAAGTACTATGACATCTCCCTCCAAGCCCTGTACTTCGGTTATGTTTGTAATTCTTCGCGAGCCGTCCTTCAGCCTTGATTGCTGGATGATGAGATCAAGTGCCCCTGCAATCTGGCTCCTGATTGCTTTGATTGGCAGCTCCATTCCCGCCATCAGCACCATCGTCTCCAAACGGGACAGCATATCGCGCGGGCTATTCGCATGTCCGGTTGCAAGCGAGCCGTCATGCCCTGTATTCATGGCCTGTAGCATATCCAGTGCTTCCCCGCTTCGCACCTCACCAATCACAATACGGTCAGGCCTCATCCTAAGCGAGTTCCTGACAAGATCCCGGATGGTAATCGCACCATTGCCTTCAATATTGGGAGGACGTGTTTCAAGCGTGACCACATGCTCCTGCCCCAATTGGAGCTCCGCTGCATCCTCGATTGTAACAATACGGTCATCATTCGATATAAACGAGGATAATACATTTAATGTTGTCGTTTTTCCTGATCCGGTACCCCCGCTTACAAAGATGTTCAGCTTTGCTTTTACACAAGCTTCTATAAAGTCGGCCATTTCGGGTGTCACGGTTCCAAAGCGAATTAAATCATGGATTGTAAAAGGATCCTTGGAAAATTTCCTAATTGTAATCGTCGGGCCATTTAAGGCAAGAGGCGGAATAATGGCATTTACCCTTGAACCATCCTTGAGACGTGCATCCACCATTGGACTGCTCTCATCGATTCTCCGTCCCAGGGGTGCCACAATTTTTTCCAATACTGCCATAACATGATCGTTGTCCCGAAAGGTGATATCTGTCTGCTGCAAACGGCCGCCCCGCTCTGCATATACCTGATCGGGACCGTTTACCATAACCTCGGAGACATCGTCATCAAGGAGCAATGGATTAATGGGGCCATACCCAGTTAAGTCATTTGTTAATTCTTCCTTCAGCTTATCAAGATCTAGGGAAGCCTTTAATCCCTCATTTTCCTGGAGAATATCTGCAATAATCGAGTCTAGATCCTCCGCAATTTCTTCTACATCCTCTTCTTTTCTTTCTTTTAAAATATATTTGAAAGCAAGATCCTTCATCTGCTGATATTCACTATTAGGTGCTGGCGTTTTTTTCTTTTCAATGTTAGTCGTCTTTTTAGTCTTTTTCTCCGGCTTCACCTGCACCTCTGCAGAAAATTCGGGACCTTCTGTATCAGCCTTCAGCTCAGGATGAAGCGGATTTTCACTGATTTTTTTGAATTCCTTTTGATTCTTCGATTGAATTCTTTCCAATAATCTCATCTACTCTTCCCCTTACACCCGTTATTTTCTTTTGAAGCAGCCTTAGGAAGCTGGAATCTCTGAACTGTTTTTCTTGAGGAAAAAGCATTTCAGCCAGCCCTTCGATTCCCTTTGAAAAACCAAGCTTTGGATGACTGAGCACGATTGGCTCCCCTAAATCCAGCGAGCTTGCTAGCTGTGTCTTTTCTGACTGCAAAAAATAGAAAGGCTCCACTCCTACAAGCTTTGGAACCATGCTATCTTTAATGGCATTTGAACCCGCTTTTTGATTGACTAACAGCCTTACTTTGTCCTTTAATTCAAGAGCCTCCAGTGTTTCAACCATCAGCTTTGTATTTTTAAGCGATCCTATACCGGGAGTTGTGATCAGGAGGACGATGTCTGCCATTTCCATTAGCTGAAGGTTCCTGTCAGTTAGCCCTGCCTCTGTTTCAGCCAAGAGCACCTGAGTTTCCGGAAGAAGCGCGCTGACTGTTGCTTCAAGAACATCTGATGTAATCATGTCAGCATATTCCGGCCGGTCCGGCGCAGCCAATACTCTGATTCCTGTGGAATGAAAAATGGAATAATTCCGGGCATTCCTGCTATCCTGCTTTTCTGCTATCTCTTTGATGGTCACAGCAGGCTCAAGATTAAGGGCCATTGCAATATCGCCAAACTGCCAATCAGCATCGAGTATATCCACCTTCATCTTTCTTTTTGCAAGCACCGCGGCCAAATTGACTGTTACCGCTGTTCTCCCTGTGCCGCCTGATGCACTGCAAATAACGATCATTTTCCCCCGTGAATTGTCATTTATAAACGATTCAGCCAACTTAACCGCTCCTTTCTCTCTATTCACCCTCCTGCTTAACGATTCTGCTGCTGATCCAGCCCTGTTTTTTATCAGGAGTTTCGATAAAAAGCCATAGTCTGCCTTCTCCATCCGTTTCTTGTTTTCCAAGGAATCTCAGCTTGGTATCCTGGTCAACGATTGATATGATATATCCATTAAGATGGGGCTCATTGCGAATAATGGAACGCTTTGAAAGCGTGACTAATTGGGTATCAGGCGCAGGATTTTCCTGTTCCCCCTGTTCCCCTGTCTCAGCTTCTTCCTTTGAAGAAAGCTGGCTGTTCAGTACTAAATGCAGACTTCCCCGTTCGCCTGCGTTAATGATTTTTACGCTATCCTCCTGCTTCAGTTCAAGAGTGACAGACAAATACTCCGGCTCGCTCCCTGTATCGGCTTCATTATTTTGTTTTTCTGTAAGTCTTTTTCCTACAGATAGCACCCGGACCTTTTCCAGTATCAGTTCTGTTTTTATACCAGAATCACTAGAAGGAGCTTCTTCGCTGAGCACTACATCCACCAAATCCTCCGGCTCAATTTGATTGGAGACAGATTTGACAAAGTCCGTACTGATAGATACTGCCCGATAGCCCTCACTTATTTTTCTTGAAATAACCTTTTCCTCTTCTTTCGATTCATAGACCCTGTGAAGCATCATAACCTCGCCTTGCTTGATATCTGCGGAAGCATACTTGCCTATAATCGCTTCGGGATCCCGGACGGACTCAGGATGAATTTGATCCTCTGGAAATTCAGCTGTTGTAAGGTTTTCTTTTGTCATTTTCCCGTTTTTGCTGATATCTATGGCCGCTGTAACCACTGTAGCCATAGGAACAGCCGCATCTGCTGGTTCTGTACTTTCCCTATTAACAAATAAATAGAAAAGGAGGGTTGTCATGAGGCCTGAAACGATCGCCAGAAACAATAATTTTTTCGTTTTCAATGTACATCCACCTATTCTGTCAGCCTTACCGCATATGCTCCCCGGTCAAGAGGCATGTCTGTCTCAGCGGCTCCGGCGCCTGTCCTTTTTATAAATATGCCTTTAATCGAATCATCGCTGCTTCCCATCCGATCGGTAACATAAAAATAAGCAAACCCTGTTATTTTAATGCTTTTCAGCTGATTCGTTGCCATTTCATACGGCTTATAAACGATAACCAGCATCACCCTGGGACAATCCCTGATCTGATAGTCGCCAGAAGGGCATGCGTCAATCCGGTAATTAATTGCAGAGCGTGTTTCGCCTGCAATATTCCCTGTTTGAGTATTGATGATATCCCCGACCTTTAAAGACTGGTCAAACCCGTATGTCAAGCTTTCTCCGTATAGCTTTGCACCAGGTCCCTGAAGAGCAAGAACCCCGAAATTCCCTGAAGCCGAATCCCCTGAATCAACCTTTAGCTGATAGGCCTGGCCATATTGAAGAGCAACCGATTCATTAATTCCTAATGGAACAGCCCCCTTTGCTGCACCCATTGGGGCTAAAGCTGCCGCAGCATCTGCATTTACTGTGAGGCTATCCACTCCGAACAGAGTCGCAAAGAAAAGAGGGACATTTTTTTCAAGCGCTAAATAAAGCTTGTTACTATTTTTAATGCTGGACTGCTTAAGGCTGCCCTCTTCCCCATGCGAGGCAAGGATATGGCTAACGACCTCATTGACAGCTGATTCGCTGTTCGGTATTTCCTGTGCTCCTGATAAGGCAGCAGCATTGGCCGTCTTTTGCAGACGGCTTTTCTGCATATACAAATGCCCGCCATCGATAACCAGGCCAGTCATCGCAATCAAAGCCGCTAAGCCAACAGCAAACAGAACGAGGATGCTGCCATCCTCTTTTCCCGTTAATTTCTTTATGATCATGGTCATTCCACCCGTATCGTCGAACTGGTTTTAATGGTATACGGCATAGCCATGCTTCCCAATGCTTCCAAAAGAGTTTCCGGATAGGAAATAGCAACAGTTACATAGGTACCTGGTTTTCTCGTTCCGGCAGGAGTAATATCCACTGTAAGCTGGGAAGAATCACCCTGTGTAAACTGATTTTTTGCATATGCTCGTATATCGTCGTCCGTTTTTCCAAGGCCCCCAAGTCTTACGGACTCCTGGGAGACAAGCTCAAGCTGCATCTGGGTATACAGGATTCTCCCAAAATCAATCACACCTATTAGCAATAGAAGAAACAAGGGAAGAATGAGCGCAAACTCTACCAATGACTGGCCATCTTCCTTTCTTACCATAGGCCGGGCACCCTTTCGAACAGCAGTGAAAGGGCAGTGCCCACAGCAATCGCCAATCCATAAGGATATGTGGCTGTTAAGGACCCCCTTGAAATGATTGCCGTATTCCGTACTCCTTTTAGGAGACTATAAAAAAAGTAAATCATTGACTTCAGCACTCCGCTTCGGAAAAGAACAATCCCCAGTGCGATGATTCCTCCGATCACGGCTATATATAAGAAGGACTGGAAAACAAAGGCTCCGCCCTTTAAAGTGCCAATTAAGGCGAGAAGCTTAACGTCCCCTGCCCCCATGCCTCCCATCAAGTAAGGGATTAAAAGGAGTCCAAGCCCGATCAAAAAGCCAAGGAAAGAATGGAATAAAGCATCCCAGCCTCCAGTGGCCAGATGATAGGCAAATCCCGCTAGAAGGGCTGGATAGATAACCTTGTTATATATTTTTCTGCTCTTCACATCGGTTATGACACATATCAATAGGATAATGACTAGAAAAAGATCCATTTGTGGGCCATCCTTTCATTGGGTTTTTGAGTAATTCTTTGAAAAAGGACCCTGTAATAAGGGTCCTTTTTCTCTTTTCTTTTATTATGCTGGCGGATTGAAACTAATTTTTTCAAATAGACCGGCGATTTTATCCTTTAAAATTACTAGCGCTCCGATTACACCAACAGCCACTAGCCCAAGAATCATGCCATACTCAGTCATCCCTTGACCTTCTTCTTCGATAAATAATCCTTTAATTTTGTTTAACATGTAAACTCTCTCCTTTTATATGAAAATAGTATTTTATTAATTTTGTTCGTTTTTCTCCACAAAGGCTACAGCTTGTCCAGCCGCGGTTAAGGTTGCTTTTATTTTTCCGGCAGGCAGCTCGATGACCGATACAGCTTCCGGATATCTTTTGCCTGTTTTGCCAGGCGCAAGGTTTTCCTCCAGTCCGACAATTTCATTCCGATCATTCAGATATAAAACATCAATGTGATATCTCATTAGAAAGGTATGAATGCTCGGACATGGCGAAAGATGAAGGGCCAGGTTTTCAGGCATGCTTTTTGTCAGCATCAGGCCTTTAAATCTTTTCCAAAAGGTATAAGCCGGTTTGACCTCCTCCGCGATCACTCTCTTCGTATCGAGGTTCAGCAGATTCGTTTTCAGCACCTCCTGCCTTTGTGTTGATCACTTACAATGCTTATTATGCAGGGAAATGGGAAAATAAAATATCCCCCTCCTTTCCCTTTATGAAAAACGGTTTTTATAAGAATGGTTTCCTATTATGGCACAGCTATCTCTCTAGTATTCCTATATCTATAGGAATTAAAAAAACCTCCTTAATCAGGAGGCTACGGATTGGCTGAACCATTATAGGTTAATTGATAGACTTTTGAAATCGCCTGGGTGCGATCTGGTACATTAAGCTTTTGAAAGATTTTGGTGAGATGATTTTTAACGGTATGTTCGCTAATGTAGAGTTCCTGTGCGATTTCCTTATTATTAAGTCCCTGGATGACCAGGTCCAGAACTTCTTTTTCTCTGGAGGACAGATTCATGTGGTTTTTAATGGTGCTTTCTACAGATTTGCTTCCCATAGCATGGCTGCTTTCCGGCTCCAGGGTCAGCTCCTGCTCCACTACCTGGCTGTCTTCCAGATACGATAAAAATTCCTGGCGGATCTTTTTCATGTAAGGACGGACTATAATCGCTTCCATATCTCCTTCGTTCCTGGCATAGGAAACTGCCAAGGCAAATATTTGACTGCCAATGCCCGGTTCTTCGTTTTTAAACGCGGAACCTTCAGCAAGGATCCCTGTTCCATCCTTTACGATCTGGGGAAATTCAGCTTCCGGGAACTTTTCAGCCAAATATTCGTGTGAAAAACAATGAACCTTGCAGGCTATTAAGATATTTTTTATAAGAGGTTCAGAAAGAGCCAGTTTACCGGTGAATTCCCGGGCGATTTTAAAAGATTCCTCTGCAATCCGATTGGTTTCAGCATCAAACTCTTTGATCGAGGAGTGAAGGATTTCGATCTTTCTTTCCATCACATTCTCCTGTCCCTCGCCTGCCAGCTGCAAAGAGACTCCCGCAATCAGGGATAGAGTGTGGAGGAATGGCAGCAGCTCTTCTGTCTCTTGGTTTGGATGACCGTTTGTTCCCGCACAAATTAGCCCTAAAATTTCTCCCCTAAAATGGAGCGGGCATTCAATAATGGCAGGGGATCCTTCCAGCTTCTTCATACTTGGCACTAACCGGTCTGGGGGCAAATCTGATGTTGCAGTGAAGTAATCCTTTGCAGCCCTTTTCAGGTAGCTGCCCCTCTCTCCCTTGATATTGCCTCTTGAAACGAGCATCATGTTTTGCTTTTGTGGATTTTTCAACATCACGGCAGAAAACGGACCTTTTACTAAACTCATGGAAATATCTACAAGAATATAGGAGATCTTTTTTAGATCTGGTGCAGAGACCAGCATCATGCTGATATCCGCCAGTGCAGATTGCCTGCTGAGATGGCCGCTGTTTTCTTTTTGGAGTGACTCAGCCGAAAGAATTACTTCCATCAGCATTGCCATATTCTTAATTGAATCTTTTACTGTATCCGTGTTCACTTCGCTTGATCTGCTTCCGCCAAAAAAGAGAGAAAGGGTTCCATCCCTAAGCTGAATAGGAAAACAGAATAATGACTTTGGATAAAAGTGATACTTCTGAAAAAAAGTATACTTTGGATCTTTTTCGATACCCTCCCAAAATGCTTGCTCTCCGGTCAGGAGCACCCTTCCAAGAAAGCCTTCTCCAGGTGAAAAACTGGCTCCCTGTATTTGTTCAGCATCTTCCCCGGCAGCATGGGAAACCTCATAAAAATCATCCAATCGCGGTTCACATATTCCCAGAAAATCAATTCTGCTGTTTTTTTCAAGGAAGCTGTAAAGAAAACGGGAAACATTCCCTTCTTCCGCTTTGAAAGCTTCCTGAAGAACCTTCAAGTGTTCTGAAAACAGAGAAACTCCGCCACCCTTTAATTGAGATATCATGTTTGCGGCTTTCTTTACGGAAAGGAGCCACTCTTTCTTGCTTTCCAGTGTGAGGGTTGATGTCTGAGACAATAGCCGATCCACTTCCACACCATCTATCAAGTGATCAATTTTATTTTTGACCATATCTCTTGAGCTTTGCTCGATTTTTACCCCGCTCCATAATAAAGTTCCGGGATGGCCTTCCACTGGAGCAATACAGGCATAAACACCTGGCAGTATATCAATAAAAAAAGGTTTTGAGAGTTCAAATTCTTTTGTTACAGTCTCTATGATTTCTTTAACAGCGCCCCGTACGAGCAGCAGGTTAAAAAGCGCGTTATTGCCTTTTGCCGGCATTATGATATTCCCTGATTCATCCGTAATGAAATTTGTTAGGCTATAATGGCTCGCATACATTTCCTGCAATTCTTCAATGAGGTCAAATGATCGAATCATAATGGCTCCAGCTCGCTTGTAAAGCTAAATTCAGCAATAACGGCAGGTTCCTTATAACGGAAATACGCCAGGGCTCCTTCTCCTGTCTTTTGCAGGATGCCCTGGGCAGTTAAACCCTCCAGAATCGGCTCCAGATCGGACATTCTTCTCCCCAGCCTTTTCTCCAGTCCTTGTATGGTCTCAAATAAATAAGGGTTGGACTGAAACAGCGTCAAACATTCCATTTCAAGTGACAAATGCTCTCTTTTCACCATATTCTTCCCTCCTCTATACTAATCGGATATATGGTTTTTGATCGATGCTTTCCAGCAGATAAGGCTTTGAAATCTGTCCATCCGGTGATTTTGTCACCTGCATGTACTGGTAAGAACCATCCACCCAGGTCTTAAAAACACCATTTGATGTACGCTCCAAAAATGATGCCGCCTGTACACCGACTTCTTTAAAATTACACAGAACCAGGACCGTCATGCCAACAGACCTGGCAAATGCAGTCTCCTTGGCAAATGACCTTAACACATATTCTGCTCCCCGTTCATTAAAGATCGTGCTTAAATCATAATAAGCAAACCAATCTTCGTGATTATCCTTAATCAGGGATGTGCACTTTTCCCGCAGAAAAAGATCATATTCTTCATTTTTCATATCCTGGACTTGAAAGACGGAACCTTCCCATCCGGCAGGAAACGGCCGGTTGTAATGCTCTATAAAGTAGAATCTTTTTTCTTTTGCCAATTGGTCTATATTAATGCCATAAAGATCCATCAGGGCTTTTAACTCGGTTATCGTTTGTGTGCTTGACAGCAGGCTCAAGATACGGTTTCCGGCCTTAACCCGTTCCGCATAAATAGCCCCTACGATGTGGCGGTAATTTGCCTTGCTGTTCGTATCCAGCATATATACCGCACCTTTCGCCATGCCTCCTCCAAGAAGACTATCCAGCTTTGGTATGCCCGTTTTGATCTTCTCGTTATTGTCGCTAATGTATTTATCCGTAACAATTTGAGATGCAAGAAGGAGATAGATGCCACTATCAGTTATTTGGTAAATATGTTCCCCTTCCTTTATTTTCGTGCCCCTCATTTTCGTCACTTCCAATGTTCTCTTCCGATAAATATTCATATGCTCTTTTAACGATAAGCGTATGACACCATCTGCGATGAAATGCTCGAATGGGATCTTGCTTTTATCAAGATTGTCATCCTCTTGAATGAATAGTGAAGTAAGCCCAAACTTCCTTACAATATTGCGGACCGTATATAAAATACTCCTTCCCTTTTCCCCTGCCTCATTTGATAGATACTCAAATAAGCTGATGCTGTCGATCACAATCCGCTTGCCATCAATCTCCCTGACAAGCTGCTCAAATAATCCGTCGTTTGCTACCATTTGTTCCAGTAAAATATCTGGAGAAATGCCAATAACCCTGAGCATGTTTTTTCTCTCCAGATCCTTTAAGTCCCAGCCATAGCTCTTCATATCTTCATAGATTTGATCCGGAAATTCTTCGAATGTAAAAAAGATTCCTGGCTCATTATGATCAACAATTCCCTTGTACAAAAACTGCATCCCTAACGTTGTCTTCCCTGTACCTGGAGCTCCTTCCAGGACAACGGCAGAACCCTGTGGTATCCCGCCATCCAAAACCTTATCCAATCCCCGTATTCCTGTTGATACCTTCATAAGATTAACACCCCTTCTCTGTTATTCGAAAAATCTCATCAGAATGAGAAAGAGTTCATCTTATCTTAATCTAACCCATGCGGACTGAATATCCCCCACCATTCCCATTCTGTATCGATTTTTACTTATGTACCGGATTGCAGCTATGTATTTTTCATGCCAAAGAAATAAATTTCCATACTATAACATTTATACCCTCTATACCCAGTTATGTTTTAACCTAAAAGTTTTGTGAAATATTTCTGAGTAATTGGGAATATAGTAGGAAGCAAATTGGTTACAACTTTAACCAGTTACTAAAGATGGAATGTAACTAACTAAAACAAGCAATTTTTTATTAATGAAGAAAAAGCAAGCTGTCCCCTTCCAAAATAGGAAGAGGGCAGCTTGCTAAATATCCAAAAGATCCTGAGGAATTTCCCCAGAATTGCTTGCCGTTAAACTCTCTATATTTTTCGTAACCTTCGTTGTATATGTGAAGTCCCCATAACAATAAGGATATCGGAAGTTATTTTTGTCGCCGCCGCAATTATAAACTCCCGGGTTCTTTTCAGCCTGGATTAGCGAAAATTCCTTTGCCGTTTCCTCGCTGTGCTTCCCGCCCTGCTGGGAAACAAAATCGATATAGCCGATTCCCATGTTATATGCCTGGATCACGGTTGGAAAATCAACATTTTTCTTATTCCCATATTCTAATGCACGGTAAAAATGCTTAACTCCTTGTTCGATGCTCTGCCCAGGATCCTTGATGGAGTTCGGCGGCAAGCCTGCAGATTCGGATGCCTGCATAGGGTCCCCGCCCTTTCCTTTGCTTTCCTGCTGCATAATGGCTGCTAATACAACAGTGTATTCTTCGAGCTGTACTTTTTCAAGCTCCTTCTGAAGAACAGGGGTGTATTTTTGAACTTCCTCCGCCACTGGATTAGGAAGGAGAGTCACCGTTTTTTCATCTATCTTCAGCTGTTTAGCTTGATCGATTAATACAAAGATAAAAATAATCGTAAACAACCATAGTGCTATACTTGAACTGCGTTTTGCCCTTTTTTTGCTTTTTTTGCGCTTCATCGCTGCTCTCCCAGTTTAACAATTCTTTTTTTGTTTTTATTGTATCTATTTACTAGAATAACAGCAATCGATTGAAATTTTAATAGGAAAAGCTTCTTTTAAGAGCAATCTTTTTTGGTAGCAGATCTTTTATCGGTCAGTTTGCAGCGTTTATCGGTTAGTTTTTCTTTATATCGGTCAAATTTTCATTTTATCGGCCACTTTTCCAGTATATCGGTCAGTTCCCTTCAAACCGGCTTTTCACCATCGTCATCAAATAAACGATAAAAACGGAGGGACACTCGCCTCCGCTAATTGATTATTTCCTCTTCACCAAAACTCCTGATGCTTCCTCCAGCGGCTGAATGACTGCCGACATATCTTGATCGCTTAGGCCACGTTCGGCTGCATGCTCAAAAGCCTTTTCAGCCAGCAGCCCGGTTACATCGTCCAACCCTGCTGCCTGGAAAAGCTGATTCGCAAGCCGGACATCTTTATGGACATATTTCACTGCTCCTCCAGGCGTAAAATTGCGGTCAAATACGTATTGTTCCATATGCCTTCGCAGAATTCGGCTGTCTCCATAGCTTGCCTTTAAAATGCTAAAAAGCTGCTCGGACTCCAATCCGTAAGCCGCTCCAGCTACCATTGCCTCTGAAGCTGCAAGCGAATGGACCGCTACCAGATATTGATTGATCAGCTTGGCAATGCTGCCGGACCCGGGTGAGCCAAGGTACTCGATTGTTTTACCCAGTACAGTTAAAATTGGCTCAACTTTTTCAAATGCACCTTTCTCTCCCCCAGCCATAATCGTTAAGGTTCCGTTTTCTGCTCCCTCAGGTCCTCCGCTTACAGGAGAGTCAAGATAACTGATATCTTTTTCGGCTGCTGCCTCAAATACTTTTTTGCTGGTATCGGCTCCCACAGATGTCAGGTCTATGCAAATCGCTCCTGGCCGGGCATTCCCAATCACGCCGCCGGAGCCTGTGTAGACATCGAGAACGTCTTTTGGCATCGATAAGCACGTGCAAATCACATCACAATCACGGGCTAGTGAGCTGATGGATTCGGCATAGATCGCTCCCTGTTCGATAAGCGGCTGCGCTTTTTCAATCGTCCGGTTATGGACGTGAACCTCATATTCATTTAGAAGGAGACGCTTGACCATCCGCGACCCCATTATACCCGTCCCAATAAATCCAATCTTCATCTTAATGCCCCCAACTTTTTAGCCATTCAAAGCTATCTTCGCTTCTGAACTTCGGATTATATTCAAGTCCGATCATGCTTTTATTTGTGGCCGCCAAATGCCGGAGTATATCCTGATAATTCATTCTGCCAGTGCCGGGTTCATGTCTGCCTGGATGGTCCGCGATTTGAACGTGTGCCGTAAGATCTGTATATTTTTGATAGAAAGAAAGCGGGTTACCATGAATTCTTTCAATATGGTAAAAATCAAATTGCAGTTTCACATTTTGCAAATTCACTACCTTTATGATCTCTGCTGCCTGCCCGATATCATTCAAGAAATAGCCCGGCATATCATTTGTGTTAATCGGTTCAATTAATAGAGAAATTCCAGCCTTCCCCATGCCCAAGCCGGCATAATAGAGATTCTTTTTATACACTTGTGCTGCCTTTTCCTTTTCGCTGCTGGCAGACACAACACCAGCCATACAATGAATTTTTTTAACACCAAGTCCATTAGCATAGCGAATGCCTTCAGTTACTGATCTCTTAAATTCTTCAATCCGGTTAGGATCAGCAGCTAGGCCCCTGTCTCCTTTTTCCCAATTGCCAGGCGGCAAATTCAGCAGCTCCATTGATAATCGATTTTGGTCAAGCTCTTTCCGGATTTCTTCTATTGTATAAGCATACGGAAATTGGCATTCAACCGAAGAAAAACCAGCTTCTGCAGCTTTTCTAAAACGCTCTAAAAAAGGAACCTCAGTAAAAACGGTTGATAGATTTACAGAATATCTATTCATTACAGCCTCCTTTACTCTAAAAGGAAAAATTGGGTCTTCTCCCAGATTGAAGATAAATGCCATTTGACAAGCTTTATTAGATTAATTCGGTAAAAGTAAATAGAACCCTTTTTTCTTCTTAAAATATCAAAAATCCAGTTTGTTCTACTCCATTTTCATTGCAAATTTATACAGTCTTTAAGAATGTCCAAACAAAAAGCTGCTCATTCAACTGAGCAGCCCATAAAAGGATTTAAAAAGCTATTTAATTTCCACTATCATTTCAATTTCTACCGGAGCTCCTCCTGGCAGGGAGGCCATTCCCACTGCTTTGCGTGCGTGTCCATTCTCTTTGCCAAAAATTTTATGAAGCAGTTCAGATGCGGCATTGATGACGGAAGGATGGTCTTTAAAATCATGTGTTGAAGCAACATATCCATCCATTTTGACAATTCTTTTGACATTATTTAAATCTCCAATTATTCCTTTAAGGGCTGCCAGCAAATTTAACGTACAGATTTGTGCAGCTTCCTGCGCTTCCTCGATGCTGATATCCGCTCCAACAGTCCCCGTATACTTCTGAACGCCATTAACTCTTGGCGTTTGTCCGGATAGAAAGACGATATTGCCTGAGATGACACCCGGTTCAAACGGCATCTTAATATCTACTAAAACAGGAAGCTGAATCTCTAACTCCTCAAGCCTTTCTTCAATCCCCTTTTTTATTCCTTCCATACTAAGCCTCCTGGGAAACACGTTGTTTTAATGAAGAATAAAGCTGTTTCGTGAACTTGAAAGACCGGTGAGTGTAATAAACTTTAGCAAAAGCCTGATTGTCACAAAGCGAACATTTGATTTCGTACGGAGCTTTTCGAATATGAGGCGTTTTCAATAATTGTATGGCTTCTTTTAAATGGTTGCTGCAAACCCACATCATTTCACCCACTTTTTTTATTTTTTTTTCACTCTTTCAATGTGTAATAGGCGATTCTGTATAGATTCGTCCATTACACATTGAAATGCTTGTTAATCATTTGCTTGCAGATACCGTCGGTTTTAATTTATCCGGCTTTCTCTTTTTCACCTGGCTGGTTACTTCCTCGTCCCAGGAGATAGCGATATCACCGTTTGTAACAAATGTCTGGCATCCTAAACGATAGCCTTTCTCTAGCCACTCTTCCCCTAATTTTCTTCTTTCCTGAATTTTGACATTATCCAGATGTTCCGATCCTTCTTCCGCTTTAAAGACACATGTTCCGCAAATTCCGCCGCCGCAGCGATTTGGAAGTTCTCCATCATAGCGAAGCGACATTCTTAGTATATTGGAATCTTCAGGTACCTCTAACTTTTTTTGGCTGTTTACAAAATGGATATTTGGCATGATCGACTTCCTCCTTGTCATTCCTCTTCTTGGTATACAATATACCACAAAGATAATATTCAGACAATATAAAACTTTTAAATAATTCAAGTTTTTTCTTCTGTAGCCACTCTATTTTAAATTTTTTCTCCTATTTACTTAATTAACCTTACCCCTTTCAAAGATATGGAAAACAGGCTCTCCCCTCTAGACGCCTGTTTATAGATTGCTATTATGCTTCTTTTTCATCCGTTTCATGTAAGCTATATAGGCTTTCTTCGAATTTTCTATATGAATTCTCATAAGATATTCTGCAATTTCAATATCTTGATCACGCAATGCCTTCATAATTTCAATATGTTCCTTTAAGGAGTCTTTCCTTCTGCCGGGTGTTTCATATCCCATATTGGCAGCCATATGAATAAAGTCGATAAGACCAGACAGGATTTCGTATAATTTCGGGCTTTTGGATGCTTTATTAATGAGCCTGTTCATTTGAATATGTTCAAAGTTGAAATGCTCTTCATCTTGTTCATCAAGCATCATTAGTTCTTGAATTTTCCGATCCAATTCTTTTTTTGTTTCTTCATCCAATCTTTGGGCTGCTAATTTTACAGCCAGGACTTCAAGGGAAGAGAGAATCGTAAATACTTCCAGCACTTCTTCCTCTGAAATATTGGAAATGACAACCCCTTTTCTGGGAACAGTTTTCACAAAGCCTTGTGATTCAAGCCGGAACAAAGCCTCGCGGATTGGCGTCCTGCTTATGTTCAGCTTGGCAGCAAGTTCCCTTTCAACAAGCCGGTCGCCAGCCTGGTATTCCCCTTCTAAAATGAGTTTCTTTAAGTATAGATAAGCATGCTCTCGTATAGATATTAGTTGATTTTCCTCCCATGTCTTTTCCATTTTCCCACCTGCTATTGTTATTTTCTTATAGATCGATAGACTTTAAGATAAGAAGATCCCTCCATAAAACAAGGCTCCAAATATAACGAGAGAAGGATGCACCTTAAACTTGATTAATGTGAAATAACTGACTGCTGCAAGCAGCACAAGATGCATAACACCGCTATTTTCGAATGCCGTTAAAAAGAATTGATAGGCCATGATCGCCAGCAGCACGGCAATGATCGGCTGCACGGACTTTGTCATGAGCTTGACTTTAGGCGAGTCTTTAAATAAGTTAACAAATTTAAAAAGCAAAATGACAGCTAAAGCGGATGGAAGGATTGTTGCTGCAAGAGCTATAGCCGCACCTAACACCCCGCCCAATTCGTAGCCGATAAAGCCTGCCATTTTCGTTGCAATCGGCCCAGGCAGGGCATTGGCAATTGCAAGTACATCCCCAAACTCAGATAACGTCATCCACCCATTGTTGTTTACCACTTCAATCTGAATCAGCGGAATGGTTGCCGGTCCGCCTCCGTATCCTAGTAAATTCGCAATAAAAAACGCCCAGAAAATATCCCAATAAATCATGAACTTTTCTCCCTTGCTGGCATGAATTCTTCATTAACCTTTTTCTCAGCCTTTTCTTTTTTATGTGCAATGTAGAAGGCGGAAATCAAGACTGCCGCAATCAATATTCCCGGATGCCATCCCATAAATTGAACAAATAGGAATGATACAGCGGCGAGCAATATGGTTTTTGGCATGCCGAGCCCCTTGCTCCCTTTTTGGTAAAAACGGTAGGCCATTTCTGCAAGCATAAAGCCGATAACAGGCGTTACTCCCTGAACCATCCCACTTACGATAGGGGATTGGCGAAACGAATACAGCACGCCAAGCAGGGCAAGCATGGCAATAATGGATGGCAGGATATGCGTAAGAATGGCTACGGTTGCCCCCATTCCCCCTTTTACTTTAAAACCTATATAAGCTGCCATTTTTGTTGCAATAGGTCCAGGCATGGTATTTGCCAGCGCTAAGATCTCCCCAAATTCTTCTTCGCTCATCCATTTATATTTTTTAACCGCCTCATATTCAATCAGCGGTATTGTCGAAGGACCTCCCCCATACCCTGTAACACCGGTGCGGGCAAATCCTATCGCCAATTCAAGATAAGGTTTCATGCGATCCTCCCCCTCCAATCTTTCTCCAAAAGTTCCTTATGACTGAATAAGGACCCCATTCCGCTATCGCCATAACGAATGAGGCCCTTTTCTATTATTTTTTAATATTCGCTTCCGTTACAACTTCATATCCGTCTTTTTCCAGATAGGATTGAAGAGCTTGTAAAGCAGCGATTCCTACGGTCGTATCCTGCTCGCCATTGCCGCCGCTAATTCCGATTCCTCCAACTACTTCTCCGTTTACCACGATCGGGAAACCGCCGACAAACACAGCAAACTTGCCGTTAAGCATATGCTGAATGCCGAATGCTTCATTTCCTGGCAGTGCCGGGCCGTTTGGCTCTTTATTGAATAAATGTGTAGAGCGCTTATGGCCGGAGGCAGTGTAAGCCTTGGCGATAGCGATATCTGGTCCTGTAATTCTTGCACCATTCATTCGTTCCAGCGCAATAACGCTGCCGCCATCGTCGACAATGGCAATCGTTTCGAGTACATTGATTTCTGCCGATTTTTCCTTGGCTGCTTCAATCATTAATTTTGCTTCTTCTAGTTCCAATTTAAGGGCTGTTTTCATGTTCATTCTCCTTCTATCTAATTAGTAGCCGATGTAGACGGTTTTTACTTGAGTAAAGAATTCAAGGCCAACTCTACCTGATTCCCGGAAGGTAGCCGTACTGGATTGCTTCAAGCCGCCAAACGGTGCGTTGATCAAGTTGCCGGTAGTTGTCCGGTTCACTTTTACCGTCCCTGCCTGAATGTCTTTCGTAAACCTGTTTGCCGTTTTTAAATTATTGGTCACGATCGAAGCAGACAATCCATAGTCAACGTCATTCGCAATTGCAATGGCTTCTTCATATGTATCCACTTCAATCACGGCAATCACAGGGCCAAAAATTTCTTCCTTGGCAATGCGGTGATTTTGTTTAACATTTGTGAAAATGGCTGGCGATACGAAAAAGCCCTTTTCGTACGACCCGGAAGTTAAATGTTCGCCGCCAAATACAAGTTCAGCCCCATCTTCTTTGCCGAACTCAATATACTTCAGCACATTTTTTAATTGCTTTTCATTAGCCAGCGGTCCGATTTTAACTCCCTCTTCAAAACCGCTGCCGATTTTAAGAGCGCTCGTTTTCTCAATTAACTTTTGCACGTATGCTTCTTTTACTTCTTTCATCACGATGACTCTGCTTGTTCCTGTACAAGCTTGCCCAGTCAGTGAGAAACCCCCATTTACGGTTAAAGTTGCGGCAAGATCCAGATCGGCATCATCCATGACAACAAGCGGATTTTTCCCGCCAAGTTCCATTTGGGTACGGATAGTGAAAGAGCTCTTGCGGTGGATATCCTGACCTGCAGCTGTTGAACCGGTAAAAGTTACAGCTTTAACAGCAGGATGAGTGATTAATGGGTTCCCAACATCAGACGCCCTGCCAGTTACAAAGTTCAGGACACCTTTTGGTATGCCAGCCTGCTGCAATGCCTCAACAAGCCGAACAGCGATTAGCGGAGTATCTGATGAAGGTTTAAAGACAACGGTGTTGCCTGTAATTAAAGCGGGAGCGATTTTTCTGGCAGCAATGGAAATCGGAAAGTTCCAAGGTGTAATCACACTCACTACCCCGAGCGGTTCCCTTTCCGTCGATACTTTCATATTCGGATCATCATTCGGGAAGGTTTCGCCTGTGAAGCTTTGTCCTTCAACTGCATAATAGCGAAGAGTTTGTGCAGATCTTAGCACTTCATTTTTAGCATCATTGACATGCTTTCCTTCTTCTCTAGACAGTTCTTCGGCATATTGGGCGGCATTTTCCTCCAGGATGGCTGCCGCTTTGTTTAGAATGGCTGCCCGCTTGGATGGAGCAGTTTCTGCCCATTCTGGAAAAGCTTCGTTCGCAGCTTCGATGGCCAGCTTCACATCGGTTTCATTGGATGCCTGGAAAACACCAACGACATCTTCGGTGTTTGCAGGATTTACGCTATAAAAATTTTTTTGGCTGGCTGATTCCTGCCATTCTCCATTAATGTAGTTATTGAATGTTTCTACTTTTGTTGTAATCAACATTATCACCTTACTCTCTGTTTATTTCTCCCTTAACTGCGCCAAATTCACTGTTTATAAAAATAGCCGCCACTTAGACCTCGATTGACAAGATTTAGTGTGACGGCCTGGAATAGAGACTAATTTAAATGATGAAAAAGTCTTATAAGATTTACTAGCTTTTGTTACATTGGCCTGTTAATTTCCGCTCCAGGCACTCGCTTTCCGAGGAGCGGGCGGTGAGCCTCCCGCTGGAGTCTCGTGCCTTCTGCTCCAATCAACAGAGTGCTAAATCACCATTTGGCTTTCATACAGCCAACCCTTTTATAACTTATTTAGCTTCTACTAAAGATCCCAGATCCTGTTCCAGGTATTCTCTCCACAAACCATCCATGTACATACGGCGCATTTTGGCACCTGTGCGTACTACTTCTAGACAGCGCTGCTGTAATTCTGGAGTGTCTGCGTGATCTAAAACAATCTTGTAGCCGCGTTCTCCATGGATTTCATCGGATACGATGTGAAGGTCAAAGAATTCAATTTCTTCATCTGTAAATCCATATTGTGCACGAAGAGCAGGAGTTTGTTTGCGATAGATGTCAGGTACCTGGGACTCAAGACCAACAACTAAAGCTGCTGTTGCAACTACAAAGTTTTCACGTGCGGCCACTGCATAGCACCAGCTTTGCAGGCCTAATGTTGTTGGAGCCATGTTTTCAGGATCGATAACGCGTTCGCGAGTTGTTCCGCAAGCTTCCGCGAAGCGAATCAAAAGGTCTGTATGACGGTCAGCAGCAATTTCTTCTTCATACATATTTTGAAGTGTGAAGTCTTTTGCTGCTTCGAATTTCGGATCGGTTGGAGTGTTGTGATAGATATACGCTAAGTAGTCTGCGAAAGGTCCTACATAGTGGTAATGGTTTTCAGCCCATCTCGCAAAGTGCTTTCTTTCCAGTTTCCCTTCAGCCCAAGCTACTGTAAATGGAGCTTTCTGGCTATGATTGCCCTTAATCGCTTCCTCTAGTTCTTTGCGAAATTCATCTTTAGATAATAATTCTGTCATGTGGAAACTCCTCCTCAATTTTTATGCAGTTGATTGGCATTTGATATTTTGTATACCAAAATATTTTAAAAAATAATAGGCTGTCAATTTACAACCTCTTCTAAACCTGTTTTTTTGGTCTTTGGTATACCTTAATCAAATAATAACCTATTATTTTTCAATTGTAAACAAAATTTTTAGAATTTTTAAAGATTTACGAACATTTTTATTAGCATACTAGATTCAATACAATAGCTTTGTTTTTAGATCAAGCAATTCGGAAAGTTCTTCTGCAAGATTACTTAACGCTTCTTCTACAATCTGTTCGCCAATTTCTCTGCTGCCTTGTCTGCCATCTCCAATACACCCGTTCCCGGTCATTTCTTCATAAAAATAGAACCCTTGAACAGCTTTTCCCGGCCTCAGTCTTTTCCATCTTCCTTCTTCCTGGATATCGCCTTTTTCGAGAAGCTCGATTCTGACCAGTTCAGGCGCCAGATACAAGGCTTCTGAGACTTCGCGCTCACAGCTATGGCCAAATAAAGGAGATTTGACAAACTTGCCAATAGACTCCTTGGCTGATGCCGTTGTTTTTGCATAATATACTTCGACCTTCAATTCCTTTGTTATTGTCATGGCGGCGAGGTTCAATGTGGATTGGTTGCCGCCATGTGAATTCAGTATCAGAATCTTTTTAATACCGTGCTGCTTGAGAGACGAAACCATATCTTTCAAAACAGCAATTAATGTTGATGGCTGCAAGCTTATGGTTCCAGGAAAATGGCTGTGATGCTCAGACACCCCCATATTAACAACAGGCGTCACGATCGCATAAGGAAACAGCCTTTCTCCAAGCTTTAGCGCCATCTTTTCTGCCAGCACCGCATCACAGCTTTCAGCCATATGAGGTCCATGCTGCTCATGCGCGCCGACTGGGATGATGGCAAATTCAACTGTTTGTAGAGATTCCTCTACTTCTTTCCAAGTCATCTTTGTAAGATCATAACATTTCATTTCCTATCTCCTTTTATATTAGGTATTTTGTATACCATTAAAATTAAAAAACTATTTCGTTATAGCTGCTGTTGTCTTCTTAGGTGGTTTTACAGAGATATTTTCCTGGGAGATTTCAATATCATGCAAAACCGTAAATTGGCAAGTTAATCTATAGCCCTCTTTGACCTTTTCCCCTAGCATCTTTTCTTCTTTCCAGTTAGGCGGTGCCAGATCTTCACCCCCGCTAATAACAACGCAGGTACACTTTGTACATCTTCCCATTCCACACCCATACTTTAACTCGGGAAATTGGCGGGTTCCCGCTAAAACGACTAAATTAGCATGATCTTTAACTTGCTGTTCCACTTTCTTTCCATCGACATGGAGAGTAACCTTTGGCATGCCATTACCCCTTTCAGTTAATTCGAAAAATTTAGATACTTTCTCAAAGTATACAATCTTTCTATGAGATTGGCAAACAGGATTTTAAGACTTTTTGAAAAAAAGAGTTATGTAAAATCATTATGCAAACCGAATTATTAAAAAATTTAGAATATAATATTGAATATTTCTTTTTCATATTATAAAATACATATAAGCTATTGGTATACAATATTCCATATTGGAGGGGGAGATAGGCGAGCAGATTACATATTTGATATGCAGCCTTTAAATCAGCTTAATTTAAAACAATCCAAAACTATTAAAAGGAGTGTTTAATATGGGAAAATATATTGTTTTAACAAATAAAGATACTTTCCAGACAATTCTTGAGAATGAGGGTTTAAAGCCAGTGGAAACTTACCATTTTTATTTCTTCGATAAATTAAAGGCGAAATACACGATCGCAGAGGTTTTGGATGAGAATATGAAAATCCAGCTGTTTGAAGAATATGAAGGAAAAGAATATGTAAACCATATCGGAGTGAAATTCTTTGAGCGATTTGAAACCCTTGAAGCTGCCCGTGAGGAATTAGATGAGATTGTAAAAGCTTCAGGCAACAGCGAGGACTCCATTCATTCCAAGCTTGTTAAATCTGATGAAGTAGCAGTATAAATAATAGGAGAAACTGAACCCGGAGGAAGCCGTTCTTCTTCCGGGTTTGTTATTAAGAAAAGGACATTTATTTGCAAAAAAAACCGCCAAAAATGGCGGCCTGATTAGAACCTTAAGGTCTTTCTCAACCGTGCTAATTTTCTTTCTGATTTTTCTTTTGCATATTTAGAACCAAATAGAAAGTTGAACACTTGGGTATCCTCCTTTTTTTATCTTTCCTGTTACCATTATTATATAATGCCCATTAATGTTTTACAACAAAATTGTATACCAAATACCAAAAACAGAATAAAATAATGGCGAAATAGTGAACTAACTTCCAAAAACCAAATAATTTGGTATACAATTTACAATTCATACTTAACTTTTATCTCTAAAAATTATAACAACATTTGCGATATGATTAGAAGAAGGACCAATACGATTGTGAGGGTGTCTGAAATGCTGCGAGTTTTATTTTTATCAGTTATAAGTTTATATTTGCTGTCTACTCTTCTGCCAGAATGGGAGATCGGTCCCCTCCTCTCCATCTTATGTTTCATTATTGTTGTTTTAACATTCAGGCTTGCCAAGAAGTTTGTCCAAGTTCTGGGGGGGATATTCCTTGCGCTGGGTATTTTACTGCTTTGGACAAGCGGCTCCCTATGGCTAGATTACATCCTTGCTTTTGGACCAATGCTTGACTTGCTTACTATGTTTACGCTGATACCCATACTCGGGATCCCGATTAAGCTGGGAAGATATGGAGAGGGCATCCAGGCAATCATTCACAGACGAGTGAAAACATCCGGCCAATTATATATGATGACTTCCGGTATCTCTTATTTTTTTAGCATTTTTATGAACCTCGCTACCCTCCCGATGACGTATTATTCCATACGGCCTGCTTTGGGAAGCTTTCCGGTCCGGAATAAGGAAAGGTTTATGAGCAGGGCAATTTCCAGAGGTTTTGCCATGCCGCTCATTTGGGCCCCTGTTACGCCCATTGTAGGGATTGTCATTACGATGACGGGTGTCAGCTGGGGGTCGATCCTCCCCTATGTGATCCCCTTAAGCATATTGGGACTTGTGTTGGATTGGTTTATTGGATCTCGAAAATCGCAAAAAATTTCCTTGCCTCATGCCGTTGAATCTGCGCATGAGACCGCAGCAGCTTTGGAAACTGGCAATATCGGCCGGCCAGGAAGAGTGGTTCAAATTCTGCTTGCCATCGCCATTTTCAATATCATTGTTTCCCTGACAGAAACTCAATTTTCATTGCCGTTTTTAATTCTTGTCTCTTTGATTGTCATTCCGTTTGCGTTTAGCTGGTCCCTATTCCTTAAAAAAGGGAAAGAATTTGGTGAACAGTTAGTTGAACATTTCCAAACCTTTTCCTTGAGCATGAAGGATCAATTTTTCATTTTCTTATCAACCGGATTTTTTATTTCCGCCATTAATTTCTCCAATGCCAATGAAATTTTATATAGCTGGATAGTATCTTTTATAGACGCTGCCGGAATTGAAGTTTTCCTGATCATTTTGCCTCTCGTTCCATTAGGTTTAGCCTTTTTGGGGCTGCATCCCGCCGTTTCGCTTGCCTTAATGATCGAAGGCGTAAACCCGGATGCAATTGGAATTTCTCCGCATATTTTGACAGTTGCCATGCTTTCAGGAGCCGTTTCATCTTTCTTAGTCGGTCCTTATAATGCTACTCTGGGGCTAATGTCCAACATCGTAAAAGTCAATTCCTATAAAGTGTCCAACTGGAATCTCAGATTTGCAGGGATTTATGTTGCTTGCGTCATGCTGTATTTGTTCGCATTGGAAAAGCTGTTAGGTTAAATTCTATAGGGGAGCCTTATTCAACATTTAAGGAAGATGTAAAAAATGCAAAACTAATAGGTACGAGCCTTTTTCCAAGTTCCCGGTGCCAATCGCCTGGGGCTTTTTAAACTAGGCCGATGAAACCAGTTTTTTGGTAGTATTTTATGATAATTCGTTGATATATTCTAGATTTAGTTGATGTAAAGCTATTTTTACTGAAAAGCCGAAAACATATCTTACCATAATAGCACTGCAACAAACATAAAAAAAGATGCTGACTAACCAAAAGTTAATCCGCATCTATTTCGATCTCTTCCCGTATTTCTTTCACAATTTCCTGTGCAAAATGCCCCAAATTGCCTTGGCTATAAGAGCGGATGACTTCAGGAGCTAGTGATGTCAGGACTCTTTTAATATAAGAGGGAGGGTATCCTTGTTTTGTGAACTCATTCTCAATTTCCACTGCGATTTTAACAGCATAATAGGTTGCCAGTTTATTGACCCCTACCAACCTTTCTTCTCTGTCTATTTCGATTTTGCCCAGCGGGTTAAAAAGAGCCATTACTTCATTTGGAAGCTGATTGCCGGTAATAAATAAACCATTTCCATGTTCTAATAAATCTCTTGAATGTCCCATATATTTAACACCGTACACACTATATGCCGGAAACTTCTCAGAGATTTCTCTTGTTGGAAGAGAAGTGGCCATATTAATAAAGCTGATTGAGGAATCGTCTATAGCTGCCATACTTTCGATAAAAGGAATCACCTTGCCAGCCGGAACAGCCAAAAGAAGAATATCGAGGTCCCTCAATTCTAGTTCAGCTAATAAATGCCCGTTTGGGAATCTCTGAATGAATTGTTGTGCCTTCATCCTGTTTGGATGATATACACCAATCTCTATGTTTGCTTTTTGCCAATGCGCCATCATAGCTGTCCCTAATTTTCCTATCCCGGCTAAACCAATTTTCAAGTTCTTCATTTGCCCACTCCCTGCCTTTTTTCTCGACTAAATCCCCTAAATAAAAGGGCTTCCCATCAGTCAGTATAATACCAACTTTGCAGGATAGCCCTCTCTTTTTCAAGTATGCTGTTTATTTTTTACCAGATTAATATACCAATTAAAGTGGCGAGAAAAAGGCTCGTGATGACCGGTAAAAAGTTTTTCCTGGCCAGTTCAAGCGGAGATAGCTGCAGGAAGCCTGCCACTGCCACAAGGGACGACCAAGCCACAATCGTTCCGCCTCCCCAAATGGCACCCATTTGACCAATCGCAGCCAATGTAGAAGGATCGATGCCGCTTCCATTAGCTAATGCACCAGATAAAGCTCCTGTTAGCGGCAGACCGGAAAAGCCAGAACCATCCAAACCGGTGATCAGACCTACAATTAAGATACCAAAACCTGCAATAAAGGCATTTTCAGGGATATAAGATTGACCTGCCTGAATCATATCAAATAGGAATGCCGGTTTGGCAGCGCTTTCATCTAATGATAGAATGGTGCCTGTAAAATCTGCACTTCCCATAAAGAAGAAACCTGCTATCGGAATAACTGGCGCCATTGCCCTGAAGGCAAACACAAAGCCTTCTGTTAAATGCTCACTAATTTTATCCAATGCATGAATCCGGTTAAATGCAATAGTCGCAAGCACCAAAAGAAGCGTTGCAACCCCTCCAATAAAAGCAGCTCCATCTGTGCCTTCAAAGCCTGTTGCACCCGTTAGCTTGGATTGGAACATATAAACCATAACAGCCAGCATGGATAACGGAACTAGTACCGCAAATACCTTTCCCCATGTATTTTTCCGCTGAAGGGCTTCAGCACTTTCTTCAGCCGTTGCAGCAAGTTCATTGGCTACACCAAAAAACGCTGCATCTTTAGGATTGATCCCTGATTCCGTGTTGTTTTTAACAATTGATTTTCGATGTGCAAAATAGATATAGGCCAATGCGCTTACTCCTGTAATCAATGAAAGAACAAGCGTTTTATCAGCGACTAAAACTTTATCAATGCCAGCTGCTTTTGCACTAAGCATTGGCGCTACTTGCATAATATAGTCGGAAGAAAGAGCCATACCCTGGCCTGCTATGACAATAACCATTGCGGATGTCATGACCGGAAGCCCGGCACGTACAGCTGCAGGTACCAGCAAGGCACAAATAAGCGGAACTGCAGGGGTTGGCCAGAAGAACAGGGATATAACATATGTTGTGACCATCAAAACGAAATATGAGACATGCCCATTCACCATAATTTTTTCGATTGGACCAATAAGCCTCTTATCAGCTCCCAGATCCTTCAAAGAATTAAGCAGGGCAATCATGAGGGAAATGATTAAGAATATGCTAAATAGCTCTTTTGCAGCAAGGAGATTTGCGTTAAAAACTGCCTGAAAACCAGAAATCAGATTTCCTTTATACATAACTGCCACCAAGAACGTTCCCAAGATGACCGGCAAAACAACACCTCTCCTAAAAAGCATTGTGGCAATAACTGACACAGTTACAATTGCGTACACCCAATGAGCAAATGTTAATTCCATTTATTCCCCTCCAGTATTGTATGAATTTTAACTCTCTATTTAGTAAAAAAAATAGATTTCAAATTGCAGGTTTGAAAGAGGCATTTGTTTATGCTCGATCAGCAGATGTCTATGTAGTAAGCCACATTCAATTTTTCAGCTGGAAAAGGAGGTAAGAAATATTATCCAATCAGCACACTGCATTTGGTGGATTGTATACCAAATGGGTAAAAAAACAAAAAACTTTCCAAGAAATATAAATCGATCGCACTTTGCAACAAAACATATAATAATTTCATTTGGTCTTGTTTTGTTCCTTCCGTTCTATCCCCTCTTCTAGTTCGCAAAAACATTCCAGAAACTTAACTATTAACCACCTCCTATTCTCACTATATTAAGCTTGTATATTATAATACCACTAAAAATAACTATTGTGCAAACTATTTTGAAAATTTAGATGTTTCTTTAAAATAGCTTGCTTTTCTGATTAGTTTCGGGTAAAATCAAGAATAAATTTGTATATAGTATATCGTATACCATATAAATAAGTTTTTTCGTGCAGAAGTAATCCCCTCTGCAGCTATATGCATTTAAATAAAATACATCATATAAGGAGAGTCAGATATGCTGAAAGCTGGAATTATCGGATATGGTACGCTTGGTAAAAGCATTGCCGAATTAATAGTTTCGAAGCAGGCTGGAAATGTTGAGTTAAAGTCGGTTCTGGTTAGAAGAAAACCAGATGGCTGGGATTCAGCCCAACAGACTTTTGCCTTAACGTCTGAAGAGGAAGAATTTTTTAATGGCGATCTTGATATCATCATTGAGTCAGCCGGACATCAAGCTTTACATATGTATGGAGAAAAAGTACTTTCCAGCGGCAGCCACCTTGTAGTCCTTTCGGTTGGAGCTTTAGGAGATACTCGCTTTTATGAAAATCTGCAGGCAAGTGCCGAGCAGCATAGGAAACAAATTATTATCCCCTCTGCAGCAATCGCGGGTCTTGATCGAATTACAGCTGGTGCTTTAGGAGAAATGGAAGAAATTACACTTATTACCAGGAAGCATCCTCGCAGCTGGGCTGGGACTATTGCCGAGGAAAAGGTTAATCTAGAAGCTTTAACCGAACCGGTGTGCATTTATGAAGGAAATGCACGGGAATCATCGAAGCTGTTTCCTCAAAGCGTGAATGTTTCAGCTGCCTTAAGTTTGGCCGGAGTTGGATTTGAAAATACAAAGGTGCAGGTTTTTGCTGACCCGACTATTAAAACGAATACCCATACCATTAAAGCAAAGGGCTATTTTGGCGAGGTCGAGATATCCGTTTCAAATGTCCCATACGAACAAAATCCCAAGTCCAGTCCGATTGTTGCCATGAGTGTGGCAAAGGTCATGAAGAATTTGACTTCAGCGGTTGTAATTGGAGTATAAGAATAGCGCGGGGCGTCTTGCCCACAAAGGAACTCAGACTAAGAACGGGAGCTAGACAATTATCGACGTTCAAAAATATTCTTACTGTATAAAAAAAGATTAAGAAAGGGCTGCTGCGCTTTCTTAATCTTTTTTTTCGCTCTGCTGAACGGCTTCTATGTAGGCTTTTTTCGAATTTTCAATATGTATTTTTGTTAAATATTCAGCCATTTCCATTTCTTGATTGACAATGGCTTCCATGATTTTCAAATGTTCTTCCATTGATTGTTTTGCTCTGCCTGGATTTTTATGGCCGATCTTAGCGAAGGCCCGGATGTAATCAGATAATCCGCTTAGCATTTCATATAGCTTAACATTTTTAGCAGAGCTATATAGAAGATGATTCAGCTCCCTGTGCAGATTCGACGCATCCTCTTCAGGATTATTCAGGTATTCTTCAACCTTTTTAATACTGGCTGCAAACTTGCCTTTCATTTCATCATCCAGCTTTTGCACCGCTAATTTCGCAGCAAGCACTTCAAGAGAAGATAAAATCGTAAAAACCTCGATAATTTCCTTTTCAGAGATGTCCGCCACAATAACACCTTTTCTAGCTACGGTCTTTACAAATCCTTGTGATTCCAAGCGAAACAAAGCTTCCCGAATAGGGGTCCTGCTGATATTTAACCTTTCTGCAAGTTCACGTTCCACCAAACGGTCTCCCGCTTTAAATTCACCATCCAGAATCAAATCCTTAATATGAAGATAAACCCGCTCGCGAATCGAGATCAGATTATCCTCCGTCCAGTTATTCCCCATAATTTCCCTCTTTCTCTTTGGTATACTTAATACTGATTATAACTTACCTATTAGGATTACAGCAATTTTTTGGCTGATTTAACCATTGAAATCCTTCAGCCTGGTAAGATTTTGGTTTAAAGTACATTCGTTTTTTCTATTTTTCCTTCAGAGTTCAGGTCATTTGCTGCGACACGTGAAATAATCTCTCCAATAATTTCAGCCAGTTTTAAAACGGTAAATAATCTTGTGCTGTTTAAAGAATGGACGGGCGATAACGGGTCCAGCGCATTCACAATCGCCTTCAAATGATAATCACCTACACTCGGCAATATGCTATTCACCGCATTTCCCGGTATGAATGACCCTTCACGCATCAAAATATAGCCTATTTGCCTCTCGTCCCCGAGACAAGCATCTATCCCAAATATAAACGGATTGTGATGGGTTTCTTTGATTTTTTTCAGTACCTTCTTGATGTTTAATGCGTGCACCGGTTCTTTCAGGGTTCCATAGACAGGATAAGATATATTCTTTTCTTTTAGGATTTTCCCCACGAGCGGCCCTAGTGAATCACCAGTTGAACGGTCCGAGCCAACGCACAATATTACGATTTCCCTGGAAGTGCTGTAAAAAATCTTTTCAAGCTTCGATACCATTTTTTCAACTTCCGCTTCCTCCGTTGTTTCTTTTGCGGAAATAAAACTTGCAGCATCCACTATTTTTTTTCTCTTTTTGTTTGCTGAAAAAGGCCACATGGATTTCCCCTCTTTTCTGAATAAAAGGTTCTTGTATAGTGAAAAAATCACCATTTTATTAGACTACTGTACATAGTTAATATAGATAATTATTCTTAATGTAAACAATGCCAACTAAAAATGGAAATAATAACTCGTCTCCATTCTAAAAAGTTTGTTTCTACATTAATAAGGAATACCCTGACAAACAGCCATATATCCCGGATACTCAGAAATTTCCCTTTACACAATCATACAGGAAAGACAAGCGGTTGTTCATTCCCTTTTGCAGCAATTGAAGAATATTTTATTTTTTAAAAGCCGTATATTTTTAACGGAGGTGAGAAAATTGGAAAAAGTAAGAAACGTGGAAAGAGAGAATGCAAGACTCCACAGGATGCATTAATGAATCGGGTAAATCAGATGGCGGAAGATGTGAAAAGCGCAAGATTCTTTAACCACCCCTGAAAAGCACAAGACGAGACTCACTGAAGGCTTCCTTTACCTTTTTGGGAGGATTGGACGAAATATGGAGGTGCCTTGCGCTAGACATTTATCTAAGTTCAAAAGGATATAAATTCTGATATTATGAATAAGAAGCTGGCATATATACCAGCTTCCATTCTTTTAAAAAACACCAAGTTTAAAACCCAGATGCCCTCACATGAACAATCCCATCATAATCCGTCCAGTAACCGGCTAATGGATAGGCCGGAATGTCATTCCAATGATCCGGGTCTACCTCTTCTACTTCATCTGTCACATAGCCGTATACAAGTGATTTTAAAGCCAAATAGTTTTGTTTTGTTAAGTAGCCATTTGATTTTTGTCCGAGGCTGCCATCGCTCGAATTCCCTTTTGTTTCAAAAAATACTGCCGGATGGCTGTGATTGTCAGGATTCAAGCCATTGTAATTCAGGCCCATCATCATGGCTGATACGACTCCGCCTTTTATGTCGATATCATAGCCAATCTGATTTTCACTATCAACAATTTGGTAACGGTCGATATGGGTATAGCCGTATCTTTTCATTTCATCATACACATATGCCATCATCTGCTTTGTTACATCATTATAGTCTGTTTCGTTTGGCAATGTAGGTCCGTCTGGCGCCAACGATATCCCTAATGAGAAAGAAGTTGCTTCATTGGTTCCATATACCTGCTTTAATCCTTGATGATGCAGGTCGATGGCAAAGTCAGGCTTCAATTCTGTCCAATAAGAATAAACAACGGTTGATTCCTTAGCTTTAAAGCTGTTCTCTGCCCAATCGCGATTAAGATCCAGCGACTGGCCTGTTTCCATAATCATGGTGCCGCGGGTATTCATTTCTGCCCCATCAGGATTGTACATTGGAATAAAGTACAGAGTTGATTCTTCTAAGACAGTTTGTACATTCTTCGATTGATTGCTGGCATAAGTCTTCAGTAATTGCAGCGCTGCTTCCGTTACCAGCTTTTCATTTCCATGAATTTGAGCCTGTATCCAAATTTTCTTTTCCCCTGTTCCTACCTTTGCAACGTAAATACTTCTGCCCTGCTCAGATTTCCCGAACCGATCCAATGTAAAGACTTCTACCTTGCCTTTGCTAATCTTCTCGATGTTTTTAAGTATTTTGACAACTTCTGCATAGGAAAGCATACTGTTAATATTCGTTTTTCCTTCTGTTGACGGTCCTCCTGGAACAGTAGCCGCAAAGGAAAGCGAGGAGAACAGCATCACAAACAGCGCTGTCAGAAAGCTAATTTTCCCTGCCATTTTCTTCATATGTATTCACCCCTTCTAGATCCCTTTTTTCGGGAGTCTAAATAAATGATAATAGAAGTGCTTGTCCCTTAAAAGAGTAAAAAGAATGAATTTTCTGCTAATTATCGTTTAATAATTCTACAGGATCATAGTGCTAATTGAGTAAAAAACTCAGTTTTGCCCTTTAAATCGATAAAGAAAAACAAAAATCGACTTCTATAGCATTTCCTTTTTCCTAAAATAACCTTGAGGTAAAATTCCTTTTATAAAAATAATTTCGGAATTCGAAAAAGATGTTATAATAATCTATAAAATTCAAAAAGAATGAAGGCGAATTTATGAATAAACGATTATGGCTAATTTATGCCATGCTGACTTTGGCCACTGCCACATGGGGCAGTGCATTCATTGCCGGTAAGGTTGCTGTGCAAAGCTTTGAGCCGGCCACGGTTGCTTTTTTGCGCTTCTTTGGGGCAGCCATCCTGCTCTTTCCGCTGATGTGGATCATGGAGAAGAACCGGAAGAAACCGAATTTAAAAGATCACGGGCTGTATGCCATTCTCGGCTTAACAGGGATTGCGCTGTATAATATTTGCTTCTTTCTGGCAACGAAACATGCACCAGTCATTAAAAGTTCATTGTTTATTGCCTCCAATCCCGTTTTAATTGTGCTCTTATCTGGATTATTCTTAAAAGAGAAAATTATGAGGAACAATATTATTGGGATGGCAATCGCTTTGACTGGAGTTGTCTTTATTATTACGGACGGCCACCCGCTCGCACTTTTCCAATATGGTTTTGAACCGATTGATTTTGTTTTGCTTGGTGCAGTTGTCAGCTGGGCTCTATATAGTGTCGTAGGAAAAATTGTGCTGAAGAAATTTAGTTCAGTGGAATCCACAACCTATGCGGTTGCTTATGGGACACTATTTCTTTTCCCGTTTGCACTGCCGGAGACTTCTTGGCAGGATATCCAGCAAGCAAGCTTTACGACATGGGCTTCTATTGCTCATATGAGCATATTTGTTACCGTCATTTCGTTTGTTATGTACTATAATGGAATTAAGGAAGTGGGTGCTGCAAAAGCATCTATTTTTATCAATGTCATGCCGGTTTCAGCTGTGATCATGGCTACTCTGTTTTTGGGCGAAACTTTCACAATGGCTCACGGTATAGGCGCTGCCTTCGTTTTGACAGGGGTTTATATTGGGACGAATGCGAACCTTTTTAAAAGAAGGATCAAAGAACCTATTGCTCAAAACGATACTGCTTAATTAAGAATTATCCAGGGTAAAGGAGTCCATCCTTTGCCCGCCTTGGCTAATTAAGAAAGGCTTGTACCCGATTCCACAATTTTGTAATTGCAGTTTCATCGCTTCATCGCGACCTTTTTCCTTCTCCAGCTCCCATTTCCGTCGTCATGACAGCTTCAGGACGACCTTATTCCTTCCTGCACTACGGTTTGCATCGTCATGAAAGCTCTATGTCGACCTTTTTCAACCAATTCCTTCTTTTTCCGGCGATATAACCGCTTCATAGTAATCTTTTTTTATCTGAGCTTTTATCTTCATAGAAAAATCTTAGGATATAATTCAAAAAAACAAAAAGGGCACTTTCGCTTGTAGAAAGCACCCTTCTCTTCCTGGTAGTCGATTATTTAGACGCTACAATGCCCTGGAATACTCGATTCAATGCATCTGCCGCTTGCTCAATCGATTTTCTTCCCTGCTCAAGTGCACCTGGCATCCAGAAAAAGCCATGGATCATGCCGTCATACCGTTTTGCCTCAACAGGTACCCCTGCTTCTTTCAGGCGTTCCGCATTGGCTTCACCTTCATCGCGCAGCGGGTCGAATTCTCCCGTGAGGACCAATGCCGGCGGAAGTCCGCTCAAGTCTTTTGCCTGCAGAGGAGAGGCATATGGGTTCTTTCCGTCCTCTTCATTTCGCAGATAATGATTCCAGAACCATTCCATGCTGTCTTTTGTTAATAAATATCCTTCTGTATTTTCAGTGTAAGACTCTGTTGCGTATGAGTGATTTGTTACAGGGTAGATGAGCATTTGGTAGGCCAGTGAAAATTCACTCTTATCTTTTGCCATCAAAGAAACAACAGCTGCGAGGTTTCCTCCGGCACTATCGCCGCCGACTGCAATTAGATTGGGATCCACTCCAATAGATGCCGCATTTTCAGCTACCCATTTGGTGGCTGCATAACAATCATCCGCAGCCGCCGGGAATTTATGCTCCGGTGCTAATCTGTAATCCACGGATACAACCACGCAATTTGCCAGATTGGTTAATAGCCTGCAAGGGACTTCTACCGTTTCTAGGTCGCCAATCACCCATCCGCCTCCATGATAATAAACGAGCGCTGGAAAAGGTCCTACCCCTTTAGGCGTATAAATTCGGATAGGAATTTCTCCCCCTGGTCCTGGAATCTTTCTGTTCTCAATTTTGCCTACCTCTTCCGGCTCTCCGGCAAGAGCACTAAAATCTGTTGTCTGCCTCGCTTCCTCTGGTGTTAGAGAGCTCATTGGCGGGGCTCCCATTGCCTCCATTTGTTCCAATAAGAATTTTGCCTGCGGATCTAATGCCATTATCATTTTCCCCCTTAACTATATTAATAGATAGTAGAAGCAAGATGAAAAGCTAGCTCTATCTTAATTCACAACCGATTTCTCAGCAGCTGTCAGCTCAAAGCCTTCGTAGCCTTTTTCTGCCACTTCATCACAAATTTTACGGTAATCTCCAACTCCTCCTAGGTAAATTTGGAAGCCCCGCGCTTTCCCTTCAATATTCGCACCCATATACCAGGAATCTGTTTTCGTGAATAACGTTTGGTCGGCAATTTCCCGGCAATGCCTACTCCAGGTATTCTCTGCTTCTTCATTCACCTCAATGACAGCCTGGTTATGGTTCCGCATGAAATTAATGCAATCAGATACCCATTCCACATGCTGCTCGATCGACACCATCATATTACTTAATACGGACGGGCTCTCAGGACCTGTCAGCATGAACATATTCGGGAAGCCTGCAGTACCAAGACCTAAATAGGTCCGGGTTTGTGCACCGCCCGCCCACTTTTCTTTCAGGGAGACGCCATCTTTTCCGCGAATGTCCATTTTGAACAGCGGTCCAGTCATGGCATCGAAGCCTGTTGTAAATACGATCATATCAAGCTCATATTCTTCATCTGCAGTCCGTACTCCAGAAGAGGTAATCTCCTGAATCGGTGCTGCTTTCACATTCACCAGGGATACATTGTCACGGTTATAGGTCTCAAAATAATCGGTATCAATGATGGTACGCTTCGTGGCGTAGTAAAATTTTGGAAGAAGCTGTTCTGCCACTTCCGGCTTTCTGACTGTTTCCCGGATTTTTGAGCGGATAAATTCAGCCACAATTTCATTCGCTTCCGGAGTTATGGACAAGTCATTATATGCGTAGGATAGTTTAAGTAGTCCTCCTTCTTTCCAGGCTTCTTCAAAATTTTTGCCGTTCTTCAGGGGATTCGTCAAACACTGAAACATTTCGCGGCTCTTCCGGGATTCCGGTTAAAGAGTGGCGCATTTTTTCTTTAATTTCTTTGTAATTATTACGAATATCATTGAGATATTCCGGGTCATTCGGTACATTTCTGGCGGGCCTGCTGTACTGTGGAGTCCGCTGGAATACAGTCAGGTGTTTGGCTTTTTTAGCAATGACCGGAATGGCCTGAATGCCGCTGGATCCTGTACCAATAATGCCACACGCTTACCTTCGAAATCCACGCCCTCATGCGGCCAGTGTCCGGTATGGTACCATACGTTCTTAAAATTTTCCAGCCCTTTAAATTTAGGTACATTGGACGCTGACAAGCATCCTACCGCTGTAATAAAATATTGGGCAGATACCGTTTCACCGTTATTTAACTGGACATTCCATCTATTTTTATTTTCATCGTATTGGGTTGATTGGACCCGGGTATTAAACTGCACATCGCGCCGCAGATTAAACTTATCCGCTACAAAATTTATGTAGCGCAGTATCTCGGGCTGTTCTGCATACTTGGCTGACCAGCTCCATTCTTTCAGAAGTTCCTCTGAAAAAGTGTAGTTATAGTAGATGCTTTCAACATCGCACCTTGCACCGGGATATCGATTCCAATACCATGTTCTGCCTACATTATCGCCTACTTCAAAGACACGAGTTGAAAAACCAGCTTCCCTCAGCTGGTAAAGCATATACAAACCAGAAAAACCTGCCCCTACGACAATAGCATCAAGATCTGTTAGAGAATTCGACTTTTGAGTTAATGACATTCTTTCTCCTCCTCTTTTTTTGCGAGCTACTTAAAAAACTTATTCTGTAAGCGGTTTTATTTTTCTTGTGAATTACATATCGGACTTCCCAGATACCACACCCTCCTTGTTAACAATTAAGAATTTTTTATGATTTACTCTATCTAAATCTTACTATTTTATATATAATTTAAATATTCGTAATTTTCTATATATGATTAAGCCGAAGGGAAATGGAAGTGATGAAGAGGATTTCCTGGGGAGAGAGCATAAAAGAAATGGCTGACTCCATGTATATCAGTGAAGTCACCATCAACCAGTATATTAAAACTGCCATCAAGAAACTTGGCGCACAAAACCGGACACAGGCTCTTGCGGAGATGTTTCGAAAAGGGATGATTTCGTAAACATCAAAAGGCTGCCCCATTTGTAAATGGGGCAGCCTTTTGATGTATTAAATTTTACTGAATGACAAGGTAAGGTTTTTTAAGGTATATAGCCTTCCCGTTACCATGAATAAGCTATGATAGTTCCGTTCTGTAAATTCATCAATAATCTGAAGCCCCCTTCTGAATCGATCGACTAAGTAATGAGTATACTTTGGATCCCATACAAAGCGGTTGATTCGAATCAGCTCATCTGCCAGAATATGAAACTTAAAATCCTCTGCAATCAGTTTGATTTGATGCAGTTTATCCTGATCCATATAAAAAGTATTGTGATCGAGATTCTTATTAATAAATGAAAGAAACCCTTTGATGTTTTCTGCCAGCAAAATGGCTTTTTGCATTTCGACAATCATTTTCTATCACCTCAAAACTGCATGTATATGAAAAATGTATGTTTGGAGAAGATGTTTTAATACCGGAAAAAGGGAACATATTACTTTTTCTGAAAACCATACCCTTATTTATTTTTACAAGCTTCCTTAAATGCCTCAAAAATAGCTAATGATGGACCTTCTTTTTTGTTAACTAAACATGCAGGGTTCCATTGCACACCCAATACAAAGGCATGTTTTTACTCTCAAATGCTTCTATTACACCGTCACTTGCTGCTGCACAGACCTCGAAGTTTTCCGGCATGTTTCTCACAGCCTGGTGATGATAGCTGTTCACTTTGAATTATCCGTTTGAGTGATTTTGTATTTATGTAAAAAGATGCCTGGTGGAAACTAGCCAGGAAATACCTCTTTTCGGTTAAGATAAGATATGCAAAAGCTATTCTTAGGTAGGAAGGCATAAGAAAGGCGCAAGGTGCCTGGAGCTAGACAGTTATCTAAGTTCAAAAGGATATAAATTCTGATATCATGAAAAAACCGCTTAGAACTTTCCAAGCGGCCTACATTATACTTAATCCAGTAATCCTTCTTCCTCCAAATACTCCCTTGCTGTGCCTTCAGGACTTGCCCCCTTTACATTCACTTTATAATTCATCTCCCGCATTTCATCATCGCTGATTTTTCCATCCAGCTTATTTAAGGCTTTGACAAGCTCCGGATGCTCTTCAGCGGTTTCTTCTCTTAACAGCGGAGCTCCTTGATAGGGAGGAAAGAGATTTTTATCATCTTCCAGTACAGTAAGGTTATATCTCGCAATTTCACTATCAGTAGAGTATGCGTCCACCAGGTTAATTTCGCCTTTTTCAATTGCACCATATCGAAGCTTAGGTTCCATCGTTAAGACGGTTGGAAAATCCAATCCATAGAGCTTTTGAATGCCCCTGTATCCGTCTTCCCTGTCGGAAAATTCGAGTGTAAAACCAGCATTGATGCTTTGCCCGACTGCTTTTAGATCTGAAATGGTTTGCAGTCCATACTCACTTGCCAATTCATCGGGCACAGCCAATGTATACGTATTATTGTAAGCCATTGGCTTTAGCAGCTCCATGTTAAACTGTTCTTTCATTCCTTTTCTTGCCTGCTCATAAACCTCATCGCGATCTGTACTCACTGCAGACTCTTTTAGAAATTCTGCTATAGCTGTACCAGTAAATTCAGGATATACATCGATGCTCCCAGACTTTAGTGCATTAAAGACAAACGAAGTTTTTCCTAATCCGGGCTGTAGCTCAACGTTTAGGTCTGTCTCATTTTCAATCAACAGCTTATACATATTGATAAGGATTTCTGGCTCCGCTCCAAGCTTTGCACCTATGACGATCTCTTCATTAGATTGTTTTGCGAGTAGCGGCATGGCCATAACCAGTACCATTGCTGCGATGAAAACACCCAATGCAGTAAGAGACTTTTTAAAGGACATATGCTCAAACCTGCGCAGCAGCATATCAAAAAGAATCGCCAATAAGGCAGCTGGGATGGCTCCAAGAATGATTAACGCAGTGTTGTTTCGGTCGATTCCAAGCAGGATCAGATCCCCTAACCCGCCTGCCCCGATTAGTGCGGCAAGAGTAGCGGTTCCTACAATTAATACCATTGCTGTACGGATTCCGGCCATAATGACTGGCATAGCCAAAGGGAGTTCAACTTTCAAAAGCAGCTTACGCCTGTTCATGCCCATTGCTCTTGCCGCTTCAATGATGGAGGCATCCACTTCCTTAATGCCTGTGTATGTATTGCGCAAAATAGGCAAGAGTGCGTACACAATTAACGCGATAATCGCGGGAACTTTTCCAATCCCAAATAAAGGAATCAGAAGACCTAAGAGAGCCAATGAAGGTATGGTCTGTAAGACTGCAGTTACCCCAATGATTCCCTCTGCAATTTTTTCCTTTTTTGTCAGATAGATCCCCAAAGGAATGGAAATGAGCACCGCAAAGAACAAAGCAATGATCGAGATCTGGATATGCTCAACAAGCACACTTAAAAGCTGGCCTTTTCTTTCGCTAAAAACAGAACTGAAGGTGTTCATTTATCTCACCTCTTTCTGCATGGTCCCTGCCAGCTGACGAATCAGAGCCTGCCTGTTGACCATTCCGATTATTTGACCACCCTCTTCAACCGCAAGCTCCTCAAATTGTGACAGCAAGGTAAGCGTCTCTTTTAATGAAGCGAATGAGGAAATCGTTCTTGCAACCGACCCACCCTGTGGAATTGGCTTTAATATAGTATGTAAATTAAACCCTTCTCCGGTAACACTATGGTCTTCCCCTAAAAATTCCCGAACGAATTCACTTTCCGGGTTGGAAAGCAGTTCATCTGGTGTCCCAATTTGAACGATTTCTCCATTTTTCATGACACAAATTCTGTCGCCCAGCTTTAAAGCTTCCTTCATATCATGCGTGACAAACACAATGGTCTTCTTGATTTTTTGCTGAAGATCTATAAGGTCATCCTGGAGCTTTTCTTTGCTCAAAGGATCCAGTGCGCTAAATGGCTCGTCCATTAAAATGATGGGCGGATTAGCTGCTAGAGCCCGTATGACACCTACACGCTGCTGCTGGCCTCCCGAAAGTTCATGAGGCTTGCGGTCTCGATAGATCTCCGGTTCGAGCCCTGCCATTTCCAATAGCTCATCAATCCGTTTATGTATTTTATCTTGCCCCCATTTTTTGAGCTCCGGTACAATCGCTATATTCTCCCCAATTGTCATATGCGGAAAAAGGGCAATCTGCTGCAGTACATATCCAATGTCCCAGCGCAGTTCATGAATATCATAATCACTGATCCTTTTCCCATTGATCCTTATCGTACCGCCTGTGAGAGGAATCAGTCTGTTAATCATTTTCAGCACAGTCGTTTTTCCGGATCCGCTTGGTCCGATAATTACAAAAAACTCCCCCTCTTTAATGTCAAAATTTATTGAATCAACAGCAGTAGTCCCATCTGGATACTGCTTAGACACTTGATCAAATTTAATCATTGCTCCACCCCTTTGTCTGTTCACTTGTGATATTTTCCCTTTGAGCTTAGGTAAAAACCAGCCTATCTACATGCAGTTATTTTTTCCAGCTAAACGTGTTACTATCATCCATTTCGAATGGGTGGATTTCCAGTAATAGCGGCTGGCTAAAAGGCTGGAGTCAATTCTTGCACTCTTGGTTTCACTTTCCTGACGCCGGCAGAAGTCACCTTAGCCTGTAGATTGATTCATGCCTTGCAGGGACAAGGGTATATATATCTTTTAAATCTTTTAGTTAGTCTCTGTAGTAATCTCTGGTATTGCTTACCGCAGTTTGCCATGCTCAAGATAACAATTTGGCATACTCGAGATGGCAGGCTGTTATCACTTCAATGCAGCTTGCTAAAACTTGCTAGAATTAATATCATGGACTTTTGTTATGTTCGGTCTGACCGAACCTGCTGTCATACTGTTATGATCAAGGTTCAATTTGCTATAACTTTTGGCCACTTTAAAATAAGTTAAAATAATCCATTCATCTTCTATATACAGAATATTAGAGAAAAAGGACAGGGTGAAATGTAAAAGATTGATTAAAATATTTAATAATTTAGAAGTATCTTGTTCATAGTTTGTTAATATTTGGACTGTAATCTAGTTATTGTACCGAAACATCATACAGCCCTTTTTTCTTTACCCCTTCAGGTCCGGCCATCATCAGGCCGGATTTTTTTGTAATATCAGAATTTATATCTTTTTGAACTTAGATAACTGTCTAGTTCCAGGAGCCTTGCGCTTTTCTTGTGTTTACCTTTCAAATAAATATCTCTTCGTTCACCATGCTGACACATTTCCAAAAAAATCACCATGGCCTTTTCGGCCCTTCATTTGTATATAGAAAGTGAAGGGCGGGGCATTTAATGAATTTAAAATCCAGCAGTTTTATCAATTTGATACTTTTTCTCATTTCGCTAGTTTAAAAGAATGTAATTCTCATTTGGCAATGTGGCTTGCAGGAAAGAAGGATCTGTTTTCGAAAGGGGACTTGTGGGTTTGAAGCAGCTGGCCCGATTTGCGGCAAAAATATCTGGAGTCTCCAATGCAAAAATCGGAACTAGGTTCAAATCCATCATGAGGAATATAAAGGGAATGGCATTTTCCGCTCGACCTTTTAAAAGAATGATTTCAAAAGCAGCTGAAATAGGCATCTTTTCCGTACATGGAAATTTTTAGGGACTGTATTTTGAGATTTGTTTGAACCAGGATTTTCTTCAGAGAAGGAGCATGACTGTATGGGGTTTTTTTAAGGCTCTTTTCTCATAGATTGTTGTTTTTGCTAAGAATTTAGCCCGTTGATTTCAGCACGAGGCACTTCCTTTCCGCGGGGGAGGGGGGGAACGGGAGTCTCCCGCAGGAGTCAAGTACCTTCCGCTCCACTCAACACCAAAATTTTACTAAGTTAATGAAAAGCAACAAACTTTACGAAAACAATATTTTATAAAAATGGAATCTAAGATGGGGTGCACTAAAAAACTCAATCTCTGGGAAGATTGAGTCTTAAAAGATCAGCTATTTCTTTGGGATTTATGCTTCTTGTACAACCAGCCCTGCTTTCAGTATTTATGTAATGAGCACCCATCTTTTGATGAATATGGACTAATTTGACTGTGCCAGATTCATTTGGAAATCCTATTTTGCATTCGCATCCGGCTGATGGATTCCGAAAATATTGCCTTCTGTATCGATATAGTACCCTTGCCACGCCATGCCAGGAAGAGCATATTTTGGCATGGCGACTTTTCCGCCATTTTCTAGAATTTTAGCATCCACAGAATCATAGTCTTCTACGCCCATTGTACATGCATATCCATTTAGTGCCTGGTTTGGTCCCGGTGGAGGACTTTGCCGCTGCATTAAAGCGCCGTTGATTCCTGGCTCATTCTCGCCGCCGGTCACGGCTCCAAAGTAAGGCATACCAGCGTATTCGCTCCAGTCCTGGAATGACCAGCCGAAAACTTCTCCATAAAATTTCTTTGCCCGCTCCATGTCATCCACATGGACTTCAAAATGAACTAAACGTCCCATGATTGCCTCCTAGTAATTAAAATAATGTTCCCTATAATTTATTCGACGGCAACAAATGTAAACCTGCTTCATGAAGAGAAAAAGGCTCTTTCCTTTTGTAAAAAACTCCTGCCCATTTCGACTTCTGATTTTCTTACCCTTCCCAGCCTGGGACCCCGGATACTGTGTCATACCGACATTTAAGGAAATGGTGAATATCATTTTAGATTTTGGCAGTGAAGAAACTCCTTAAAATAATTTTTAAGCCGTTTAGCTTAGAAATCTGTGTGAAAAACTGTTGATATTAAGCAATTTACGGTTGGATTTCTCACCCTTACAAATATTTCAATATAATAATTTATCGCACAATTTTAAATATTTGTGTTACACTATCATTACTGTCGTAAAAAACAGTGATAGGCCAACTTATTTTTTTATCTACTTATTCTAAAAAATTTCGGAGGGTACTTTTATGAAAAATGCAATTCGGAAATGGAATCAAATTAACCTTGTCAAACGGATTGTGATCGGTATTGTGATCGGTATTGCCCTGGCTTTAACGGTTCCTGAATCAGCAAAATGGGTCTCAGTTTTTGGTTCATTATTTGTAGGTGCATTAAAGGCAGTTGCACCGGTATTAGTTCTGTTCTTGGTTATGCATGCGATTTCTAAACACAGAAGCGGCCACAAAACAAATATGAAGTCCATTGTAGCCCTTTATGCAATAAGTACATTCCTGGCCGGATTTGTAGCAGTTTTGGCAAGCTACCTTTTTCCTGTTACCTTATCCCTTGCACCAGGTGCTGAAGATGTGACTCCTCCTGGAGGAATTGTGGAAGTCCTTCGCACGCTGCTCTTTAACATTGTGGACAACCCAGTCAACGCCCTATTAAATGGCAACTACATTGGCATTCTAACATGGGCGATTCTTCTTGGCATCGCCTTAAGAAATGCAGCAGACACGACGAAAAACATGCTGGGCAACATCTCGGATGCGATCTCGAAATTAGTTAAATGGGTCATAAACTTAGCCCCAATCGGGATCATGGGCCTTGTATTTGAGGCAATTGTCACAAACGGCCTTTCTGCCTTGCTCGACTATGGAAAATTGCTTGCTGTTCTGCTCGGATGCATGTTCTTTATCGCTCTAGTTGTAAATCCGATTATTGTCTTTATCAATATTCGCAAAAATCCCTACCCGCTTGTTCTAAGATGCTTAAGAGAAAGCGGAATTACAGCATTCTTTACGCGCAGTTCTGCTGCAAATATCCCAGTAAACATGAGCTTGTGTGAAAAACTGGGCTTAGATGAAGATACGTATTCAGTTTCAATCCCATTAGGAGCGACCGTCAATATGGCAGGCGCAGCTGTTACGATCTCGGTCTTGACGCTTGCAGCTGTTCATACACTTGGCATTCAAGTCGATTTTGTTACTGCATTGATTCTTAGTATTTTAGCCGCAGTTTCTGCTGCTGGTGCATCTGGTGTAGCGGGCGGTTCCCTATTGCTCATTCCTTTGGCTTCCAGCTTATTCGGCATTCCTGATGACATCGCCATGCAAGTGGTTGGTGTAGGTTTCATCATTGGTGTTCTGCAAGACTCCTGTGAAACGGCACTTAACTCTTCATCGGACGCACTTTTTACCGCTACTGCAGAATATGCTAAAAAGCGTAAGCAAAACAAGGTTGTAAAAATGAGTGCATAGAACGACTATTGATCCGGCCATATAAAGTGGCCGGTTTTTTTATTCCGAATGCGCTAAAAAGGTGCCAGGCCCTAGGTTTTCAGCAGGCTCAGGCACCTTTTTTAATTACCATTCCACGGCTTATTCCTGTTCAAGAATGGATTTGATTTTTTTCAAATCCTTCATGTTTGCTTTTCTCATCATGGGTGCAATGAAAAGGGACATGATCTTATTAAATCCATTGGGATTCCCTATATTTCGTAACGTCATACGAGTATGGTTTTCATCGATCGATTGCCAAGTATAGATTGTCTCCATTGGAAAGGGGCCATTTGCTGTTTTCATCACAAATTTTTTCTCAGAAATATATTCAGCAATTTCATAAACATAAGCCAGTTCCCGGCCAAGAAACTCCGCCCTGAAAGCTATTTGAGAGCCAAGTTTAAGTGGTTTTGGTGTTTTCCACTCAACTGACTTTATAAAAAGGTGCCTGGCCCCCTACTCGCTAATACTTTACCACAGCGGGGGACAGGCACCTTTTTTATTTCTTCTTCTGCCTAAACAAATCAGCTGATTTATACCCTTGAGATAAAATATCAACCATTTGTGCTTGCCGTTTCTCACGTGTTTTCTGCTGCTTAACAGAATAGATAAAACGGGCCCAATCCTTTTGATAGCCTGGTGTTAGCTCCTGATAAAATTTCAATTCATTTGGATAATCTGCTAAAAGCTGTTCAACATCTTTCACATTTTCCTCGTAATCAGCAACACATTGACTTGAGGCTGGTGACTTTTTCTCTTTCTTCTTTTCACGTTTTAATCCAACGACTGTAAATACATCGTCCAGGCTCACCATACGAGAGAATTTTACATCACTACCTTCCACATATCCTTCTTCGCCCACTTTCATGGCTGGAAAAATATCATCTCTGTGAACAAACGTATCATACCGCTTGTTCCCTTTTTTCGGATAGGCGAGAAATAAATATCCTTTTTCAAGCAGCTGATTCTCTTTGATAACCCTTTGAGTATGATTCACCATTTCATCAATCGTTTCTGCAAACATAAAAATAGCATCATGTTCTCCTGATAATTCTGTCTTATATCCATTAAAGATCTCATAATCACTTGGCTGATTTAGCACAGCCATATTCTTATACTTACGCAAATTTAACTTATCAATAATTGTCATAACATACTCCTTTGAATACCTTTTTTCTAAAATATATCATGTCAGAATGGTTAACTGGTAATTATTCTTAAAAACCGCTGAATAGAATTAGACCCCCTTGCCCTAAACAATTGTCATTCAGCTGCACACATCTTATACTTCAAGTAAATTCAAACAAAACAATGCTGAAATGAAAGGATGATTTAGATGAATTCGGAACAACCTCTTACATCGCGAACCTTACCCTAAAAGAGAAAGCGGTTTCTTTTCTGCAGCTCGTAGCTTCAGGGAAAGGACGTGAAGCCTACCAGCGTTATATTGGTCCAGACTTTTCTCACCATAATCCCTATTTCCAAGGTGGTAAGGATTCGCTCATGCTCGCAATGGAAGAGAACGCGGCCTAAAACTCCGGCCAAATACTTGAGGTAAAACTGGCCATACAAGAGAATGAAACCGTTGCCTTCCACTCCCATGTAAGGCAGAATTCTGAGGATCTTGGAGTAGCCAGTTGTACATATCTTTCGGTTTCAAGATGGCCAAATCGCTGAACTGTGGGATTTAGGGAAGCCTATACCAGAGGATTCCCTTAATGAGAATGGGATGTTTTAAAGAAATGATATGAACTTCTTGCTTGTGGATTATTAAGTTAAGGAAAAGTTTTAGATAGTAGCTTAATAATCAATCCTAAAGACTTTGCCTTTGGGTGTTCTTATAAATTAAAAGAGTAATTTAGAAGATAGTCTAAATTGTGCAATAAAAGAAAATCCGATTGAATTTAATAAAATGAGTAAGATGATATTTTAACACATTATCACTTTTATGCGTTTTTACTTTAATGGGTTGAAATAATACGCTGAATTGTATAAAATGAAATTGGTCGAGCTATCACAAGTTGACCCCCTATTATCCATTTGAGCTTAGGAGGTTTCTAAGCTCTTTTTTATTTTCGGATGAACTCTGATTGAAAATACTCTTCTGCTTATCATGATGCTTTCTCCCTTTTTGTATAAGATTGATCCAAACCGAAAAACCTATCCATGCAATGGTCGTATTTCTTATTCAGTTACGGTTTATTTATATGTTTCAGGAGGGTAACGATGGAAAATGTATTCGATTATGAAGATATTCAATTAATTCCAGCAAAAAGTATCATTAAAAGCCGCTCTGAATGTGATACTACGGTAAAGTTAGGAGGACGTGCGTTTAAGCTTCCTGTGGTGCCTGCCAATATGCAGACGATCATAGATGAGAAAATTGCCATATACTTAGCGGAGAATGGTTATTTCTATATCATGCATCGATTCGAACCAGAAAAGCGGATTTCTTTTATAAAAGAAATGAAGGACCGCGGATTATACTCTTCAATCAGTGTTGGTGTGAAAGAAGGCGAATATGGGTTTATACAGCAAATCGCAGATGAAAGGCTTTCACCGGAATACGTTACAATCGATATAGCTCACGGCCATTCCAATGCTGTCATCCAAATGATTCAGCATATTAAGAAATACCTTCCTCAAAGCTTTGTAATTGCTGGTAATATCGGAACCCCGGAAGCAGTCAGAGAATTAGAGAATGCTGGTGCTGATGCCACAAAAGTTGGCATTGGACCTGGTAAGGTATGCATTACAAAGATTAAGACAGGATTTGGAACTGGCGGCTGGCAATTGGCTGCACTTCACTGGTGTTCAAAGGCAGCAAGCAAGCCGATAATAGCCGATGGAGGTCTCCGCACACACGGTGATATTGCTAAATCCATTCGATTTGGTGCAGCAATGGTGATGATTGGTTCCTTATTTGCAGGACATGAAGAGTCACCTGGAAAAACCATCGAGAATGAGAAAGACGGGAAGCTTTATAAAGAATACTTTGGTTCAGCCTCAGAATTCCAAAAAGGCGAAAAGAAAAATGTTGAAGGCAAGAGAATTTTAGTAGAGCATAAAGGATCCTTAGCAGATACACTGAAAGAAATGGAGCAGGATCTTCAATCCTCCATTTCTTATGCAGGCGGAAACAAGCTGGATGCCATCCGCCATGTCGATTATGTTATTGTTAAGAATTCGATCTTTAATGGTGACAGGGTATTTTAAACCTTTCATTGGCAGGTGAGCAGGAGTCGTTTGCTCATCTTTTATTTTAAAAATATCAAAAACAATCTTTTTTGTCACCATTCTATTTCATTACAATGATTTACACCAAGAACAAACATTTGTTCCTTTATATTAAAAACCACAGAAAGTGCGTCAGGCAGACACCTTCTGTGGTTTTTTTCATTGAACAAACTTTCACTCAGAACAGGACAATTAAATGCAATTATGTATCCCTATGATTAAGATCCACACAGCATCGCAGCGAGCATTCCTCAATCAGAAAAATATGTTAAAGATATAGACATAAGCCTAATTATGGAAGCAATTGAAAACGAATGAGATGGCCAAATTGTTGATATTAAATCGGCAAACGGAGATACCGTTTCGGTCATCATTGATTAGTGAATTGCTTATGCTGCATTTAAAAGTGAAAGCCAAAGACATTCGGTTAACCATCCCAATTCCATATGCTTTTTTAAGCATTGCTATTTCAATTTTGTGTTCAAAATTTTTTCATCAAAATGCAAATAAATAGACAAAAGAGCACTTCGAAAGAAAAAATCTGGACTTTACCTTTCCTTTGATAGACAAAAAAGCGCTAAAGCCTATCGTCAAGGAACTGAAAAAACATAAAGGGATCGTGCTAGTAGATGTCATAGCGAAGGACGGTACTGAGGTTAAGGTTAAACTATGATTTATGATAGAAAGAAGGGCACCTTTCTTGTTACGGAAAACGCCCTTCTCTTGAAAAATCTTAATTCTGAAGAGATGTTCATTATTCAGTAATTCACTAGATGGCTGTTATCAAAATTGATCTTATCGAATGTTCTTATGCGAGCCGTCACAGTTGGGCTTTTTTTGTGATAGTCCACAAGTAAAATCAGTTAATCCCTTTTCATCGAGAATTTTCGGCATGCATATTTCAATCCTTGATACTCGCGTTTTGGATTGTTTGGGCTGGGAAAAATGAAGAATATACGCTCGTTGCCTTCCCGGCGTCAAAGCATCAAAAGCAGTTTTCAAAGCAGGGGTTTCAGTGAATTTATGTTCAAGTTCTTCGGGAATTATGTATTCTTTATGCTCTTTAGGTTTGATTTCCAACCCGTTTTTTTCAACTTCTATGGCTTCATTGATATATATTTTCAGGATGGTTTCCATTTCAGCTATTTCTTGAACATTGGTGAACCGAATCTGACGCGCTGCCTGTACATTCTCCGTTTGCTGAATTAGAATTCGATGGGTATCCTTTAACAGCGCACCTTTGTGAAACAGAAGCGCACAATATTCTTTAAATCCATGTATGAGAACGATGTTTTTATTCTCTAAGGTATAACAAGGATGCATCCACTTAAACTCTTCGGTCAGCCCACAATCAAGAACGATACTTCTCAGCTTCTTAAATTCAACCTGCCACTGGTTAGCTTTACTTAAAAATTCATCAACTTTTGGATTCGTTCTGCTATTTGTCATCTAGCACGCTCCATTTCCATTTTACAATTTCGAATGTAAATTTTTCATTCAAAGATAAGCTCCTACAACTCTTCCCAGCCTGCGAATCCCCTCTGTTATTTCCTTTTCACCCGCATAACTGAAGGAAAGGCGCAGAAATTCCGTTCCATCTGCTTGATCCATGAAAAAGTATTTGCCCGGAATATAAGATACCCCCTCCGCTAGCGATTGTGTCAACATTTTTGAAGTATCGGCACCAGGAACTTTCATCCAAACAAAGTAACCGCCTTCTGGCACATACCAGGAAGCTGATTCAGGAAGATACTTTTCCAGTGCGGAGATCAAAACGGCGCATTTGGACCGGTATGTATCCCTCAAAGTGACTAGTTTTTTATTAAAATCGGTTTTTGTTAAATAGACAGACATGGCGGCTTGAGCAAACGGATGGTTCAGATCTTTTTTAAACCAGGCGCATGCATGGATGATTTGACTTGTTCCTGCCATCCATCCAATACGCATGCCTGGTGCCACTATCTTGGATAACGAACCGACATGCAGAACTCTGGAGCTTTGATCCATTTCTTTTAGCATGGCCAGCCTTTTATTAAAAGATAATTCCCCATAAGCATCGTCTTCTACTATTAAGAAATTATACCTGTCGGCAAGCATTAGCACATGCTGCCTGCGTTCTTCTGTCATCGTCGTCCCTGTAGGATTTTGAAACGTTGGAATCGTATAGAGAAGACGCGGCAGGGTCAGCCCTTTTTGCTTCCTTTCTTTTAGAATCTCTTCCAATACATCTGTTTGAAGACCTTGCTTATCAACAGGAATACTAATTATATGACTTGTATAATTTTGAAAAATTTCTAAAGCCTCCATATAAGTGGGAGATTCTATTGCCACGATTGCCTCCTCATCAAGGAGAATGCGGGCAATCAGGTCGATCGCCTGAGAGGCACCCGAAGTTATCAAAAGCTCTTCTTCCGCTACAGATATACCCCGCTCTTTCAATCTTGTTATAATCTGTTCCTTGAGTTTTAAAATCTTGGGACTTCCTATATAAAGGAGCGGCAAATCATGTTCTTCTTCTAATAGACTTTTAACAGCTGCCTTTACCTCTTCATCAGGCACAAGGGCAGGTGCCGGATAGCCGCAATGCAGGCGGATACAATCTTTTGGAATCTCCGGAATCCATTCCCCAGGCGGATTATTCCGAAGCGCCTTTTGGATATTATCTGGAAAAACAGAACCAGCATTCACTTCTATCTACACCCTTCTAGTAGTCTTATTATTCATTATAAACTTCTTGCGTAAGATGCTCCACAAAACCTTAATAAAGCAAATGCTCTTCGAAATGTCTTTTTACTTTTCCCCAATCTTCCTTTGTGACACACTATACAGGACAGTATGACAAACGGCCCTTTTTTTTCGTATCATATGATTGTGAAGAACGCCTTCTTTTACGCACCGATTCGTTCTCTTAAACCGAAGTCTTCACTGCCAGTATCAGCCCAGTAGACCAATCTAATTCTGTAATATCCAAATCGGATCTGTCTTGCAGAATTTTATGAAGTTTAGTCGCTTTGATTCTAAATTCTTCAGGCAATTTCGATTGCGGGAACACATCATGAATCACATAAAAACCTCCAATATTTAAATGATCCAATGTTTTGTCCAAAAGCTCAAATTTTCCCGGCCAGGTGTCTGCAAAGATAAAATCAAACCCTTCCGAAAGATTTTGAATAAAAGCTGCCCCGTCCTCACAGCAAAATGAGATTCTGCTGTCGGTTCCGAGGTACTTTCTCGCGATAGATTGCACTGTCGAATCAATATCAACGGTCGTAAGCTTACTTCCTTGATCCATCCCGTCAATGATCCATGAAGCAGACGCTCCCGTACCTGTTCCAAGCTCCAAAAAGTTGCCTCCTGGTTTTGAGGCAGCAAGCCCCTTTAATAAAAATCCTGTTTTTCTATCACATGACTCCCCGAAGCCGAGCACATTAGATTCCTGCAATATCCTCGAATAGGCTTCCGGTACTTGTATAACGCCGTTTTCCATTTTGCCATTCCTCCTCTTTCTTCGTTCTTATCTAAGTCAGCCTCAAATTATAAAAGAGCAGCAAAAAAAGGCCTCTCATCATAAGAGGCCTTTACTATCCAAAATGACCTCTTATCTCCCAGAGCGTTAACTCTGTTGGAATTAGCACCTTCCTGAAATAATCAGGGGTTGCTGAGGCTTCGCAGGGCCAGTCCCTCCACCTCTCTGGATAAGAATTTATATAAGATATTAATTTTCAACCAAGTATTACATAGTTTTTTTAAAATGGCAATACTTAATTTTTTGTCTAATCTCTAATTTAATGAACAGCTTCCTCCCCCTGATAGATCCGAAAAGCCGGAACTATCGTATCCGACACAATCTCTTTTCCTTTTTCCCGAATAAAGTCCAGTTTATAATACGCGTCGAATCTCTGGCTGATTTCTGTTTTCACCAGTTCAGGCGGCGTGACGACAATGAATTGGAACTTCAGTTTTTCGGCAACAGCGAAGATGGGGTCGAGTACATGAGCTGACGCTGCCTGTCCGAACGGATTATCACAGACTAATGGAACCCAGCTTTGGTCGGTTTCACTTTTTACGGATAGGAGCATCATCATCATGACCATGCGGGCGGATAGCTTTTGTCCACCGCTGCCATCGGATTTCGTTTTCGAACCCTGGTTGATTGTCTGCCATGTTGAGTAATGTTCGCGCTGCGGTTTTCCGTACATGAAGGCATTATCAGTACGCATATTATAAACCAAAAGCTCTGGGTAGCGATTTCTTAGGGAGACAAACAAAATCTGTTCATCACTGATAAGCTGTTTGATTTCCTGATCCAGCTCCAGATTATTGTCGTCAATCACCTGGAATCGCTTCGTAATTTTGTTAATGGCCGAAACGAAATGCTGTTTCAGGATTGGTTCGACATCTTCCGCTTTTTTAGGCAGGATGTCTTCTTTTAGCTGGACGAGCGGGAAAGAACCCCGTTCATTCTTCAGCTTCATCTTGGCAGCCATCGAGCGAATCGCTTCTGCAATGCCCATCACCTTCATGCTTGCACGGCTCGCCCAAAAGTTTTGCGCTTTCTCTGCCCGTTCTTTGTCACGTTCCAATTGCTCTAAGCCGCTCTGTGAAAAGCGCTTCATGTTTTGAACCACACTTTGGACATGCACATAATGCCTTGTATCCATGTGATCGAGGGTAGTTAAGACTTCATTCTTAAAGCGGACCTCCCAATCCTTCCCTTCAATATTAAGCTTTAAATTGCGCAAGGATTGTTCAATTTTCGCGTGCTTCTCCTTGCCTTCTTCCTGAATATCCTGGTGTTTTTCACTCCAGGAAATGATACTTTGCTTTCCTTGGCTCTTAATTTTCTCGACATCCTCTTCTGTAAAGGCAGCCGCATCCTCTTTCAGGATAACAGATAGCGTTAACAGATCGCCTTCGAAACCAGCAATATTTTGTTCGGTTTCTTTTTTGCGCGCTTCTGTTTGCTTCATTTCGGCCGTCGTCTGTTTGGTCTGGTCCGTAATTTCAACTGTTTTCACTTCGAGATCAAGTTCTTCCCATTCTTCCGGCTGCTTGTCATGCTTGTCCACTTTTTTTGCTGCCTTTTTGCGCTGATCCATCGCATGCTTTAAAGACGTTTCCGCAACGGTTACAGCCTTTTCCTGTTCACGCTCTTCCTTCTCCGCTGCCTTTGTTTCTTTTGCGGCTGTCTGCATCATGTTTTCCAAAATACTCATTGGTTCATCCGGCTCTGATGCTTCCTTCCACTCTTCGTTAAGAGCATTAAGTTTTTTCTCCAGCTTCTTTTGCTGCTTTTGCTCAGATTCTCTAGTCGCTTGAATCGCAAGCAACTCACTGGCTTGTTCTTCTTTCGATTTTTGAAGCTGTTTCAGTTCATCAATGCTACCGTTGACCTCTTCGAGCATATGGGAAGATAAACGCGGTACCTCTTCAGAAGCTTCAGCCTTCTCTTCCCCTGGGAAAGCTGCACTTTCAATAAAAAAGCTAATTTCTTTAATATGTTGCTCGGTGGATAGTTTCCATTCCAGATACGTTTGACTCCACTTTTCCTGCAGGTCAGCGATTGTTTGATGCTCGCTGGCAATCTCCTGCTGGGCGGCTGCGAATGCGTCCTTTTGTTTTTCTTTTTCTTGCATTACCCGCTTATTTTCCTGATGCAGCGACTTTTCACGGTCAAATTCCTCAAGCGTTTCTACATCTTTTAATAGTTTTCCAGCCTTTTCTTTTGTCTTCTCCAGCTGTTCTCTTAGTCCCAGCTGCTGTTCTGTTTCTTTTTGCTCCTGCACGATGATTGCCTGTAATTCTGTTTTCTTGGCAGCCATGGCTTCCTGTTCCTCATTCAGCGCCCGATCGATATCAATGGCCAGGTCATTCGCCAGGTAGAGGTCGATTTCTTTTAAAATTCGTCGTAAAGATGTTTCCGTTTTTTCAATCTCTGCAAGCGTATCTTTCCTTTCTTCTATTTGTTTCGCAATCTTAATTTTCCAGTTCGTGAATTGATTTTTATCTGTCAGCAGTTCCTTCTCCGTGCCAGTAATCATCACAAAAGAACCCTGCTGATTTTCGCTCGTCATTTCTTCACGCATAAAAATCGGAACCGGGCTTTTAAACATTCTTCCTGCCAAAACCTGCTGATTAATTTTCTCCCATTGCGGCTTGCTTACAACTAAGCCATAAGGAAGAAGCGGGTGCGCCAGCAAATGGTTCGCCATTTCCTCCGGTTTTAAGGATTGGAGGAATTGGGATCCGTAGAAAACGTCAATCCCAGTCTTTTCATCTATCCACTCCTTCAGTTCCTTCACATCATTATTGGCAATCCAGAAATGTTCATCATTCAAGGCATAATCCAGCTGAGTTTCCCAGAGTGCTTTTTTCATTTCTTCCCCTTGCTCCCGATTCTGACCGAGGAGCTCTTCCACCTTTAGGGCATACTTTGATAAAAGCGCGTTCGTAAACGGAGCTGTGACTTCATCCAATAGTCCGTGCAGTTTATCGGCCAGCTTCGCTTCTTTGCGGTTCTGCTCTTCACTTTTGACCTTTAACTCTTCACATTTTTCTTCAGAAAACTGTATGGATTGAGCGAGTGTTCCATGGGCAGATGCAAGCTGATTCTGCTTTTCATTTGATTGTTTATCTTTTGTCTGCAAATCTTGCATACTCGCTTTTTTGATTTCAATCTGATTTGATAGCTTCTTAATAAATCCTTGCAGATCATAGGTTAAGCGATCTCCGTATTCTTTGATGAGCTTTTCTTCTTTCGACTCAAAATCATGAATTTGTGTATACAGAAAATCAATTTCCGTATGAAGCTTGGCGATCTCTTTTGTCTTTTGCTTATCCTGTTTCGAGAGATCATTCGCTTTTTTCTTCAGATATTTCTGATACCCGGAATACTTCTTTACAGCTTCCCAAATGGCTGCAGAAGACTTCTCCCATTGCTGTGCTGCTTCTTTTTTAACTTCATCCATTCTGTGATTTACTTGCTCTAATCCGCTGTTTTGCTCCAGTTTCGCAATCTGCTGGGAAAGCGCGCGAATGCTTTGTTCTTCTTCATGCCACTCTTTCAATAAAAGCTGAAAAGCGAGGTTCTCTTTTCGCTCCTGCTTTTCCTTTACAGCTTCCTGAAGGACCGTATGCTTTTTCTGTTCTTCTGCTAATTTCTTCTCCCAATCCACCACTTCCCGATGGGCCTTTGCGTACTCAAGGTTATTCTTCTGAAAGCGTAGATCCACTTGCTTCCCCGTTAATTTTTCGATTTCCTTTTCCAGCTCAATTAGAGCTTCTTCTTCCGTTTTTTTCAAATGCTCCAAAGCACCAAGCAGCTGCCTTCCATCCTTGATGCTGTCCTCAGCAATTTCTTTATGCTGGACACCCTTTGCAAGACTTTCTTCAAAAGGTAGAATATCCTCCAGGAACTCCTTATGGGCCTGCTCTCTTTTTAACAGAACCGGCAGGTCTTTCGCGATGCTTGCCTGACTTTTAAAAATCTCCACCAGATCGTTCTTTTGGTGCTCTGTCCGGTGAAGGACCTGACTGACAGTTGGAATAATTCGCTTCTGGAACAGGGAGTGATCGTCCTCAGCGCCTTCAAAGAATTTTCCAACACCGCCTTCATCTCTGTTAATATCTTTCATTATATCCCAGTCTTTGCGGTTAATGCCGTACGTATCAAGGATGCGGCAGTGCTTCTTTGTATCCCGGTAAACATCATATCCGTTCCATTTTAAGTAATCCTTCAGGCCATCCGTTTCAGCTGCTTCACCATCTTCAGAGAGTGGAATATGATCAAGCGATGCCTCTTCTTTCCGTTCAAACTCTCTTGTATAAAAGGTGATATTCGGGACAATCTTCGCTTCCTGTTCAAGCGTCTTGCTTTCTCCGCTTTCTTCGTTCAGGGAAATCCGCTGTTCAGCTGAAAACATCCCCCCCGTCACCAAATGCCTACGGTCAGCACCGTCGAGCTCCCACTGAATAAGCACATGAAAGGTATAAGGAATAAATTGCTCTTTATTATTAAAAAAGAATTGCTGATAATAGCGGTTGTTCTGCTTTCCCCATGCCGTTCCGGGTTTTAGGATCTGGAAGATAGTTTGCAGGAAAACTCCTTTCCCTCCGCCATTCATCATGGAAATGAGGCCGTTTGTGGAAGTCTCCTCATTATGGAAGTTAAACGTCGTATCCTTGTATTGTTTTTGCATGCCATCATATTTCAGGCCGGCAATTCTAATTCGATGGATTTTCGGCATGCTGATCCTCCTCTGTCTTCATTAATTCCTTGAACATTTCATAGCGGTCATAATCGTGATACAGGTACTCAATCCGCTCAAAAAGTTCCTGTTTCGGAATTGCCTTTGGAATATCTTCCCGGTCAAGGATGACGATCAGCCCTTCCGTCTCCAATAAACGCATGCTGCTCGCAATCAAACCGATTCGGGTTCGCCTGTTGGCTTTCTTAGCACCGTAATCGTCCGTGTCTACTTCCATGTATTTCCATGTTGTCACAACATCCTTCATATCAATTTTTTCATCTTCTCCGAAATCTTGCTTAGCTTTCAGAATGCTTTCCCAGTTCATAATCACATCATTGACTTGCCGTTCCAACGCGTAGAAGCTAATCCCTTCCCGCTTCGTTCGGATCTTAGCAGCCTGGTTCTGGTCGATGCCCGCCAAAAAAGCCATTATAACAACGCTCATCAAGTGAAAATGTTTCTTCGTTTCAACCTGCTTATGCCTGTCCTTCATATGAGTAAAATTCGTAGCAAACACAGAGCCGGTCGGCTGTACAACCAGCTGAATCCGTTTAGGCGATTCAATGATATAGGTACCAGATTCATCTGCCAATAAAAGAACCGTCTGTCTCACATCTGGATCAAAATACGCCTGGAAGTGCTCGCTGTTTTCGTCGATGACTTTCTCTTTTAAAAGCGTAAAATAAACAGCTGATGCTTTCTTGATACTTTCTGCACTCATCATTTCTCCTCCTGCACACAAATTTTAAACGGGGTGATTTTCATTTGATACCAGAGGAAAGGTTCCGCCCGATGATCAAACTCGGTAAAGATCCTCAATCCTTCAAACACCTGAAATTGAGGATACTCCTGCATAAGCTTATAAAGAAGAATTTCCCGCTCATCGCTTAAAATCTCTTCCTTCCGATACAGAACCTGTACCTTCAGCGGCTTTTTATCAAACATCATCCATAAATCAATCGTTTCCGATTCTTCAACCCATAAATCCTGAACTTCGAGCGGCAGCGTCGATAAATCGGCCAATGAAAACTCTCCGTACGTCTGCAAATATTGAAAAACATAGCTCCAGGCCTTGATAACAGAATCCCAGTTCGTCACCCGCTGATGGGAAATACCCTCTGCTTCCTCTTCTTCTTCGATTGTTTCTGTCAGCTGCTTTTCATCAAATTCCTGTTCGCCCCAAATCCAGTCCAAGGGCAAAATAAAATCATTTTTGGGAGAAAATAAAGGACTTAGCAGCTTATCAATCATATCGAAAGAAGAAAATCCTTCCTTCATGAACCAATTCTCATAAATATGTTCCCGAAATGAAACCAGGCTTGTTTCCCAGAAAAGCGATGGGTTTTCCGCTTTTAATTTCATTTCATAGGAGATGTTTTGAATAACGAGCTTGGCAAAGCGGTCATGCAGCTGCCTTGTATGGCCAATCTTCTCCTGGAGAAGGATCAATTCTTTTTGAATGAGATCATCTTCTTCATTTCTTCGTTTCGTTTTCTCAATCATGCTGCTGATGGTGCGGAAATGATTTTTCTCTTCTTCAAATTGCTTTTCGATTTCTGCACGATTATCAGCTCTTTGCATTTCTTCTTCCATCAATAAGATTTTGGGATTGTTGATCATTTCTTTTTGAAAGGAGAATTCTTTTGCCATTAAGCGGTTTACCCGTGAAATGAGGTGATCGAGGTTCCGAGTAGCTTTGCGGAAATTACCGTTTTTAATTAGCTGCATACTATAAAGCTGTTCAATCGTGATCGAGAATTCCTCAGCCATTTCTCTGCTCATAAAAATCATTTCCTGTGAGACATCGGTGAGTTTGTAAACAATCGATCCGCCCATCTCCAGGTTTGTATATAATTCATCCATCGTCACGTAGCGGAAAACCTGGGTCTCCCATGATTGCCTGATTTCATCGTAATAAAGAGCTTCAAACGGTCTGCTGTACTCCTCTTTTCCCTGATACAGAAGCCCGCTTGTGATCCTTTCAATCTGCTTCTCATCCGCCAAAAGCTTCATCTGTTTAATCGAATCTTCCACCAAATACTTGATATCCGATTTACTCCGATGATCATCATCATTCAATTCCCGATAAAAAATGGTGAGGAGCACCTGCATAAGAATCGTTTGGATATGAGGCTTCAATTCTCCAACTTCCATTCCTCTCCCAAGCTCAAACAGCGGATTCAATCGCTGCATCCGCTGGGCAAACCCTTCCCATGATTCGTTCACATCCATCTCCTCCATGTTTCAATTGTTAAGACTTCCTGAGGAATCCGTTTATTTTCCTGCCATAATTGCATTAATAGATGCTGCTCATCTTCCGTAAACCACTCAAAGAATGCATCCCGGAATTTAAGATTTTGAAGCTGGCCTGATTTCTGTTCATTTCTTTGATCCATACATTCGAGCATCTTCCGATAAATCTTCAGTGCAGGCTGAATGCAGCACTCCGAATATTTTTCGACAAGCCGAATGAGGATCCCGTATCCTGCTGCATCTAGATCTCCTGCATAATAAAAAAGATACGATTTGGCCGGGAAAATTTTAAAGAAAAATGAAAAGCTCCGTTCAATTTTAGTGCCTTCCCCATAAATGATAAGTTCCGGCTCATAATCGAGCTGATCCGTTTCCAATAATTGAATCGAAGTATGAAAGAAAGATAGATTCTCGACAATCAGCACTCTCTGAACATCTTTTATTTCTTTCCCCTGCTTCATCCAGAACACAAAAGGTTCCCCGTATTTCACCACCTGAAGCTGCTCTTCCGATACGCCAATTCGAGCTAAAAAGCCTTTCCCGTCAGGAAAGCTAATCCCATCCAGCAAGAACTTTTCATGGCCAAAAAGCTCCAGGCTTCTTTCCTCGAGTGAAACGACTTCCCGCTCCTGACTGGATTGGAGGAAAACATATAAATTCAGGATCCGGTTCCATTCCTCTTTCGTCTGCCATTCAGGGTGCCGTTCATAAAACGAAAAATCAAACCGATCACTTAACTTCATCATCTCGAGCCGATCCCATGTATCAGCCTGAACTTTCACGTTAACCCAGTAGTATAAAGGCAGAGACGGTGTTCTGCCATTGTATTGACTGTTATGTATTGGTGTCAGCTGCCCTTCATTTTGCAATGATTGAATGACTTCATAAAACAGCGAATAACCATCCATTTCATAATAATCATCCAACAGCTTCCGCAGCTGAAATTCTAAATCGTTTATATTTAATTTCTTCTTTTGCTTCGGGTGTTGAATATCTTCTATAAAACTTCTCACCCTTGTTTCAATGATGTTGATTTTTTTCACCTTCTTAAATCTAACTGTGAATAGGCTCCTGCTAAATGTGCCATCCTTAATTATAACGAATTGCGTAATTCTTGGTAAGTGAATTACGTTTAATTAAAAATCTATACTTTTATCCTCAATTGTTAAGTTGGCGCTTCCAAGCTTTTCCTCGTTCCTATGGACTGAGACAGCATTATATACAATTTTTTGCTAAAAAAAAAGCGCGCAGCTTTTATGCTGTTCGCGCTTTTTAAATAGCAAATGCGTGATTGCCGATCTTTTTCACTACTTCACGGGAAAAGATCCACTGACTTGTCGCTGTTTCAGGATTATAAAAATAAAGTAGCTCAACGTTTTTCTCCTTATCAACAAGAGCTGTCTCAACGGCCTGAACTGCTTCGTTACTTGCCGGTTCATTTATGGAGCCATTTTGAACTGGTTCAAAAGCATTCTTTTGATAAATAACATCCTTGACTGTATCTGGAAATTGTTCATGCTCGACACGATTCAATACAACGTCAGCCACGGCAACTTTCCCTTCAAAAGGTTCGCCTTCTGCTTCAGCCTGTACAAGACGCGCAAGCAGCTTTTTCTCTTCCGGTTTAATAAAACGATGATCCGTTGATGCAGCCTCTTTCGTATTGACCTCAATTTTTTTATATGTCAAAGTTTCTGCAGCCTTTTGATCTACTGACTCAGCATTAAAATGATCAGCAGGAAATACATTATAAGAACCCATTATGAGTGAAATAGCAACAACAAATGTAAATAAATTTTTCATTTGTAAACCTCCTGTTTGTCGTTTTTAGAATAAAAACAGGCCATTTATAAGGCTAACAGGTTTACAAGCGTATCTCATTAGTGAATAGGTGGGGGAATTACCAATCATGAAAAGCTATTCCAATTGCTGTTATAATAACCTAGTTATACTATTTCTGTTCAGGGACCTACTTCCATTTGTTTTTCATTATTTTAAACAATATTAATTGTTAAATATCAAGCAGATATTTCTTTAGTTTTTCCTTTGTTTTCTCATCTGCAAAAGCTGCATCTACACTATTCAGGTAAATTTGTTTATAATTTTCTGTACTCAATGCAAATTCATTACTGACTACACCATATTCCTTCGCCATCGTTGTGTCTGATACCGTTCTGTTGTCCGTATTAACGGTTACTTTTATTCCATCTCTATGGAAGTCGTAAATCGGATGCTCACTAAATTGCTTAACTGCTTTAGTTTGGACATTACTAGTTGGGCACATCTCAAGCACTACATGTTTATCTTTCACAATTTGATAAGCCTCTGCACAGTCTTTAATAAATACTCCATGTCCAATCCTTTCAGCCCCTAACCATTCAACGGCCTCAAGCACATTTTTTCCGATTCCCGTTTCACCAGCATGGATCGTGACTCTGTAGCCATATTCCCTTGCCAATGCGATTGGTTCAATGAATTTCCCGCAGAACCCTTCCTCTTCGGAAGCACACAAATCGATTGCGACAACTCCTTTTCCAAGGAAATTCTTACCCCTTTCGACGACCTCAAAAGCACTATCCACACTCATCGTTCTCATACATGACAAAATGATATTGCCTTTAATATCAAATTGTTTTTCTGCCTCTTTCATTCCCTCTATCACACTTTGAATGATTTCTTCTACAGATAACCCCATTCGCGTATGAAGCAATGGGGCAAATCGAACCTCCATATATTTTACATTTTCCTCTGCTGCATCTTCAAAAAGCTCAAAGGTAATTCTTTTTAAATTTTTCTTTGACTGCATCACTAAATTAGGGATGGAAAATCTTTTTAAGTATTCATCTAACGATTCGCAATCGAATGGGGCAATTAGTTCTTCTTTAATCTCTATTTGATCAAAGGAAGGCAAACTAATGCCTTCACTTCTCGCTATATCAATAATCGTCTCAGGTCTAACACTCCCATCCAGATGGCAGTGAAGTTCAATTTTCGGCATGATAGAAAAATTCATCGTTAATCCTCCTCAATTTTTTCAAAAAAAAATTCCTGATTACGAAGAAAATACAAATGTATGCTTGTATCTTCTTCGTAATCAGGAATTAGCGGTTCCTGGTAGAGACCTCCAAACCATATTATTGGAGTTATACGAATTTGAGTAGTTCAGTTTTTTAAAAGGATAATGAAATTTATCTTTATTGTCAAGGGTTGGGTAGATTTTCTCACAGGTTATTTTTTTCACACAATAAGTTTTAGGTGCCTTTGATATTAATTAACGCTACAACGGAGCCGAGGTCAGGCAGCTTTCTTTATCAAAACTCTTGTTTATTTCTTTCAATAACTATATAATTTATTAAAATCCTATTGGATTACTAGGAATTAACAATTTGAATTATCTCTCTTTTGAAAATACATCGATGAAAAGAGGTTTTGATTTTGCTTACATACATCGCTATTGGAGTCGCACTTTTCTTTGCCATGAACATTGGTGCAAGCGGAACTGCAGCTTCCATGGGTGCACCATACGGCGCAGGAGCTATTCAGAATAAACGGCTGGCACTTCTTTTAGTGGCCGTTTCCGCCTTTTTGGGTGCTTTTTTAGGCGGCGGTGAAGTGGTAAAGACAATTGGTGAAGGCATTATACCTGCTAATATATTGGATGTTGAGATCGTTGTTATCATCCTATTAGGAGCGACATTAACCCTTTTCATTGCAAACATTATCGGAATTCCTTTGTCTACGAGTGAAGTTACGGTCGGTGCCATTATTGGAGTCGGCGCTGCCTTTCAGGCTTTATACACAGATACCTTGTTGGTAATTTTGGCTTTTTGGGTCATTATCCCTGTCGGTTCATTCCTAATTACTTATGTGCTGGGCTGGCTGATCCATTATTCAGAAAATCGCTGGAATAACCTTAAAGTAAACGGCCCCTGGACTAAGTGGCTTTCTGTATTGTTGGTAATGGGCGGCTGTTTAGAAGCTTTTTCTGCCGGGATGAATAATGTAGCCAACGCGATTGGGCCTCTTGTGGGTGCAAACATGATCTCTTCAGATAATGGACTGTTAATGGGTGCCCTATTTGTTTCCTTAGGCGCTTTGTTTCTAGGAAGCAGGGTTTTAGAAACAAACGGTAAAAAAATCACGAAGCTTTCTTTATTGCAGGGGAGTGCTGTTTCCTTTACGGGTGGTACGCTGGTTATCATCGCTTCTATCTTCGGATTGCCTATTCCATTAACTCAAGTAACCACTTGCGGAATCCTGGGTGTTGGGGCAGCAAAGGACGGATTTTCCATTCTGAAAAAAAGCGTGATCAAGAAAATCGCTTTAGTATGGATTATCTCACCTTTAGCTTCTCTTACTGTATCGTATCTATTAATCAATCTATTTAGCAAATTTGATATATACAACGTCCTAATAGTATGCAGCGCCATCATTGTGGCAGTTGGCAGTATGGCACTATCCCGAATCGAAAGGGCTGAGAAAAGAAGCTTCCACGATGCCGGTGGCGGGATATAAGGAATCGTGAAAAAGGTGCCTGTCCCCTCACTTCTTAATATATCAACGAAGTCGGGAATAGGCACCTATCTTGTTAAAGTGACTTTTAAATTTTATGAAAGCCTAAGCTATTGGTGTAGAAATCGGTTAACGATACATGTATTCTCGTGTCATAGGAATTGAATCATTAGGCCCCTTTGTAAAAATAAATTGACTTAGGTCAATATTACCTGCTTGGAATGAAGCCGAACATGAATTTAAATACAATCTCCACATTCTAATAAAACGTTCGTCTTTTGTCTTGCTAATTTCTTCCAGTTCATTTTCGAAATTCATTGCCCATTTATCAAGCGTCTTTGCATAATGCCTGCGCAGACTTTCCAGATCGGTTAAAAAGAAATTATTATCTGTCGTATGATTTACAAGCTCACTTACGGATGGAATATATCCTCCAGGGAAAATATACTTATCAATCCAAGCGTTCGTACCGCCTTCTCGTGGAGAAGTAATCGTGTGAAGAACCGACAATCCGCCTTCTACAAGCAATTCATTCACCTTGTGAAAGTACTCCGGCAAATGATCTTGTCCAACATGTTCAAGCATTCCAACACTTACAATACGGTCAAATTGCCTTTTTTTCAATTCTCGATAGTCAACTAAATGCACTTCGACTAAATCTTCTAGTTGTTCTTCTATCGTACGCTCTTTTACTCGTTCATACTGTTCCTCTGATAATGTAATGCCTGTTGCTTTTACTCCATAATGTTTGGCAGCCGTTATAATTAATTCTCCCCAGCCACATCCAATGTCTAATAACGATTGGCCTTTTTGGAGATTCAGTTTTTTTAAAATATGCATTACTTTATTTTGCTGTGCCGTTTTAAGTGAATCATTAGGCGTTTTAAAATAGCCACAAGAATATGTCATTGTTTCATCAAGCCATAACTTGTAAAAGTCATTTCCGATATCATAGTGAAAAGCGACATTATCTTTACTTCGTTTTGATGTATTGGAAATCCTTTTTAAAAGATGGGCATAGATTTTGCTATTGCTCAGGAAGCTCTCCTGATTGCGGTACATCGAGGCAACAACTTCTTTTAGGCTTCCTTCTACTTCGATAACTCCGTCCATATACGCTTCACCAAACGCAATTGAAGGGTTTTGAATCAGGTCTCCTTTTGGAATGATATCACGAAAAATAAGTTTGAAATGAGGTTCTCCATCTCCATAATGGACTTCCTCACCATCCCAGAAGGTTATTTTTACAGGACTTGAAAAAGTATTTTTAAGTAATGTTTTATAAAACATTTTATCAATCACGATAAACACCTCGAAAAAATTTATATAACTACCTTCCCTATAACTAATTAACTCAACTTTCGCACCGATATAACGTGAGCCAATCGGTGCGGCTGTAAAGCGCTTCTGCAATTTAACT
>NZ_BRVM01000010.1 GCF_026011715.1 Cytobacillus sp. NCCP-133 | reverse complement strand
GTCGAAAAATATTTTTTTGACATCCCACCAACGGGTCAAACCGTTGATATATCAATATTTATAGAGGGAGGTATAGATATGGATCAGATAAAGAGTGCATTTGGTAAGGATCGAAATTATATATGGCATGCCATGAACCGTTTCTCACCTGACTCGAAACCTTTAATTATCGAAAGGGCTGATAGCGTTTTTGTCGAAGATATAGAGGGTGTAAGATATTTAGACGCTATGAGTGGACTCTGGTGTGTGAACTCAGGTTATGGGAGGACTGAATTTGCAAATGCTGCAGCAGAACAATTAAGTAAGATGGCTTATTTTCCTATGTCTCAAAGCCACATGCCTGCTATAAAGTTAGCAGAAAAATTAAATGATTGGCTTGAAGGGGAGTATATTATTTTCTTTTCGAATAGCGGATCTGAGGCTAATGAAACTGCCTTTAAAATAGCCCGCCAATATCATGAACAGAATGGTCAATCAGACCGATTTAAAGTCATTTCCCGTTACAGGTCCTATCACGGGAACACAATGGGAGCTCTTTCAGCAACCGGTCAGGCGCAAAGGAAATATAAATATGAACCACTTGCAGCAGGGTTCGTCCATACTGTCCCCCCAGATTGTTATCACTGCCCGGTTAATAATAATCCTGAAAATTGCAATATTGAGTGTGCAGGACTCTTAGAAAAAACAATAAATTGGGAAATGAACGAAACAGTGGCAGCGGTAATCATGGAACCTTATATCACAGGAGGCGGAGTGCTGATTCAGCAAGACGGGTACTTGAAAAAGGTTGAAAAAGCCTGCAAAAAAAGCGGTGCCCTGCTGATTATGGATGAAGTAATTTGCGGTTTTGGCAGGACAGGTAAAAAATTCGGTTTTATGCATGAAGGAATCAGCCCGGATATAATTACAATGGCAAAGGGCATTACAAGTGGCTACCTTCCTTTAGCAGCAACTGCAGTACGAAAAGATATATTCGACACTTTTAAAGGAAGTGAAGAGTATGACCATTTTCGCCATGTTAATACGTTTGGCGGTAATCCCGCTGCCTGTGCTTTAGCATTAAGGAATCTGGAGGTTATGGAAGACGAGAGATTAATAGAAAGATCAAAGTCAATGGGAGTGCAGCTAATGGATTTAATGAAAGAGATGTTGTCTCATTCAAACGTTGGTGATATTCGTCAAAAAGGACTTTTGATGGGAATTGAGTTAGTTGAAGATAAAATCACTAGAGTGCCTCTTAATACAGGGAAAGTTAATCAAATCATTGAATCATGTAAAAGTTTCGGCGTGCTCATTGGTAAAAATGGAGATACCGTCGCAGGATTTAATAATGTGCTCACAATTGCTCCTCCATTAACCATTAGTACCAGCCAATTACAGATTTTGACAGGTGTTGTCAAAAAATCCATCAATGAAGCGTGCAAGGGATAAAACACAAAAGGGGGGAATGGGATGAAGTATGAAGTTGATCAAAGAGATCCACGGTTTAAAATTTCGCATAGGGAAGCTTGGATTGGTATTATCCTGGTAACCATTAATTTCATATGGTGGTTTGGCTTTGCATATGGAATGGGATCGAAATCCGTAGAGAGCTATTCTTATGTTTGGGGTTTACCAGCATGGTTCTTCTATAGTTGTGTTGCAGGATTTGCAGTAATGGTTATTTTAGTTATACTCGCTGTGAAATTTTTATTCAAAGAGGTACCCTTTGAGGATGAAGGGGGCAATTCATAATGAATTTGGAAGTGATGATTCCGCTTATCATTTTTTTAATCGTGATTTTCTTTATTGGCTTTTGGGCCAGTAAACCATTGAAAAACACCAATACTTTCCTCGAGGAATATTTTCTAGGGGGGAGGCAGCTCGGCGGGTTTATCTTGGCGATGACAATGATAGCCACATATGGAAGTGCCAGCAGTTTTATCGGTGGGCCGGGGGTTGCATATAATCAGGGGCTAGGTTGGGTATTGCTCTCAATGGCACAAGTGGCAACTGGCTATTTTGTTTTAATGGTTTTAGGGAAAAAATTCGCGATTGTTGCCAGGAAATACAACGCTGTAACATTAATTGACTTTCTTAAAGAGCGCTATCAAAGCAAATGGGTGGTATTGCTTTCAGCACTTAGCATAATCATATTTTTGTTCTCTGCCATGGCTGCCCAATGGGTAGGAGGAGCAAGATTAATTGAGTCATTGACAGGTCTGTCATACACTGCTGCCTTGTTTCTTTTTGCAGCATCAGTAATGGTTTACGTAATTATTGGGGGATTTAGGGCAGTAGCACTTACGGATACAGTACAGGGACTTGTAATGTTCTTTGGTACACTTATTCTATTAATTGCAACTGTTATCGCGGGCGGTGGCCTATCCAATATCATCTTGGATCTGTCTGCTGAAAACCCAAATTTAATAACACCTTTTGGCCATGATGGAAGTCTGACGCCTCTATATGTTTCTTCCTTCTGGATTTTAGTAGGTGTCGGGGTAGTAGGGCTGCCGCAGGTAACAGTAAGGGCTATGTCTTATAAAGATTCAAAAGCGATGCACAAGGCTCTGATTATCGGAACCATTGTAGTTGGGTTCATTATGCTGGGAATGCATTTGATCGGTGTCTTTGCCAGGCCAATACTGCCGGGAATCGATGTCGGTGACAAAGTGATGCCTATGATTGCGATGGAAGTCCTGCCAGCATGGCTGGCTGGTATAGTTTTAGCAGCACCTATGGCGGCCATTATGTCAACGGTCGACTCACTTTTGTTAATTGTAAGTTCAGCAGTAGTTAAAGATGTTTATCTTAATTACATAAAGCCAGATGCAACCGATAATAACATAAAAAATATTAGTCTTACTGTGACGACTGTTTTGGGCGTATTAGTCTTTTTGATGGCCCTTAGTCCTCCTGATCTATTAATATGGCTGAATCTTTTTTCTTTTGGCGGTCTTGAAGCAGCTTTTATTTGGCCAGTTGTTCTCGGTTTGTATTGGAAAACCGGCAATAAATTTGGTGCAGTCACTTCGATGGTCCTAGGTGTAGGTTCCTATATACTTTTCCATACTTATTATCCAAACGCATTTGGAATGCATACAGTAGTTTTGCCAATTCTTATATCCTTAATAGGGTTTATTACAGTTAGTTTAGCCACCAACCATAGTTTTAACAAGCCTTCGGACAGTAAATTGCAGACTGATGGCAAGGAAGGAGTTTTTTAAAATGATCCAAACAAATGAAAGGCAAGCGCGACTGCAAAGGGATGGAAAAGAAGTCGTGGAATTAACAAAGAATTTGGTAAAGATTCCGAGTGTTTACCGACCTGGGGTAGAGGGAGGAAATGAAGAAAAGGCAGCCCAGTTTACAGCTGACTATTTGAAGGGGCTAGGAATCGAAGTTCATATAGAAGAAGTAGAGCCCGGAAGACCAAATGTTATTGGGATTGTAGACTCTGGAAGACCAGGAAAGACATTGTTGTTTGAAGGGCATACAGATGTTGTAACAGAAGGTGACCGTGATGCCTGGACACATGACCCCTTTAGTGCAGAAATAATTAATGGCAGAATGTATGGAAGAGGTACAAATGATACAAAGGGAAACCTGGCTTGTATGATCACTGCTGTTCATTCACTTCTGAGAGATAATGAAAAATGGAATGGAAAAATTATACTTTGTATTCCGTGTGATGAGGAAGGTATGATGATCGGCATAAAGAATTTTATTAAGCGTGGATGGGCGGATAATGTAGATGGGGCAATCATTTGTGAACCAGAAGAAAATCAAGTCTGCGTTACACAAAAAGGTGCTATGCGTGTAGTTGTAAATGTATTTGGTAAAATGGCCCATGGAGCAATCCCTTTAAGTGGAGTTAATCCTAACACGAGAATGGCGAAACTAATCTGTGAGCTGGATCGACTGGAACAGAAAGAGAAAGAAAGATTGGGGAATCATCCTATGCTGGGCTGGCCAAGTATCACTCCAACCATTTTGCAGGCTCCAGTCAGAGGCGATGCTCAAATTAATGTTATACCAGATCAGTGTATGACAACGTTGGATATAAGGACTGTACCCGGCCAGGACCACAGTGAGCTGAAGAGAGAGATTAGAGATATAATTAATCGATTATCCGAGCAGGATCCAGATTTTAAGGCCGAATTTGAAGTAATCGAAGACCGTCCATGGACTGAAACTGATATGGAAAATGCGATAGTAAAGGCAACAGCAAAAGCAGTATTTGAGGTTACCGGGAAAGAACCTGTTTATAATGGAGTTCCAGGTGCTACAGACGGCACTTTTCTCCATGTTGCGGGGGTTCCGATTGTAACTATTGGAGCTGGTGACCGAGAAGTTCCCCATCAAATAGATGAGTATGTAGATATTTTGGAACTTGCAGAGACCACAGAGATTTTTCGTACAGCAGCATTATTGTTTTTAAATGAAGGGGAGGAAGAATAGAATCATATAAAATAGCTATCCTAGAGATACAAAAAAGCATAGGGATATTGACGAAAAATATCCGATTGGAAAAATGTCCCGATTTTGGGACATTTTTTTTGAAAAGTTCTTTGTAAAACCATATAAATGGTATATTATATGAATTTTAAGGGGAAGAATACTATTCTTAAAAAAGAATATCGACTAGTAGCTAAAATATCCTTAACCAATTCTTGAAGGTGTTCCTGTAAGCAGCTGAAAAGGTGGTGACATATCGAAGGTCGGAATAATAGGGAATCGGAAGCTTATTTCCTAAATTTCATAATTATATATTATTAGCGCCTAAGGAGTACTGCAGCCTCTACATAAACGGGGGAACACCTTTGCTGATTTCTGAAACAAGAGAGGCGAGGGATTGCAGCTGCTGATCATCCAGGTCAAAGGCAGTTTTGATCTTGTTTTCTAGGTCTGCTGTGACTCTTCTTTTGCCTACCTCCACTAGAGCGATTAAAGAAAAGCTGCAGCTGACAATTCTTGCAAAGTCACGCTGTGTCATATTATAGCTTTTCCTGATCAGCTTAATTATTTCTTTATCCATTACAAATCATCCTCTAAAAAATTGTACCCATTATTTATGGGCCGTTCTGTTGTATTAATGAAGTTTCTTTAGCTATAAAAATAGCATTTGGTTTGGGCTTTGTCAAAGTAATTTATTGAAAGTGAAAATGAGGTTTAATAGAGTTAGAAAAGGTATAATTAATCCAATTATAGGAGCAGAATTAGGTAACCAAAAGGAAGGGAGAGATACATAATGAAAATACTCTGGGATTTTGATGGAACTTTGTTTGATACGTATCCAGCCTATACGGAAATTGTAAAAGAGGCAATAGGTGACACGAATATTACGGATAAAGAGATATTTGCCCAATTAAAATTTTTTCACAGATGCCTTCCAGTACTTCCAGCTTACTGAGGAACAAATTAAGACTATCCAAAAAAAGGCAAGGAGGCTTAAGCCTAAAAATTTAAAGCCTTTTCCAAATTTGGAGGATGTGCTTAAGCTGGCAGATAAAAATGTCATTATGACTCATAAGGAACGAGAGGATGTTGCAGCCATTCTTGCTTATCATAAGCTAGACGGTTATTTCGCGGATATGATAGCCGGCGATGATGGATATCCGCGAAAGCCCCATCCCGCTTCCTACCAATTTCTGCATGAAAAGCATAGGATTGATTTAGCGGTAGGGGATAGGGAAATCGATATACTTCCAGCCAAGCTCCTAGGAATTAAAACGTGCCTATTTCAAAATAAGACACCGGGAGCAAATTATTATTTAAATGATTATAGTGAATTTATTAGGGTTGTTAAATAGAAAAGTCAGCACTTCGGCCAGTGCTGACTTGTGATTTATTCTCCTGTTCCATCATCGTATTTATCGCCAAATAGCTTTTTCTTTTTTATGGTTTCAAAATCTGCTTTATACTTTTCCTCAGTAGATGAACTTCTTTTAATATTAGAGCCGTTTTTTTCCTCTTCTTTTTCCAGGTTTAAATCTTCTACAGGCAGTGGGTCAACATTTTTTTCACTTTCAAATTTATCAAATAAGCTTTCTTTTTCAGTTTTATATTGTTCCGGATTGTCCATTTTTCCTTTTTGAAGATTTTTATCTGCCATGTCAGTAATCCTCCTTATTTACCGTTCTCTTCCTGTGGTTTATCAGGCTCCCTTTGGGGCTCAATATCTTTGTTGTTTTCTTTCTTTTTTTCTTGTTCAACAGAGTTATTGTCTCCAGCTCTTTTTTTGGCCAGCGAATAAAACCTCCTTTTGGTAGTTAGTATTTATTACCCGCTGCAGGATAAGTGAAACGTATAAGCCGATATGCATCATTTGGATTAACCAGACTAAAAAAAGTGCACCTTTTTATGAAGGTGCACTTTCGTATGACTAAGCAGCTTTTAAGGTGGATTTATTTTTTCGAATTTGTTTTTGTTTCATAATTTGATAAACATACCAGCCTGCTATAGCTAGTGTAATAACCGATCCGATGATCATGGACAACTGATAATCCATCTGAAAGCCCTCAGGCGCATAGAAGATGTACGTAGATACAACACCTGTCATAAACATGGCTGGAGCTCCGCAAATCCAATGAAACTTATTGTTTTTCAATAGATACATTGCACCTGTCCAGAGCATAACCGTAGCAACAACCTGGTTTGTCCATCCTACATATCTCCATAAAAAAGAGTAATCAATTGTAGAAAGGTATAAAGTAGGAATTGCAACAGGCAGGGTAGTTAAGATAACTTTCCACTTGCCTTCCATATTCAAGAAGGAAGATAGTAAGTCTGTCAGCATCATTCTAGAAGACCGGAGAGCTGTGTCACCCGTTGTAATCGGGAGAATGATAACGCCTAATATTGCCAGGATTCCTCCTAGTGTGCCAAGCAGGCTTTTGGAAATTTCATTGACTGCTCCAGCCGGACCGCCGGCTGCGAGTGCCTCCTGAAGTCCTCCTGTACCTCCGAAAAAGGTCATTCCCGCTGCGGCCCAAATGAGTGCGATAACGCCTTCCGCGATCATGGCGCCATAGAAGACCTTTCTTCCATCGCTCTCCTTTTTTAACGTTCTGGCCACAATTGGACTTTGTGTTGAATGAAAACCTGAAATGGCACCACAAGAAATGGTAACCATTAATAGTGGCCAGATCGGAAGTTCCCCGGGATGGAAATTAGCCAGAGTCACATTTGGAATCGATTTTCCGCTAAAGAGCAAAGCAATCCCAATTGATACCGCCATAAAGATCAAAATTGCTCCAAAAAGAGGATAGATCTTTCCAATAATTCGATTTACAGGCAAAATGGCAGCCAGTAAAAAGTAAGCAAAAATGGCAAGCAGCGAGGCCATAAAGCTTAATGGCGTTAAACTGGAAATAAGCTGTGCCGGACCAGCTGTAAAAGCGGCAGCAACCAATACCATTAATATGAGGGAAATAATATTAATGGTCGTTTTAGCAGTCTTTCCTAAATATCTGCCAACAAGGCTTGGATATTGCTCGCCTTTGTGCCTCAATGAAAGCATCCCTGAAAAATAATCATGAACTGCGCCTGCAAAAATGGAACCTGCCACAATCCAGATAAACGCTACAGGTCCGTATAAAGCTCCCATAATTGCACCAAAGATTGGACCAAGTCCAGCAATATTCAATAATTGAATTAAGCTTCCTTTCCACCAGCTCATCGGAACATAATCCATTCCGTCTTTTTCTGTATATGCCGGTGTTGGGCTGCTGTCATTTATTCCGAAAATTCGCTCTACTACCTTTGAGTAAACTGCATACCCCGCCAAAAGCAAGACAATTGAGCCTAAAAATGTCACCATGCTAACATCCCCCTGTTGTAATATGTGTTTCCAGTCTAATATCTGAAACTTATGAATATGTGGAATATTGTACTAGCAAAACAGATGAAAAAGCAAGATATTTTCAGAAAAAAAGATATTTTACAAAAATAATAACGCTTTCACTTTAGCGATTAAAAGAGTCATTACATTTTTTTTCGCTATTTTTAGAGGAACCCTCCATAAGGGAACCCCATAACCTATTATAAGATTCATTTGAAGGGAGGAATACGATGATTGTCCTTGCAAATAATCAGAGTAAACCTGGGATTGACCGTTTTTTTGGTGTTCAGCGAGAGATATTTTTTGCTCTTGAAAACAGTCCCGAGGTTCATCAATATGATTCCATGCATGAATTGCTGTTCGAAATTATGCTAAGGGAAAATATTATAAATGCAGCAAGACAGTTACATGCAAGTCCTATAGAATTCGCCCCCTTTAACACTTCCCGGTTTAATCCGCTCATCTGGAGAAGAACTAAATACGGTTATCTTCTTGATCCTGCAGTTCTCCCATCAGATGCCATTATGGACGTATATATACACAGCAGGGAATATGCTTTTGAATGTACAACAGCCATTGTGCTGATTTTTTATAAAGCTGTATTAGGTTCCATCTCAGTCAGCCGTTTTAACACTCTTTTCCAGGGTCTTCTCGTATGGGATTGGAATTATGATTATGACTTATCCATTATCACAAAAAAAGGAAGAAATTTCATACCGGGAGATGTGGTCTATTTTTATAATCCTGATTATGAACATCCTGTTTGGATGGGGGAAAACGCTGTGTATTTGGGTGGAGGGATGTACTTTGGACATGGTATTGGCATGGAAACCGAAGCGGGAATGATTAGGGCACTTAACACATTAAGAAAACCTGGAAGCATGAGGGATGCCTATCTTATTTCCCAGCATAGCAGATTGAATGTCAAGTATTTATCCCAATTTGCCAAACGTCCTTTATCTTTTGCTTAAGATTTTCATCACAGGAAAAGGATCTAAAATCCTATAAAAATCGGTTCAAAATGCCGGGAGCAAGTGATTTGGAGAATTGAAGCCCCTGCAGGAATCGGACTGAAAGCAAGGAGTTGTTTAAAAAAGGTTGCAGACATGAGTCTGCAACCTTTTTTTAAACGATAAAAATAAGCTTTGAATATAGAAAATGGTCTAGCTACTGCGCTTACCCCCTTTCGGCCACAAGACATTGGTTAGCAGGGCGCTTGCGCTTTTCTAGTTGATAAGATCTAAATAATCAGCTGCGATTCCATCCAGGGGAAAATGCTTTAATTTATCAGCTTCACGTTTTGACCTGACAGTCCAGGATATGGCTTTCATGCCATTTGAATGAATTAGGTAAAGGACACGCTTATTAACGATTGTCCATTTTGGATTAACATAACTGGCGTACTTGGATATTTCTTTCATTTCGATTTTGTCCGGAGGATAATTAATCAGGATGCCTACAGGCACTTCAGGCAATAGCTTCTTAAACTTCTGCATGGATTCCTTTTCAAAAGACTGGACAATTATATGGTCGTTACCCTTGAGATGAAGATTCCGCTTTCTAAGCTCTTCCGCTAAACGCTCCTCGATTCCGGGATATAATGATGGCTTTTTCAATTCAATTAAAAGGCCGACGCGATCAGCATATAAATCGAGAACTTCTTCCAATAATGGGATAACGGCACCTCTGAACTTTGGAGAAAACCAGCTTCCTGCGTCCATCTTCCTTAGTTCATCAAACGTATAATCCGAAACCTTCCCCTTATGGTCAGTCGTACGGTCTACAAGCGTATCGTGAATGACAACCAGTTTTCCATCCTTGCTTAATTGGACATCAATTTCAAGATAATCTGCTCCCATCTCAAGCGCACGATCATAAGAAGGAAATGTATTTTCGGGACAATATCCGGCCGCGCCTCGGTGGCCAATTTTTTTTACTTTATGTGTAGAATTGGCCATCTTTTTTATGCCAAAGAAAGATATAACCGTAGCCAAAACTGTAAAAAATGCATTTTTCATAAAACTCACAGCCATTTCTCCTCACAATTTTTTGCTCATCTTAAAGGATACGAAAACATTTTGTCAAATATTCGCTTTAAGAATGCAAATTTATTCTAAAATCACCCCAATAGACCTGATACCTTTTCGGGTAATGATGAATTCGGCGTAGCTCTATCGAAATCTAAATAAATAGATTTGCTTATTGAAAGTTTCTGAATATTTTAAATATAATTAATATACATCAGGTGAGAACGGGAATACACAAATGAGAGGAGCGATTGAATGAAGAAAAAAAGAGTTTTGGGAGCAGCCTTACTGAGTATAACAATGGGATTATCCATGTTTTCAGCAGGTGCATTCGGTCAGCAGCCAGACTCGAAGGAAGATTACCGGGTATGGATCCAAGGGCCCTCAGCTGAAAAAAGTAAACTGAAAACCCAGTATGAAGCGAGATGGGATTTTGGTGAGACAGGTTTCACAGCCACTGTCAACATCAAACAATATCAGGCCTTGCTGAAAAACAAAAATTTAAAGGTTCAGCTTGTAACCGAACATACTGTTGATGCAAAGCCAGGAGCTGGGACAGAAGCAGTTCCTTCTGACGGCACTCCATGGGGAATAGAAGCGATCTATAATGACAGCAGCATTCAAGCGGCATCTGGCGGGGATGGCATAAAGGTGGCTGTTCTCGATACAGGTGTTTATACGGCCCATGCTGATTTAGCTGGAAGCGATGAGCAGTGCAAAGATTTTACTCAGAGAAAGAGTCCTCTTATAAATGGCTCCTGCAATGATAAAAATGGTCACGGGACGCATGTAGCAGGTACTGTTCTTGCTCACGGCGGTGCCAATGAGCAGGGTATTTATGGTGTCGCCCCGGATGCTGATTTATGGGCATATAAAGTGCTCAATGACCGCGGATCAGGTTATTCGGATGATATTGCGGGTGCTATCAGGCATGCTGCTGATGAAGCAAGCCGTACAAACTCCAAAGTTATCATTTCCATGTCTCTAGGATCGAGCGGGAAAGACTCGATGATAGCAAGCGCAGTGGACTATGCTTACAGCAAGGGCGTATTGGTTGTAGCGGCTGCTGGAAACAGCGGACCTGGAAGCAGCACAATCGGTTATCCGGGAGCACTCACGAATGCAATCGCAGTAGCAGCTCTTGAAAACGTGCAGGAAAACGGTACATACCGTGTAGCGGATTTCTCTTCACGCGGCAATCCGCTTACAGATGGAGATTATGTTATCCAGGAAAAGGAAGTTGAAGTATCTGCACCGGGACGTGCTATCGAATCGACATGGTACAATGGTTCTTACAACACAATCAGCGGGACATCCATGGCTACCCCGCACGTGTCAGGACTTGCGGCAAAAATCTGGGCTTCTAATCCAAACATGAGTCATGCCCAGCTTCGTACTGAACTGCAAAACCGTGCCAAGTCCAATGACATTATAGGCGGAAGCGGCGCTGCAGCAGGAGATGACTATGCATCCGGATTTGGCTTCCCAAGAGTAAAATAAAATTTATGAACAGACCCGGCTGATTATCAGGATTGGCCGGTTTTATTTTAATATCAGACAAAAGCATCTTTGCACATAAATTAGATGGATATAGACAATCCTCCCTTGATTGAGACTTTATTAATATATTTTTCACTAACAGTGATGCCTCTCACTTCTTATGGCTTGTTAAGATTCTATACTGAGAATAAATTTCAATATAAATCGTGATGGAGGTATCAGAATATGTCCAATCAGCTTAAAGATAAAGTGTTTGAGGCATTGGAGGAAGTAATTGATCCTGAGTTAGGAATAGACATTGTGAATCTTGGTTTAGTGTATGAAGTAAATATCACAGAAGATCAAGCACATATCGTTATGACGATGACATCTATGGGATGCCCGCTGGCCGGCCAAATAATGGCTGGGGTTAAATCGAGCGTCCTGGAAAATGTGGGAGAAATCAAATCTGTTGAGGTAGATGTTGTCTGGAGTCCGCCATGGACAAAAGACAGGATGTCTAGATACGCACAGCTTGCTTTAGGTGTCCACCGATAAATCATCAAAAAGAATGAGGTATTACCCTTATGGCGGCTTATTCCATTAAGCTGTTTTCGTAGAGTTTGTTTCTTTTGGTCAAACTTACTAGGTTTTACCTCTATGTTGATTGTAGTGGGGGACGCTTGATCCTCGAAAATGCTACCGCATTTTCTTCGTGCTGTGCTAATTCAAGGAAGCTTATTCAATGTCCTGCTGGGAGTGAGGAAGTGGGATACCCCATAGGCGAAGCCGTGGAGGCTCCCACTTTTCCCCGCGGAAAGCAAGTGCCCGTGCTGAAATCAACGGACAAAATATATAAGTAAAACACCAATCATGGAAAAAAGAGCTTTCCATTAAAATAAAAAATCTCTGCTTCATCATATGAAGCAGAGATTTTTTAATAAATAGAAAGAGTTATTCCCATTCCTCATAAACTATGATTCCTCCTGTCAAATCCAATGTATTTCTTTCCCCTTTGTAAAAGAGCTTTCCATCTTCTTTTACAACTAGGTTCTCATATGTAAAAACACTCTTGCCGGAAGGCAGCTGAATGACTATTTTTTGTCCGAGTTCTTTCTTAGGTGCTTCAATCGTAATGAGACTTTGAGAATAGAAATAAAGTGCTGTGAAAATGGCCAGTAAACTGCTCAATAGGATAATAGACACCAGCATAATTTTGCTCTTTGGTTTTTCCAGGTGCAGCTCGGTTCTTGTCATATTCCCTTTCCCTCCGCTAACTAAGTATATTTTTCTATTCCACCATTTCTCGGCTTTTAATCCGGAATACTGGTTTTTTATCCCTGAATAAGGTATTCAGCAAGAGGTTGAAAAATGACAAAAATGGGTTAAAAGGCAGGAAAGCTATTTAAAAATTTCATGGAGACGAAAGATAATTACTGACATAGGGGGGATTTTCATAGTGTATTTTACGGGAATATGGTTATCTGGATTTACAAGGAGGACCAAGGATCACTCAGAACGGAAGACAGATTTGCTTCAGCAAAATCCGGATCGAAGCGTTCAAGGCAAAAAAATCTATATGCCTATTTTTTTAAAAAAATCAGTCTGAAAATCCTGATATATAAGGTGAAATGGGAGCTTTCCGCAGAAAGGCTTCTTTTTTGCCGGGCAAATCTGTGCATTCGTCTATCGCACAATTTGGGTGAAGTGAATAGGATATATTGAATCAAACAAAGGAGGTAATTGACTATGTCAGACGGATGCGGATACGGTGGAGGTTTCGCCCTTTTAGTTGTATTGTTTATTTTGTTAATCATCATTGGTGCTTCTTGGGGTTACGGTGGCTACGGATACTAAAAGTTAACTGCAGACTAGAAAAGGAGGGGATTCGATTATGTATGGCTATGGCTACGGAGGCTGCGGTTATGGAGGAGCTGGATATGGCGGCGGTTTTGCTCTAATCGTTGTTCTATTCATCCTGCTTATTATTGTAGGCGCGTCTTGTTTTAAGTGGTAATAAAGTAAAAGAAAAGCAGGAGATGTCCTGCTTTTCTTTTACTTTTTAGAGATACATATGTTTTCCGGAGATGGAAAACCCATCTGTTATCAGTACTTTAGCTAAATATAAATCGTAAGGCTGCCGAAAAAAAAGGAAGATTGACAGCCGTTTTGAAAAATAGCCTGAAGGTTTCATAACCGGAAAAAGGTTTCAGTGAAAAATAATCAAAAGTATATGGAATTATGTGGAGGGAAAGAATCATTTATAAAATTACAGACTGGAATAATGTATTTGTATGGAAAAAATAAGAAATTAGGGGGAGGCAGTATTTTTTATGAATGATAAAATGAATAAAAAGGAGAACTTCCTAGAAGTGTTTTATTAAAAATGTAAAGAATGTGTTTCTTTTTTTTATCTAATTCGTCTAATACTATGCGAGGGGGCACCGCTAAATGGAGCGAATATCCGTAGAAGCATTTGAAGAAATGTACAACGAATATAGCGATCGCATTTATGGATACATATTTCTTCTCGTAAATGAAAAAGAAATTGCAGAAGATCTGACCCAGGATACCTTTATTAAAGCCTATAAATATATGAACCAATTTAATGGGGAGTCCCAAATCTTTACTTGGCTTGTAAGGATATCAAGGAATGTAGCCATTGATTATTTGCGCAAGAAAAACAGATTTAAATTTTTCTCTATTGAAAAGTTCCAGTTGCCATCAGATGAAGATACGCCAACAGAGATTATCATTAAGGGAGAAAAAGCTGCACTCTTATATGAAGCAATCCGCCATTTGAAACTAAGTTATCAAGAAGTTCTGATATTAAGAAAAATAAAAGAGTTTTCCATAAAGGAAACGGCGGAAATTTTGAATTGGAATGAAAATAAAGTAAAAATCACCACTTCCAGGGCACTCGCCGCGCTAAAAAAAGAACTGCAGAAAAGGGGGGAGATCCATGAAGAACTCATTCGGATTCGATAATTCTTTCCGCGAGCTGGACTATATCCCGCGTTCACAGAGACAAAAACGGAAGAGCTTTAGAAAAATAATAAATGAAGCAGAAACTCGGCAAAGGGGCAAGAAAGACATCCTCCCGCGATTATTATCTGCTGCCGCGGTATTGGCTGCCTGTTTTCTTTTTTCAATTATCATTTATTCTGATGATTATATGAACCGAGGCAGCAATAGCTCTGCTGTGATGGGCAATAGTGTTATTACAAAAACAGCAGTTTCTATATCTGAATCTGAAAAGTCTTTTTCAGCAGAAGGGCCATACTCTCCAGGCATAGCAACCATACAGGATGAAAAATGGGAAGAGGCAGCCAGAAAAGCCATTAATTCAGCACATTCTGTAAATACTGCACTGACATCGAAACCGCAGTATGATGTGCAATTTATGTTAAAAGGGAAGGAGCCGCTTAAACTAAAAATCTGGGAAGAGGATGGAGAGGTAATTTTCAGGACGCTGGCAAGTGAAGAGTACTATATCCTTTCTTCAGAAGAAAGCAATCTTTTTCTGCAATACTTAAAGGCCGTAACTAAAAGCGTAGAGAAAAATCCTTAAATGACTTCATTTTGGAGTCTTTTTTTGACTTAATATCTTATTTGTTTACATTCCTGATAAGAATTCCTAAAAAATGCTTAAAACTAAATATTAGTGGTACTTCTACTTTAAAGGTGTAAAGTTTATTCTTCTCCTTCCAAAGGCACTTTATTGAAGGCTCAAAAATTGCCTCAAGTACAAAGGGATGAAAAAACCGGCTAAGCTGCAGCTTAGCCGGTTATAAGTGAAATGATGAAAGTAAGATCCGCCAGTCTATTGAATTGGACAATATGTTCTCCATTCTCCTGCTACGCAAACCTTGTATCGGGGAACATAGCAATCAGGTGTAACACCATCTTCGGTTAATCCATTTTCATTCAGCTGGTAAGAAACAGATGCTGCTGATTGCAATTCTGCAGGAGCACAAGTGTGCCCTCCTCGCCACTCATATTTTGTACAATAGTAGCAAAGCTGGCCTGCAGCAGTAATATTTTCAGAAGGCTCCACTTTATTTTCATCTGCCTTCTCAATCGCTTGCTTCTTGTTTATTTCTACTTCTGTCAAATACTTTTGGAAAATGCTATCGTTAGAAACATCTATCTTGGTTTTCTCACCGATTCTTAGATCGTTTACATAAAAAGCTAAATCTTCCATGAGCCTGCTATAATCGACGAGGCGAACCTTCAATCCGTTATCAAATTCATAAGAAAAAGATATAAGGGAAGAGAAATTAACTAGGGCATCTTCGTTCAGAAAAAGATTCTTTTCATTATATTCAATTTCGTATTGGATCGTCCAGCCATACTGGGATCCGCTATCATCGATAAGAGGTTTTGGCTTTACAGCTGAATTGTTTAGGAAGGATGATTTAAAATCTTTAAACTCATCAGCCTTTTTGACTGCCTTCATAAATTCCTTTTCAGTAAAATCCGCATTACCGCTTTTAGGCTGTGCAAACGCATTGCCTGAAAAAACTAGTAAAATAGACAATAGCAAGAAAATATACTTTTTCATCCCATACCTCCTAAAAATATTATCCAATTTAAGGTTAACGCATATTTCCAATATAAGGAATGGTGCGAATTGATTATATTTATCTGGTAAATTAATACTATTTTGAAACATTTGGTTACTTAGAAAAGAAATAGACATGGGAAGGGGTACCATTGTTTTGGAAAAAAAAGCGGGGTCGAAGTGAACCAGCATTTCCGGGGAAAAGAGCCGCATGGTTTTATGTGTCTTCTGCGGACAGGAGATTTTAAGTCTAAAGAAAGATCAACATTCAAAACGGCCATTGACACCGAATGACCGTTTAAAAGCAACTGCTTAATCCTGCAAAACTTTAATTATAATAGAAGCTTACGGTATTATCATATATCTGCCTTTGAACGATTTCGGAAGGTATTTTCCTTATATGAGCCAATGCTTTGATGGACCGAAGAATCATAGCTGGATGGGTAGGCTGACCTTTAAAAGGACCTTCAAATGGCCATGGTCCATCCGTTTCAGCCATGAGCCGATCAAGCGGATAATATCGGACAATGTCTTGTATTTCCCGTTCGTAAATAATATCTGGAGTAAAGGAGATATAGTATCCATTTGAAATCAGTCTTCTGACAATCGCCGATTCACCTTTAAACCAATGGAAATGTGCTTTTTGTATAGAATGCTTCTCCAATAGATTGCAGACAATAGGGGCATCGTCATAAACAGCATGTAGAGCTATAGGTTTATCCCGCTTCTTAGCGAACTTGATAAATGCTTCGAGCAATTCTATATAGCCTTCAATCTGAAAAATGCCAGAATGCTTTTTTCTTAGATAATATGGAAGCCCGACTTCTCCAACAGCTGACATTTCCTCCTTATGGAGCTCCATCCAGCTGAAAAGTTCTGAAATAACCTGATCGCCGGGAAGACTTTGTTCAGGATGAAAACCAAAAGCGGGCCTCACATGAGGATATACATTAGAAAGGTCGAGGTTTCGTTTGCAGGAATCCAAATCATTTGAAACGGAAATAACAGAAAGCTGATGCGTTGTGCGATTGAAAATTTCTGTTATTGCATCATCATCATATTGATCAAGATGTATATGGGAATCTATGATTTTAGCCAAAAAGCATCACCTCTGCTGAAGTTTAAAAGCGGCATGGATGCCTCTTTTGCAAGCAAGGAAATTTTCATCAAGAAAAAGCTCTTCCTTTCTCGGCCTGGTAAAAGGTACGGTAACTTCTTGCACCACTTGAGCAGGCTTGGTGCTTAGAAGCAAAATGCGATCAGAAAGGTATATAGCTTCTTCAATATTGTGTGTAACAAACAGGATAGTCGGTTTGTGTTCATTCCAAATATCGAGCAGCCATGTTTGCATTTCGTGGCGTGTCAGTTCATCCAATGCTGAAAATGGTTCATCCAATAAAATAACTGGCTGGGGACTTAGAAGGGCCCGAATAAAAGCAGCCCTTTGCTTCATGCCTCCGGAAAGTTCCTGGGGGTAAGCATTTTCATAGCCTTTTAATCCGGCTTTATACAGCATTTTCCTGGCAGTTTCAGGATTCGTTTTGCCCTGAATCTCTTGTCCGAGCAATACATTTTGGAGAATAGTTCTCCATGGCAGCAAAGAAGGGGTCTGTGGCATATAGCTGATAGAACCCCGCTTCCCATTGATCTTCTCGCCTTTCAGCTGAATCGTGCCGCTATCTGGCAGAAGCAGTCCGCCAATCAAGTTGAAAATAGTGCTTTTTCCGCTGCCGGATGGTCCGAGAATAGACACAAATTCACCGTAGTTTATATGAAAGGTAAGATTGTTTAAAACAAGGGTTGAATCAAAACTTTTTGATAATTGATCAATTGATAATTGAATCATTTTTTCTTAGCCTCCCGTGGTTTCCACTTGACGAGCAAACGCTCTGCCAAAAGAATTGCCCCAAAAAACAGTAAGCTTAGACCCATGATGGCAAAAATGGCAACAAACACTCGGTCAGTCCGAAAAGAAGAGGAGGCGAGAGTCATATAAACGCCTATACCAGCTTTTGCCCCCAGCCATTCGGAAATGACTGCACCCATCACACTGTAGGTGGCAGAGATTTTCAACCCGGAAAACAGGGAAGGGAGGGAGTATGGAAGCTCCAATTTCCAAAATAGCTGATCTTTACTGGCTCCAGCCATTAACATATAGTGCTTAAGCTCCCCGGGTGTTTGCCTAAATCCATCTAATGCTGCAACGGTAATAGGGAAAAAGCAAACCAATGTGATAACGATCAGCTTTGGAAGTATGCCGAAACCAAGCCACACCACAAGCAAAGGGGCCAGAACAATAATGGGCACATTTTGCGAAAGGATGAGAAGGGGATAAATGGCTTCCCTTATAAATGGAATTAAGTGCAGCAAAACCGCTGTCAGCAAACCGATGCCTGTACCAATCGCAAATCCGAGCAAAGAAAGCATGACAGTCGATCGAAGGTGGAGCTGCAAACCATTCCACCCTTCAATAGCTTCCTTAAAAATATCAGTTGGAGGCGGAAGGAGCCAAGCTGGGACATCAGCCAGCTTGACAGCAATCTCCCACAGAATGAATAAAAGGAGGAGAACCGCAGCCGGTCTCCATCCTTTCACAAAAACATTTTTCATGAACGATATTTCCCCGTTAAATTTTCCATTTCGATTCCTGTTGGCTGATACAGTATTTTTACCTGAGAGATTACGTTGCTGCTTCCTATTTCAATCATTTTATTATTCATATCTGCTATTACTTTCAATAAATGGTCCAAATCGCCTTCCATGGTTGTTTCTAAAGGATGGACTTCATGCTTAACCCCTGAATCCTGTATTACCTTAATGGCTTCATCTACATATGGAATTACATTTTCCCCGTTTTTTGTTTTAGGTATGATTTGAATGCTTACAAGTGCGTTCGCCACTTCATCTACTCTCCTTTATTCCGGCAGGAAGTCATTTGTAAAAGCTTTGCCGGTGTCTAATTCTCCGTCTAAAAGCCCATTTTCATGCATCCATTCAGCATAGTTTTCCCAAACTTCAAGCTTTTGCTCGCCCCATCTGGCTGCATCGTCCTGATAGCGAGGAGAAAGCCAGGCCTGGCTCTTCTTCACTAGATCGCTATCAAGGTCTGGTGCATTGGTTAATAATATATCAGCTGCTTCTTCTGGTTTTTCAATTGCGAACTCATAACCTTTCGATGCGGCTTTAAGGAATGCTTTAACAGTCTCCGGATTATCTTTTATCATTTTTTCATTAGTTGCCAGTACAGGTGTATAATAATCCAATTTCTCAGAATAATCGGTAAGGTAAACCATATTAATTTTTTCCCCGCGGAGCTCAGCTTCTACACCTGTCCACCCATAATAAATCCAGGCAAAGTCTATGTCCCTTTTCACTGCGGTAAAAAAGTCAGCGTCACCCATGTTGACAATAGATACTTTTTTTACATCGGCATTTTCTGTCTTCATGAGTGACTCCATTACCGATTTTTCAACAGGAGCTCCCCAGCCGCCATAAGTTTTCCCCTCAAAATCCTTTGGAGTCTTAATATTTTTATCTGCAGGAGAGGCAAAACCAGATGTATTGTGCTGAATGACTGCGGCAATCGATACGAGGGGAACGCCCTGTACGCGTGCCTCTGTGATGCTTTCCTGATAGCTTACCCCGAAATCCGCCTTGCCTGAGGCTGTGAGCTGATCTGCACCAGCTTCGCCGGGCATAATAATTTCAACATCAAGACCTTCCTCTTTAAAATAGCCTTTGTCTTTTGCCACATATAAACCAGTATGGTTGGTGTTTGGAGTCCAGTCCAAAACGACTGTAATCTTTTTTAGATCTTCTTTCTTTTTTTCGCTGTTTTGTTGTGTCTCTTGCCCATTTCCTGAACAGCCGGCAAGAAGCAGTACAGAACAAACAGCTGCTGCAATCCAATTTTTCATCTTTAAACCTCCTGTATGTCTTTAGGTAATGTCGAACAAAGGAAAGATGATTATAGTTTGCCCTGCAAAACAAAAAACACCCAGGCATAATACCGGGGCGCATATAAACAATATTATAATGTTAAATAATATGTTCCCTACGCTGGTATTAGCCAGATCAGGTTCAAAGGGTCAACATCTAAAGGATGAAGTCTCAACCGGCATAACCGGTTCCCCCACATTCTAGTTATTCAATTATGTTGGCCAACAGACCCTGCGAAATAAATAATGATAACTGGCATGCTATTTCACTTTCCACCATTATTATATCAAAAAGTATTCGTATGAACAGCAAAAATTTGACTGTTGTTTGACATATCCGATAAACCCGATTGTTTTGCTGATTATGTTACGATTAGATTATTTCATTTCTATCGTGCGGCTTTCCTTCCAAATCTTAAACTTTTCAAGTTCCCCTGTAACTTGGCTAACAGCAAAGCCTAGCACAGCAGCATCATCAAGAATTCCAATTCCAGCTAAAAAATCCGGTACTATATCGATAGGTGAAACAAAGTATATTATGGAGGCAATAATAAAGAGTATTGATTTTTTTGAGATATGGCGGTAATCTCCTCTTGACCAAGCTTTAATCATATCGATCAAAAGCTGAAATTTATCCCATATATCACTTAAGGAAGATTTATTATGATTCGCTTTTGTCGTTGCCTTGTTTAACAGGCTTCTTGTCTTTTCGGGATCTTCTGCATACTTTTTGGCTTTGGAGGTAAATTTTTTAAAGCCTTTCCGATAGTCTTTTGTTTCCGTCTCTTGCATATTAATCACTCCCTATTGATAAGTAGCGTAAACAGTTATAATCTATTATTTACCGCAAATAAAGGAATAAATAAACATTTTATCCTTTTAAAATAATGGGAAAACCATTAAATGAAGCTGATATCTATGCTTGAGACATGGCTGAAGGAATCGGGGTATACGGTTATTTTAACAGGAGCGGGCATGTTAACGGAAAGTGGCCTCCCTAATTTTAGATATGCCAATAAAGGGTCTGTAATAAATAAAATGTTGACTATTGCTATGCTTTTTACTTTCTTTCTACTATAATGAACAGAGAACCGTGATTTTGCTTATTGTTTTTTGTATATTTCCATGTGATTTCGATATATAAGGAGTGTATAGCATGTTAACAAACATTGGTATTCCAGGTCTGATTCTGATATTGGTACTGGCTCTTATAATCTTTGGACCGAAGAAGCTTCCTGAAATAGGGAAAGCGTTCGGTGAAACATTAAAAGAATTTAAAAAGTCAACCCGTGAATTAACCAATGATGATGACGATGATAAAAAGAAAGAGCAGATGAAAAAAAATTAAAAGACGGCTTTGCAGACCAATTTTGGTCTGGAAGCCGTCTTTTTTTTAAATATCAGAAAGTATATCCCCTTGAATTTAGAGAACTGTCTAGCGCAAGCAGCCTATCCCCTCGAGGTCACAAGCCTGTTCTAGTTGCGGCTCCTAGGGGCTCGGGGTCATGCAGACGTTGCCACAGGACGTGGCGCTTTTAGTCTGCGTTCCTTCGTGGGCAAGGCGCCCTGCGCTTTTCATCTTTTTTTAGGGTAATATAACAGATGGAAAGTCACGGCAAAGAAAAAAAGTTGACGGACATGTATATACAAGATAAAATGAAAACGTAAACAACTCATGTATATACAAGTTGGTTTCCACTTAAAGGGTTAACGATTTGCATAATTAAAAAATTGGATTGGTATGTAAAGATCGAGAAAAATTATTAATAAAACCTTTAAGTTGTTTTTTTTAAAATAAAATGAAAACGGTAACAGGAGGAGAGAGAAGAATGGGTGCAAATAAACAGACAGCCGAGCAAATCGTCGAAGCAATTGGCGGCAAAGAGAACATTGCCGCGGCCACTCATTGTGTCACACGATTACGATTTGCTTTAAAAGATGAAGGAAAAGTAGATAAGGAAAAACTTGAAGATATAGAAGTTGTAAAAGGCTCCTTTTCCTCTAATGGGCAGTTTCAAGTTGTCATTGGACAAGGTCTCGTCGATAAAATTTACAAGGAAATGACAGAAGCAACAGGCATCGGGGAATCTTCTAAGGAAGAAACAAAAACAGCCGCTGCAGAAAATCTGAATCCATTGCAGCGTGGAATAAAAACACTGGCTGATATCTTTATCCCAATCTTGCCTGCCATTGTAACAGCAGGTCTTCTTATGGGGATTAACAATATTATGACAGCTCCTGATATTTTCTTTGATAATAAGTCGTTTGTTGAAGTTTATACCAACTGGGCTGATTTAGCGAGCATCATTAACCTGATCGCCAACACAGCGTTCGTATTCCTGCCAGGGCTAATTGGCTGGAGTGCCGTAAACCGTTTCGGAGGAAGCCCGTTATTAGGAATTGTATTAGGTTTAATGCTTGTTCACCCTGATTTATTAAATGCATGGGGATATGGAGCAGCAGAAGATATTCCAAAATGGAATTTGTTTGGACTTGAAGTCGAAAAAGTAGGCTATCAGGGTCAAGTGTTGCCTGTATTATTTGCTTCATTGGTGCTGGCAAAGATTGAAGTATTTTTACGAAAGAGAATTCCGGATGCAATCCAGCTGCTGACTGTAGCGCCAATCGCCTTATTGGTGACAGGATTTCTTTCATTCATTGCTATTGGGCCAATTACTTTTACAATCGGAAGCTGGATTACAAATGGTGTTGTCGGAATCTTTGAAGGAGTACCGGCTCTTGGCGGCCTAATTTATGGAGGGTTATATGCGCCACTTGTTATCACAGGGATGCACCACACATTCCTTGCGGTCGATTTACAGTTAATCGGCAGCATCGGAGGAACCTTTTTATGGCCAATGGTTGCGCTCTCTAATATCGCACAGGGTTCAGCCGCGTTCGCGATGATGCGGTTAAACAAAGGAAACGAAAAGCTGAAAGGTCTTGCGCTAACTTCTTCAATCTCAGTTTGGCTTGGTGTAACGGAGCCGGCAATGTTTGGGGTGAACCTTCGTTATAAATTCCCGTTCTTTGCAGCAATTATTGGTTCTGCGATCGCCGGAATTTTCATCACAATCAATGGAGTTAAAGCACCCTCCATCGGTGTAGGAGGATTGCCGGCATTCTTCTCGATTTTTGCGGAAAATTGGGGTGCATTCTTCATCGGTATGGGAATTGCACTTGTTGTCCCATTCGTTCTTACAATGGTCTTCTCAAAGTTTAAAAAAGCTTAGTCATTTATTGATACCATGGGATTTTTCGAATTCCATGGTATCGCCGTTTATTGGAATGGCTCAAAATAAAAAATATTGGAGGTTGCCAGATGAAGAAGCAATGGTGGAAAGAAAGTGTTGTTTATCAAATCTATCCGCGCAGCTTCATGGATAGCAATGGCGATGGAATAGGAGATCTTCAGGGAATCATCTCCAAGCTTGATTATTTAAATGAACTTGGAATAGATGTTATATGGCTTTCCCCTGTTTATAAATCACCCAATGATGATAACGGCTATGATATTAGCGATTATCAGGATATTATGAGCGAGTTTGGAACCATGGAAGATTGGGAAGAACTTCTTGGACAGATGCACAAGAGAGGCATTAAGCTCATTATGGATTTGGTTGTAAACCATAGTTCAGACGAGCATGCTTGGTTTGCTGAGGCAAAGAAATCGAAGGACAGCCCGTACAGGGATTACTACATATGGCGGGAAGGCAAAGATGGAAAAGAGCCGAACAACTGGGGAAGCAATTTTGGGGGCTCGGCATGGGAACTAGATGAAAATACCGGTGAATATTTTTTGCATTTGTTTTCGAAAAAACAGCCGGATTTGAATTGGGAGAATCCAAAACTAAGGTGTGAAATCTATGACTTGATGACATGGTGGCTTGATAAAGGCATTGATGGACTCAGAATGGATGTAATCAATTTCATTTCTAAAGTTGACAGCCTCCCTGAAGATGAACCGAAGCCAGGAAAAAAATATGCATCAGGCAGCAAGTATTACCGAAACGGACCAAGAATTCATGAATATTTGAAGGAAATGAATGAAAAAGCCTTATCGAGATATGATGTAATGACTGTAGGCGAAATGCCAGGGGTGACGCCTGAATGGGCCAGACAGTATACCGGTGAAGACCGGAAAGAATTAAACATGGTCTTCCAATTTGAGCATGTAAGCCTTGATAACGGTCCAAATGGCAAATGGGATCTTAAGCCGCTCGCTTTGCAGGATTTAAAGGCCAATCTTTCAAAATGGCAAATCGAGCTTGACGAAGTGGGCTGGAATAGCCTTTATTTCAATAATCATGATCAGCCGCGCTCCGTTTCAAGATTCGCCAATGACGGTGAGTACCGGGAAAAGTCTGCTAAAATGCTTGCAACGCTCCTTCATATGATGAAAGGGACTCCCTATATTTATCAGGGGGAAGAAATCGGAATGACGAATGTTCGTTTTGATTACATTGGCGACTATAAAGATATTGAAACACTTAATTTTTATAAAGAAGCGCTTCAAGATGGATGGACTGAACAAAAGGCCCTGGAAAGCATCCATGCAAAAGGACGTGACAACGCACGAACTCCGATGCAATGGAATTCTTCTGAACATGGAGGATTTACTAAAGGAACTCCCTGGATAAAAGTAAACCCTAATTATAAGAAAATTAATGCAGAACAGGCTTTAAAAGAACCAGGCTCCGTTTTTCATTATTATAGAAAGCTGATTGAACTAAGAAAGCAGCATGAAATTATAGTTTACGGAAGATATAACTTAATCCTCGAAAATCATCCGGAAGTTTATGCTTATACAAGAATCCTTGGCAATCAAACACTTCTTGTTTTGTGCAATTTTTACAATGGAAGCCATGAAGTAGAAGTCCCAGCACAATTACAGGGAACCAGCCCTAAAGTATTGATTGGGAATTATAAAGACTTACAGGGAAGCGGAACGATTAAGCTCCGCCCGTATGAAGCACAAGTTCTTCTTTTTAATTAAAAAATACTGAAAATAGGTGTGATTCAAATGAATGAAGCATGGTGGAAAAAAGCTGTAGTATATCAAATTTATCCGAAAAGCTTTAATGATACGACTGGCAATGGGATTGGGGATATTCCGGGAATTATTGCCAAATTGGACTATTTAAAGGAATTAGGTGTGGATGTCGTTTGGCTTACACCCATTTATAAATCTCCGCAGCGTGATAACGGTTATGATATTAGCGACTATTTCAGCATCCACAAACAGTATGGAACAATGGAAGACTTTGATAAGCTCCTTGAAGAGGCGCATAGCCGTGATATAAAAATCATTATGGACATTGTTGTAAACCATACATCTACTGAGCATGAATGGTTTCAGGAAGCAAAAAAATCAAAAGATAATCCATACCGTGATTTTTATATCTGGAAGGATCCTAAAGCGGATGGCAGTGAGCCTACAAACTGGGAATCGAAATTTGGGGGAAATGCCTGGGAGTATGATAAAAAAACAGAGCAATACTACTTGCATCTTTTTGACATTACTCAGGCAGATTTAAATTGGGAAAATGAAGAGCTCCGCCGGAAAGTCTATGATATGATGAGATTTTGGTTTGAAAAAGGAGTGGATGGTTTCAGACTCGATGTCATCAACCTTATTTCAAAGGACCAGCATTTTCCTGATGATAACGGCTCAGTTCCGCCAGGTGATGGGAGAAAGTTTTATACAGATGGCCCTCGTGCGCATGAATTCATGCATGAAATGAACCAAAATGTATTTTCTAAATACGATAGCATGACAGTCGGGGAAATGTCTTCAACCACCATTGATCATTGCATCAAGTATTCAAACCCTGAGCGTGAAGAATTAAGCATGACCTTTAACTTTCATCATTTAAAAGTGGATTATCCAAATGGCGAGAAATGGGCTTTAGCCGATTTTGATTTTCGTGCGTTAAAGCAGATCTTGTCAAAGTGGCAGACTGAAATGCATAGAGGCGGTGGATGGAATGCACTTTTCTGGTGCAATCATGATCAGCCACGTGTTGTTTCAAGGTACGGCGATGATGGAAAATATCATCTGGAATCAGCTAAAATGCTGGCGACAACCATCCATATGATGCAGGGCACACCATATATTTATCAGGGCGAAGAGTTTGGCATGACAAATCCTGGCTTTAACAGCATTGATGAATACCGGGATGTTGAGTCATTGAACATCTTTAATATCCTGAAGGATAAGGAAATGCCAGAGAGGGAAATTATTGAAATCTTAAAAAGTAAATCTCGCGATAACTCCCGTACGCCTGTCCAATGGGATAGCTCGGAAAATGCAGGTTTTACCGAGGGGAAACCATGGATCAATGTAGCACCTAACTACAAGGAAATTAATGCGGAAAGTGCTTTAAAGGATAAGGATTCTGTATTTTATCATTATAAAAAGCTTATCGATCTCCGTAAGCAGTTTGACATCATCACTTATGGTGATTATGAATTGATTTCTGAAGAACACCCTGAAGTTTTTGCCTATATTCGTAATGGCCAAAATGAATTGCTTCTTGTTGTTAATAATTTCTATGGTAAAGGGACATCATGTACCTTGCCAGCTTCAGTTGTTCTTGAAGGGTACAAGTCTGAGATCTTGCTATCCAATTATCAGGATTCCCCTTCAGCAAGTAGGGAAATCAACCTTCGTCCGTATGAATCAGTTATTTATCACTTGAAAAAATAAGATGAAAAAATCCTCCTTCAGACGGAGGATTTTGTTATTCAAGAGACATTTTTCAATATTTATGAAATGTCAATTAAAAAGATGTATTTATCAATGAAAAGCTTCAATATATCAATGGAAAATCTTATATATCATTGAACATATTTTATAGCCAGCCCTTAAAACAGCATGCCCGCAATCGCGGCACTTAGCATGGAGGCGAGGGCACCAGCTGCTACAGATTTAAGGCCTAGGCGTGCAATGTCTTTCCTGCGGTTAGGCGCTAATCCTCCAAGCCCTCCAAGCAGGATTCCCAGTGAAGATATGTTGGCAAATCCGCATAGAGCAAAACTGATAATCGCTACCGTTTTGTCTGATAAGTTGGGGATCTCAGGTGCAAATGCAGAATAAGCGACAAATTCATTCAAAATTAATTTTTGACCGATAAAGTTGCCTGCCTGTACTGCTTCCTCCCAAGGAACGCCAATCGCAAACGCAAGTGGAGAAAATAGATAGCCGAGAATGGTCTCTAGGGTCAGGCCGCCAAAACCAAACAATCCGCCAACCCAACCGAGAAGGCCATTTATTAAGGCTACAAGGGCGATAAACGCCAGGAGCATTGCCCCTATATTCAAGGCAAGTTCCAAGCCGACACTAGCTCCTTTTGCTGCGGCGTCAATGACATTGGCAGAATCTTTATCCACTTCCATATCAAACTCTTTAGGCTCTTCTTTATCTTCTGTTTCCGGGAGCATGATTTTAGCCAATATTAATCCTGCAGGTGCAGCCATAAAGCTTGCCGCAAGCAAATACTCGAGAGGAACACCAAGCAGGGAATATCCAATCAATACAGATCCTGCTACAGATGCAAGCCCCCCCGTCATGACAGCAAATAGTTCTGATTTCGTCATATTGGCGAGATAAGGGCGAACAACAAGCGGTGCTTCTGTTTGGCCTACGAAAATATTTGCAGCCGCAGACATAGATTCGGCCTTTCTTGTCCCAAGAAGCCAGGAAAGAGCGCCCCCTAAAATCTTTATGAAAAATTGCATGATCCTTAAATAATAGAGGACTGAGATCAATGAAGAGAAAAAGATAACGACCGGAAGCACCTGAAAGGCAAATACAAATGCTATTCCTGATTCCTCTGTGAAAAGGCCTCCGAATAAAAAGTTAATTCCTTGATTGGCATAATTAATAACATCATTTACCTTCAGAGTCAGCCAATTCAGTGCATTTTGGCCGGCTTCCCACTTCAAAACGAGAAAGGCGAAAATCAGCTGAATGGCAAGCCCGCAAGCAACAGTCCGAAGATTGATTGCCTTTTTATTGCTTGAAAGCAGGAATGCGATTCCCAGAACGACAATGATACCGAAAATTCCCCAAAGAAAATTCATTCTAACACCTCTTATACTCTGTAGTATTCCCTGCAAGACGTTTGGGCGGATTTTAGCCAATGCTTCTTTTCCCAAAAACCTCCGCCTTAAAGCTTAATAGTTTTATTATGTTCAAAGGGTGTAAATTCATGAAAAATAAATGATATTCGTTCAGGGCAAAAAAAGATGAGAACCGTGGTCTCATCTTTCTGTGTTTTTCTCGATATACTCAAATAAAAAAGACTGTCCGTTTCTGTAAAAACGGGGATCAAAAATACCGAGCCGCTCATCGTCATCAACAAGTACAACAAAGGGGGACCATTCATAAAGGGTTTTAGCTTCAGGGCGTTCTGAGAATAATTTGTCCAAATTTGCGAATTCATTTGATTCAAGCACATATTGAATTTCCTTTTCCTGAAACAGGCTGTCATTATAGATGGTGACTTTATCATCTTTTTTTGTGATGACTGAATAAGACCACGGAACAAAATCTGCTGACAATGCGATTTGATCATTTTGGCCATCATATTGTTTATAGATCAAGAAACCTTGTGTGGTTTGGATGATTACATGAAGAAGCATGAATATCCAAGCCATTTTATAGTAATAAGGAGATTTTGCTTTTTTTCCTTTTGATAAAATAAAGGCTGTTCCCATAATAATCCAAAATACAAAATCAACAATCGGAATCGTTCCAAACGTTACTCTCATATTTGAAAAAGGTTCCAAATAGCCCGTTCCCCAGGCATTGAATAAATCACTGGTATTATGTATGAACACGGCAAACCATCCTAAAAGGAAAAGCTTCCTATCCTTTACCTTGAACAGCAGGAGGGAAAGGAAGAAAAATAATAACGCCCAAATGGGAGTCAGAAAAAAAGAATGAGTAATGCCCCTGTGCCACATTTGATAAAGCCCTTCGGTGTCCCACAGGCGGGAAATAACATCAATATCGGGAATTTGGCTGGCACCGACGGCAGTCAGCAAATAAGCCCTTTTATGATTTTTATTCATCTTTTTCTTATCTACTGCACCGTAGAGGGTGAGGCCAAACAAAGTATGAGTAATGGTATCCATTCTTTCGCTTCCTTTGCTTTCAGCTTTATTTTCATTATTATAATCCTGAAAATGGAATATAAAAAGAAATAAGCAATTCTTAAATGCGTTGCAAACTTTACTCGCTCGCGATAGAATTGAAGGTATTGCAATAATTATTATTAATTAACCCGATCATTGCTTTAAAAACAAATTTTCATATAAGTAAGTGAGGAACGATTATGTCCAAAAATTTTAAAGAGGAAGTTTTATCACGCCGCACTTTTGCGATTATCTCCCACCCGGATGCCGGGAAAACGACGCTTACAGAACAACTGCTTTTATTCGGGGGCGCTATTCGTGACGCAGGTACGGTAAAAGGGAAGAAGACAGGTAAATATGCGACAAGTGACTGGATGGAAATCGAGAAGCAGCGTGGGATTTCCGTTACCTCCAGTGTTATGCAGTTTGAATTTGATGGAGCACGTGTTAATATCCTTGACACACCAGGTCATCAGGATTTCAGTGAAGATACGTATCGTACGCTAACTGCTGTTGACAGTGCAGTCATGATTATTGATTCTGCTAAAGGGATTGAGGAGCAGACTCTGAAACTATTCAAGGTCTGCCGAATGAGAGGAATCCCTATCTTTACTTTTATAAATAAGCTCGACCGCCAAGGGAAGCCACCTTTGGAATTGCTGGCAGAGCTGGAAGAAGTCATGGGGGTTGAATCTTACCCAATGAACTGGCCAATTGGCATGGGTAAAGAATTCCTTGGAATTTATGACCGTTTTAATAACCGAGTTGAACAATTTCGTGTTGAAGAAGATGCCCGTTTTGTTGCTTTAAATGAAGAAGGAGAAATTGAAGGGGACCATTCTTTAAAGGAATCAGGCCTTTATGATCAAACTATAGAAGAAATAATGCTATTAAATGAAGCGGGTAATGAATTTTCCAGAGAGAAGATTGCGAAAGGTGAGTTGACGCCTGTATTTTTCGGAAGCGCCCTGACAAACTTTGGTGTACAGACGTTCCTTGAATCCTATCTTCAATTTGCACCTCCGCCGCAGCCGCGCAGCTCGACAGCTGGTGAAATTGACCCGCTATCAGAAGAATTCTCAGGCTTCATATTTAAGATTCAAGCAAATATGAACCCAGCACATCGCGACAGGATTGCATTCTTGAGAATTTGCTCAGGCCAGTTTGAACGCGGAATGGCAGTCAATATACCGAGAATCGGAAAATCAATTAAGATTGCACAATCCACGCAATTCATGGCGGATGACAGAAGCACCGTTGATACTGCCGTTAGCGGAGATATTATCGGAATATATGATCCGGGAACATACCAAATCGGGGACACTTTAACAGTCGGAAAAAATAATTTTCAATATGAAAGGCTTCCGCAATTTACACCTGAACTTTTTGTTAAAGTTACAGCAAAGAATGTCATGAAACAAAAGCACTTTCATAAAGGCATTCAGCAGCTGGTTCAAGAGGGAGCCATCCAGTTGTTCAAGACAGTAAAAATGGAAGAATACCTTTTGGGAGCAGTAGGTCAGCTGCAATTTGAAGTATTTGAGCACCGGATGAAAAACGAGTACAACACAGAAGTATATATGGAAAGACTCGGTTCAAAAATTGCTCGCTGGGTAGAAGGGGAGGATGTTAACGAAAACCTCTCCAGCGCAAGAAGCCTATTGGTAAAAGACCGCTATGATAAAAATGTTTTCCTTTTTGAAAATGATTTCGCCCTTAGATGGTTTCAGGAGAAAAATCCCGATGTAAAACTTTATAATCCTATGGATTCACAATAAGGGAAAGCGGCCTCGTTTTGGGGCCGTGTTTTTGTTTGGAATGGTGGAGAGGCAACTAGTAAAACACACTATAAGCAAAGAGAGAATCCGCATGCAAAAATGAATAGACCCCATAACGCATCTGAAAATCTCCTATTAATTCCTCTTGACATATATTCAATTTAATAATATATTAGTAGCAGGCACGCTTTAACGCTAAAAAGCGTTTAAGTTTAAAAGTGGAATAAATTTGAATCTCAAATTAACATGTCCGCAGATCAGTAGATTAATTGCCGGCAGCAAGCAGAGACTGGATGGGAGCTGAAAATCCAGGCAGCAATTGGTTGAAGTATACCTGCATTAAAAAGGACATTATTTGTATTAAAGTGGATAGGCCAAATGGCTTATCAATTAGGGTGGTACCGCGGAGCTCTTCGTCCCTAAAAGACGAGAGGGCTCTTTTTGTTTTGCTTAGTTATCAAGCTATTCATTTTAGGAGGAATACAAGATGCATCAGGATCATGCAGCTTTGCGTTTAAAGCCCTTGGAGGCACTAATTGTCACTTTAATTATTTTAGGTGGTATCAGCTATTCAATTATTTTTGCAGGATCAGTTCCGCATATACCGGTTGTATTTGCGATTATGGGTTTATTTGCATACGGCCTAATGAAAAAGGTATCTGTTAAAGAGCTTGAAAATGGGCTGGTTGAAGGAGCAAAATCCGGACTAGGAGCCATTTTTATTTTTTTCTTTATCGGAATGCTGATCAGCAGCTGGATGGCGAGCGGGACCATTCCCACTTTTATATACTTGGCTTTGGAAGCTGTCAATGGAAAGTTTTTTTATGCGATTGTCTTTGTTGTGGCATCGGTAATTGGCATGAGTATCGGAAGCTCGCTGACAACAGCAGCTACTCTGGGAGTTGCGTTTATGGGCGTTAGCTCCGCTTTGGACCTGTCTGAGGCCATTACAGCTGGTGCTGTTATTTCCGGAGCGTTTTTCGGGGATAAAATGTCTCCTTTATCTGATACAACCAATCTTGCATCAGCAACTGTAAAAGTAGATTTATTTGATCATATAAAAAATATGGCCTGGACGACAGTACCTGCATTTGGTATTTCTCTCGTGCTATTTGCTATAGTGTCTCCCGATGAAGCGGCATCGAATTTCACGAAAATTGCCCTGCTGAAAGAAACCTTGCTCATCCAGGGGCTGGTTCACTGGTATTCGCTGATTCCTTTTGCCATCCTTGCTTTATTGGCTATTAAAAAGGTTTCTGCAATCATTACACTTTCTTCAGGTATATTGTCATCATTGCTGATAGCGATTTTTGTTCAAGATAGCTTTGGAGTACAAAAAATGTTGTCATTCCTTTTTTCGGGCTATGTCTCGGAGAGCGGTTTAGAAGAAGTAGACTCATTATTAACTAGGGGTGGGATGGAAAGCATGATGTTTTCCATTTCACTCGTGCTCTTGGCCTTATCTATGGGGGGACTATTTCTTAAGCTTGGTATTCTTCCAGCTTTGCTTGAAGGAATAAAAGGCATACTGGCACGTGTCCCTGCCCTAATTGCTTCTGCAGCTGGTACTGCTATCGGCATTAACTTTTTGGTCGGGGAACAATACCTATCTATCCTTTTGACAGGCAATGCTTTTAGGGAGCCATTTGAAAGAGCAGGGCTGCAATCGAAGAATCTTTCAAGGATTCTTGAGGATGCCGGGACTGTGGTTAATCCTTTGGTTCCATGGAGTGTTTGCGGTGTTTTCCTTACAAGTGTATTAGGAGTGGACACACTTGCTTATCTCCCGTTTGCATTTTTCTGTCTTCTCAGTCCAATCATAACATTAATTTACGGCTTGACGGGTATCAAAATTGCGAAAATCAATGAAAAAGCAGCTGCTTAAAGCTGCTTTTTCACTTTTTAACTGGGACTGCTTTGTCACTTTTTCGACACAGTTCCAGGCACACTCATTGCTTGCATAGTGCTAGTAGCTTTTATATAGTTAAAATGGGTTAATTCGTAAATTTGACTTTCATTATGGATATCGTATTTATACCATTTTAAGAGGGATTTGAAAGGCAGTTAAGACGGAACTGAGTTACTGCCATCGAAAGGAGCAGCATGAGTGCGTATAAGTGACTTTTCAATTAGAAGGCCTATATTTACATTGGTATCGATGTTTTTGGTGCTTGTTTTAGGGGTTGTTTCCCTTTTAAATATTCCATTAAAACTTATACCAGATATCAACCCGCCAGTTGGCGTAGTTGTTACCTCCTATCCTGGGGCAAGCCCAGAAGAAGTAGTTGAGAAAGTAACAAAGCCGCTGGAGGAGAATCTGGCTACACTGCCTGGAATCAAAACGCTAACCTCTACCTCTCAGGAAAGCGCTAATTTTATTTTAATGCAATTTTCTTGGACTACGAATATTGATGACATACAGAGTGAGGTTATACAGAGGCTTGATCAAACTCAGCTGCCGGATGATGCTAATGATCCGCGGTTCATGAAATTTGATCCGTCACAGTTCCCGATCATCCAATTATCTTTGAGTGCGGATGAGGATTCCCAGACCTTAAGAAAGCTCGCTGAGGAACTGAATCTGGAGCTCATGAAGGTTGAAGGAGTAGCCAGCGTCAATATGTCCGGAACGGCTATCAAAGAAGTGCGAGTTGAGCTTGACCAAGAAAAATTGCGGAATTATAAACTAAGCCAGTCTGACGTTGTGGATGTTATTCAGTCAAATAATATCTCCATGCCAGGAGATCCTGTATTAACTGAAGGAAAAGAACTATCAACCAGAATTATCAGCAGTATTGATTCGCTTGAGACATTAAAGGAGCTAACGGTTACCGTAAACCCTGCAACGGGTGAAAAAGTTAGCCTGCAGGATATCTCGGAAGTCCAATTAACAAATCAGGACGATAGAACAATTACTCGGACCAATCAGTCCCCTTCTGTGTTGTTAAGTGTGCTGCAGCAGTCGGATGCTAATACAGCAGAGGTATCGGAAGAATTTATCAATAAACTGGATGAACTGCTTGAGAAAGATCAATATGAAAACATAGAGTCTGAAATTTTATTTGATCAGGGAGATTATATCAAGCTGGCAATAGGAAATATTTCAAACTCGCTGCTTCTTGGCGGAGCTTTTGCGATGATTGTTCTCTTCTTCTTTTTGAAAAATATAAAGAGTCCGCTGATTATTGGTATTTCTATCCCGTATTCAGTCATCTTTACATTTGTTTTGATGTATTTTTCTGATTTCACTTTAAACATTATGACACTAGGCGGTCTTGCGCTTGGAATCGGAATGCTTGTGGATAATGCAATCGTCGTTATCGAAAATATATACCGGCATTTATCGATGGGGAAAGATCCCAAAACCGCTGCAAGTGAAGGTGCAAAAGAAGTTGGTTCAGCCATTACTGCTTCAACGCTAACCACGGTTGCAGTATTCCTTCCGGTTGTATTTATTACAGGGATCATTGGAGAACTGTTTACAGAATTTGCACTAACGATATCATTTAGCCTCTTTGCATCTCTTGTAGTTGCTCTTACGGTTGTTCCTATGCTTGCGAGCCGTTTATTAAAAGCACCTAAAATAAATCTTGAAGCAAAAAGGCAGGAATCCGGGTTAATGAGGATACTCGAAAGAACGATTATGTGGTCACTGCGCAATCGCGCTGCAGTTATTGCGATTACCATGCTGCTTCTTGCAGCAGGAAGCTTTGGATTGACGAGAGTTGGAACACAATTTTTGCCGAATACCGATGAAGGGTTTTTTACGGTTCGTATGGAGCTGGAAAATGGAACTGCGTTATCAGAAACAGAAAAGGTCATTGCTGCAGTTGAAGAAGAACTAAAAGAAGTGGATGAGATTGATGCGTATGTCAGCCTGATTGGAACTACCCAGGAAGGTTCCTTCCGAGGCTCGAAAAATGCTAATATTGCTGAGCTTTATATCAAGATGAAAGAATTGGATCAGCGAGAGCGGTCAACATTTGAATTTGTTGATGATATAAAGAAGGATTTGGAGAAGGCAGCTTCTAAAGTTAATGAAAGTGCGGATCTTTCCTTCAATATGCAATCATCATCAGGCACATCGCCAAATACACTTACTTTCAGTGTCAGAGATACTGATCCAAATCGTTTAAATGAGAATGTCGATAAAATATACAATGCATTAAAAGATTTAGAAGATGTGACAGAATTATCAACGGATCTTATGGATACGGTTGAGGAACTCCAAATTACGGTGGACCGGGAAAGAGCACTTGAGGAAGGGCTGGCACCTGCTCAAATAGCAATGGCCGTAAATGATGTGACAAGGGGCAACCATGCAATACAAATGATTGACAATGAATCAAATATTTATGGCGTTTTTGTTGAGTATGATAAAGATGTGACCCAGGATATTAACAATCTGAAGACCTTGCTTATTAAAAAGCCTGATGGCAATTACGTTGCATTAGATGAAGTAACGAATATTGAGAATGGCGAGGGACCTGTTAATATTCAGCGAATTAACCAGCAGGATGCAGTTCAATTTACACTGAAGTACAAGTCTTCAACAAATATGGGCGCAATCTCGAAGGAGGTTGACGAAGAAATCACCGGCCTCGATTTGCCAGAAGAAACAGAAGTGGTATTTAGCGGCGACAGGGAGCTGCTTGAATCCTCCATTGATGATATGGTACTGGCATTTATTTTGGCAATTGTATTTATATATCTTGTCATGTCGGCACAGTTTGAGTCATTAAAGTATCCGTTTGTTATTATGTTTACTGTCCCTCTGATGATCATTGGTGTGGCAATTGCTTTAACTGCAACCAGTACACCGATTAGTCTTACTGCAATCATTGGGATTATTGTACTCGCTGGGATTGTTGTCAATAATGCGATTGTTATAGTAGACTATATCAATCAAAAGAAAGAAAGTGGACTTAAGACCTATGATGCCATTGTTGTTTCAGTAAAAGACAGGGCAAGGCCAATCCTAATGACTGCATTAACGACTATACTCGGATTGGTGCCCCTTGCTTTAGGAATTGGAGAGGGAGCCGAAATTAATCAGCCCATGGGTATCACGGTCATTGGCGGATTGGTCAGCAGTACGTTTCTTACATTATTTGTCATTCCGGTCGTATATAGTTTCTTTGATAAAGATACAAGACGTTTAAATAAAATGTATGCGACTCCTGAAGGCCATTTAGTGCCGGCATATCTCCTTGAAGAAAGAGTGACAAGGGAAGAAGTACGAAAAGCAGAACAGGAAAGTAATCATCTGCCTGCCGCTGAGTCCAGGTCATATAGCCGGAATGATATGGCTGCTATGCTTGAAGAATTATTAAAAATTGTTAATGAAGAAGAAAGAGAAAAGAAAAAACATAACCAAGATGAAGAATCTTAATCAATTTAAGGCCCCTTTCATTTTAGAGGGGTCTTTAAATTTCCTTTTAAATTAATGCCGAAGCAATTTATAAATCCAGCTGTCCTTATATGAATGAATTAGCTCAGGAATGGCATAATATTTGTCAATGCGTCTTCAGGAAAATAATTGGAAAAAACCTGATAATTGGCTTATGAACAGAGCACAATAATACTATCGACTTGTAGCTGGTGATAAAAGAATGAAAAATCTCAGTAAACTAGAAGCAGTCTTATGGAGCATTGCACTTCCCGGTTTTAGCCAATTATTAATGGGCCAGCTTTGGAAAGGGACCTTATTTGTTGCGCTTGAATTTATCATTAATATATACAGCCATTTCAATTCCGCTATTATGCTTAGCTTTACGGGGGAAATTAACAGTGCCATCAATGTTCTTAACTATCAATGGCTTATGTTCTACCCGTGTCTGTATATGTTTGCAATGTGGGATGCCTACCGAAGCGCAATGCCAAAAGACGAACAATTGTCTTTTCTTCCCTTTGTATTTAGTGCCTACTTTATAACTGTAGGGCTTATGTACTCGACAAAACTAACTTTATTTGGCGTATTAGTAGGGCCGGTCTTTCTTCCTATGATTTTTGTTATTCCAGGTTTAATTACAGGATTTTTTATTAGATGGATACTTTTAAAATGGAGGAGGAATGCTGTACAGAATTGAAGCCAAGCGTCATTTTGTTTTATCCCTAAAAGCTATAAATGTTCTCCTTACTGGGTTATGCAGGTTTACAATGCAAGTCATAATGAAAGCTTTAACACACCAAGATGACCTGGTTCTGTTAAAGCTTTTTTTCTATTTTCAAATAAATTTTTTTTATACCCCCACAAAACCCCTTCCCATTTCCGTAACTTTGTAATGAATCAAGCGGCCGCTTAAAAAAAACATGGGGTGAAAGACTTTGAAATTTTTATCAAGCAAAGAAATGAATAAGATTGCCAAGAGCACACTAGCTATAGTAATTGCAGGAACATTTACATTCTCGACAACAAGTGTTTTTGCAAATGAAAATAATGATTCTGAATATAATACAGTTGACCTCGAAACAGAAATTGCTGGTGATCTAGCTGTTTCAACAGAAAAAGATCTGGATTCTGTTGCAGGTGTAGAAAATGCAAAGGAACACCTTCAAGGAATAGAAGCTGAAAAGCCGTCATTAATGCCTGGGAGCTTCTTCTACTTTGCAAAGCTTGCATTAGAGAAAATAAAGCTTGCTCTTACTTTTGATGAAGAAAAAGAAGCCAAGTTACTAGCTACATATGCTGCAGAGCGCCTTGCAGAAGCAGAAGCCCTTTTTGCTGAAGGAAAAGAGGAGGAAGCATTGACGGCGATTGAAAAAGCACTAGAAAACATAGAAAATGCGGACAGTATTGCAAATGATGACAAAGATGATGACAATGAAGAGCTAAAATCTGACGATGACAACACAAAAGAAAATATAGATGACGAGTTAGCTGAAGAAGAAGCTGCAGGTGAAGAAGACACAGCAAAAGAAGAAACAAATGATGAAGATGCTGCGGTTGAAGATGATGGCTCCTCAGAAGAAGTAGATGAAGTAGATGAAGTAGAAGAAGTACTAGCCCAGAATATTTATTCAATGAAGAAGAATTTGGAGAAATTCAAAGAAAGATTCGGTGAAGACCATCCAGCAATCACTGCACTTGAAAATAATCTTCAAAAATTTACTGAAAGATGGGCTGAAAAACTAGCTAAGCTTGAAGAAGAATATGCTGGAAATGATGAGCCGGAAGAAGCAACAGAAGAAAATCAGGCTGTAGTTGAAGAAGGGATAACCGAAGAAGGTGCAGTTGAGACAAATGCTGTAGCTGAAACGGAAGAGGAAGAGGAAGGTGCTGCAGCTGTTGCTCCAGTAAAAGTTTCAAAAGAAGAAAAATCCGAGGCAAAGGCTGAAAAGAAAGCGGAACATGAAGCTGAAAAAGCTAAAGAAGCTGCGGCGAGAGAAACAGCTAAAAAAGCACGCGAAGAAGCCAGAGAGGCTGAAAAGGCAGCCCGTGAAGAAGCCAAGAAGGCAGAAAGAGAAGCACGTGCAGCAGCTAAACAACAGCAAGCGCAAAAAGTTGAAGCAACACAAGAAGAAGCAAAGAATCATGCAAACAAAGGGAAAGAAAAAGCTCAGGAAGCTAAGGGCAAGGGGAAAGAAAACAAAGGTAAAAACGAATAGTCATGAACAAAGGAAAAGAAAGTGCTTAGCAGCTTTCTTTTCCTCATCCTATAGCCACCCTTAAAAAAACAGTTGGAACATCGTATGATATAATGTGTTTTGAAAAGAGGTGAGGCTAATGCTAAGTTTATTGTTCATGGCTAAAAAGCGGAAAAGATCGCTTGAAGAGAAAGTTGAGCTAATACAGCAAGGAGATATAGCATTACATAATGCATTGATTGATTCGTATAAACCGTTTATTGCTAAAACCGTTTCATCCGTATGCAAAAGATATATTCACGAATCGGATGATGAATTTAGCATTGGCCTCATTGCTTTTAATGAGGCAATTCAGAAATATACTCCAGAAAAAGGAAGTTCACTCATCAGCTTTTCCGAAGTATTGATAAAAAGGCGGGTCATTGATTATATTCGCAAGCAGGCAAAATATCAGAACTTAAGTTTTGATGGGAGTTCTATTTTGGACGAGGATGAATCGCCAGGATCCTCAATAGAAGAAGACTTGTCACTTGAAGACTATCGCAAGAAAACCGATGAAGAACTTAGAAGAGAAGAAATCCTGCAGTTTACACAAATTCTGCAAGCATATGATCTTACTTTCAACGATCTGATTGAGCAGTCTCCAAAACATGCGGATGCCAGAAAAAATGCGATGGAAATTGCCAAGATTCTGGTCGAAAATGATGATCTTAAAACGATCCTTTTTGAAAAGAAAAGGCTTCCAATAAAACAACTAGAAAGCTATGTAACGCTTAGCAGAAAAACAATAGAGAGAAATAGAAAGTACATTATTGCCATCTCATTAATTTTGGCTGGTGATTATGTTTATTTAAAGGATTATATCAAAGGGGTGTTGGAAACGTGAAAACAGGCATTATTTTGGAAATTAACGAACGTTTTTTAACGATGTTAACCCCGGAAGGAGAATTTCTGCGTGCCCGTAAACAAAACCGGGTATACGCAATCGGTCAGGAAATTGATTTCTTCCCAATAGAACAAAAAAGCGAAAATAAATCATCTCCTTTATCACTCATTAATGTATGTAAAGGTAAAGCCGTATTTGCAGCGGCTTTTGCGCTCATGTTAGCAGTTGTTTCCTTTCTGCCGTTCTATCAAAACGATGAAGTGTATGCCTATATGTCGATTGATGTGAATCCGAGTATTGAACTAGGGGTCAATGAAAAATATCAGGTCATCAAGCTTGAGCCTTTTAATGAAGATGGTGAGCGTATTGTCCAAAGTATCCAGGATTGGAAAAAGAAAAGCATTCAGGATGTTACCGACGAGATTTTTCATCAACTAAAAAAGCAAGGGTATTTGGCGGAAAACAAAGAAATTGTTATTGCTACCGTTTTTACAGAAGATAAAATAGAAACTGATAAACAATTGGAAGCAGAATTGGAAGTAATTAAAGAAACAGCCCAGACCGAACAGCTTAAAGTCATGGTGTTTGAAGGAACGGAAGAAGACCGGGAAACTGCAATTGAAAATGGGCAAACCACAGGATTATATAAAGAAAGTAAATTAAATGCAGACAGCAAGAAGCCGTCAAAAAAAGAAAAGCCTGCTTCAACTGATCAGCCAAATATTAAAGTAGAGAACCATAAAAATAACGATAAGCCTTCCGAAATTTCACCAGGCCTATTAAAGAAGCAGGAAAAGCCCGCTGCAACCCAGAAAAAGCCTTTGGAAAAGGAAATGAAGAATATCCCTTCCGGTCAGGCGAAAAAAGCCGGGAAGCAGGAAAGCAGACAAAACCAAAGGAATAATGGAAACCAGCAAGAACAAGGCGAAAAGAATAAAGGCAGCAATAGTAATAATAATAACGAAAAAAAAAATAGTAAGTCTCATGGCCCCAATAACGGAAAACAAGCAAAAGATAAGGGCCATAAAGAAAATAGCGGGAAGAAAAATGGACCTCCACATTCCCAAAAGTACAAAGAAAAAGATAACAATAAACATTAAAAGTCCGGATTGCTCCGGACTTTTTTCCATTTATATTTAATTTTTTATTGGTTGTTTTGGCCGGACATTTGAGCTTGAGCTTGCTGAACAAGTCTTTTGGTAATCTCTCCACCTACAGATCCATTTGCACGCGATACAGTATCAGAGCCTAATTGAACACCAAATTCCTGGGCAATTTCATATTTCACCTGATCCATATATTGTTCAATGCCAGGTACCAATAATTTATTGCTGCTTCTTGCCATCGTATTCAACTCCTTTTATGGTCTTACAGAGTTTCTGTCCCCTGTATTTGTAGTATGAATAATAATGGGAGTTTCATAAGTGGTAATTTTTTCGGCAAGGAATTAGGGGTTTTTTTGCTTCCAAATATCTGCAATAACAAATCTGTTACATGAACTGCATTTATTTTTCCAGACAAGCCTTTACTATATGATGCCCTATTTTTATTTCATTCATTGTTGGAACTTTAGGTAGTTTTCCGGCTGTTTTCTTGTTCCAATATATTAAAATAGGCTGTTTTCATAAAGTATGTTATTTTTCAATAACTTAGTTAAATTTGCTGAGTTGATTGGAGCGGAGGGTATTTAATCCTCGAAGATACATTCGCATGTTCTTCATGCGGTGTTGATTCGAGAAAGATTATTCAATGTGCTGCGGGAGACCACACAGATGCAGAGCGTCGAGGAGGCTTCCGTTCCTTCCCGCGGAAAGCAAGTACCTTGTGCTAAAATCAACGGCTAAATTCAAAAGCAAGAACAATAATCTATGAGAAAAGAACCTAAAATAAAAAACTTCTTGCAAATTACCTAATATCCCTTTTAAAAAAAGGGTATATTCATTATGATAAGGGTTAGGAAAAATTTCGAAAGGGACAGGTGCATTATGTGGAAAGACTTAAGACACTGGCTGGATAAACTATCGCCTGCCCAAGTAATATCAGGATATTATTTATTGGCAGTTTCTGTATCTGTTCTTTTATTAAGAATACCTGCAGTACATAAACCTGGGGTTGAAGTTGCATTTATCGACACGGTTTTTACTGCAGTTAGTGCTGTCAGTGTAACAGGCCTGACAGTACTAAACATTTCAGAAACATACAGCGTTTTTGGCTATTTTGTCATCATGTTTATTTTGCAGTTTGGCGGAATAGGGATTATGGCATTGGGTACCTTCTTTTGGCTATTGCTTGGACGCAAAATCGGACTCCGGGGGCGCCGCCTGATTATGGTGGATCATAATCAGTATGCATTATCAGGACTTGTAAACCTAATAAGGGAAATTATTAAAATTATCCTTGTGATTGAAACATTGGGAGCTCTAATCCTAGGCTTTCATTTTCTAAAATATTATTCCACCTTCGAGCAAGCCTTTCTTCACGCTCTATTCGCCTCTGTAAGCGCAACAACAAACGGAGGGATGGATATTACAGGTGTATCTTTACAGCCTTATGCTGGCGATTATTTTGTCCAAATCATTAATATCATCCTGATTACATTGGGAGCAATAGGCTTCCCTGTCCTTATTGAAACAAAGGCATATTTGTTCAGAAACCAATGGGATAATGAACAGCCATTTCGATTTTCGTTATTTGCAAAGCTGACGACAGTAACGTATGCCGTTCTTCTGGTGTTTGGTACAATCATTTTGATTGTTATGGAATTCGGACATTACTTTAATGATATGAGCTGGCATAAAAGCTTCTTTTATGCATTTTTCCAATCAGCTACAACAAGGAGCGGCGGCTTATCCACTATGGATGTCAGCGAGTTTACAATGCCGTCGCTCCTAGCAATGTGTTTTTTAATGTTCATTGGAGCTTCCCCAAGCTCGGTTGGGGGAGGAATACGGACAACTACTTTTGCCATAAATATTCTTTTCCTTTACCATTTTGCAAAAGGAAACCGGGATATTAAAGTATTTAAGAGGGAAATACATGAGGATGATATTCTTAAGTCGTTTGCAATCACTTTGCTGGCAATGGGGATGTGCTTTCTTTCCATTGTGATCTTAAGTATTACTGAACATGAACTGCATATTATTGAAATCCTCTTTGAAGTTTGTTCTGCTTTTGGAACAACAGGCTTATCAATGGGGATTACTCCTGAGCTATCTAATATAGGAAAATGCATTATTATGGCGTTAATGTTCATTGGACGCATAGGATTAACTTCTTTCTTATTTATCATAGGCGGGAAAGAAAAGCAGCCAAATTTCCATTACCCAAAAGAACGTGTAATTATAGGCTAAAAAAGCGCAGACCGGAAAGTTCGACTGCGCTTTTTGCTTTTCTTTAATCGGTTCCGCGGCTTACATCTTTTGTTGGATGCATAAAAGGGTAGCCTTGCGGCGGTTTCTTGCTTTCAAGCAGTTCTTTGTTTTCTGTTGTATTCCATCCAATATCATTAGTGGGATGGACCCATTGGTCTCCTGCCATTACTGCGGGATCTGTTTCGTCGCTCCAGTTTTCTAAAGGCGAGTTGCCTGAGGAATAATTACTGTCCCCAATTGTTACTCCAAATGAATTTTCAAAAGGGGGCTGAAGCTCCATTCCTGTATCCTTAAAGCTAGGTGCCTCAATCTGGTGCGGGAGAGTTTGATCAATGCCAATGTTCTTTTTGTTTGTGCTGTTCTTGTTAGTCACTGCGCTCATTCCTTTTTTGTTTATTTTTTGCTGAGAACTTGATTTTATGAGTTTTTTAAGCAGTAAAATAAGGAAGTTAGGATCAGGAATTAAATTTATATTTAAACGGAAACTAAAAAAGTAAAATTTTCTTGTCAGGAGGAATTAAAATGGCTAAACGAAAAGCTGAACATAAGGCGGTTGAGAAATACAGTAAAACACCTAAGAAAAATCTTCAGGAATCTGAATTTTCAGCAGAATTCAGCTACGGCGAAAACCCAATGAAACATGCAAACCGCAACTCCAAACATGGGAGTGAGGGAAGAGCATAGTGAATAAAAAGGAACATAAAAAAGCCATTCATAACAAATCTTCTAATGTTGAATTTGGTATGGAGTTTGGCGATATGAATGCGAACAAACTGTATGAACTGCCATTTATGAACAGTGAAAATAGTAAAAAGAAAAGTGAGGATAAATGCTAAAAAACCGGCTCATTAGGCCGGTTTTCTGCTCGTTTCATTGGTTAAGTGATCCGAAGAAGAGACTAACCTTTTCAGTACTTGGATCAAAATGGGCAAGAAGAGTCATTTCTTTCTTTTCAAGTTTTCCATCAATTAAATACGTGCCCAGATCAAAAGATAATCCTTCCAGCAAGGTATGCTTATAGATTTCCTTTTCGTTCAGCTTGAGGCTTGCAAAGCTTTCTCCAAGCTGATTCGGATATTGGAGGAGATTTTGGTAGATCTTTGATCTTTCAGCTCTTTCAAAGCTAGACTGCCACCATGGCTTTCTTGGCTTATATTTTTGACTGGAAATATAGTCATATTTCATTAAGCCCTCAACAACATCAAGATCTTCAATTCTTTTTGATTGCAGGAACTCCATAAGACGCCTGAAAAGATCCTCAAGCTGATGACCAATTCGGGACCATCCTTTTTGTTCCCAATAGCTGCCGAATTCCTGGAAGAAATCAAATGGAGTCGGAAAAACTTTTGTCACTAAATATTCAACAGATGTGTCCATTCTATGATCGTTCCAGTACTTTTCCAATACATCTTCAACCTGTTTAATCCGAATAATATCATCAAAAGACAAAACATTATTTCCCAGTATTTCATAAGGCGAATGGTCCATATAAATGTATTGATGTTCTTCTGCTCTTAGCCTTAGCCCAGTTCCCCGCAGCATTTTTAAAAAACCGAGCTGCAGCTCTTCTGGACGCATGGCAAAAACATCATTAAATGTTTTCTTAAAGGAATGATAATCTTCCTCAGGCAAACCTGCAATCAAATCAAGATGCTGATCAATTTTTCCTCCGTCTTTAACCATTGTTACCGTCCTGCAAAGCTTATCAAAGTTCTGCTTCCTCATGACAAGTTCATTTGTATAGTCATTCGTTGACTGTACTCCAATCTCAAATCTGAACAATCCCGGAGGAGCCTCATTATTTAGAAATTCAATAACTTCAGGCCTCATGATATCTGCAGTGATTTCAAACTGAAATACAGTTCCGGGCAAATGCTCATCAATCAGAAATTGGAACATCTCAAGAGCATAGCTGCGGCTGATATTAAACGTACGGTCAACAAACTTAATGGTTTTTGCGCCATTTTTCATTAAATACCGAATGTCCTCTTTAATTTTTTCTCTGTCAAAATAGCGCACACCCACTTCAATAGAGGAAAGGCAGAACTGGCAGCTAAAAGGACAGCCGCGGCTTGTTTCGATATAAGTAACACGCTTGGATAGATGGGAAATATCTTCTTCAAATCGGAAAGGTGATGGTAGCTCGCGCAAATCCAGCTTGTTCCGCTGGGGGTTAACCTGAACCTCTCCATTTTTCCTGAAAGCAAGACCGTGTACGTGCTCCATATTCATGCCGCCCGCAAGTTCTGTTAATAACTGCTTAAATGTTTCTTCACCTTCTCCGATCACAATAAAATCAAATTCTTTTACTTTCTCCATCCATTCACCGACATCATAAGTTACCTCAGGTCCTCCAATGACGATGTGTATAGAAGGGTCAATTTTTTTAATCATTTTGATGATCTTAATGGTTTCCTCTATATTCCAGATATAACAGCTGAAACCGACAACTGACGGTTTTTTGCGAATAAGATCTGTAACAATATTCATGACTGGATCTTTGATAGTATATTCAGCCAATTCTACATCAAAATCAGGCTCTGCATAGGCTTTTAAGTAGCGTATGGCAATATTGGTATGAATATATTTGGCATTTAATGTACTTGCAATTACTTTCATTTATTATAAACTCCCTTTATTAGCAACTTAAACATCATATAATTGTATCATATTTTGGACGGAAGAAAAGGAAGTAAAACATGTCAGCAGAAGATTGCGGATCTGACTAATCAGGAAATTTGTTAATGATAGAAGGGGAGAAGATGTGAAAAATGGTAGCAGACATTTAGATAATGAACGTCCATAACTTCCATTTTGTTATACTTTGTTTCTTCATCTTATCTTGCACGAATTAAAATTTATCTGGCAAGATTCAAGTTTTATAAGATTCTTTTTATTTTATCTAGCATGTCACGGGACTTATCTAGCAGCAATTCAAATTAATCCAACATTTGACACAATTAAAGGAATTCAAAAATACACTTGGCTCTCCTTCGCCAAGCTCGGATGATAGCTCCATATGCTATCCCCACTATTATCAGCCTAACATTCGAGCTTTATAGAAGTTATAAGAGCTTGTAAAGAAACGTTTAACAAACGTAAAAAAAGCCAACCTTTTTTTTAAGATTGGCGATTTATCAGGACGTCCCAGGCGAGATTCGAACTCACGACCTACAGCTTAGGAGGCGGGCTTTCTTGGAATGATTAGGGAGGAAAAGGGCAGAGAAAACCCTATAGAATTAAGGTTTCCAGACTGTAAATAAGATTAAATTGGTTTAATTCAGGAGGTTTATGATGAGTTTCGACCCCAAACCGAACCCATTTTAAACTTCTATTAATGGTTCGTATTAGCTGCTAAATAGTAATCCTTAACGATGTCTCTTAATTTTTCACTGCAGTTAAATAATAAAATAATCAATAGAATAAAAAACTAGTAATGCAAATGCAAATACTAGTTTTTTATTCTACTAATCTATTTCCTCTTAAAAAGCAGAGCTATAATTAACGAAGTATGCAACAACAATAGTAGAGAAATGGCTAAAATATAAGAATCATCTGACGAAGCATTAAAAGTAATACCCCATATTAATACTACTGAAATAACAAAAACAATAATTGTGTTAACGATAATCTGCTTCATTAAGAGCCTCCTGAGAAAGAAATTAATAGTTTAATGTTACGGCATAAGATCTTGTATCAGTTGTAGTAGTTGGAACTATAGATAAACCAGCTGAAGTTACTGTAACAGATGGCTTTCCGCTGACCCTTTTATGACCATATTCAAACTTTACATTTATGCTACCGCCGGCCCTAGTTGTAGGAAGGTAAACATATTGTGCAACATAACCCTTATTTGTTCCCTCTCCAGCAATTAAATCATAAGCACCAGCTACTCCAGCGTTTGCATTCCAATCTGCTGGTGTATATTTAATAGAATAATCTGTATAGTAGCCATCTTTGTTTGAATCCCACGAATAACGGTGCTGATGTCGGATATTGTCCGGGCTACTGCCGATTTATTTACCTTGTCTGAAATTGGCACTTATCAGGTCTTGTTTCAGGTGAGTGTGGACGAACCGGGCCAACTGATTTTAACTCTCAATGGCGATGACCTAGCCTATACGGTGGTGGGGCGAGCAACCGGTACTTCTCAGATAGTAGGAATGGCTCTTGTGCAAACATCAGTCATCAATTCAATTCTCACTGTACGAAATCCTGCTGGAAATTCCACGGCACTAACCATTACTCCTCTCGCTGGAGGAACAAGCCTGTTTCAGCACACCTTGTTATCACGCGACTCCAATAGACAGCAAAATAAAACCAAGCTGTAGGCTGTAGGTTAGATAGCTCGAAATCTTCCTAACAACTACAGCCTACAGCTTGTATTTGGACATACTGCACCCAAAAGGCGGTCAATAGTACAAATTTGATAATCGTCCAATCTCTCTCAAAATCACTTAGTAACAGTTAATCCTCATTTAGTTAAAAGAAATAAAGAAAACCACGACAATTCCAAATCAAGTCAGAGTTTTATTTATAAAACAATTAGATTGATTAATAGTTATTTCTTCAAATAACGGATGATGGTTTTGTTGAAGAAGAAATTAAAATGAGCACAAGTAATAGATGTTGACGAATTGTTGACGGACACGGTCAACAAAGGTCTTTTTTAAAACTAAAAGAACAAACTTCATTCCTTCTGGAGCCTTGATATGTAAGAGATTTTCCATGATAACTTTATTGCTTCCGTGACTGTTTGCCACTTTGACAGGGTAGACTTCACTGGTTCGAACCCAGTTGGAAATAGAGGTCAACATTTATTATTATTGACCAGAACAAGTCCGAACAGCGGTATGAAATTACTAATAATAATCGTTCCGACCCCAAACTGACCCCAAATTTGGAATTCTATGGTTTAGGAATAAACAAATTGAATGAATTAAAAAGCGCGAAACCCTTGATATACATGGGTTTCGCGCTTTTCTTTATTGACGTCCCAGGCGAGATTCGAACTCACGACCTACAGCTTAGGAGGCTGTTGCTCTATCCAGCTGAGCTACTGGGACAAGGTGGTAAGAAAAACTTATCCAACACAATTATTAATTATAATGGCTTTATCAAATTTGGTCAATGGAAAAGCAAAAAAGAAGAAAAAACCAGCCACAATGTGTGGCCGGCAGCTATCTAGCTTGTAAGCTTTTTCCGATAAAACCTGGCATATGCCCTTGTTCGATCTTTTAATTTCTTCAGTTGTGATGTTCTCAGTTCAATAATAGGCTGTGCAAGCGATGTAATTAGTTTGCTTGATAGGAGCAGCGTCAGCAGCAGTGAAATCCCTGCAAGAAGAAGGAAATTTTCCGGCTTGTTGAAGTAATTTTGCACATCGCTTTCTCTGAATACGCGGACAAAGAAACCGTGCAGCAGGTAAACGTAAAGCGTATTTTTCCCCAAATTGGTAAAGAAATATTGTTTGCAGGGAACTAAAGCAAAGAAGCTAAATATCATAATCAAGCTAAGGATGTAGAATCCAAGTCTTGTTAATACTGCCCCTATTGCAGCTGCGCCCATTTCTGTATAAGGCTTGGAGCCTAGAAGCCATTTATAATCGATATCCGGGTAAAGATAAAAGCCGAAAAAGACCACTGCAAATACGATCGCAGCACTGATTCTATACTTTGGTCTAAATAGGGCGTATAAATGCTCTTTCTTTATATAATACCCAAGTAAAAACAAAGGAAAGAATACGAATGTCCTAGATAAGCTTAGATAGTTTGAGATCCAATCGGCATACCCAACAGCCAGCCCGATCAGCAAGGCAGCTGCTAAGGAAAAAACAGCTTTATGCTTTGCGAAATAAAGGAGCATGATGTTCCAGCAGAACATGCTGATCAGGAACCATAAAGACCAATGCGGGTTGAATGGGTCCATTTCAAATGTGCCTTTATTATATAAGAAGTAATAGAAAACAGAATAAATAATCTGAAATATGATATACGGCAGTATTAGTTTTTTTGCTATTTTCTTTATATAGCCTTTATTATAAAAGCCTTTTGCAAAAAATCCCGATACCAAAATAAACGCCGGCATATGAAAGGTATAAATAACCTTGTATAAGGTGTAAATTGTTTCATTATCTTCAATAAAAGAGCGGAGCAAATGTCCGAAAACGACAAAGAAGATTAAGATAAACTTAGCATTGTCGAAATAGTAGTCACGCTGTTTCATAAATCCTCCTCTATTAAAGACCCCCAAAAACTCTCTCTTTATTTACCCACTTTAACATGAAGCAAACACCTTTTCTCGTGTAAATAGAAGGTTGGATTTACAGAAAAAGTAAGTTGTTAATTTGCTGTTGAAAACTGTTATAATAAATTATTTGTTCTGTTGTATAATTCTATAAGCGGAATTATTATTTTTATATTCATGATTTATTTAAATTTATAAAATCTGTTTCAAAGTTTTTAATCAGAAAATAATATATGTAACAGATAAATGGAAATAGTTCTTTTGGAATTGTTATTGGGAATACTTTTTCGGAGTATTTTGACGTAAACCATTTGAGGGAGGGAGAACATGACAGTTTTCTCTAAAAACAACAATATATGCTGAAAGAGTCTTTAACTTATGTAACAAAGTACCCGTGTACTTTGCCTTTTTAATCCCTAAAGATTCATAATTGGAAAAATAATCTTCAAATGTATTTTTTATTCTTTTATAATGAATTAATAGAATAGTAAAAAAGATATACAAATAGAGGTTTGGCAGTTCAATTGTTTTACATCCGGTCTAATTGAAAAGGGGGGTATAAGGTGAAAGGGGTAAGAAAATTAAAACGAAACAAAAAAGAAATTAAAATAAATTCACAAGATAGGACGAAGGACTCGTTTTTACTGGAAAGATTGACAAGCAGAACGTGGTGGAAAAATCTTAAGCTTGGCCAAAAATATGGCGTTGCACTGTTTGTGACAATCGGGCTTTTCACAGCTTCAACAGTCCTTACTTTTTTCTTATTGACAATTGCTAATTCAAAAATGGATACAGTTAATGATTCTGGCGAGAAAGCGCTCATGATAACTGAATCAGCAGTCATCTTCCATCATAAGGGAAGTACCATCGGAAACTTCATTATCGATTCTAATCCAAAACATCTAGAAACTTTTGACGGGCTGACAGAAGACTTTAATAATTTAAAAAAGGAAATCAATCCAGTATTGACTTCAGCAGAAGCTAAAGAGCTGTTTAAGGAAATTGATGAGAACGATCAAAAAATTACTGCTCTGTTCCAAGATGTGATTGAGCCTAAAGTAAAGCTCCAGCATGTTAGGGAATACAGGCTTGGAAAGCTGCAGGCAGACAACATGATTACTGAGACAGTGGAAAAATTAACTTCATTAAACAGCATGATGAAGGAGGAACAGCAAAAAGTTGTTTCTTCAGCAAAATCAGGGTTGGTTCTTACTTTGATTGTCCTTGGTATCTCTATTATTATTTCTGCCATTCTTGGCATTGCCAGTATTCTATTTATTGGGCGTATTATTTCCAGAAAACTCAATCAGATTGTCCAGGTGTCCAATGAAATTGCAGCAGGAAATCTGAATGTCAGTTCAGTAGAATATGATGGCAAAGATGAAATAGCTGAGCTAAGCCGTGCCATTAATTCCATGAAAGAGAAGCTGCAAACAATGATTCAGGAAATAAATTTCGTGTCGGGTTATGTTACTGAAAGAAGCGGAGAGCTGAATATTGCAGCAAATGAAGTAAAAGCGTCCAGTCAGCAAGTTGCTTCAACGATGCAGGAGCTTTCCGGGGGAGCGGAGGAGCAGGCGAGCTCTGCTTCGCGATTATCGGCAGTGATGGATGAATATATGAACAAAGTGCAAGAAGCTGCCAAAAGCGGGCTTGAAATCAAGAATGCGTCCAGCGAGGTGCTGTCTCTCACTGATAATGGAGATAGACTCATGAAAGAGTCCCAGCAGCAAATGACCTTAATTAATAAGATTATGAAAACATCTGTAGAGAAGGTTAATGGTCTTGATGAACAGACGAAACATATTTCAAGGCTTGTTAAGGTCATTCAGGAAATTGCAGGTCAAACAAATCTTCTTGCTCTAAATGCAGCTATTGAAGCAGCGAGGGCTGGGGAACATGGCAGAGGTTTTGCAGTAGTTGCTGATGAAGTCAGAAAACTTGCAGAACAGGTTTCATTCTCAGTTTCAGATATTACAAAAATTGTGGAAGGCATTCAAATTGAATCCAATGGTGTAGCGGAGTCCCTTCAATCTGGATATACTCAGGTGGAGAAGGGAACGGAGCAAATCCAATTAACGGGAGAGACTTTCCAAAAGATATTTGAAGCGGTTAATTTAATGTCTAAGAATGTCAATGACATTTCCAGCAGCCTTGAACAGGTTTCTGTGAGCTCTTCTCAGATGAATCAATCAATTGGAAGCATTGCTGCAGTTTCAGAGGAATCAGCTGCAGGCATTGAGCAAACAAGCGCATCCATTGCCCAGACCAATCATTCGATGGAGGAAATATCCGATAATGCCCAATCTTTATCCAAATTGGCAGAACAACTAAACGGCATGATTGCTAAATTTAAGCTATAATATTTGGGGCATGCCTAACAAAGGTGTGCCTCGTTTTATTTATTCTGGAAAATAGCCCCTATAGTTCAACTGTTTCATTCGTCATTGACATTCAGTTTTCTATACTATTTAAAGGGATTTCGTCGGAATCTGTAGAAATATTTATTTAACGCAAGGAAATGGGCATTAATACCCGGAAGCCTACTAGGAGGGAATAGAGTGGTCACAATGAATCAGGAAATCAAGCAGCTCTATGCCAGGATTGAATTATTGGAAAAAGAAAATAAAGCATCGGCTGAAATAATTAGGGATCTGTCTCCAAGTCAGTGTATGTTTACACAATCTAAGGATGGAATCCTTATTTTTGACCATAATGATAAGATTGTTGATGCAAACCCGGCATTTTGTGAAAGCATTAAAATGGATAAATCCGCAATGATCGGCCAGTATCTGTCGAATATTGTGCCGATAAATAAACATTTCAAGCCGGGCAAGCAGAGGGAGATTTTAAAGCACAAGGATAATGTTAGAGGAATCCTCTCAATCCATATTGGCAAGAAGACGAAGGATTTTCATTTTACTACCAGTATACTGGATAAAAGCGGGCTCTATATGTGTACATTAAGGGATATAACGAGTAAGCGGCTCCTGGAAAAGAAAGTGAAAAAGAATGAAGAGCTATATACAGATCTCTTTATTGAAGCTTTGGATGGAATAATCTTTTGGCGAGGCAGCGGAGAAATCCTTAATGCAAATGAGGCAGCCTGTCGAATTTTTGAGTGTACGCATGATGAGCTTCTCCATAAACGACTAGATGACTTCGTCTACGAAAAAAATGAAAGATACCATCGTATATTGAAAGAGCTTTTTGCCAAGGGCGGCATACGGGATGAGCTTGTTTTTCTTATGCCAAATGGCCAAATAAAGTCACTGGAATTCACGGTTAAATTAAACTCCGTTGAAGGCTATCATATGACGATTTTCAGAAATGTTAGTGAGCGCCATCGCATGGAAAAGGAATTGAGGGAAAGTGAACTAAAATTCCGGCGCATTTTTGAGGGTGCTTTGGAAGGTATTTTTCTCTGGAATGATCATTATCAAATTGTCGATATTAATCAATCTGGCCAGAAAATGCTCCAGATGTCTAAAGATGAATTGATTGGCGTTTCATTACATAGTATCCTGAATGACTGCAACATAACCGATGATGAACTAAAACAGCAGATTAATAGTATACAAAATGATGGGCATTCGGGCGGCAGCCTTTCGATTACACTGAAGACAGGAAGAAAAAAACACTTTGAGTTTTCGAATAAGCTTAATGTTTTTTCTAACTTAAGCATGACGACATTTAAGGATATAACGGAAAAGCTAGAAATGGAAGAACAGCTTAGAAAATCAGATACATTAAATGTAATTGGTGAGCTTGCCGCAGGGATTGCCCACGAAATCAGAAATCCTATGACTGCTCTGAAAGGCTTTATACAGCTTTTAGAAGACAGCATTGAGGAAGACCATACCATGTATTTTAATGTGATTACCACAGAGTTGAGCAGAATTGATTCCATCATAACCGAGTTCCTTATACTTGCAAAACCTCAGGCAGTAAAATTTCTTGAAAAAGATTTAGCCCAAATCATGAAAGAAACGGTTGACCTTTTAAGTGCCCAGGCAGTACTTCACAATGTTCAATTCAGGACTTATTATGAAAAGAACTTGCCTCTTGTTTTCTGCGAGTCGAACCAAATGAAAAAGGTTTTTATCAATATCATAAAAAATGCGATTGAAGTCATGCCAAAAGGCGGGTATATAACGATTTCGCTTCAAAACACCCGCGATAATAAATTACATATTTCCATCAGGGATGAGGGTTCCGGAATACCAGGCCATAAAATTAAAAAGCTTGGTGAGCCGTTTTATACGACCAAAGAAAGAGGTACTGGATTGGGATTGATGGTTACATATAAAATTATAGAGGAGCATAATGGCACAATTGAAGTGGAAAGCAAACTGGGAGCCGGTACGGTTTTTCACATTTATTTGCCCTATATTAAAAAGGCGGGAAAACAATGAAAACCAGAATTTATACCAATAAAGCAACACCTATAGGAGATGTTTACATTGTTGTTGAAGACGAGAAACTTACAGCCATATACATGGGGGAAGAGGATTTTCTTGAAGGAGAAATAAAATCTGCGCTGCAGTACGATCCTGCTGATCCTTTAATAAAGGAATGCCTCCTTCAGCTTGCCCAATACTTTAATGGGGAAAGACAGGAATTTAATCTCCCAATAGAGCCCCAGGGGACAGTATTTCAGAAAGCCGTGTGGAAGGAGCTCTCTTTCATTCCATTTGGTGAAACGAGAAGCTATCAGGATATTGCTGTGAAAATTGGAAACGAAAAAGCAGTCCGGGCTATCGGACAGGCCAACAAGGCAAACCACTTGCCGATTATTATTCCATGCCATCGGGTCATCGGCAAAAATAAATCTCTAACGGGGTATGCAGGCACTCGCACGGAAATCAAAGAGCAGCTGCTTACTCTTGAAGGTGCTGGGTATAAAAAATGACAATGTCTTTTCATATCACCCTTGGGTGATTTTTTTCTGGGTAAATCTGCTTGTCTTTAGTTGACGAGTCTTCGATAATTTGATATATATCTAATTAGATGATGGTCAAAATGGAGGGGGTATGAATTTGCAATTGAACCGACTGGTATCCTTTTACAAAACCATGGGAGATCCAACTAGGATCAGAATAGTTTTTCTCCTTGCTAAAGAGCCTTTGCATGGTCAGGCAATAGCGGTAAAGCTGGGGCTGACGCCGCCGACAATTACACATCATTTGAATAAACTGCGTGAAATAAACCTTGTATACCAGCGAAGAGATAAAAATACTGTATATTTTTATTTAAATGAGTCTGTGCTGAAACAGCAGTCAAGTGTACTTGTCAAATTAGCTGACAAAGAGGAGGTTAAGAAATTGGAGGAGCTGAACCTGGAAAATCAAAGAGTGATTGATAATTTTTTTACTAAAGATGGGAAACTGAAAAATATCCCGGCTCAACGTAAAAAGAAGCTGATGGTTTTTGAGCATCTAATTAAGGGGCTGAAAATGGGTAAGAAATATGAAGAAAAAGAACTGAATGCATACATTAAACAATTTCATGAAGATTATGCCACGATCCGCAGGGAATTCATTATCAATCATTACATGTATAGGGAAAACGGCATCTATGAATTAAATCCGCCGGAAATGTGGGCAAAGATAGAAGGATCATCATCCAAAAAAGGGCCTTAAAAATGCAGGGCCCTATATTTTTAACGATAGTAATCGGGCTTTCGGTCTTCGAAAATCGGAATCATTTTACGGACTTCTTTCACTTTGTCAAGGTCTATTTCACCTCTAACTATCTCTTCATTCTCAGATCCCTCAGCAACAACTTCTCCCCAAGGATCTATTATCATGGAATGGCCTGCAAAAATATTTTCAGGGTCTGAACCAGCACGGTTGCATGCTATTATATAGCATTGGTTTTCAATGGCACGTGCGATTAATAAAGTCCGCCAATGAGAAAGCCTCGCCAAGGGCCATTCTGCTACAACAAACAAAGCTTCTGCCCCTTTGGAAGTATGGGCACGTATCCATTCGGGAAAACGGATATCATAGCAAATCATCCCTGCGAATCTCCTGTTCTCCAATGAGAAAGCCCCCTTTTCTTTTCCTCCTGTGAGATAAAGGTGCTCATTCATCAGTTTGAACAAATGCAGCTTGCTGTATTGATGGATTGTATTCCCATTCTTATCGACAACAAGTAAAGTATTATAAACACAGTCTTCCGTTTTATTTGCGACGGAACCGCCTACCAGATGAACGTTATTTTTTTGTGCAATCCGTTTCAAAAAATCAATGGCTGAAGCGGCATTCTCATCAGCAATATCTTCTAATCTGGTTAAATCATAACCCGTCGTCCAAAGCTCCGGAAGCACAATCAAATCTGGATTAGTTTTTAGTGCTTTTTCGATCATTGCTTCGGCTGCTTCAAAGTTTTCTTTTGGTTTGCCAAATAGTATATCCATTTGTAAACATGCAATCTTTAATTTCATGATATCCCCCCGCAATCAATTATCTTTTCTTTTATGGTAAAATTAGTCCGAAGATAACAATTTTCGAAAATTAACTTTACAACTTATCATTTACGTTATATCATTTGTGACTATATTTTCAATCTTTTTTTTAAGCAGGTGAGAAATTTGATAAATTATCCACAATCCGATTTGCTGAAAAGTTTGCCAAAACAGTTTTTTGCATCCTTGGTTTCCAAGGTGGGGAAAAAATTTGAACAGGGCTATGATGTGATTAACCTTGGGCAGGGAAATCCAGATCAGCCCACTCCTGTTCATATTGTAAAAAGGCTTCAAAGTGCATCTGAAAAACCTATTAATCATAAATATTCTCCTTTTCAGGGTTTTTCTTATTTAAAAAAAGCAGCGGCTGAATTTTATAAAAGGGAATACAATGTCGACATTGATCCGGAAACAGAGGTAGCCATTTTATTCGGAGGAAAGGCAGGTCTTGTTGAAATCCCGCAATGTCTTTTAAATCCTGGTGACAGTGTATTGGTGCCGGATCCCGGCTATCCGGATTACTGGTCTGGAGTAGCGCTGGCAAAAGCTGAAATGGTCATGATGCCATTAAGGGAGAAAAACAGCTTTTTGCCGGATTACAGCGAGCTGACGAACGAACAGCTGGATGGTGCAAAAATTATGTTTCTCAATTATCCAAACAATCCGACCGGAGCAGTGGCAAACGAAGAATTTTTTAAGGAAACAGCAGAGGTAGGGAGGAAACACGGGATATGCATAGTCCACGACTTTGCATACGGCGGCATTGGCTTTGATGGCAAAAAGCCGATCAGCTTTATGCAGACTGATGGGGCAAAAGATATAGGGATTGAAATTTATACACTTTCGAAAACATATAATATGGCAGGCTGGAGAATCGGGTTTGCAGTTGGAAATGCAAGTGTCATATCCGCATTAAATCTTTTTCAGGATCATCTTTATGTAAGCTTATTCGGAGCAGTCCAGGAAGCTGCTGAAGCTGCGTTGACTGAATCACAAGAATGTGTCAAAGAACTGAATGCCCTTTATGAAAACAGACGGAATGCATTGATAACAGGTCTTCAAGAAATCGGCTGGAATGTACAAGCTCCCGATGGATCTTTCTTTGCATGGCTCAAAGTTCCAGAAGGGTATTCATCCGAAGAATTTGCAGATCTTTTACTGGAAAAGGCTCATATTGCAGTTGCGCCTGGCATCGGGTTTGGCAATCATGGTGAAGGATATGTCCGTGTGGGGCTGCTGACTTCTGAGGAAAGGCTGAAAGAAGCAGTGGAAAGAATACAGAAATTAAATTTATTCTAAATTATTTTTATTTGTTAATTGACAAACAAGAATAACCCTGTCATAATCCAAATTAAATTTTAATTCGAAATTTACTAAATAATCATTTTCGTTTTTTTATCAAGAGCAGGTGGAGGGACTAGCCCTATGAAGCCCGGCAACCGACTTACTTTTAAGCACGGTGCTAATTCTTGCAGCTTTTCTAGCTGAAAGATAAGAAGATGTTAGTTCATGCTGCTAACCTCTTCTTATTGAAGAGGTCTTTTTATTGTTAAAGTTTGAAAGGAAGAATCGTTATGAGTGAAATTACTGCAACGTATCTTATTCATGATGCAAAGCATAATCCCGCGAAGAAAGCAGAGGAAATTGCTTTAGGGCTGACAGTTGGTTCCTGGACCCATTTGCCCGAACTGGAAAAGGACCAGCTGCGCAAACATAAAGGCAGAGTTGTTTTAGTTGAAGTCATATCAACAGCAGAAGAGAGCAAGGAAAAAGCTGCTATTATTCAGGTCGGGTACCCAACTGCAAATTTCAGCCCGGATTTGCAGGCAATTTTAACCACAGTATTTGGAAAGTTATCACTCGATGGAAAGATAAAATTAATAGATTTACAGTTTTCGGAGGAACTTAAAAGCTTCTTGCCTGGTCCTCGCTTTGGAATAGGAGGAATTAGAGGCAATATAAAAGATTCGAAAAAAGTATGCAATTGAAAGGATTGACTACTTGGGCGTATATCGTATTGCAAATGTCAGGAAAAGAAATCACAAACCAGGAAGAGGTGGCAGGTTTTCTGAATCAGCAGGAAGTGATTTATGAACATTGGGCAATTGAAAAACTCCCAGAAAGACTGAAGGAGAAATATTTGCTTTCAGATGAAGAAAAGCAAGAGATTCTTGGCGCATTTGCAGCAGAGATTCAGGATATTTCTGAGAGAAGAGGATATCAGGCCCAAGATGTTATTTCCCTTTCAGAAAATACACCCAACTTGGAGCAGCTCCTACAGAATTTCCAGCAAGAGCATCATCACACTGATGACGAAGTAAGATTTATTGTAAGCGGCCATGGAGTATTTATCATCCAAGGAAAGGATGGAGAATTCTTTGAAGTTTTTCTGAATCCTGGAGACTTGATATCTGTGCCTGAAAATATCCGTCATTATTTTACATTGCAGGAAGATCGAAAGGTTGTTGCTATCAGAATATTTGTGACAACTTCAGGCTGGGTGCCAATCTATGAAAAAGAAGAAATTCAAATTTAATAAAAAGTCCTTTTGCCAAATGGCAAGAGGACTTTTTATTTTCTTGAAATAATGAATGGATATTTTTTACAAATATATTCCTCAAGAATCCGAAAATAAAACGTCGAAACTGTTAATTGTAGTCTGAAAATGATGTCGAAAACCCGAATGCTAAAACTGCAAATACTGTCGATATCATTTCTTTTGGAAAAAGATTGTCTAATAATGCGAATCTATTTACATTTATAGAAATTCTTGTAATAATGCTTCAAGTAGCCACATTTAAATTTAATTAAATGGATAAAGGGATTGGAGTAGGAGGAAAAAAAGTTGCGCCATAAAAGAACATTTATGCTGGCTGAAATTCAGCAAAAAAAAGAAAAAATGATTGAAACGGCGAAGAAAAAAGGACTGGCCAGTGAGGAAACAATACAATGCAGTCAGGAACTTGATAAACTAATTTTTGAATACCAGTGTGCAATTAAGAGGGAGCAGGAACAAAAAAGAAAAATGAGGATCTCATTTAGGCAAATGATCCTTTTATGGAAGAAAGTAGTTGTCTAAATAATAAATGACTAAGCATATAATGAGGAAGATAAAAACTAAATCAACAGAATTATAGATTGAATGAAAAAGGATCCAGTGAGGATCCTTTTTATCTATCTAAAATATTTCAATGAGAATGATCATACATAACAATCCAATTATAAATGAGTATGTAGATATCCGATCTTTCCCGTCAAAAGCAATGTATCACGCCATCTATGCGTCACCGAACCCAAATAAGCAATGCGCCCAACAATCCTGTTGGTAAGGCGGACAGTACACTGCCAATAAACACTTGGTGCATTGGAATTCCCTCACTTTTCCCCTAAAGAAAAAACAGTTTTTATGTGATTTATGTCATTGTGCAAAATAGAAAATTATAGTAATGAATGAAGTCTATTAATACAACATTTCTCATGGTGCTCCTCCATTTTTCCACTGCTTTGTTTTCTGCAAACACTCTGTTTTTTAGACTTGCAAAATTCTGCCCGCATATCAAAAAAGACCATTGAGAATTTTCCGCACCATGAGGAGTAATTCAAAGAGGAGTAATTCAAACGAAATCTGGTCTTGTGAGTACTATGCCTGTATTACGAATCATATATCGTAATACATAGCATTTTATACATTACTTAAAGCAAGCGCTTTAAAAACAAGCTTTAAGTTAGGAGGAGGGAACCAAAAAATGCATATAGTGGTCTGTGTCAAGCAAGTGCCTGATACAAAAATCATTAAAATCAACCCAAAAACGAACACTCTTGACCGTCGAAGTGCACCTGCCATTTTAAATCCCTATGACGCACACGCTGTACAGGAAGCTGTGAAAATTAAAAAAGAGTTGGGGAAAGGGACTATTTCTGTATTGTCCATGGGACCTCCCCAGGCAACTGCGGTGATTAAGAAAAGCATAGAAATTGGCGCTGACAGGGGATTTTTAATATCGGACAGAGCCTTTGCCGGAGCAGATACTCTGGCAACAAGCTATGCACTTTCCAAAGCATTGGGGAGAATTTCGAAGGAAATGCCGGTAGATCTGATCATGTGCGGGAAACATGCAATCGATGGTGATACTGGACAGGTGGGCCCAGGAATAGCACGCAGGCTTGACATTCCCCCTGTAACGAATGTAATAGAAGTCTCCGAACTGAACGAAAGTGAAAACAAAGTACTGCTGAAGAGAAAAATCATGAATGGATATGAATTGATTCAAGCTCAAATACCATGCTTGCTGACGGTAGAAAAAGATATTAATAGCATTGAATATGCGCCAATGTCAAATATGATTAAAGCTGCGAGGTACGAACCAGTTATCTGGTCAGTGAATGACCTGGAGGATGTGGATCGCACACAGCTTGGACTCAAAGGATCGCCTACTATAGTTGGCAAAATGTTCACACCGCCAAAGCCTGAGGGCGGAAAAAGGCTGGAAGGCACTCCAGAGGAACAGGTTAAGCAGCTTATGGGGCTGTTAAGCGACAAAAAAGAATTATTTCTAAGCCAGTAAATGAAAAGGCAGGGAGGGATGGCTATGGAGGAATACCGGGGAGTATGGGTTTTCATAGAACAAAATGACACAAAAATAGAAGGTGTTTCCCTAGAGCTGCTCGGCGCAGGCAGAAAGCTAGCTGATAAACTGGAAGTGCCTCTTTCGGGTGTTTTAATAGGCTGCAAAATAAAGGAATTAAGCCAGGAAGTTATATCTTATGGAGCAGATCAGGTTTATGTGGTAGACCATGAAGTGATGAAAGATTACCGGACAGAATCTTATATGAAGGCAGTTATTAATCTTGCAGAAAAATATAAACCTGAAATTTTCCTGTATGGAGCTACTTCCAATGGAAAGGATCTTGCGAGTGCTGTAGCTACAGATTTAAGTACAGGATTAACTGCGGATACGACAATGCTTGATGTCGAATTGGAAAAAAGATTGCTTGAAGCAAGCCGTCCTGCTTTTGGAGGAAATATTATGGCGACAATCTTGTGCAAAAAACATAGGCCGCAGATGGCGACTGTGCGTCCTAAAGTAATGAAGGCCCTGGAGCCTGACTCCAGCAGACAAGGGAAAGTTATAGAAGAGCCTATCATGCTGAAAGAAGAAGAGATGCGTACAAAAGTGCTTAAAATTGTGAAAGATGTCACAAAAAAGGTTAATTTAGCAGATGCTCATGTTGTAGTCTCCGGAGGCAAAGGGATGGGCGATGTACAAAACTTCCAGCTGATCCATGAGCTTGCAGAAACAATTGGGGCCACAGTTGGTGGAACTAGGGATGTGGTTGAAGCCGGCTGGCTTCCGCATGAACAGCAAGTTGGACAGACCGGGGAAACAATTACGCCCAAAATCTACTTTGCCATTGGAATTTCCGGAGCGATCCAACATGTCGTGGGAATGAAAAATTCAGAATTTATCGTTGCGATCAATAAAGATCCCGATGCGCCCATTTTCGATGTTGCCACCTATGGCATTGTTGGAGATGCAATGGAAATAGTGCCGAAACTTATTGAAGAGTTCAAAGAAATATGTAAAAAAGGAGGTGAAGAAACCAATGTCTGAAAAGTTTGATGTAATCGTTGTGGGAGCCGGACCAGCAGGAACCTCCTGCGCATATGTATGTGCAAAAAATGGCCTGAAGGTATTGCAAATCGAGAGAGGTGAATATCCCGGAAGCAAAAATGTAATGGGCGGTGTGTTATATCGTAAGCAAATGGAAGAGATCATTCCTGAATTTTGGAAAGAAGCACCATTAGAGCGTCCGGTCATCGAACAGCGATTTTGGATGATGGATAAAGAGTCCTCTGTCAGCTTTGGATATAAGGGGCTTGAATGGGGGAAGGAGCCATACAATAACTTCACTGTGCTTCGAGCTCCATTTGATCAATGGTTCGCAAATAAAGGTGTTGAACAAGGTGTCCTTCTAATAAATGAAACAGTCGTATTGGAATGTTTAACTGAAAATGGAAAGGTGGTTGGCGTAAGAACGGACCGGCCAGATGGGGATGTTTTTGCGGATGTTGTGGTTCTGGCGGATGGTGTAAATTCCCTGCTTGCGAAGCAGCTGGGCTATCATAAAGAATTCCGGCCTGATGAAGTGGCGCTGACAGTGATGGAAGTGGTAAACCTTACGAAAGACAAGATTAATGACCGCTTTAATTTAGAAGACAACCAAGGCTGTACAATCGAGATATTTGGAGACTCTACAAAAGGCAATCTGGGGACAGCGTTTATCTATACAAATAAAGAAAGCATCAATATCGGTGTTGGTACAACGCTCTCAAGCATGATTAAGGCAAAGATGAAACCCTATGACTTGCTTGATTATCTGAAGAATCATCCTATGGTAAGACCTTTAATTGAAGGAGGTGAATCAGCTGAGTACCTGGCTCATTTGATACCTGAAGGCGGTTATCATTCTGTGCCAAAAGTGGCAGGGAACGGTGTCCTACTTGTAGGTGATGCTGCTCAGCTAGTTAATGCAATCCATCGTGAAGGATCCAATATGGCAATGGCATCTGGAAAAATGGCTGCTGAAACTATCATAGAAGCCAAAAGCCGAGGCGACTTCAGTGAAGCAAGCTTAAATCAATACAGGGAAGCACTGTACCAAAGTTTTATCATAAAGGACTTGGAGAAATATAAGGATGCTGCCCACACATTTGAGCATTATCCGCAATACTTTAAGGAATACGTGCCAATGATGAACCGGGCAGCCAGCAAGTTCTTCACAGTCGATGGAACACCTAAAAAAGAGAAGCAAAAAGAGATCATGAAGAGCTTCACAAGCGGTCGCGGCACCATTCGTATACTGCAAGATATGTACAGAGCATGGAAGGCGGTGAAATAATGTCAACCAAAACGATCGAAGAAAAACAGTACCTTGTTCGTTTTAAGGCAGACACAAAATCACATCTTACTGTATTGGACCATGAAATCTGCATGACAAAATGCCCCGATAAAATTTGCACCATTTTCTGCCCTGCCGAAGTCTACAAATGGGAAGGCTTAAGAATGCAAGTAGGATACGAGGGCTGCCATGAATGTGGCAGCTGCCGCATCGGCTGTCCATATCAAAATATTAAATGGGAGTACCCAAAAGGCGGACATGGAATTGTGTTTAGGCTTGCATAGAAATTATAAGATAAGTGTATGTAAGATGATGCTGGAAGCTGCATCATCTTTTTGTTTTAGTTCTTTGATAGATAAAAAAACCGGCCATTCAAATTGGCCGGTTTAGAAAAAGGGGGACTAAATGAAAAAAGAGTTTTTTCAATACATATTAATTATACCGAGAATTTATGAACAAACTGTTACCAAGTTATAATGAATCTATTAAGCCTTTTTTAGCATAGAAAAGACTATTTGACTAAAAGAAATTAAGGGTTATTGAAAACGTGCCCGCTTAATAAGTATAGTATAAATCACCGCGTTAATGCTTTTAAGTAATAGTGCTTTAGTATCTTATTTTTATCATAATAACCTGTTAAACTTAAGATGGTCGGACTTTTTATAGTTGACCCCCTATAATCTGTGAGCTTAGAGAATCTTCTAAGCTCTTTTTTGGAGACTCTGCATTTAGCTTTCATACAACGGATCATAAGAGGATACAAAATAGAAAAGAATCAAAAAGATCAGCGCCCGAAGTCATCTCCATAAGTGAAAATGGTAAGAAATCAGGAGCAATAACGCCCAAAATTATTTGCTGAGGCAATTAACATGCAGGCTATGGGCAATATTAAATTTTCTTTTCGTCAGTTAGGGGATATGCAAGTAAAGTAGTATATACCTATATGTATGTTTTTTCACATTTGAAGGTAAAAAAGGATGAAGCATAAAGAGGAGTTATTTGTGAGGTTAGCTGATTTTTTCATTTCTTTTTAAAAATCCAAGCTGGGAGCCTTTGACGTTCGCCTCCAGTTCTTTTGCATGATCGAAGGCTTTATGAATGCATTCGTAGTGAGGAGAAGAATAAAGCTCCTTGTTCCATGAAAAACTGCCTTCTGAATTGGATGGGTAAATTAGTACTTTCCAGCAGTAAAATTCTTTTTCCTGTTCTTTTAGCTGCCCTTCTAGCGCTATTAGCCAATGGGTATACCCGAAGGAAAGGGACGGGTCAGCTGCACCAGCAGGAATAAGGCTTTTTTGATAAAAATCAATATAGTTTGGCTGATACATAAGAAATCCTCCTAACATATTTTTTTAGCTATGCAAATAACCTGCGGCATATAATACGAGATTGCAAAGATTATATCTTACCTTTATTATATGGCAGAAAGGGGAAATTTGCACTCTAATTGTTATAATTTTTTGAAAATTATTAACTTATGTACTTCTAACCTTTGTGATTGCTATCACATCAAAATCTTTCATTGCCTCTTATACTGAACGTATAAAACATAGGAGGGGATTAATCAAATGGAAGGTTGTATGAGTTCAATGATGGGGAATGGTTCTGTAGCTCTGAGCCGAGGGCTAAAACAGTTAAAAGAGGAGCATCCTCCCTTGCTTGCTATGCTTGAAGAGCTGCTGCGAATAAGCTTGAAAATCGAAGAGTCACCAGATAAAGCAGCTTTTAATCTGTTGACAGAGAAAGTTCGAAGCTTCATTCAAGCACTTGATCCACATTCAGAAAGAGAAGAAGGCGTGCTTTTCCGTATGATGGAGCAGTATCTTGGAAAAGGAACGGGCCCGATTGCTGTCATGGAATATGAACATGATCAGGCGAAAGGCTATATAAAGACCTATATGGAAGCTGCGGAGAATACGGAGAACATGACTGGGAATGAGATAGCCCATCATGCCGGTCTGATAAAAAATGCTTACTATACATTAACTCAACACTTTGCAAAAGAAGAAAATATTCTGTTTCCAATGGCAGAAAATCTGCTTTCGGAAAATGAGAAAACAGAACTATATAATAAAATAAATGAAATATAAAGAAGGAGGGACTGTTCCCTCCTTCTTTATATTTTTTTCGTATTCCATTCCGAAACAGTGCTGTCTGAAGGCAGCAGCAAAGTCAACAATCCCAGCACTGGAAGAAAGCCGGTGAATACAATCATATTTGCCAGGCCGAATGTGTCAGCTATATAGCCCAGTGCGACAGAGCCAATTGCACCCATCCCGAATGCAAGCCCGACTGTTAATCCAGCCATTGTGCCAATCTTGCCCGGGATTAATTCCTGAGCATACACTACAGTAACGGAAAAGCTTGACATTAAAATGAAACCGCTCAGAACAAGCAAGATAAATGCGGCAGCTGATGGAACAAAAGGAATAAGAAGTGAGAGTGGCACTGTTAGAGTCATCGAAAAAAAGATGATTGATTTTTTGCCGAAGCGATCAGCAAGGGGACCGCCGAAAAAGGTACCTAGTGCTCCTGATATGAGAAAAGCAAATAAGAAAAGCTGAGATTCCCCAATAGTAAATGAATATTTTTCAATCGCATAAAATGCATAAAAATTTGTCATCCCCGAGATGTACCAGGACCGGGCAAATATTAAAAAGAGAATCAGGATCAAAGCTCCCCATACGCCTTTGGAAATCTTCTTTTTTTTATGGGTAAGGATCTGTTTTTTTCTGTCAAGCACAGATAGTTCCTGCTGAAGCCTGCCCGTATACCAGAAGGCAATATAGATTAACAAGCCGACAGCAATGGCTGCAACCACGGTAAACCATGCTGCCCCCATTTGTCCAAGAGGAACAAGGATAAGGGCTGTTATAACAGGAGCCAATGCCTGTCCGGTGTTTCCTCCGACCTGATAAATGGATTGGGCTAGCCCTCTGCGTGGACCGGCTGCCATATAGGCTACCCTTGACCCTTCAGGATGGAAGACAGCTGAACCTAACCCAATGAATAAGACTGAAATCACAACCCATTCATACTTTGGGGCAAATGCTAAACCTAAAACCCCGAACAAAGTAAATGTTAAGCCAATGGGCAAAGCAAAGGGAATGGGATTTTTGTCTGTTGCCATCCCTATTACCGGCTGCATGATGGAAGATACCATGTTTAAGGAAAAGGCAATTATTCCTAGCTGTGAAAATGAAAGCCCCATTGATTTCTCCAGTATGGGAAACATAGCAGGAATTATGGATTGAATTGAGTCATTTAACAGGTGACATAACCCAATGATAAACAGTATGCGATATGCCGTTTCCTGCTGAGGACATGAAGAAGGACTGACTGAAACAGGAGAGGTACTCATATTACTGGACTCCTTTAAATGAATAATAGAAAATTTCGAAAATCTAAATATAGTTTACATCATTCTTTAATCTTTGGCTATCTGCCATTTTTTTAGGTTTACCACTCAAAAATAGGCACATTTCATCTGTGCACTATCTCATGAATATCGATCAAAAGAATTTTAAATTGTTATTTTGATTTTACATTAAATAGTATATAATTGGGATTATTTGGAAAGTTGAGGTTTTAGATGGAAAAAAATGTTGAGATCTTAATGACAGCTGAAATTTTAAACCGTTTTTTTCATTGCTACTCATTAGAACAAAACCAATATAAGAAGCTCGGAGATTTTGAAAATTATGTATACGAGGTTTATAGAAATTCAGAATCCTTCATTCTGAGGCTAACTCACTCTTCCCACAGAACAGAGGCGGAACTCTTGGCAGAAGTGGATTGGGTAAATTACTTAAATTCCCAAGGCATAAGCGTTCCAAAGGTATTTTACTCGGATCATGGGAAATTTGTGGAATTGGCACCTGCTGAGGATGGCTCCCTTTTTTATGCGAGCCTTTTTTCTAAAGTTCCAGGAACGCCGGTAAAAGTGACCGCCCCTGGATTCAATGAAAGGTTATTTAAAGCGTTGGGGAGAGCAAACGCACAAATGCATTCAGCAGCAAAAGCCTATGAACCGAAAAATGGAATTGTTCATCGTATGCAGTGGGAAGACGAGGATCTTCTCGAGGTTGAAAAATATGTGCCTAAATCAGAAACATTAGTGATAGAAAATACCCAAAAGCTTCTTTTGCAGCTGAAATCATTGCCGAGAAACAAGGAGAATTTTGGCCTAATACATACTGGCGTCCATTCAGGGAATTTTTTTTATGACAGCAAGGAAATTCTTATTTTTAATTTTGACGATTGCTGTTATCATTGGTTCGCTTCAGATATTGCCATTCCTTTATATTATTCCCTTTTATATCGCTTCAAAGACCATAATAATAAGGAAAGCAATGCTTATGGGAAGAGGTTTTTAACTTCTTTTACAGAAGGATATCAAGAGGAGAATTCTTTGCCCAAAGATTGGGCAATTCAGCTCCCCTATTTTTTGCGTCTAAGGGATGTGACATTATATTCGGTTCCCCACAAGAAAATTGCTCCTGAAGATAGAGACGAGAATCTTAATCTGATGCTCCAGCAGCTAAAGAATAGAATTGAAAAAAATGCTCCAATTTATTCAGCTTGAACCTAAAAGGTGCCCTCACTATCTGACCGTACCTTTAAATTCATAATTTATCCTTTATGTTTATGGATTGGCAAAAAGATATCTACCTGTGTTCCTTGATCCTCCTTGCTTGTTATAAAGATTTCTCCTCCAAAAGACTGAAGGATTCGGCGGCACACAACAAGTCCAAGGCCGGTGCCTGTATCTTTCGAAGTGTAAAAAGGGGTAAATATTTTTTCAATCTCCCCTTCTGGTATTCCTGAACCTGTGTCAATAATTTTGATTTGGGCCTTGGATGGGAGCCGGCTTAGTTTTATCGTTAAATCGCCGCCATTGTGCATGGATTCAAAGGCATTTTTTGTAATATTTAATAGAACCTGTTTTATTTGGTCCTTGTTGCAATCAGCTTCTGCAGGCTTGTCTGGCAAAAAAGTCAGGAAGCGGACATTATGCAAATTTGCTTCCGATATAATCAAGGGCTCCAATTCCTTAATAATATTTCGAAGGTCAATCGTTTCTTTTTTTTGGGCTGTCGGTTTCCCAAGAATTAAAAACTCACTGACTATTTCATTGATTCTGCTGATTTCATTATTAATAACGGAAAAATAATACTGATCATGTGTATTTGTATATTTTTCACTTAAAAGCTGAACTAGACCTCTAATTCCAGTTAATGGATTTCTTATTTCGTGTGCTGTACTGGCTGCTAGTGTGCCGACTAGTTCCAGTTTCTGCAGTTCATTTTCTTTTTTCTCGTTCTCAGTTTGTTTTTTTAGATTCCAATATTTGATCAAAAGAAACAGGATATGACTGATGATAATCAAAAACAGGATATATTGGGCTGCATCCTGAATAATATCTAAAACTTTTCTTTTCGGCAGTTCAACTTTTATAGTCCAGGGAAGCCTGTCTATCGGAATTGAGATGCTGTTCTGGTCTGAAAAAGAGGAGTCTCCATCCATATTAATATCCATAATGGGTTTCCCTTCAAAATTTAAAACGGATAATTTTGCATCAGGGGTAAGGAGCCGCATGATATTCTGGACGTAATCCACCCTCATATGGGCTGCAATAATAGATAAAAGTTCACCTTCTTCATTTAATACTGGCTTTCCAATGCCAATTACTGTTTGGCCATTAGATAAGGTATCCGGGGTGTTGGAGATCACAATGTCTTTGGTTCTGTATACCTCTTTTATATATTCTTTATCTAAGTGATCAGAGTCTGTGAAAAATTGGTTTGATCCTGATAAAACTTTTCCTGTTCTGTCCAGAAGATAAATCCCTCCATACCGGGGGTCCAATTGCAGGGCTTGCTGCAAAAGGGACTCCAAATTCTTGGGGTCTGTGTTAAATGTCCCTGCAGTCATTGATAACATTTCGAGGGTAGTAACTGTCTCTGAAATAAGCTGATCCCAGCTCCTCTGGTGAATGGAGCCTGTCCATCTTGCTTCATCAAGCCTATCTTCATCACTATGCTCCACTGCGTTCAATAAGAAAAAAAAGCTGCCGAACACTGTAGGAATAATCACGATTAAAACATATAAAAATACATTTCTGTACCGAATATTCATGAATATAACTCCAAGGTTTTAAAGTTTTAAGTTAAATAGTCCGTATTTATGCAGATGTTATCAATATTATACCATTTTGTACAAAAAGAGGTTTAATTCTGTTTGCGCAATGATATTTTATTAAGTAAGGAGGGGTTTGAATGAAAGCAGAGGTAATTCTGTCAATTTTCGCCACAAGCGATATCCATGGACATATTTTCCCTTATTTATATGGAAATGGCGAGCATGCTGACCATGGATTAGGAAAGCTTGCTGCACTGATAAAGAAAGAAAAGGAGAAGTCCGAGATATCAATCTTAATAGATAATGGAGATTTAATTCAGGGTACACCGCTAACTTATTATTACTCCCGTTTTTTAATTAGCCAAAAAAACCCCATGATTCAAATATTAAATAAGCTCGAGTATGATGCAGCTGTTATTGGGAATCATGAATTTAATTATGGGAAAAGCATTCTTGCAAGAGCTGTCAGCGAGTCAAACTTTCCATGGCTGGCCGCCAATATTTTATTCAGTACAACAAAAGAAACCTATTTTGGACTTCCATACAAAATTAAAACCTTTCCAAATGGGTTAAAAGCAGTGGTGATCGGTGTGACAACCCGGTACATACCGAATTGGGAAAAAAAGCAGCATATTGAGAACCTGGCCTTCGAATCAGCAGTAGCCAGTTTAAAAAGATGGATTCCCTATGTTCAGGAGGAAGAAAAGCCCGACATAATTATTGTTTCTTATCATGGAGGTTTTGAAAGAGACCTAAGCACTGGTGAGCCGACTGAAGAACAAACAGGAGAAAATGAGGCATACAAAATTTGTACTGAAGTGCCTGGGATTGATGTGCTGATTACCGGGCACCAGCACCGATTTATAGAAGAGGGCAAAATCAATGGAGTTTCAGTTGTCCAGCCAGGATTTAATGGGCAAGCTCTTGCAAAGGTTACGGTGAAATTCAAAAAGAACCACAATGATTGGCTGATTGCTGAAAAGCACTCAACTTTAATATCTGCAAAAGAAGTTCCTCCGGATGAAGCGATTCTAAATATAGCGGATTACTATGAAGCCAAAACGCAAAAATGGCTGGATACAGTCATTGGTGAAATAGAGGGCGATATGCTGATTGATGATATTTTTGAAGCGCGATTAAGGGAACACCCACTGATTGAATTCTTTAACAAAGTGCAAATGGAAGCGGCGGGGACTGATATATCGTGCACAGCGCTGTTTCATGAAAGTGCACCAGGCCTAAGCCATCAAGTAACGATGAGAGAGATTGTTTCTAACTACATATATCCTAATTCATTGAGTGTGCTTAAAGTTACAGGGAAAGACATAAAGGGTGCTTTGGAGCGCTCAGCTGCCTATTTTGAACTGAAAGGTGACACTGAAGTTATTGTAAACCCTGAATTTTCTTATCCGAAGCCACAACACTATAATTACGATATGTGGGAAGGCATTCAATATGAAATTGATGTCTCGCGTCCAAAAGGGGAACGGGTAATAGCCCTTCAATTTAAAGGGCAGCCTGTGATGGAAGATGCAGAGTATGAAGTGGTAATGAATAATTACCGTGCTGCCGGAGGAGGGGGTTATACCATGTTCAGAGACAAGCCGGTAGTGAAAGAAATTCTGACTGATATGACTGAGCTGATCGCAAATTATTTATTAGAAAATAAAAAAATCATGCCTTCATTAAATCACAACTGGAAAGTGGTAGCTGGCAATGGAGGGGACCTATTGGTAAATTGACAGCTTTCTTCCTGTTACCTATAATAATTTTGAACTATAATGAAGAAAAATGCTACTAATTAAAAGGTAAAGGGATTGGATAGAATGGGTTCTGAACAGATCGGCCAATCGTTGAAATTATTTATTGTCCTTTCTAGAGCTTACAGGGCAATCAATGAAAATGTAAATAAACTTATACAATCTTACGGCTTAAATCCAACTGAATTTGCAGTATTAGAGCTTCTATACCATAAAGGAGACCAGCCATTGCAGCAAATCGGCGGGAAAATACTGTTAGCGAGCGGAAGCATTACTTATGTCGTGGACAAGCTTGAACAAAAGGGGTTTTTAAAAAGGGTAGCCTGCCCCAATGACAGAAGGGTTACCTTTGCCCAGATTACTGATGAGGGAAAAGCTTTCATCGATAGAATTTTCCCTGACCACGAAAAGCATATCCATTCATTAATGTCAGAGCTCTCCAATCAGGAAAAAGAGACAGCAATCGAACTGCTAAAGAAGCTTGGCTTATCGATTTCTAATGACAAGAAAGCAGGTGCCGACGAATAAAAAACAACAGCTTTGATAAGCTGTTGTTTTATTTGTCTCAAAGTAAGAAAGTATATAAGCTTCGAAGGTCGATTACTGTATAGCGCAAGTAGCCTACCTCATCGAGGTCACAAGCCGTTTTCCTTTCAGAATGGAAAACATATTTCTTGCAGGAACCGTTTTATGCCTGAGGCCCGCAGGACAAGGAAGGCTTCGTCAGCAAATCTTTTGGCACGAAAAAAAAGCGGTAGCTTTTTTTGAGGATAATCATCGCGACAAAAAGCGGCAGACTTTTGGGAGGAAATGGAATGCTTAGTCTGCGTTCCTCCTTGGGCAAGGCGCTTCCGCTTTTCTTATCTTCCAGGAAGGAATTAACCAAATATTGGCGAAATAGAATAAGGGCTTTATTTTCATACAGACAAGGGGGCAATAAAAATGAAGTTTGAAGAATATACTTATGTTCGGCCGGAATTAGAGAAAGTAAAGAGCCAATTTATAGCAGCACTGGAGAAGTTTGAAAGTGCTGCCACTTCTGAAGAGCAAACCAGTGTAATGAATGAAATTAATGATATCCGCAATGATATCGGCACAATGTTTAACCTTTGCTATATCAGACATTCCGTTGATACGAATGATGAGTTTTATAAAGCCGAGCAGGATTATATGGATGAGATTCAGCCGGAAGTAGAAGGATTTGTGACGAAGTATTATCAGGCGTTGGTTAATTCAAAGTTTAGGGATAAGCTGGAAGCAAAATGGGGCATACAGTTATTTGCGCTTGCTGAGGCACAGCTGAAAGTATTCTCACCAGAAATTGTTCCACTCCTGCAAAAGGAAAATAAACTTTCAACCGAATACACAAAGCTGATTGCTTCCGCAAAAATTGACTTTGAGGGAGAAGAACGTACCCTTGCACAATTGGAGCCTTTTACTGAATCCACAGATAGAGAAATGCGCAAAAAGGCAAGCGAGGCACGATTTGGATTTTTAGCAGAAAACGAGAGTGAGCTGGACCGAATTTATGATGAGCTTGTTAAAGTCAGAACGGAGATTGCCTATAAGCTGGGGTACAAAAACTTTGTTGAGCTTGCATATTTCCGCATGTACCGTACAGATTATGATGCTGAGATGGTCGCGGACTTTAGGAAGCAGGTAAAGGACTTCATCGTTCCAATTGCCACAAAGCTCAAGGAGCGCCAGAGCGAGCGAATCGGTGTCGCCAAACTTAAATACTATGATGAGGGCTTTGAGTTTAAGACAGGCAATCCCGTACCAAAGGGAGATCCTGACTGGATTATTGAAAAGGGACAAAACATGTATGATGAGCTTTCCAAGGAGACAAGCGAATTTTTCTCCTATTTGAGGAAAAATAATTTAATGGACCTGGTTGCCAAGAAAGGTAAAGCAGGGGGCGGCTATTGCACTTATATTGAGAATTATAAATCACCGTTTATTTTCTCTAACTTCAATGGTACTTCGGGAGATATCGATGTTCTTACACACGAAGCAGGACACGCATTCCAAGTGTTTTCCAGCAGTCATTTTGAAATACCTGAGTATAATTGGCCAACTTATGAAGCTGCGGAGATCCATTCCATGAGCATGGAGTTTTTCACATGGCCTTGGATGGAGGGCTTCTTTAAGGAAGATACAGAGAAATACAAGTTTTCTCATTTAAGCGGAGGTCTTTTATTCTTGCCATATGGAGTTTCCGTTGATGAATTCCAGCACTGGGTTTATCAGAATCCGGAAGCTTCACCACAGGAAAGAAAACAGGCATGGAGAGAAATTGAGAAGAAATACTTGCCGCACAAAGATTATGATGGCAATGAATATTTAGAAAATGGAGGATTCTGGCAGCGGCAGGGCCATATCTACAATTCCCCATTCTATTACATTGATTATACACTGGCACAAATTTGTGCATTCCAATTCTGGAAACGATCCAGAGAAAATCAAGAAGAGGCATGGAAAGATTATTTAAAATTATGCCAGCTTGGCGGCAGCAAAGCTTTTACCGGTCTTGTTAAAGAAGCTGGATTGATTTCTCCATTTGAAGAGGGCTGTGTCGAGTCAGTTATCGGAGAAATTGAAAACTGGCTGAACTCCGTGGATGATAAAAGTTTATAAAGGTATAAAAAAGAGCCGAAGTTCACAAACCCCGGCTCTTTTTATTGCATATTAAATGATTGGCTTAATGACAATTTTTTTGTGCTCAACTACTGCTTGAAGATTGCGTTTTCCTCCATGGTCAATGATGAAATCAGCAATTCTGTCTTCAAGCTCATCTTGAATCACTCTTCTTAATGGTCTTGCACCATATGCAGGATGGTATCCATCTTTTGCTAATTTTTCCTTTACTTCTTGTGTAACAGTCAATTCAATTTCCTGCTCCTTTAATGTTTCCTGAAGCTCATTAAGCATTAGGTCAACTATTTTTAGCAGATGCTCTTTTTCAAGTGCTTTAAATTCGATAATGCTATCAAAGCGGTTGAGGAATTCAGGTTTAAAGAAACTTCCAAGTGAGTCGAGAATGCTTGATTCTTTTACTGCATCAGTAGTGCCAAAGCCTACGTGAATTTCTTTATATCCAACTCCAGCGTTGCTTGTCATAATGATCACAGTATCCTTAAAGCTTACAGTGCGGCCCTGGCTGTCTGTCAGACGGCCATCTTCAAGAATTTGCAGGAACATGTGCTGCACATCCGGGTGTGCCTTTTCAATCTCATCGAGCAAAATAATGCTGTATGGATTCCTGCGGACATTCTCTGTGAGCTGTCCAGCTTCTTCATGCCCTACATATCCAGGAGGTGAGCCAATGATTTTAGATATACTGTGTTTTTCCATATACTCACTCATGTCCAGCCTGATCATGCTATCCTTTGTACCAAATAGCTCCTCGGCGAGTGTTTTAGTTAATTCAGTTTTACCGACACCTGTAGGTCCTGCGAAAAGGAATGAACCAATTGGACGATTCTTAGATTTTAGTCCTGCACGGCTGCGTCGAATGGCTTTTGCAACCTTTTGGACAGCTTCTTTTTGCCCAATTACCTTTTCAGCAAGATTTGTTTCGAGATTTTGCATTTTTTCCTGCTCATCTTCCACGAGTTTTCCGACAGGAATACCGGTTTTCTTTTCGATAATATCTTGAATGTGGCTAACCTTAATAACTGGCCGGTCTGCCTTGTTATCTCCGTTTAACGCCTTTTGTAATGCTAGTTCTTCTTCGTGAAGTTTTGCAGCTTCTTCGTATTTTTCTTCCTTTAAAACTAGTTCTTTCTGCTTGCTGATTTCATTAAGGCGCTTTTCCATGTCTATAGCCGGGGCATAGCTTGATTCAAGATTGCACTTTGAAGCTGCTTCATCCATTAAGTCAATTGCTTTGTCAGGCAGGAAGCGACCCTGGATATAGCGGCTCGATAGCTGTACACATGCCTTAACGGTCTCTTCAGGAAAAGAAACATCATGATAATCCTCATATTTATGCTTAAGGCCCATCAGAATTTCGATTGCTTCTTCAGTGGTCGGCTCCTGAACATAAACAGGCTGGAATCTGCGTTCAAGTGCCGGATCTTTTTCAATCTGCCGGTATTCTTTTAAGGTAGTAGCACCGACCACTTGAAGCTCGCCTCTTGAAAGTGCAGGTTTTAAAATATTTCCCGCATCCATAGATCCTTCCGCAGAGCCTGCACCAACCAGCAAATGAATTTCATCGATAAATAGAATAATATTTTTGCGTGTCTGCAGTTCGGAGATCAGTTGCTTCATGCGTTCCTCGAATTGGCCGCGGATTCCCGTATTTGCAACTAAAGAGGCAACATCTAGCAAGTATACTTCCTTGTTTAAAAGTTTTTTAGGAGCCTTGCCTTCGGAAATCTTAATGGCAAGACCCTCGGCAATGGCAGTTTTGCCTACTCCGGGTTCACCGATTAATACAGGGTTATTTTTGGATCTTCTATTGAGAATTTCAATAACACGATTTACCTCTTCATCTCTTCCGATAACTGGATCAATTAAGCCTGCCTTGGCCAGCTGATTCAGATTCCTTCCAAATTGGTCTATAAACCTGCTGTTTCCATTATGGTTAGGCGCTTCTTTTAATGGAGAATGTAAGGAATCCTCTTTGCCTTGCTGGGAAGCCACTTTCTTAAAGAAATCCTCCAATGGCATTTGGCCAAAACCTGAAAAGCCACTCATAGCCGGTCCAAAGGAAGTGAGGCTTTTTTGCTTTTCTGTTTGATAACAGCTGTGACAAAGGTTTAAATTGCGTTCATTTCCATTAACATTCAATTTCAATTGTACATTCGCTTCTTTTATTTGACATTTTTGACAAAGCATTCAGCATACCTCCATATTTGTATTGGTCTGACTTTGACTTTCCTTGACCTTTTGATTTTATTATAATTTGACCTTTTTTGACTTTCAAGTATTTTTCACCGGTATTTTTTGACAATTTTTTGCTTTGCCATGTTTTAATTGCAAAAAAGCTCGTCTTTGTTTGTACTAGGCCTCATATATTAGAAAGGAAGGAGGAGATTTGGTGAGAACAAACTGGGGAGCGGCTTTCCAGATTGCTGCCGTTTATGTGGGAACCGTAGTGGGTGCGGGGTTTGCAACTGGAAGAGAAATTGTGGAGTTCTTCTCCCGATTTGGCTTTATCGGACTAGTGGGCATTTTAATGAGCGGCTATATTTTTATTTTCCTGGGTTCAAAATTGATGCGCATCTCCGCCCGCATAAAAGCTGAGTCATATCAGGAATTAAATGAATATCTATTTGGGAAATTATTTGGGTCTGCCATTAATATATTGATGTTATTTATGCTGTTGGGTGTGTGCGCGGTGATGCTTTCTGGTGCTGGTGCTGTATTTGAAGAACAGATTGGAATTGGCAAGATGACAGGATTGTTAATAACAATAGGTTTAACCATTATTACAATGATAGTAGGAATAAGGGGATTGTTCGCAGTTAACACATTTGTTGTGCCTATGATGATTGCATTTAGTTTCATTTTAATGATTATAAGCATGAAACTTCCTAACTTTACAGAACAAGTGATGTTTATTCCATTTGCTGAAGATGGCTGGAAGGCAGTTGTTGCTCCGTTTTCTTATACAGCACTCAACCTGACACTTGCACAGGCTGTGTTAGTGCCTGTTGCTTCAGAAATAAATGATGACCGTACAATTAAGTGGGGAGGGTATCTTGGAGGTGCGGCCTTAACACTTATTCTTATATCAAGCCATTTAACATTGGTTATGCTTCCGAATATTGAAGCCTTTGATATCCCAATGGCTGCCATTGTAAAAACCCTGGCATCTTCGATTTATTGGATATTTGTTTTTGTGATTTATGGTGAAATTTTCACATCAGTTATTGGAAATGTCTTTGGTATTGAAAGGCAGGTGAAAAAATATATTTCCCTTCCAAGCATCGCAACGGTAAGCATCATTTTTGTTATTTGCTACTTTATAAGCCTGATCAATTATGGAACATTACTTTCTTATCTATATCCTATTTTTGGTTATGTTAGTTTAACCTTTATTATACTTTTATGGATGAAGCCGTTTGCTGAAGATAAAAATAGTAATAAAGTTTAATGATGGCCCTTTTCGTCTTATTTATAATATCAGAATTTATATTCCTTTGAACTTAGAAAACTGTTTAGCGCAAGCAGCTTACCCCCTCAAGGTCACAAGCTTGTCTTGTTTTGGATCCGTCCAATCAATCTAGAGCTATACTGAGCCATATAAAAAAAGAGATCCTTTTCATCGGATCTCTTTGCTATCTTTATTTTTGCGGTTCTTCTTTCATAATGGTTTTTGCCATTTGAAGGAAAGCTTCCTCATGGTCGTCATTTGCCTTGTTGAAAAGAGTTAGTTTAAGTGCAAGATCTTCCTTTTTAATAAGATATGCTGTAACCTTTTCACTATTTTGTTCCGCCCTCATTACCGTGGCATCCTGGAAAAATTCATCGGCTGGCGCTTCACCGGTTTGGACGTCTTTGCTTACAGCAGCTAATTGTGATTTTGTATTCTCTTCAATCATATTCCAGTCAGCATCCTCAGGGAGAAGTTCTATCCGCATGAATACTTGGTCATTTTCAGTATAAAACAATATATCTTTATGGGGTTCTTCTGCGGTCAGCTCATATCCTGGAAGTACATACATAGAATAGTTTTGATTATCACTATGTTTTAAGAAGGCTGTGTCCTTTTTTATTTCGCCATTAACCGAATAGCTTAAATTCTGTTCAAGAATTCGGATCATCGTATCGCCTTCTTGGGATGTTTCACCATTTGCTGCATCACCTTCATCAGCTTGCTCCTTGCCATCCTGGCCTTCTGTTGCTTCTTCTTCGGTTTGAGCAGTTTCATCCCCATGAGCTGCATCATCATTAGTATTCTGGCCAGTGCCGCACCCAGCAAGAACACCAGCAATTAATCCCGCTATTAGTAGTAGTTTTGCCATGATTTTCATTTTGTGTCCTCCTATTGTTCACTTAGAAGCATTTCTACATAATTAGACGCAATTGGCATAAAGGGGTTACAAAAATATTCCTATTAATTAGTACATTACCATTTATGCTAAGTATCGACAAGACTCTATAAAAGCAGATTAGCAGCATCTTGAACGGAAATCAGGAAGTCAGGAGAGTTTTTAGAGAAAGGAATAAAAAAACAACCCGTTAAGGGTTGTCAATGGAAGAAGCTGTTTAATTAAATGGCAAGAGGACAAACATAAACAAATCAAATACCAAATGGGAGACGATCACTAAAGGAATACTTCTTTTCCAAGCATAAAGCCATCCCCAAACAAGCCCTGCAATTAACGCAGCAAACGAGAGCATCCAATATCCTGAATATAAATGGACTGAAGCATAGAGGACAGAAGAAAGCGCAATGGAAAGTGTAATATTTGAATGCTTCATCAATCTCTTTTGTACAAAACCTCTCCAAAAAATTTCCTCACCTGGAATAATGATTAAAATCAGCACGAAATAATGCCAAAGAAGAGAAGGGGAAAAACGCGCATAAAGCTTATCTATTTGATTGATAATGGGAAGATTCAAAAAATCAAATAAGCTGAATCCAATCCAAAACAGGCCATATAGAAAAGCACCCGAAAAAGCACCATATAACAGATAAGTAGCAAATGAAACCTTATTTTCCATTTCTTCCATGATAATTGAATAGCTAATTAAAAATAGCAAAGCAGCAGAAAAAATATACCAAAAAATGGATTTATCATGAAATGTAAAATACATAAGCAGATGAGCTAGAAAAACTCCGCCAACAAAACGGACATCTGCAGCCACATTTTTCAATTTTATTTACTCCTTTCAGCAAAAAAATAGACAAATATTATTTTAACAAAAAATACAAAGAAAAAGGAAGGAAAAGATTTCTTAGGCAAACCTAATATAAAAGTGCATTTAAATGCTAATCCTATGTACATGAGAAGGGAGGTTCATAAAAATGACGAAGTCAAAAAGAGAGAAAGAGCGTGCATGGACTGTGAGGAAACAGGATCAGCATCCACATGGAAAAGTGAAATCATTGAAGGAACTTTCGGGTGAAAAGGAATAGTAGCTAAGGGGGTCTCCGCAGAGGGGGCCTTGCCTGCCGATATAATAGTCCTTCAAATCAAATGGTATTTCTAGGCGGCAGCCTGATAATATGGAATCAGCGGTAAAATGCTGGAGGGAGAATCAGCAAAAGCTATGGCTAATTCAGCAAATTATGGCGAAGGGAATACATTCTAATCGAATCCGATGAAATGCACAAAAAAAGCAGCATGTTAGCTGCTTTTTTTGTGCATCTGCAAGAATGCGCTTTCATTTTTCCTTTTATACCGCTGATTCTTTTACCACCTTGTAGTTCTTATGATTGACAACAGTTCTTTGGTCCAATTCCAGATCTCGATAGTTATCCATATAAGTCAAATCGACTATAACCGAATTCTCATTTACTTTTTCTACAATCCCCTGCAATCCATCGCGAAATTCAATAATATTGCCAACCTCTGCTTTTTTCAAAAAGCATCTCTCCTTTTTTGTCACTCTCTTTAGCTGTGTAATAACAGTTTGCACTATGGTAAGTTAGTCGTAAAGAATTTTAAATTTTTTGTTTCCAGAAATAATCAGCGTTGATTGGTAATATTATACCAGATTAATATTTAATTTACATCAAAAATATTTAATATTCAGAAAAAAGTATGGCAGCGAAGATTTTCTGATTACCTCAACTTCTAAAAAGGGAGTTAAATTATAATAAGAGATGATTAGAATACATAAAGGAGCTAACAAAATGAAAGAAGAACAAATACATGAAGTATTAAATCAATTAAAACAAGGAATCATTTTAGAATATTATGTTTCAATAGAGGACTTTCTGCCATTTCGAAGTGTGCTGGTAAAAAGGGAGGACTTCAAGCATTTCCGCGGAATAGCACAGCGAGGAGGCGATGTTTTTTACCAATACCTTGAATTACCCAGGAGTTAAGGTTTGTGTTTGACATATGTTTCTTTTGGGTAATGATAAAACTCACCTTGAAGATTGAAGTTTCTACAAACTGGTCCATTGATTATTTACTTGATGACCAAGCGGTTTATTAACTGATAGCCCAGGTAGTAATCTTCCAGGTTGCTAATGGTTATTATGCTTTTACACCGGTTTCTATAGGGAATCAATCGTCCTGCTGCTGACAGTGAAGCTATGAAAGCTGTTAATGAAGCGCATGCTTTAGTGGGAAAGGAAAAGAGTTCCCTGTTCTTTTATAACCCGCTTGCAAATGGATTTTATCCAGGAAGGTGACAACTGTTATTGGAAATCATCGATTTGCCAAGGCTGGGTAGAAGCGGAGGATTATAAGGGACTTAGAGAAATTGATCATAAGCAGCATCTTTCCAGGAGATTAGGCAAATTGATATTGCCCGCACTTGTTTATTCTTATCGGATCCTGAAAATGACTTTATCACAGGAGAAAATATTATAGTCGATGGCGGAATGACGAAAAAAATGATTTATGAATCTTAAGTCTGCTACTTCCTTAACAACACTATATTTAGAAGAAAAACCGCTGCAATAAATATAATGCATAAAAGAATCTGAACAAACATCTGCTTCACACCTGCCTTCATAACAAGTGTAAAGACTCATTATTAAGTCGGGTTAAAGTTAAAGTAAAGTTATGATGAATGAATTTATATAAGTTGGAAATAGGTAACAAGCACCCTGTTCTAAATGGTACTTTTTGCTCATATTCATGTAGTACTCCAGCACATTTAGAAAGGGAGGGGACTTATTTGGGAATCACCATGATTAAGATTTCATCTGTATATTTTGCTGTTGGGGTTTTGCTGGGGTATTATATGTCGAGTACTCATTCCTATTTATTAACACCTGTTCATGTCCATATCAATTTACTTGGATGGACTTCATTGACTCTGGCAGGTATTCTCTATTATTTATTTCCTGCACTGGCCGAGAGGAAGACCGGAAAGTGGCATTTTTGGCTCCATAATATCGGGCTGCCAATTATGATGATTTCCCTTGCTTCGGTGCTTATTACAGAAAATAGCACATTTTTGCCTGGAACAGCAATTGGAGCAACAATTACGGCTGTTGGCATCCTTCTATTTGTTTGGAATATCCTCAAAAATTTAAAACCTGAGTAGGAAAAACGCACGGGAGGTTTCCCCCGTGCGTTTTTCCATATAGACATGCTGCTTTTCCGTTTCGCTTTCGTGTCGTGGTATAATTTTTTTGAGTATTCTTTTAATTCCTTGATAATTTCAAGTCGTGTTTGCTCGTCTTCAATTCCGCTAAAACCGTAAATATATTCGGAACCAAACGACTTTTTCCAGACTGGTTCAGAGCTGCTGGCTGCTTCACTGCTTTTTAATTGATATATCTTATTGGAAAGCGTTCCTGGAACAGGGACAATCCTGAAGACTTAAAGAATATCATCGAAATGCTAGCGCGTTCAGTTTCAGATCTTATTAAGATTTATACCGGAAAAGAAAAAGATCATTTAACTGCTCAAAAAGGAACAATTTCAAAAATGAGAGTAGGCTATAATATTCTCCATTACAAAGAAAAAGCAAAGACATTTCGAAAGCGGACTAAATATCGTCCCTTAGTTGTGAGATAGTATTAAATTCTTTTCACAACACAAATATAATTTTGGCAATACAGAATGAAAACTTTGGAAAATGAAAGCGTTTAACTGAAAAAAAGTGAGAACAAACGCGAAAAATTAAGGTTTTTTCATTGTCTAAATGTATGTGAAATGCTATTCTTTTGTCTGAGATGTAAGGTGTCTGATGACTTAAATATTTGCCGGGGAAATTTTCCGGAAACAATAGGACTATTCGATGTTGAGGAAAATAGCACGTGATTTTTTTTGCTGCTATTTTTCAAGGACATTTGAACAACCTATATACATGAATACAAGGCTATTGGAAAAAATAAAACAGCATATAGGGCAGATTCATCCCGCTTGATTTCAACTTTCTTCCTGCTGCTGTTTTGACGATTTTTTCAAGCTTGCGTTTTTAAGTTAGTGGGGCAATGCCTTGCACATCTTAACTTACTATTAAAATTTATTTTTATAAGAAGGGGATTGATCCAATATGGTTCAAAAGCAATTCAAAGTAACTGCAGAAACAGGAATTCACGCACGTCCGGCTACAATGCTTGTGCAGGCTGCCAGCAAATTCGATTCTGAAGTACACCTCGAGTACAAAGAGAAAAAAGTTAACCTGAAATCAATCATGGGTGTTATGTCTTTAGGCGTTGGACAAGGTGCCGATATCACGATCATTGCAGAAGGCAACGATGAGCAGGATGCACTTAACAGCCTTGAAGAAACACTGAAAAAAGAAGGTTTGGCTGAATAATGAGCTTTTTAAATGGTATAGCGGCATCAAGCGGTATTGCTATTGCTAAAGCATACCGTTTGGTTGAGCCGGATTTATCTTTTGATAAGAAGAAGATAGAAGTCCCTGCACAAGAGGTTGAACGCTTCCAGACAGCACTTGCTGAATCAAAAGGTGAATTGGAAGTAATTCGCGACAACGCCCATAGAGAGCTTGGTGCTGATAAAGCTGCTATTTTCGATGCACACCTTCTTGTCTTAAGTGATCCGGAACTAATCTCGCCAATTGAAGATAAAATAAAAACAGATAAGGTCAACGCTGAATCGGCTTTAAGTGAAACGGCAGATATGTTTATTACAATGTTTGAACAAATGGACAATGAATATATGAAGGAACGTGCTGCGGATATCCGTGACGTAACCAAACGTGTACTTTCCCATTTGCTTGGCGTCCAAATTGCAAACCCAAGTATGATTGCTGAAGAAGTGATCATCATTGCTGAAGACTTGACTCCTTCAGATACAGCACAGTTAAACCGCCAATTTGTAAAAGGGTTTACAACTGATATTGGAGGCAGAACATCACATTCAGCCATCATGGCCCGTTCCATGGAAATTCCAGCAGTTGTAGGAACTAAAGAATCAACGAAGCAAATTAAAAATGGTGACCTTGTCATTGTGGATGGATTAAAGGGTCTGGTACATATTAATCCAACCCCTGAGGCTGTGGCCGAGTATGAAGAAGAGCAGCGCAAGTTTGAGGAGCAAAAGGCTGAGTGGGCCAAGCTTGTCAATGAAAAATCCATATCAGCAGATGGCCATCACGTTGAGTTGGCTGCCAATATCGGTACACCTAAAGACCTTAAAGGCGTAGTTGAAAATGGCGGAGAAGGCATCGGCCTCTATCGTACGGAGTTTTTATATATGGGAAGAGACCAGCTGCCGACTGAAGAGGAGCAGTTCGAATCCTACAAAGCTGTCCTTGAAGGAATGAAAGGAAAGCCAGTTGTTGTCCGTACCTTGGACATTGGCGGAGACAAAGAGCTTCCTTATTTGAATCTTCCAAAAGAAATGAACCCATTCCTTGGTTTCCGGGCAATCCGCCTATGCCTAGAAGAACAAGATATGTTCCGGACTCAACTAAGAGCTTTGCTGAGGGCAAGTACTTATGGGAATTTAAAAATTATGTTCCCAATGATTGCTGCTTTGGATGAATTCCGGCAGGGGAAGGCAATCCTTGAAGATGTGAAGCAAAAGCTTGTTAGTGAAGGAACAAAGGTTGCTGACAACATTGAAATTGGCATCATGGTCGAAATTCCTTCAACAGCTGTTATGGCTGAGCAATTTGCCAAAGAAGTTGATTTCTTCAGTGTGGGTACAAATGACCTGATTCAATATACGATGGCTGCTGACCGTATGAATGAACGAGTATCTTACCTTTATCAGCCATATAACCCGGCGATTTTGCGACTGGTTAAAATGGTAATCGATGCAGCCCATAAAGAAGGCAAATGGGCAGGTATGTGCGGAGAAATGGCAGGCGACGAAACTGCAATTCCGCTTTTATTGGGATTGGGACTTGATGAATTCTCAATGAGTGCAACATCCATCCTGAAGGCTCGCTCCCAAATCCGTAACCTTAAGCAAAAGGATATGGAAGCACTTGCAGAAAAGGCGCTTCATTTGAATACAGCTGAAGAAGTAGAACGGGCTGTAAAAGAAGCAACAAACCTGTAATCAAATTGAAATAAATATTTTAGTTTTAAATCATGTTTCCGGGGAAAATGAGAAGTAAGCACTTAGGCAAGACTTAAGTAAGCTGATCATTCTCATTTCCCCCCCTTTTTAAGCCGGCCGTAATGGCCGGTTTATTTTTTTTGCTGTATTCCTGCTGTAGACGAAGAAAAAAATCAGCCTTCAGAATGACCTCGTTCCGTTCTAATAAATGTTATCTACACAATAAAACTTTCCTATTATAAATTTATAAATTATAAAAAGAGAGATGGAAAATGATAACAATGATAATCAGCTTTCTGTTTCATGATCGATATATAAGCCTAAAAGAAAAACAGACAAACGAGTTATATGAAAAACAAAGTTTTTTTAAGCCGAGTTGTCCACTAAAAAAGCCCATGCAGAGGGCTTTTTTTATGTTCTAATCAAATTGTTTTCAATTAGTTATCATAATTGGGGTTTACTGTAAGAGCAGAAAGGAAAAGGTAATGAAAAAGGAGGAATGAACATGAGGAAGAAGATTGTGATTTCACTTCTATTGGTCTTGCTGACTGCATCACTGTCTGGATGCATGCAGGGTCCTCAGCAATCAATCGTTAATAGCCATGCAGAAGCCCTGCTGACTAAATATAACGAACTGCAATTTCGTTTTAAAATTAATGATAAGATCTTAGCGGAAGAGGAGCTGTACAAGGTGAAAGTCTCCATACATAATGAAAAACTGGCAGCTGCATTGGGCACTGATGAAGTAGTTTATGGGGAAGACACCATCATTGATGGGGAATACATTGAGGTTAACAATGAAAAGGGTAATTTTATTTTTATGAATCCTATTCCTTTGAATAAAGACCTTCATGTTTTTGAAATAGAAGATATGATAGTCAATAAAGATGCAGTATCTGTAGAAATTATGAATGATGATGAAGTTATTGCAAGAGCTTTCCTTAATAATTTTTCTTCGCAACTGTAATATGTTTACTTGGGCTGATTTTGGGTAATATTAAAAGCACGCATAAAATTGGGGATGGACCAGGCATTTGTCTGGTCTTTTGTCGTTTCGCCCATTATTATTTTAAAAGAACAGAAGAAGTGTTAGAATTAATGTAAAAATTCAGATACTTCAATAAGGAGCGGATTTAATTTGATTTCACCAGAGAATACAGTTATAGGTTTTGTCGGGACGGGGGTAATGGGGAAAAGCATGGCGTCCCATCTCTTAAAGGCAGGCTATCCACTAGTTGTATATACACGAACAAAAATAAAGGCTTCTGAACTGTTAGAAAGCGGAGCAGTATGGGCTGAGACACCATTGGAGGTTGCTCAAAAGGCTAATGTCATCATAACGATCGTTGGTTACCCTGCCGATGTGGAAGAAGTGTATCTTGGTGAAAGTGGCCTAATTACAAATGGAAATCAAGGTACATACCTCATTGATATGACAACATCAACTCCAACTTTGGCGAAAAAAATTCATGAGGAAGCAGATAAAAAAGGGATGCATGCTTTGGATGCTCCTGTATCTGGAGGTGATGTTGGTGCAAGGGAAGCCAAGCTTTCAATCATGGCTGGAGGAGATCAAGAAGACTTTCAGGCTGTTGAACCCATTTTTAACCTCCTTGGAACAAATATCGTTTACCAAGGAAAGGCTGGATCAGGACAGCATACGAAAATGTGCAATCAAATTGCCATTGCTTCCAATATGATAGGAGTTTGCGAAGCAGTTGTATATGCTGAAAAATCCGGCTTGGATCCCAAGACTGTGCTCCAAAGCATTTCAACGGGTGCAGCTGGCAGCTGGTCGCTCTCCAATCTCGCTCCGAGAATGATTGATGGCAATTTTGAACCCGGGTTCTATATAAAGCATTTTATCAAAGACATGAATATCGCTCTTGAAGAAGCTGAAGCAATGGGTATGATGACGCCAGGACTTGCTCTTTCAAAAAAAATGTACGCAGAGCTTGCAGAAAAAGGCGAAGAAAATAGCGGCACACAGGCATTATATAAATATTGGAATAAGTAAGCGACGCTTTATACGCATAAAGCTTCCTGATTCACTTCAAACTAACAATGAAGATGAAAAAGGGGGCTAGACTTGTGGCGAAAAGAACAAAGAAAAACGATCCTCAGCAAAAAAACAAAAAGGGCTTTGATTCGGCTGTCATTGATTCAGAGTTCTCCCATGAATTTGGCAGTGCGGACACTAACAAAATTCATAAAGATAAAGCCAAAAAAGAAAAGGCACCAAAAAATAATGGTCAATACAAAGGCCAGTAATGAAAAAAGGCAAGTCTGATGCTTGCCTTTTTTCTCAGGTGAATTTTGAAGATGCAGTTTATATTTGGCGCAAAAACACCAAGTGCCCGCGCAAAAAAGACCAGAAGCCGCAAATCAAGGGCTTTGTTTAATCAAACGGCGTTCTTCACTAACACCAAACCTCTAAAATGAATTTAGCGCCAGCCTGGCGCAATAGCATCCAAACTGGCGCATATCAAATAAAGCTTATTAAAATTAGATTCAAACCACCTTACTATTTAATCCCTTCAAGATACTGCTCAATCCGATCCATTCCTTCTTTTAATGTGTCCATTGAATAGGCAAATGATATCCGAAAATAACCTTCGCCATAGGTGGAAAATGCACTTCCTGGGACAACGGCAACTCCAGCCTTCTCAACAAGCGATAAAGCAAAATCAAATGAATTCATTGAAACAGATGGCATTTTAATGAAGAAATAGAATGCACCATCGGGCTTGACCACATCCATGCCCATTTGAACTAAGCGATTGTATACATAATCTCGGCGCTTTGCATATTCCTGTCTCATTGGCAATGCATCATTTTTACCCGTTGTCAGAGCTTCCAGGGCAGCCATTTGCGAAATGGAGGACGCACATGTCACATTGTATTGATGAACTTTCAATATATGTTTAGCTAGATTTTCGGGCGCAAACAACAGTCCAACGCGCCAGCCTGTCATGGAATGGGATTTGGATAATCCGTTTATGACGATGGTTTGTTTGCGCAAGTGAGAAGCGATTGATTGATGAGGCTGCTCATAAATCAGTTCGCTGTAAATTTCGTCAGCCAGGATAAAAATATCTCGTCCTCTAACAAGAACTGCAATCTCCTCGAGCTCACCCTTTGTTAAGCTGACTCCTGTTGGGTTCGAAGGATATGGCAGGACAATGCACCGAGTTCTCTCACTGATTTTCGTTTTAATTAGATCAGCCGTAAATCGGAAATTATTTTGGGTAATATCAGAAAAGACTGGTGTGGCACCACAAAGTTTAATAATGGGTTCATATCCCGGATAAACAGGTCCTGGCAAAATCACTTCAGAGCCTTCTTCCAAAATGGTTCTGAATGAAATGTCAATGGCTTCACTTGCTCCGGAGGTAACAATAACCTCTGTTTCTGGGTTATATGTAAGATTATATTTTTTATTAACAAAATCAGTTGCAGCTTTGCGCAGGCGTATGTCCCCTGCATTATGCGTATAGGTAGTAAAGTTTTGGTCGATTGCCCTTTTCCCTGCCTCTTTTACATGTGTCGGCGTTGGAAAATCCGGCTGTCCGATGGTGAGGGAAATCATGTTTTTTGTATCGGCAACCATATTAAAAAACTTTCTGATTCCTGATATTTCTATATTCTTCACTTTTGGATTTATTAAATGTTCCAATGTATTCACCTCTCGTAATCATAATTTATATTCTATCACTTTGCGGCCGGGTGATCTAACCAGAAATTGAAAATATAAAAAAGCCCTGATCATTCAGATCAGAGCTTAGCTATTAGCCTATTTATAACGGATCTAAATGGCAATCGCATTTCTTTCTGGAGGGCGCTAGGCAGGTATTTGGCGATGTCCTTTTTGTCTGGGATTCTCTTTATTGGCTATATAATTGCTGCCTTTACGGAGAAAAAACAGGCCTTGCACGATTTAATCGCAGGCACGGTAGTAGTAAAAAAATAATTTTCTAACAAAGCTGCATGGCCTTTGGCCATGCAGCTTTTTATTAGCAGACTGTGTTATGTATTATCTGTTAGCCCTCTGTTGAATTGAAGGCGAAGGAACAGGATCATTGGATGGCATGTCATTACTTTTTTTTGCAAACCTCCTTATTAAGCAAAAAAGGATTTATTTTCTTCATATGGAATATAAATTTAGCAAAGGGAGGATGTATATAAAAAAGGAAGAAATCATCAATCACTACGAGTCATTTTCTTTATGGCAATTATCAAATTAAAAAGGGGATTTTCCGGATGGTCTTGAATAAAGAATAAGGTGTTTTTTACCTGAAGGAGTTGATGAAATGGAAGTTGAAAAAACGGAGATTCAGAAAAAGACAAAGCTGAATTCCTGGCGGCTTTATATGACATTGCCAATAGTATCCTGGGCATTATATGATTTTGCAAATACTATTTTTTCATCCAATATTAATACAATATTCTTCCCTTTTTTCTTACAGGAATCGATCGGGGAAAATGAGGTTTTAAACCAGATAGCCAGTACCTTTATATCCTATTCAAATGCACTGGCAAGTTTTTTTCTTGTGCTTTTTTCTCCATTATTTGGAGTGATGATCGATAGAAATGGTAAAAAGAAGAAATATATTATTTTTTTTACGCTTATAACTGTGCTGGCGACCATTTTAATGGGTGTATTTGCGGCAGGCACGATAAACGGGAAAGTCATGGGTCTCCCCGTTTACCTTGCTTTAGTCATTATCTGCTTTGTGATCGCTAAGTTTTTTTATCATTCAAGTCTGGTATTCTATGATGCCATGATTTCGGATTTGGGAACCAAACAGGAAATCCCCTTAATTTCTGGCTTTGGGGTGGCCGTTGGGTATATAGGAACTCTTGTAGGGCTGACAGTTTATTTATTTGTAGGGGACGATGGTTTCCATGAAGCGTTTATGCCAACCGCGCTATTATTCCTGCTTTTTTCAATGCCATTATTTTTCTTTGTTAAAGATAAACCTGTCGAGGTTAAAGAAAAGCAAAGCTTTTTATCAGGTTATAAGGAAATCTGGAAGACCTTTAAAGAAATGAAGCAATATAAAGCTATTTTTACTTTCATGATTGCTTATTTTTTCCTGAATGATGCCATTGCAACAACGATCGCCATGATGGCTGTATATGCAAAAACAATTGTCGGTTTTACAACTGGCAAGTTTATTTTGCTTTACCTCGTGTCCACTGTTTCAAGCATCATTGGCTCTTTTATATTCGGATACATTACTAAAGCCAAAGGTCCAAACAAAGCCGTTAAGTATGTGGGACTCCTTCTTCTTGTCGCGCTAGGGATTGCCGTTGGTTCAGTAAACGAATTGATGTTCTGGATTGCAGGCAGCATGTTCGGTATAGCCCTCGGATCAATGTGGGTGACAACCAGAACTTATATAGTGGAATTAACCCCTGACGATAAACGAGGGCAATTTTTTGGGCTTTTTGCGTTTTCAGGAAAAGTATCTTCAATCATTGGCCCACTCATTTATGGGAGCATAACGTTAATCTTTGCGGAATATGGAAACCTGGCTAGCAGAATGGCGCTTGGATCACTAATGATCCTCACTTTAGCAGGATTATTGATTCATTCAAGAATTAAAGAAGGCGGTAATGCTGCATAAGTCATCAAAAAGATAAACAAATGGATATACCAACAGCAAGCCAACTGGCTTGCTGTTGGTGTTTTCTAACAGTATATAGTGCCATTGTCATACAATCTATTAAATTTACATAAGAAAATTTATCCATTCGTGTTATATTAGTAGAGAAAATGCTTATTAAAAGATAGGAAGGACGAAGGAAATGGACCAGAGAAAGGGCATTTTGCTCGAAAGCGGAACAAATGAATTGGAAATTGTTGAATTTTCAATTGGTAAAAATAAATTCGGAATAAATGTCATTAAGGTAAAGGAAATTATAAATCCAGTACAGGTAATTCCGATACCGCATTCTCATAGAAATATAGATGGAATAATAGAGTTACGGGGTGAGGTTCTTCCTGTAGTTAATGTAGCCGCATCATTAGGAATGCAGTCATCAGAAAATCCTCAGCAGGATAAGTTTATAGTAACGGAATTTAATCAGCAAAAGGTTGTCTTCCATGTCCATGGTGTCTCCCAAATACATCGGATCTCCTGGAACCAGATTGAAAAACCATCTGAGATGTATCAGGGGCCTGACACGCAGGTAATCGGAGTAATCAAGCTTCAGGGAGAAATGGTCCTACTTTTGGATTTTGAAAAAATGGTTACTGAAATTAATCCGGATTCAGGAATCAGTATCCAAAAGGTACAGAAGCTTGGCAAAAGGGAGAGGTCGGATACAAGACTGGTTGTTGCGGAGGATTCGCCTTTGCTGAGAAAACTGCTGCATGATACTTTAAATGAAGCAGGGTTCTCTAATATTGAATTCTTTGAAAATGGACAGGAAGCTTACGGTTATTTGGAATCTCTTGCTCAATCAGGATGCAGTATCTCCCAGGAAGTACAACTGATAATAACGGATATTGAAATGCCGCAAATGGATGGACATCACCTGACAAAGAAAGTGAAAGAGCATCCTCAGCTTTCTGCAATTCCTATTATTATTTTTTCTTCATTAATAACAGATGATCTGCGTCATAAAGGGAAAATGGTGGGAGCAGACGCACAGGTGAGCAAACCGGAGATTGCAGAACTAGTTCTCTTGATTGATCAATATGCATGATAAAAAAGCTGGGCTTCCCCAGCTTATTGCTTTTAAAAATAACTTTCGCCCAGCTTTTTGAATACAGGTTTCTCATATCTCGGCTTTTTCTGTTGTGGTGAGCTTGTGTGCTCCTTTAATCCGGTATAGGCGATCAGCAGCATTTTTGCGGTGTTTAAAGAAAGGGATGCCTTTGGATTTCTGACTTGGGAATCTAGTTTTCCAAGATGGGGCAGATGAGAAAAATCTTCCTTCGAAGGTGGCAGATGAAAAGAGTAATATCCGCATTTAACCAATACATCTGATTGCTGCTGGCTGTTTTTAGGATTGCCTGAATAGTGAAGGCCCACTTTGTTCGCTTTCCCTTCTTTAATAAGCTTATAGAGTGCATCATGCTTTAGCTTATATAAGAATTTTGGGTTTGGTGCTGTTTTTGCATGGCGGTTAACGGTGAAGATGGCTTGTGAGAGGTTTTCAACCGTTGGATGCAGTTGGGGAGTATGTCTTTTATCCCAATTCAATTGATTGTCTCCTTTCATATTATCAAGGGGTATAGCATTATTATACCCCTTTTCTCCAATAAAACCAACAGTGGGGAAGCCATATGTTTAAGTAAAAGCACTATACCTCTATTTGTTTATCCTTCACTCGCTGAATGGAGTTTCCTCTTTAAGGATAGAAATAAGCATCACTGTTCCTAAAAAGATGGTAGCAGTGCCTGCGCCAATCATGACAGAATGGACGCCAAGCCCTTTGGCAAGCATCGCTCCTGCAGCAGGAGCAATCAGCATGGAAAAGGTCTGAAGTGACATAGCGGCAGCAGATACTCGGCCCATCATGTGTTTAGGGGTTTCAGATTGCAGTACATACCCATAGGGAACAGATTCACCTGCCCCGAGAAGGCCTAAAAGACTTGCTCCGATAATCCAAACTAGCGGCGGTAAATCAAGGATGCCAAAGCCCCCTAATCCAACTGATAGGATTAATGTTCCACTGATAACAGAGGAGGAAGCCATTAGATGAATCGGTTTTCGATTCCAACTGGTCCATTGCTGCGAAAGTTTTCAATAAAAGCAATTTTTATGGCTGAATAAGCACTTTTGTACCATTCGGAACCAGGCTGGCAAGCTCCAATACATCCTCGTTATACATCCGAATACAGCCTTTGGAAACTGATTGGCCAATGGATGCTGGATTGTTCGTTCCGTGAATTCCATAACCCAACTTGGATAGCGAGAGCCACATCACACCATATGGGCCTCCGGGATTAGGTTCTCTGTTCACAATAACAAAATCGCCAATTGGTGTTTGAGTGAGCATTTGTCCAACAGCAATAGAGTATATTTTTTGGACTGCTCCTTTTTTTAAAAGAGTTAAATTTCTTTTACCTCGGGAAACGATAATGGTATATGGAATGGTTTCAGGGTTTGGGAGGCCTGGGATTAAGATTCGCTGCCCGACGTAGATCAAATTTGGATTTAGAATGGCTGGATTGACTGCAAGCAGCTGGCTGGGGGTTCTGCGGTAGTTTTTCGCGATAACGCTCAGAGTCTCACCAGGCTTTACAATATGATAAATAAAAATCATTCCCTTCTTTAATAAGTCTATTTCAAATATATGCAAATAAATGAAAGCAGGGAACTTAAAAAAATAGCACGAGAGAGGAGGAAAAAATAGAAAAGGAAAGCTGCCCAAAAAGGTGCTTTCCTCTTTATTCTTTGTTATTGGAGTGTAGTGTGAATACGGTCATTTCAGGCTTGGACAAAAATCGGAATGGAAGTCTGGTGGTACCGAGTCCTCTATTAACATAAAGGGTTAGGGGTTCCTGGCTGCCGATCTGGTAAAAACCTTCGTGATATTTTTTTGCATATGGCGGCTTTACTAGTGCACCGAAAAAAGGGATTTTTATTTGTCCGCCATGGCTGTGACCGCTTAATTGAAGATGTATGCCAAAGGAGGAGGCCCCGTCAGCCAAGTCAGGTGCATGAGACAAAAGTATTTTAAAAGATGATTCCTGAGCATCTTCAACAGCAAGCTTTATATCCGGCCTCCCGAGCATGGCATCATCAATACCGATAACATAAATGCTGTTTTCCGAAATGGCAATTTTCCGGCTTTCATTAATCAAGAGGGTAAATTCTGCTTTTTCCATGATAGATTTATAGATGTCAGATCCATACCCGCCATGATCATGGTTTCCGTAGATTGCAAACTTGCCTAGAGGAGCCTCCAATTTTTTTAAAATGGGTGCAATTCGACTGGCCTCTGCATACTTATTGGGCTCATCCATTAAGTCACCAGTGAAAAAAATAATATCGGGATTTTGTTTATTGATTTTGTCAATTAACTCTTCCAGCTGGCTCAATTCATAATGAAATCCCAGATGAGTATCACTGAATTGAACAATTTTCAGATTATCGAAAGCATGTGGAATAGCTTTATTAGTAATTGTATGAGTCGTAATATCTAAAAGCCGGGGTTCTATATCTCTTGCATAATAGTAGCCTCCCGCACTCAAACCGAAAGCGGCAGCGGCAAAGCCGAGCAATCTTTTTAAAAAGGATCTTCTGGACACTTTTTTCGGCATTTATTTTTACCAACCTATCTAATTATATTTTTTTGTCGCTAAGTATTTTATTTATGGCATGTGGCCTGGGTGGCCATAAAATAGCTGTTCCTTCTAATACTATCAAACTATGCTTTTGAAAAGAAGAATAAACTGCTTTAGTAAGGATTTCTTCATTTCCTAATTTCTAAAAAAATTACGAAAATTCTATATTTAATGTTAAAATATAAATGAATGATGATTCATTTCAGGAGGGGATATTGATGAAAAACAAAACGGTTATCGTGACTGGCGGTTCCAGTGGTATGGGGAAATATATGGCGAAGCGTTTTGCAGAAGCCCAAGCCAACGTGGTGATAACAGGAAGAAATCCAGACAGGCTGGAAGCAGCAAAAAATGAAATTGATAAATATCCGGGACAAGTATTGACCGTCCAGATGGATGTGCGGGAATTCGAACATGTTAAACATATGCTAAATGAAACACTGAATACTTTCGGACAAGTTGATTTCCTGGTTAATAATGCAGCAGGAAATTTTATATGTCCTGCAGAGCAACTAAGCGCAAATGGATGGAATTCTGTTATTAATATTGTCCTGAATGGAACCTTTTATTGCTCCAGTGAAATAGGTAAATACTGGATTGAGAAAGGGATAAAAGGAAGCATTATCAATATGGTGGCTACATATGCGTGGGATGCTGGTGCAGGTGTTATCCACTCGGCTGCAGCAAAAGCAGGTGTATTATCCATGACACGTACATTGGCAGTCGAGTGGGGAAGAAAGTATGGGATTAGAGTCAACGCTATTGCACCAGGCCCTATCGAACGAACAGGAGGGGCAGACAGGCTTTGGGAATCTGAAGAAGCCGCTAAAAGAACTCTTCAAAGTGTACCGCTTGGCAGGCTGGGGAAACCCGAAGAAATAGCAGAATTGGCTTTCTTCCTGTTTTCAGATCATGCAAATTATATAAATGGAGAATGCATTACAATGGATGGAGGTCAATGGCTCAATCAATTTCCATTTTAATAAAAGGGTGGGTAAATTCCATTTTTGGACATAAAAGCGGCCGGCTGAATGAATTTCAGCCGGGCTTCATAAGCTATTGGTAACTGACAGCTCTTGACTTCAAGGCATGCCACGATGAAATAAATCTTTCCTTTGATACTTTCACCTTTTTTCTACCTGAAAGCGGATCGTTTAAATAAACATACTGATTATCATAGCCAACCAATACAACAGCATGAAGATCCAATGGTGTTTTTATGGTTTGGTTTCCATGGGTCCATGACTCCCAGCGGTCTGGGAGCCTATAATCTCCTGTGGTCCAAACGACAACTGGGTATCCTTTGGATGTATGATTTAAGACAGATTCAAAGTTATGCCCGGTTAAATTAACTGCTCTCCCCGGAAGGTATTGATTGACTAAGTTCTCAATAGGTTTATCAAACACAGCATATCCAGCACTGCTTCCTGTCATATCTCCTACAAATCCTTCTGCTGGATTACCCCATTTTAAAATATCACCTTTAGAGCGTACAAGTGCATCATCTTCCTTTTTTACGCTTTTATATAAATCCATTTTTCCAATCTTTACACCAGCATGCTGCAGGACCATCGCCAGGCTTGTTACTTCGCATCCATACTTCAATTCTGGATTTTGTTTGATCAGTGGAACATCAATCATAACTGACCGTTTTTTATATACTGAAGCCGTTTTAGTGTTTTGAGCTGTAAATTTTTGTCCTTGCGGCTGTTCTTCTAATGCTTGTATCTTGCCATCCGTGTTTCTTGAGGACATTTCATCTTGTTGGACTTTAGTTCGCACTGGTTCCGAATGATTGCAGCCCAGCAATGGAATAAGAAGGAATACAAATAGGAGATTCCTCAATGCAATACCCTCTTTCTTTGATGTTCTGGTATTAGGTTGTGAGGAATTGCGGGTCCATATGATGTAAAGCTTTTGCCAAACCATACTGTTTTATCAATAAGTGGAACCTGTATTTTATATAGCAAATGTTTAAGGCGAATATGGTATAATATTTCATTAATCGAAGTCTAATGGGCAGAATGATATCCTCTAAGGACTCAGGAAACTAAGGGGATAAGTTGGAGACAAACTGCTCGTAAAGGCCCGATTGGTTCAACTAACAACCAGTGGTGGAAAAAGACTGCCTCACTGGCTGAAGTTTCACTTTATACATAGGGAGGCTAATGGACATGGATGCGTTGGATATTCTTACAGATTTAGAAAATGTATTTCCTTACTTCCAGCCAATATTTAGTGCGGATGAGCACCGTGTCATTGGTTATGAGGTACTGGGACGTTACAGAGGATCCAAAGGGGTAGTCAGTTTGGGACCTTTATTTCAGGATGAAACCATCCCAGAAGAGTTTCGGCTTGAGGTGGATTATGAAATCCTAAAGAAGGCTTTGGAAAAAGCAATTCACTTGGATCAAGATATTATGCTTTTTATAAATAGAGATGCAGACCTTTTAATGCATAGTGATGGAGAACAGTTTTTGAAAACACTCCATGACTATGAAAAAAAAGGGATAAGCCTTGATCGGATTGTTCTTGAAATAACCGAGCGAAATTATAAGGGCGATATTGGCCATCTTGACCATCTTTTAAATTACTACAGAACATATGGGATTAAATTAGCAATAGATAAGCTTGGCAATGAAAGCAGCCGCCTTGACCGAATAGGGCAATTAGCACCGGACATATTAAAGGTTGATTTAATATCAATGAGGTCAACTGCAACTGCATATAATTTTAACGATATTCTTTATTCATTATCCATGCTTGCTAGGAAAATTGGCGCAAGCTTGCTTTTTGAAAATATTGAAATGGTTCATCAGCTGCAATACGCCTGGAAAAATGGCGGCCGTTTTTATCAAGGCTATTATTTGCAAAAACCAGCAGAACAATTTACAGAAAGGGATATTTTAAAAGAAAAGCTTAGGAAAGAATGTCATCAGTTTATTGTCCATGAAAAGAAAAAACTTGAATCACTATATCAAGTGACGCTGGAGTTTAATGAAAAAGTGAATGAATTCGTAAGTAAAAATCGTAAAATTTCCGATTATGAAGGAAGTCTGGAACATCTTGCACGGCTTTTAGATGGAGCAGCTTTTCGCCTTTATATTTGTGATGAAGATGGATTTCAGAAATCGCCTAACCTTTTTAAAAAGGAAGAGGGATGGAGTCTGCAGAAAGAATATCTCCAGAAAAATTGGAGCTGGCGCCCATACTTTTTAGAAAATATCATGAAAATGAGGATAAATAAAAAAGGAATCCTTTCTGATTTGTATACCGATATTGAGACAGGGGAAACAATCAGGACTTTTTCCTTCCCGCTTAATGCGGAAGATTATTTATTTGTTGATTTATCATACAATTATCTATATGAGCAAGATGGATTATTATAGAGGCAAAAATAACTAGTATAAACATTCTCCAAATGAGGAACTGTAAGGGTAGAACCTTTCCTTGAGGAGAGATTAAAAATGAGTATGTTCGCATGGATTATTTTATTTATTGGACTTGGAGTACTGGTTTTTTCCCTGATATACACCTTATTTGTTGCAAAAGAGAGAAAAGCTGTTAAAGGAGATATCGACACTGAAATTCCTGATCAAGTACAAAAACATGCTTATATTCGCAATCCGATATTCTTAACATATGCGATATGTTTTGGCATATTAATTGTTATGATTACTTATTTTGCACTTACATGGAATTGGTAAAAGACCCCGGTGCGGGTCTTTTCTTATGGTTTTTTTGTTAGAAAATATTTACAAGCATCGATAAAGGCTCTTTCGCCATAAAAACGTTATTTCTTTGTCAATACGGGTAGATTTATAACAAGAAAAGAATTTTTCTGTCAAACGATAAGAGAATTTCTGGTACGAAAAAAATCGGTGGTTCATTCTTTTGCTGGTAAAATTGAGGGTATATATAAAGAGCGAATAAGAAAGGGAGAGTGGAATGTACAAGCACTTATTAGGATTTTTATTTATCTTTTCAGCTATGTTTGCAGTGAGTTCTTCCCATTCTAACGCTGAGAGCGGCTTTTCAGGCAATGAGGAGGTCTATAAATTTTTACAGGAAGCGTTTCAGGCACAAGTATCATTAAGCGAAAAAGAGAGAAGTCTGGAAGAAGTGATGGGTGTGCTGGATCCCTATTTTTCGGAAACAGCCAAAGAAACGTTCTTGAATGCAAACCTTATTTCTGAAAATGAAAAGCATATTATTTATGGTTCAGATGCTGCCTCATTTTATATTCCGTTTTTCTCCTATTCAAATGATACAAAGGTAGTTGAGGACAAAGATAAAATATATGTTTATGAATATTTTCCAGGAACCCAGGAAGGCCCTGTAGGCTATGAAAGCCATTATGAAGGTATTTTGCTTGAAAAGGAGAAAGGCAAAATGAAAATTGTACAATTTTTGGATGAAAACATACCGGACTTGATTCTAGAGAAGGCAGATAAAGAGCAAAATACTTTAAAGGCCTCTTTTAAAACCTCTGTTGAACCAATTTTGTTCAATAATCCTTCGTACCAATTTAGTTTTCTATTGAGCCCATTTGATGCATTTCTCCGGACAGGAGGCATTTTATTAACAAACAATCAGGCAGGAGGGCTTGCTTTATTTCAGCAAAATGAATTAAACAGCCAGCTGGCTTCCAATTAGAAAAGAGCTTAAAGGCACCTTATGCTTTTAAGCTCTTTTCGATTCTTTAATTTGCAAAACCGATTTCAGTTTTTCCAAATCAAACCCTCTAATAACAGTATTCCCGATAATAATGGTTGGGGTAGAGAAAGAATTATACTGTTCGGTTAATTCCTTGTGTGCGCCTGTATCTTTTTTTATATCCTTTATTGTAAATGAATAACCGTACTCGTTTAAAAACTTCTTGATTATTTCACAGGGTGGGCAGTCAGGCTGTGTATACAGGATTATTTCTTTCAACTAAAAGTTCCTCCTAAAATTTAGTACAGTTATCATTTTAACGCAGGTGTATCAGGAACTCAACTGCCATACTTGTAAAGATAATCAATTAGCCCCATGGCACAAACTTCCATATCTATCGACAGGATTTTATAGACAGAATGATTCATTGGAATGCCTTTCTCAGTGAGATAAGACCTGATTGCTAAGTCAAGTTTATCCTTTACAGCCAGTGTTTGCAACTCGAATGCTCCTCCTTCTGCCATGCCTGATTTGCCTGCTTTAATAAATACGTCAAGCCACTCCCTGATTTGTTTATATACCTCTTTTGGATTCCTGCTTATGCCGTAATGTCCAAAAAAAATATAGTCCAAATTTAGTTCTTCATACATTTCGATAGAGGCTAGCATTTTTTCCGGGTCGAACTGGTTCGGTGATGTGGATGGCAGGTATAGTTCAATGTCGTCTTCCTTGAGCTGGGGGTATGCTACACCAGCAGTATCACCTGTAAACATCCCATTTAATACAGGATGAAAAATGCTGAAGTGGTGGTTTGCATGTCCAGGTGAGTGATAAAATGTAAGTGTGCAATGAGATCCGATCGCTAGTTCGTCTTCATGATCTTTAATAATTATTCTTTCTTGCGGCACTGGAAGAATAGGAATAAAAAGTTCATCAAACTTATCGCCATATACGGCTCTTGCACCGGCAATTAAACGGGATGGGTCTGACAAATGCCGGGAGCCTTTCGGATGTACAATTAGCTTTGCATTTGGACAATGTGCTAGCAGAAGGCCTGCTCCACCGGCATGATCCAGGTGGATATGGGTTACAATGATGTAGTCTACATCCACTGGTTCCAATTCAAGCTTTTCTAACCCATCCAGAATATAGGGGATTGAGGGGCTTGCGGATGTTTCTATCAATGTTAGGTGTTCTTCTGTTAAAACATATGTACCGGTGCGTTTTTCCATTGAAAGGTCAAAATCATCAATCAAATAAAGGTTTTCAGCCAGTTTTTCAGGTTTTTTCAAAAAAAATCACTCCCTTTATATAGCTTTTGCTTGTACAAATGCATGACATTATTTTATTCTGTTAATATTGGTATGTAAAGTATTAAGGTTGAATATTCTGAATTCAATTTATAAGGATAGAAACATGCCAAAAGAGAAACCTAAATGTATGATTATGGGTTTTGTTTTGAAAGGAGAGAGAGCATGTCACAGCTTCAAGGTATATTAACACGCTTAAAGAGCTTGCAGGAACAATCAACTGCCGGAGAACCTATGCAAAGATTTTTTGAGGTAAATGGAGAAAGGAAATGCCAGGTTACTTATCATCCCAAGAATGAAACATTTGAGTTGGAAGTATATAATGATAAAGAGAAGCCGAAAAGATATCAATTTGATAATATTGATATGATCACGATCGAAATCTTTGACTTGATCCAATAATGATCTACTTACATAAGGGGCCTTTAAGGCTCCTTTTTATTGATCTCTTATATCCCTTTGAACTTAGAGAACTGTCTAGCTCCAGGCGCCTACCCCCTCGAGGACCGGCTTGTGCTTGAGGCCCACAGGATGCGGGTCATGCAGACGTTGCCACAGGACGTGGCATTCTTAGTCTGCGTTCCTTCGTGGACAAGGCGCCTTGCGCTTTTCTTATTTTACAGTAAATATTTTTCTGTTATTTATGTTCCATGATATACTGGCTGTAACAAAAGGGCAGAGGTGCAAAATGTATTATCTAATCTTAATCTTGCTTTTTTTCACTGTACTTCTTATGCTTGCAGATTTGATCAATACAAAAAAGGAAGTAGTCATGATCCGGAAAACCCTTGAAGAGATGAAAAAGATTCTTGAAGAAACCAGGGGATCCAAGAGGTAAAGGATACATATCAGAGTGAAATATGGAAAAGGATATTAGCAAGAGGTGATATTATGATGCCAATTGTTAAATGTCCAAGCTGCTTGGCTGAAAAAGAAATAGATGGAGTCTTGACAGCTCAATCTAATCAGAATGTGATTTTCCGCTGTCCCAATTGCCATTATGAAGTCAGGGATATTCAAACAAGTAAGGGATGATTAAGTAAAAAGGGGGAAAACCGCTGGAAACTATGATAAAATAAAAGGGATTTATAACCTATTTTGAGGAGTTTTCGGCGATGATAAGTCTTTATAGCGAGGAATTTTTAGAATTTAACATTAGTGATTTTATGATTCCTTCAGAACGGGTAGCGCATGTCCAGGTGGGCAATAATCTGGAGCACGCACTCTTGGTATTGACAAAAAGCGGCTATACAGCCATTCCGGTCCTTGATCCGCATTATAAGCTCCAGGGTTTAATCAGCACTCCAATTATCATGGATTCCATTCTTGGCCTGGAACGGATCGAGTTTGAAAAGCTGGAGGAAAAAAGAGTGGAAGAGGCCATGAACCGCACGATCCCCCAACTTGATATCAAAGCTTCTTTCCAGCAAACTATCGGTCTTTTAGTCGATCATCCTTTTTTGTGCGTAGAAAATAAGGAAGGATATTTTGAAGGGATACTGACACGAAGAACTGTTTTGGATCAATTAAATAAGCATATCAGAAGATTGAATAGACAATAATGAAATGATTCGGCTCCCCAACTGAGGGAGCTTGCTTTATTTTTAATGAAGTTCTGATTAGCCAATTGGAGGGGAAAACTTGAGCCGGGGAATACATAAAGAGATGGCTGAAGGAAAGAAAAGAGTGACAAAAAAACCTTTTGTGCTCGCTTCGGTAATGCTTGCAATGTTCATGGGGGCAATTGAAGCTACAATCGTTTCCACAGCCATGCCTGCCATTGTAGGCGACTTGGGAGGCTTTGCATTATATAGCTGGGTGTTTTCGGCGTACTTGCTGATGAATGCTGTCACAGTTTTAATTTACGGTAAGCTGTCCGATTTGTTTGGACGGAAGCCAGTATTGACGTTTGGAATTATTGTGTTTTTAATCGGTTCCTTTTTATGCGGATTCGCTGAGTCCATGTCCATGCTGATTATTTTCCGTCTTATTCAGGGATTTGGGGCAGGGGCTGTAATGCCAATTGCCACAACAATAGTCGGAGATATATACACAAAAGAGGAAAGAGCGCAGGTACAGGGCTATTTATCAAGTGTCTGGGGGATATCTGCCATTATGGGGCCGGCAATTGGAGGACTTCTTGTAGAATATGTAAGCTGGCGCTATGTATTTTGGGTTAATATTCCTCTTGGAATAATGGCTATTGCAGGCTTATGGCTCTTCCTGCATGAAAACGTTGAAAGAAAAAAGCATCAGATCGACTATGCTGGGGCTATTCTTTTAACCGTTTCAATTTCTTCGCTGATGTTTGTACTTGTAGAAGGCGGTACAAATTGGGCGTGGAATTCAATGGAAGCAATCAGCCTGATTTCTGTGAGTGTAATTGCATTTATATTATTTATCCTGCAGGAGCAAAAAGCCGCCGAGCCCATGATGCCTTTTAACATTTGGAAAGAAAAGCCCATCCTGATTGCAAACCTGGCCTCTTTGACGACTGGCGTCATGCTGATTGGCATATCCAGCTTTCTGCCTGCCTTTGTCCAGGGGGTCATGGAAAGGTCTCCTATTGTAGCGGGCTTTACACTGACAACCATGTCGATAGGCTGGCCAATTGCAGCGGCTGCGGCAGGGAAATTGCTGTTAAAGATTGGGTTTAGAAGCACCTCAGTTTTAGGAGGAGTATTCCTTATCTTGGGAAGTATTATGTTCGTGACCCTTACACCAGAAGCGGGACCGATATGGGCATCTGCAGGAAGTTTCCTGGTTGGTGCCGGAATGGGCTTGACCAGCACGGCCTTCATAGTATCGATCCAAAGCACTGTGGAATGGAAACAGCGGGGGATCGCAACAGCAGCCAATATGTTTATGAGGAATCTTGGAAATACGATTGGAGCAGCGTTGCTTGGCGGAATTCTAAACAGCCAAATAATGTCTTATATTCAGAAAAACGGTGAAGGAATTGAAGCCGATTTATCTCTTGATTCAGCCAATGTCCTATTAAATGAAGAAGCACGAAACAATCTTGGGACAGGAGTAAAAGAGGTGCTGCAGGACGGGCTGACGTTCTCGCTGCACTCGGTTTATTATGCAGTGCTGCTATTTGCAGTCATAAGCTTTATACTAGTTATTGCTTTGCCAAAAAATGAAAAAGAAGCCGCTTCTTAAATTTCCTTATTTCAAGCAAAAGCTCTGCATAGAAATGCAGGGCTTTTTTAGTCTTAAATGATTCTAATCAGAAGCTGAATGATTAGAAGGAGCGTAATAGCATATAGATGCCATTTGAGAATCCGAACGGAAATTTTATTTGCGCCCATAATAGAACCGACATCGAGAAAAAAGCTAATGCTGATATTGAAGTTGCCGGCAGCAAAACCAATTAAGGAAAAAATCAAAAGTTCCATAAATCTTCCACCTCCTGTTGATAACATTTTATTCGCATTTTTATGATAATGAATTTCTAATAAATTTAAGATATACTATAAGAAAAAGTTATTAAGGGGAGCTGGCGATGTCTTCACTTACGGAATTCCATCTTCTATCTGTATTGGCTCAGGAAATGAATATGAGAAAAGCGGCTGAAAGATTATTTGTGTCTCAGCCGGCATTATCCCAGCGCCTTGTGAATATTGAGAAAGAGTGGGGGAGCAGGCTTTTCATCCGTTCTCAGAAAGGCTTGTCTCTGACACCAGCAGGTGAACTTGTCATCCACTTCGTTAACGAAGTGCTGGTGAAGGAGGAAAAAGTGAGGGAGTCGATCACTGCCTTAAATTCAGAAGTGCATGGGACTCTAAAAATAGCGGTAGCTTCCATTGTAGGACAGAACTGGCTGCCTCAAGTGCTAAAAAAATTTGTAAGCCGGTATCCGCAAGCAAAAATTTCTCTGATTACTGGCTGGAGCAGTGAAATATTAAAATCTCTCTATGATGACCAAGTGCATATAGGAATTATTCGGGGTACCCCTGACTGGAAAGGGGTAAAGATTCCCCTTTTTAAAGATAGTCTCTATCTTGTAGATACGGAGATTACAAGGCCTGAACAGGTTCTTGAAACGGATCGTCCATTCATTCAATTTAAAAGTGATTCAAATTATTACCAGGAAATTCAGGACTGGTGGCTAAGGCAATTTAAGACTTCGCCTAAAAGGACCATTGTGGTAGATCAAATCGAGACATGCAAACAGATGACTTTCAATGGGATTGGGTACGCTATTCTTCCGGCCATTACCCTGAATGGTGCAGAAAAAAATATTTTTAAGATACCGCTTCTGGATGAGCATAACATGCCTATAAAGCGCGATACTTGGCTGCTTGGCTATGAGACTGCTTTTCAGCTTAAACAGGTACAGGCTTTTGCTGAATTAATAAAAGAGCATATTGAAGAAGAAAGGCAATGAAGGTTGCTTTCTGCTGCCTGGAAAATATAGGGATATAGCGAAAGCGGCATGATTGATTAAACGTTAAATTCCATGTGATAATTCTTGTTTTCAATGCTTTTGTTTGTTAAAGTAATTCTAGTTGCAAAGTTATACATAGAGGAGGACTTTTAATATGAAAATGATGGATGCAAACGAAATTATTTCATTTATCCAAAACAGCACAAAGTCAACACCTGTAAAGGTTTATGTAAAAGGAGATTTAGAAGGGATCGACTTCGGGCCTTCAGCTAAAACTTTTTTAAACGGCAATACTGGGGTTGTATTTGGTGAATGGGCTGAAATTAGCCAGGCTATCGAATCCAGCCAGTCAAAAATTGAAGATTATGTGATTGAAAACGACCGCAGAAACTCTGCGATTCCTTTGCTTGATATGAAAAATATTAAAGCGCGCATTGAACCGGGTGCTATTATCCGTGACCAGGTTGAGATCGGCGATAATGCAGTTATCATGATGGGTGCTTCCATTAATATTGGGTCCGTTATCGGTGAAGGCACCATGATCGATATGAACGTTGTCCTTGGCGGCAGAGCAACTGTCGGAAAAAACTGCCACATTGGTGCTGGAACTGTATTGGCAGGAGTTATCGAGCCTCCTTCAGCTAAACCGGTTGTTGTTGAGGATGATGTTGTCATCGGTGCTAATGCTGTGGTTCTTGAAGGTGTAACAGTAGGTAAGGGCGCTGTTGTTGCTGCTGGCGCAATCGTCATTGACGATGTTCCTCCTTATACTGTTGTTGCAGGCACTCCGGCACGCGTGATAAAAGAAATCGATGAGAAAACAAAATCCAAAACAGAAATTAAGCAGGAACTTCGTCAGCTATAATTGCAATTAAACTAAAGCGTGGATTATATCCGCGCTTTTTCTAAATAGACAGAAAGGGGAAAATGCCCATGAGTGGGACAAATGCTTTAATTGATATCCGTAGAGAACTTCATAAAATTCCTGAAATTGGATTTCAAGAATACAAAACACAGCAGTTTTTGTTAAATTACATAGATTCACTGCCGCAGGAAAATCTCGAGATAAAAACATGGAAAACAGGGATTTTCGTAAAAATCAATGGGAATAATCCTTCCAAGATGATTGGTTACAGAGCTGACATGGATGGACTGCCAATAGTTGAAGAAACAGGTTTGCCATTTAAGTCAGAGCATAAGGATCAAATGCATGCCTGCGGACATGACTTGCATATGACGATTGCCTTGGGGCTGATCACCAGATTTGTGAAAGAACGAATCAATGATGATTTACTGTTCATTTTCCAGCCTGCAGAAGAGGGTCCCGGTGGAGCTGAACCAATGCTAAAATCGGACATTATGCAAGAATGGAAGCCTGATATGATTATAGCTCTTCATATTGCTCCTGAGTATCCTGTCGGAACGATTGCTTTACGGGAAGGCCTGCTGTTCGCCAACACCTCCGAATTGTTCATCGATTTAAAAGGAAAAGGCGGCCATGCTGCATACCCGCACAACACCAACGATATGGTGGTTGCGGCCTGCGCATTGGTCAGCCAGCTGCAGTCCGTTGTTTCAAGAAATGTCGACCCGCTCGACAGTGCTGTTATTACGATTGGAAAAATAACTGGAGGTACTGTACAAAATATTATTGCTGAAAAAGCAAGGCTTGAGGGAACGATCCGGACGCTTTCTCCTGAATCTATGAAAAAAGTAAAAAGCCGGGTTAAGGCGCTTGTAAGAGGAGTAGAAGTTGGATTTGAATGTGAGGCTTTAACCGATTTTGGGAGCATGTATCACCAGGTATACAACGAAGAAACGTTAACGAGAGAATTCATGGAGTTTGCCCGTTCCAATACAGAGATGAATGTAGTTGAATGCCGGGAAGCAATGACGGGTGAAGATTTTGGCTATATGCTCGAAAAAATACCCGGCTTTATGTTTTGGCTGGGAGTGGAATCTGAATATGGACTTCACCATGCCAAATTGAATCCAGATGAAACGGCAATCGAAAAAGCAATTGATTTCATTGCAGCGTATTTAAAATATAAAGGTTAATGAAGGATGCCTGCTTTTTGGCAGCTATTTTTTTCTTTAAGAAAAATGGTTAAATGAAGGAATTTATTAAAAAGCTGATTGCACTGCCTTTTTGAAAAGGGCCCTGCATTCAGCTTTATTTTTTACAAAATTTACCTTTTTTCCCGCTCAGTGCCTGCTTATTTCTGAATGAGGATCTGATGAGGGAATGGAATCTAAATGCCATTAGCATCAAGAGCTTCTTTGAGGGCTTTTCTAAGCAGCCCATCGCTCCATATTTTCCGTTTTAACCTAATGTCTGTACTTACATTAGGCCCTTCGACAATTGCCTGACTTTCTTCGGGTTGTAGGTTGTAACTTAATCTCCAATTTTATTAAAGGGTCATATTTTTGAGAACCACAAAGAATAAACTCAATAGGATGCCAATAATAAAAAAAGTGGAAAAATCACACAAAAAAGGGTGGAAATATACTTCGAAACCCGATATATTTAATAGTACGTTCTGATTTTTCTAAATTTTCCACAAGTTGAGGGGGATGCAGTTGGAAACATTTAAAAAATTAAAGCAGTACTACTGGCCATATAAACATTACTTTTTATGGTCCATTTTATTTTTGTTTGTGGTAACAGCGATAACCGTTGTGTATCCCATGATTCTGCAGGTGACAATTGACGAGGTTATCATTGGAGGACAATATGGATGGATTCCTTATTTGGCTTTAGGGTTTATTGGCATTATGGCAATAAAGGGTGCAGCAACCTATATCCATCAATATACTGGTGATTTATTTGGCATTACATCAGTTTATAGGCTAAGGAATGCTCTTTATGAGAAGCTTCAATTATTGTCGTTCAGGTATTATGACAACGCCAAAACGGGTGACTTGATGTCTCGTTTAACAGCTGATGTAGAAGGGTTTCGTTTTTTTCTTTCCTTTGGTTTTTCAGAACTAATCCGTTTCGTTTTATTAATTTTGATAAGCATTTCGGTTATGTTCTTCTATTCTATCCCGCTAACAATCGTAACTCTTATCACCTTGCCGTTCCTGGCGGTTGTCACATTCAAGTTTGATAAGGCTGTTCACCCGGCTTTCCGGAGCATCCGCAAGTCATTTGGGCGCCTGAATACAAAAGTCCAGGAAAATATAAGCGGCATCAATACAGTTAAATCATTATCACGGGAAGATTATGAGATTAATAAATTTAACGATTCTAATAGCGATTACAAGGACAAATATCTTTTCACTTCGGACATATGGGCTAAGTATTTCCCGTTAATGGAGTTTTTGGGTAATTTAAGTGTCGTATTATTGCTGGCATACGGCGGATTTCTGGTAATGGAGGGAAGTTTAAAGCCGGGAGAGCTTGTTGCTTTCTATAGCCTTGTCTGGTACATCATGTGGCCAATTATGAATCTAGGATTCATTGTAAACCTCTTTTCTCAATCAAAGGCATCTGGCGAACGGCTGCTTGAAATATTGGAAGCTGACAATGAAATTGAAAGCAAAGATTATCCTTTAGTTGCAGAGCGCTTGGTGGGTGAGGTTGAATTTCGCAATGTTACGCTAAAATACACAAAAGAAGATAAGGATGCGTTAAGCAATATTACCTTTCACGCAGAGCCAGGAAAGGTAATTGGCCTAATAGGCTCAACTGGATCAGGGAAGACAAGCTTAACACAGCTGATGACTAGGTTTTACGAGCCTGCTGGCGGCGAAGTACTGATTGATGGAGTGAACGTAAATGAGTACTCTCTTCAGTCGCTAAGAAGAAACATTGGATTTGTTCTGCAGGAGTCATTTTTATTTTCTTCATCAATTAAAGCAAATATTGCATTTGGAATGCCAAATGCCTCCATGGACGAAATTGTGGAAGCAGCGAAACACGCCCAGGCACATGACTTTATCATGGAGCTTCCGGACAAATACGATACCATTCTTGGGGAAAGAGGGATGGGCCTGTCAGGCGGCCAGAAGCAGCGGATTGCAATCGCTCGTGCGATATGTACCGACCCTAGCATTCTAATTTTGGATGATGCTACAAGCGCAGTTGATATGGAAACTGAATTCAGGATCCAAAAAGCATTGAAAGAAGTAATGGCAAACCGCACAACCTTTATTATTGCCCACAGAATTTCTTCCTTAAAGCATGCAGATGAAATTCTAGTACTTGATAATGGAGTTGTAGCTGAAAGAGGCACACATGATATGCTTCTGAAAAATAAAGGTCCATATCAGCGAATCTACGATATTCAATATCAGGACCGGGATAAGGTTCTGCAATCACATACAGGTTAGGAGGTGCCAGTTTGAAAAAGGAAAAAAACGAAAAAGTCTTAAACAGGTTTCAATATTCAACTGAAGATGTAATTGAGAAGCCATTCAACTGGAAGCAAATGATGCGCCTATTCAGTTATATGAAACCATACCGGAAAAAATTGCTGCCGCTGTCAATCATTATGGTTTTAATCAATACAGGTGTTAGGCTGGTTATTCCGATTTTAATAGGTGTCTATACACTTGATAAAGCGTTAATTGAAAAGGATGGGCAGTTCCTGGCCATCCTAGTATCACTAATTGCGGGACTATACACCATGTCTTATGTAGCTAACTATTTCCGGATTAAATGGATGAACATGCTTGGACAAAGTGTTATCTATGACCTTCGGAAACATCTTTTTACGCATGTACAGACACTTTCACACCGATTCTTTGACCAGCGTTCGGCGGGATCGATATTAGTCCGGATCATGAATGACATTAACTCCTTGCAGGAACTCTTTACGAATGGCGTAATAAACCTGCTGATGGATCTTATTATGCTTGCAGGCATCTTTATTATCTTATTTACATTAAGCCCTGAACTGACATTGGCCATAATGGTTATAATGCCAATCATGTTTTTTATATCTACCTCACTTCGGAGAAATATCAGAAGATCTTGGCAAGCCGTCCGTTTAAAACAATCAAAGCTGAATTCACATTTAAATGAAAGCATTCAGGGAATTAGGATTACTCAGTCCTTTACACAGGAAAAAGAAAATATGGCATTCTTTGATGGAGTGAATACAGAAAGCTTTGAAAGCTGGCGGTCAGCTTCACAGAAAAATGCTATGTTCAGACCTCTTGTCGAATTGACAAATGCACTAGGCACAGCTGTTTTAATTTGGTATGGTGCACATTTAATCCAAAGTGAGGCTATTACCATTGGTGTTTTTGTCTCATTTGCTTTTTATCTGGGCATGTTTTGGGAACCAATATCAAGGCTTGGGATGGTATATAACCAGCTGCTGATGGGAATGGCTTCTTCTGAAAGGATTTTTGAATTTCTTGATGAAAAACCAATTGTCTCCGAAAAAAGCAACGCAATGAAACTTCAGAATATAAAAGGCCATATTGAATTTGAGGAAGTAGTCTTTTCCTATGATGAGAAAAGGACTGCCTTAAATAAAGTTAGTCTTGAGATGGAGGCGGGGCAGACTGTTGCACTTGTTGGGCATACCGGGTCAGGAAAAACGACGATTGCCAATTTAATCAGCCGATTTTATGATCCCACTAGCGGTGCTGTAAAGATTGACGGCCGCAACTTGAAGGATGTATCTTTATCCAGTTTGCGCCATCAAATAAGTGTTGTCCTGCAGGATACCTTTATTTTTTCTGGAACGATTTTTGATAACATCCGTTTCGGCAGACCGAATGCTACGGATGAAGAAGTAAAGGATGCTGCTAAGGCAGTAGGTGCCCACGGGTTTATAGAAAAGCTGCCTAAGGGATATGAAACGGAAGTAGAAGAACGAGGAAATATCCTTTCCGTAGGAGAAAGGCAGCTTCTTTCATTTGCCAGAGCCTTGCTTGCAGACCCGCGAATTCTGATTCTAGATGAAGCAACAGCAAGCATAGACACTGAAACAGAAGTGAAAATCCAGGAAGCATTAAAGAAACTTCTGAATGGCAGAACAGCCATCATTATCGCACACAGACTTTCTACGATCCGCGAATCTGATCAAATCTTTGTATTGGATCATGGGAGTGTACTTGAACAAGGAAATCATGACCAGCTCATGAATCTTAAAGGGGAATATTACCATCTGGTAAAAGCACAGTTCAACATGCTAGAAGCTATTTAAGATATTTGTTATAGCGTAAGTTATTATACCGAGCATTTTTTGGGAGGCTCTTTATATTTTAATAAGACATTGGGTTTGTGGAACAGCTATTTTTATTGAAGACATTCAGCTTATGATGTTTCTTGCATTCCTGCAGCACATGCTAATATGTTATTATTGTCTATATTGCTAACTGGGTTGGAGGAATATTAAATGAAGAAAGAATTTGCTGTTATTGGACTTGGACGTTTTGGCGGAAGTATCTGCCGTGCGCTGGCTGAAGAAGGCATGGAAGTAATGGCGATTGACTCAAATGAGGATCGAGTAAATGAATTTGCCAGAATTGCTTCGCATGCAGTTGTTGGCGATACGACTGATGAATCGGTAATTAAGGGACTTGGAATCAGGAATTTTGACCATGTTATAGTTGCTATTGGAGATAATATTCAGGCCTCCATCCTGACAACTCTAATTTTAAAAGAGCTGGGGGTCAACAAGATAACTGTTAAGGCCCAGAATGATTATCATGAAAAAGTATTAAGAAAAATAGGAGCAGATCATGTGGTCCATCCAGAAAGAGATATGGGCAAAAGAATTGCACATAGTATCGTGTCCAATAATGTTCTTGATTATCTTGAGCTTTCAGATGAGCACAGTATTGTTGAAATTGTTGCGAATGAAAAGCTTGCAGGGCACAGCATTATTGATCTCGATATCCGTGCGAAGTATGGAATTAACATTGTAGCAATAAAAAGAAAGAATGAGATTATTGTATCCCCTCAGGCAAATGAAAAAATCCAATATGATGATATTCTAATCGTCATCGGAGCTGATGTGGATATCAACAGGTTTGAAAAGAAGGTAATGTCTTAGTCCTTTCATTACGCAAAAAGGCTGTATCACTCGAAAAGAGCGATACAGCCTTTTTATTATACTTCCATGATTATTGGCAGTATCATTGGACGGCGCTTGGTTTTTTCATAAAGGAATGGAGCTAGTGTATCCGTGATCTCATTTTTGATTTCAGACCATTGCGTGGTTTTGCGTTCCATTACTCTGCTTAAGTGCTTTGTAATAAGAGCCTGGGCATCATTAATTAAATCTCCGGATTCCCTCATGTAGACGAACCCGCGGGAAATCAAGTCAGGTCCGGCTGCAATTTTAAAGTCTTTCATATTGATGCTGACCACAACGACAACCAATCCTTCCTCAGAAAGAATTCGGCGGTCTCTTAGGACAATATTGCCAATATCGCCTATTCCGCTGCCATCAATATACACTGAACCAGAAGGAATCTTACCGGCTACCTGTGCTGAATCTTCACTTAATGCTAGCACTTCGCCATTGTCCATGATAAAGCAGTTTTCCTCTTCAACCCCGCAGTCAACGGCCAATTTTGCGTGCATTTTTTGCATTCTGTATTCTCCATGAATCGCCATAAAGAACTTTGGCTTGATTAAACGGAGCATTAGCTTCTGTTCTTCCTGGCCGCCGTGTCCAGATGTATGAATATTGCTTAGCTTACCATAGATGACATCAGCTCCGGCGCGGGAAAGTCTGTCAATGGTTCGGCTGACACTGATTGTGTTTCCTGGAATAGGTGAAGAAGAGAATACGACTGTATCACCAGGGATTATCTGAATTTGACGGTGTGTTCCATTTGCAATTCTAGACAATGCTGCCATCGGTTCTCCCTGGCTCCCGGTACAAAGGATTGTAACCTGGTTTGCCGGAAGACGGTTAATCTGGTTAGAATCAATGAAAGTATCCTTTGGAGCTTGGATGTATCCTAAATCCTGCCCAATATTGATAGCTGCTTCCATGCTTCGTCCAAAGACAGCAATTTTCCTGCCATTTGAAACGGCTGCTTCTGTAACCTGCTGTAGGCGATGGATATTGGATGCGAAAGTAGCAAAAATGACCCTGCCTTCCACTTTGCGGAAAATATCATGAATGCTTTCGCCTACTCGGCGTTCAGACATTGTAAAGTCAGGGATTTCACTGTTTGTACTATCAGAAAGAAGACAAAGAACACCTTCTTTTCCAATTTCCGCCATTTTTGTTAGGTTTGCTGGTTCACCGACCGGGGTGAAGTCAAATTTAAAGTCTCCCGTATGGACAACTTGTCCAGGAGGGGTTTTTACGACGATCCCATATGAATCCGGGATACTATGGGTTGTGCGGAAGAATGTAACAGAAGTCTTTCTGAATTTTATAATGTCATCTTCCTTTATTTCATGAAGGGCTGTCTGCCTTAGAAGCCCATGTTCTTCAAGTTTGTTCCTAAGCAGGCCGAGTGCAAGTTTACCGCCGTACACCGGGATATTCACTTCTCTTAGAAGATAAGGAATCCCTCCGATATGATCTTCATGCCCGTGAGTAATAAATAAACCTTTTATTTTATCAGCATTTTTTACCAGATAGGTGTAATCAGGAATAACATAATCAATTCCGAGCAGTTCATCCTCCGGGAATTTAATTCCTGCATCAATTAGGATGATTTCATCCTGAAATTGTACTCCATAGGTGTTTTTTCCGATTTCTCCCAGGCCGCCTAATGCGAAAACGGCTGTTTGGTCATTTTTTACAAATTTCATAAATTATTCAATCTCCAATACTTTAAAGTCTTCATTTTGTTTTTCATATTCTAAAAATTCGCTTTCCACAGCGGTTACAAACTCTATATTAAAAGGGCGGTCAGCCAGCTTATTGCGGACATCTCTTTCAGAATCTCCTTCGACAAAAATCGTTTTTGTTTTTTCTCTGACCGGTACTTCTGTTTTAGAGTCTTGATAATATACTTTAAAAATCATTTCTATCTCTCCTTAATCCGATATCGCTTAATCTATTATATAAAATAATAACATGTATTACATGTTTTTTCCTGAAAGACAAGTATTAACTTTGATTTTTAAGCTCTAGCGTCTCTCCTTTTGCACAGTTTACCACAGCAGCTAAAGCTGGAATAAGGTGGAGGGGAGCGTAAACTATGTAAAAAAGTGTACTGATAACCAATTTACAATAAGGAAGGAGCCCTTCGCAAGTTTGAAGGGCTCAAAATTGTCAGGCAATAGACTTTTTTCGCAGCATTTCGTTCCACTGTTTTAAGAGCTTCTTTCTCAGCTTCTTTAACATAGTGGATCAACTCCTTACTTTCTATTTTAAACGAACCTTGTCCAAAGTAAAGGTGCAAGGGCGTTTTAAACAGAGTTGTATTAATAATTTTCTCTTCAAAGATATTTTTTAGTTATATTATATGGTGATAGATGAAAATTTCTCGTGGGTAAAAATGGAAATTTGATTTAAAGAGACAGATTTACACATGGAAACCAATTGACAATTTCTCTTTAAGGGTTTAGTGTTTTATTGCTGTAATGAAAGGGTGTGGATCATATGGGGAAACTATATGGGGCTTTAATGGTTTTAAGCTTGATTTGGGGAACTTCATTTCTTTTTATTAAGATTCTGCTGGAGGAAATAGAACCAGCAGCAGTTGTTTTCGGAAGATGTTTGTTCGGAGTTGCACCTTTAGCCCTAATTGTGCTATTTAAGAGCAAAAAAATTGCGTGGCGGCGGCTTCCCTTAAAAAAACTCATACTGGTGGGCTTTTTAAATAATGCATTGCCGTGGCTGCTGATATCAGTGAGTGAAACAATGATATCCTCAGGCATGGCATCCGTTCTGAATGCAACAACACCAATTTGGACTCTCTTAATTGGTTCCCTTTTTTTTGCTGCCGTTCTGGGCAAAAACCAGTGGATCGGCATTGGCATTGGTTTTATTGGAATTTTAATTTTATCTGATTTTCACACCGCAGATTTATTATCAGGCAATACTTACGGTGTCTTTTTAATGTCAGGTGCCGCTTTTTGCTACGGAGCCGGGACACATCTTACAAAAAAATATCTTGCAGAGGTTTCAACTCTGCATATATCACTGTTCACGCTTTTAGCAGCTGCAATTATCAGTTTTTTTGCAATGCGATTACTATCGTCTACTCCATTATACAAATTTATGGAGATGAACATATTCCTTCCACTGATTGGTTTAGGGGCTTTTGGTTCAGGCATTGCTTATCTTTTGTATTATTATTTGGTAAAGGAAGGAAGTCCGGAATTTGCTTCATTGGTCACTTATATTGTACCTGCATCAGCAATCATATGGGGAGCCATGCTTCTTAATGAGCAAATCCATTTATCAATGATTGTTGGGCTTATTATTATATTTGCAGGAGTATATGTTACCTCAAAAAAAGAAAGGCAAACAGGAAGAAAGGCTGCAGCATGAAGCAATATGATTTAGAACGAAAGGAAGTATGAAGACTTATGCGTAAAATTGTTTTCTTTGACATTGATGGGACTCTTCTGGATCACAATAAAAAGCTCCCTGATAGTACGAAAGAAGCGATAGATCAGCTGAAAAAGAAAGGTACATTTGTAGCCATAGCTACAGGCAGGGCGCCATTTATGTTTGAAAGCCTTCGTAAAGAATTGGATATTGATTCATTTGTCAGTTTTAATGGACAGTATGTGGTTTTTGAAAATGAAGCTATTTATCGTAATCCTTTAAAAACATCGGAAATCGAAAAACTGTATAACCATGCTCACGCTAATGGACATCCTCTCGTATTTATGAATGAGAAAACGATGAAATCATCAGTCCCTCATCATGAATATATTGAAAAAAGCATGGGAAGCCTGAAGTTCCCTCATCCTGAAGAAGATAAGGATTTCTATATGGATAGGGAGCTTTATCAGTCACTGCTTTTTTGTGAGGAAAAGGATGAAAAAATATACTTTCCTGAATATCCTGAATTCGGATTTATCAGATGGCATCCTTACTCCGTAGACGTATTGCCTGCTGGAGGGTCAAAAGCAGAAGGAATTAAAAAAATGATTGAGCGGCTTGGATTTGAATTGAAGGATGTATATGCTTTTGGAGATGGATTGAATGATATTGAAATGCTACATGCTGTAGGTACCGGGGTAGCTATGGGCAATGCTGCGGATGTGGTTAAAGAGGCAGCTGACCGTGTAACAGAATCAGTTGACGAAGAAGGGATTTGGAAGGGGTTAAAAGATCTTCAATTAATTTAATAGAAGGCTGTATTGAATGGCAGTGTTCATTTTCATTTGTAAAGCTTTTTGATGGAGCGGAAGGCTCAGTGCCTGCAGGAAATCATCAGGCAAATTTAATAAAAGGAAAGCCCAAAGTAGAAAGAGGCTTTCCTTTTATTTTAGAGAGTATAAAATTTTGAACGTCGATAACTGTCTTGCTCCAGGCGCCATCGGCTCTCAGGTCTACCAAACCGTCAAAAAGATGAAAAAACAACCTTTTGGATTGGCTTATGCTTGTCGCCGATAGGCGGGCGCCTTGCGATTTTCTTATAATATCAGAATTTATATGGTTGCCCCTTTTTTGCAATGAATAAAGTTATCTCTCAATTGCTATCGCATTATCAATAGGCTGTAAAGGATTTTGTTTATCAATATGATCATAAAACATAATCCCATTCAAGTGATCAATTTCGTGCTGGAAGACAATAGCAGACAGTCCCTTTAGCCTAAGCTTAACATCATTGCCCTCAAGGTCTGTTCCTTTTATGGTTATTTTTGCATACCTCGGCACAAAACCGGGTATTGATTCATCGACAGATAAACATCCTTCCCCTGTAGATAAATATGAACGCTGAACAGAATGGCTGATAATTTTTGGATTAAAGAGGGCATAACTGAATAGTTCTCCGTTATCGGTTACATGTACTGCAATCATCCGTTTGGAAACATTTATTTGAGGGGCTGCTAAGCCAATGCCAGGCCTTAATCCAAATTTGGCAGCAAGTTCAGGTACCTGGCTGTTCATTACATATTCCAGCATATCCCTTAATAGCTGTTTTTCTTCTTCAGATGGAGGCATGTTCACTTCCGCTGCCGCTTTTCTTAGGGTAGGATGGCCATCACGAATTATCTCTTTCATGCTTAGCATGAATAATCACTCCCGCTATGTAATAAAAAGTTTAATTCAAGCGAGCCTGAGATCGGCGGAAAAAGCGTTGGGGAAGATCCAGCAAAATCAGGCTCTAAAGGCTGCTTTATTAATTTCAGTTTAACAGAGCGCGCTGAAAATGTTAATAAGAGAAGGCACCAACGGGGCCTTCTCCAAGAATTAAAACTTCCAGCAAGCGCAGCCAACAATAATTAATAGAATAAACAATACAACAATCAACGCAAAACCTCTTCCATAACCAACGCCGCCTACAGGATAACCGCAGCCATAACCGTATCCATACATGAAGGATAACCTCCCTATAGTTTGATTTTCGTCCATATTTTCTAACCAGCCGCATTGGACGATTAATATAGCCTATGTATAAACAAATGTTTGGTGTAGGCCAATGCCCAAGTCATAATGGGAAAATGAATTGAATAGATTGAAGTAAGATGATAATGGACGGACAAGCTTTTGTATTGCGGGAAGCGGTACTCGATAAAATCTGTCATTCCATTGGGCTATTGTCAAAAGGCGCAAGTATCGATATAGTTAAATTGTTAAAGTAAGGAGGTTTCACTGTGTTGATTTTTAGCAAAAGCCGATTATTGCTGATCGTAATTTTTGCATCAATTTTTATTGCTGGATGTATGAACAAGCCTGCCCCAGAGGAAGAAATGTATGAAGTACTTGAAAAAGTAGTTGCAGAAGAAAAAGGGTTTGAGGAGCAGCAAGAGCCGCTTGTTAATTTGGAGAAAAAAGAAAAGGAATTATATGATAAGATTATTGCCCTGGGAATGAAAGAGTTTGCCGAAATTACCAAGCTGTCTGATGAAGCTTTATCCATTGTGGAGCAAAGAAAGACCCATATGAAAAAAGAACAGAAAAGCATCCAGGCCTCTAAAAAGGAATTTGAAAATTTATCTGCTATAATAGATGAAATTGAAGAAGAAGAGCTGCATGAAAAATCAAGCGATTTATATAAAATAATGATGGATAGGTATGCTATCCATGACGTGCTGTATAAAGATTATTCCAAAGCGCTTGAATATGATAAAGAACTTTACACCATGTTTAAAAACGAAGATCTTTCCCTTGAACAGCTTGAAGAACAAATCAGCAAAATAAATGATATGTACGAAAAAATTCTTGATTCAAATAAGCAATTTAACGAAAAAACGAAAGAATACAATGTAGCAAAGCTTGCCTTTTATAAAGAGGCAGGACTTGAGATAAAAACCGAGGAATGACTGAAATGCCGGCATATTGAGTTGCCGGCATTTTTTATTAATTACCTTTGTTGCTTGGTGTGCGTATGTCAGAAAATTTTGGAGGACAATAGTAAAAAAGAGTCCGTTTCATTTTCCTGATTAAATTTTATAAAAATAATTCTAAGTATTAAACTTTACTATAACACATTTGATTTTAGAATTTTTTTATAGTACAGTATGGATCGAAAAAATAATACAGTTTTGTTTATTAATTATAGATATTAAAACTTTGCCTGCGATGTAAAAACATATGATAAGGTAATTGACGTAATGATTTAGGTATATTAAACTAAATCTCGTAAATAATTCTGTATCAATTTAGTTGCAAAATAGACTGATACAGAATATGATAGTTAAGGATGCTCAGAAAGACGTTTTTTTAGATAAGATCTGTGGAACACTAATCAAAAGTATGCATTTGGCGAACTAAGCTTCCTGCTATTTAGAGATACTTTATAAAGCAAGCGCATTTTGGGAAAGATTCTTTCTTAGTAAAAGGATTTTCTAAGATGGCACCGTTTTGGGTAACCTAAATTTTGTGTATAAAAACTCTTAATTAACGTCTTTTTATGAAAGGAAAGGGTGACTGATATGGCTTCTAAAACAAAGAAGGCACAATTCGACGCGAAAAAACAGCTCGAAACAGTTGAAGAACAGTTCCAAACACTACAAATTTTAAACGAAGAAGGCAAGGTTGTTAATGAATCAGCAATGCCTGAAATTGGTGACGATCAGCTGCAGGAATTAATGCGCCGCATGGTTTATACACGCATTTTGGACCAGCGCTCCATCTCATTAAACAGACAAGGTCGTTTAGGCTTCTACGCACCAACTGCTGGACAGGAAGCTTCACAGCTTGCTTCCCAATTTGCATTGAAAAAAGAAGATTTCATTCTTCCTGGATACCGCGATGTGCCTCAAATCATTTGGCACGGACTTCCTTTATACCAAGCTTTCTTATGGTCCCGCGGACACTTTGAGGGCGGAAATATTCCAGAGGGTGTGAATGTTATTTCACCTCAAATTATCATCGGTGCACAATATATCCAGACTGCAGGGGTTGCGCTTGGCATGAAAAAGCGCGGCGAAAAGAAAGTTGCCATTACTTACACTGGTGACGGCGGTGCCTCACAAGGTGATTTCTATGAAGGAATCAACTTTGCTGGTGCATTTAAAGCACCGGCTATCTTTATTGTTCAAAATAACCGTTTTGCTATTTCAACTCCTGTTGAAAAGCAGTCAGCGGCTAAGACTATTGCCCAGAAAGCTGTTGCAGCTGGTATTCCTGGAATCCAGGTAGATGGAATGGATCCGCTTGCTGTGTATGCTGCTGTTAGCGAAGCCCGTGAGCGTGCAATCAATGGTGAAGGCCCAACACTTATTGAAACTTTAACTTATCGTTACGGTCCGCACACAATGGCAGGAGATGATCCAACTCGATATCGTACATCGGATCTTGATAATGAGTGGGAAAAGAAAGACCCTCTTGTTCGCTTCCGTAAGTTCCTTGAAGATAAGGGAATCTGGAACGAAGATATGGAAAACGAAGTAATTGAACAAGCAAAAGAAGATATTAAAGAAGCCATTAAGAAGGCTGATGATACATCAAAACAAAAAGTTACAGACCTTATGAACATCATGTATGAAGAAATGCCTTATAACTTAAAAGAACAATATGAAATATATAAAGAAAAGGAGTCGAAGTAAACCATGGCGCAAATGACAATGATTCAGGCAATTACTGATGCTCTTCGCACAGAATTGCGCAACGATCCGGATGTATTGGTATTCGGTGAAGATGTGGGCGTAAATGGCGGCGTTTTCCGTGCTACCGAAGGCCTTCAAAAAGAATTCGGCGAAGAGCGTGTATTTGATACACCACTAGCTGAATCCGGAATCGGCGGTCTGGCAGTTGGTCTTGGTTTACAGGGCTTCCGTCCGGTCCCTGAAATTCAATTTTTTGGATTCGTTTTTGAAGTAATGGATTCTATCTCCGGCCAGCTTGCACGTATGCGTTACCGTTCTGGCGGAAGATACAGTGCACCTGTTACAATCCGCTCACCATTTGGAGGAGGCGTACATACTCCTGAAATGCACGCGGACAGCCTTGAAGGCTTAATGGCTCAACAACCGGGCCTTAAAGTTGTTATCCCGTCGACTCCGTATGATGCAAAAGGATTGCTGATTTCATCTATCCGCGATAACGACCCGGTTATTTTCCTTGAGCACATGAAATTATACCGTTCTTTCCGCCAGGAAGTCCCTGAAGAGGAATATACAATTCCGCTAGGCAAGGCAGAAGTAAAACGTGAAGGTTCGGATTTAACAATTGTGACTTACGGCGCAATGGTTCATGAATCATTAAAAGCGGCTGAAGAGCTTGAAAAAGAAGGCAAGTCTGTTGAAGTAATCGACTTGCGTACTGTTGCACCGCTGGATATCGAAACAATTATTGCCTCTGTTGAGAAGACAGGCAGAGCAATTGTCGTTCAGGAAGCGCAAAAGCAAGCTGGTATTGCAGCAAATGTTGTTGCGGAAATCAATGATCGTGCAATTCTTAGCCTGGAAGCTCCCGTTCTGCGTGTAGCTGCACCAGATACTGTATTTGCTTTCCCGCAAGCTGAAACAGTTTGGTTACCAAACTATAAAGATGTAATCGAGACAGCTAAAAAAGTTCTTGAATTTTAATTGTATATAACTGATAACACAAGGGGGAAGATATTCCCCTGACGTGTTTTACTATGAACGAGCGAAATAATAGGAGGGTGAATTCCATTGGCATTCCAATTTAGATTGCCTGATATCGGTGAAGGTATCCATGAAGGTGAAATCGTTAAGTGGTTTGTAAAGCCAAGCGATGAAGTACAAGAAGATGACGTGCTTTGTGAAGTCCAAAATGATAAAGCAGTTGTAGAGATTCCTTCTCCTGTTAAAGGTAAAGTTGAAGAAATTCTTGTTGAAGAAGGTACAGTCGCAACTGTAGGTCAAGTATTGATCACTTTTGATGCTCCAGGATACGAAGACCTTAAATTTAAGGGAGACCATGAAGATGAGGCTCCTAAAGAAGAAAAAACAGAAGCACAAGTACAGGCTACAGCTGAAGCTGGCCAGGACTTGAAAAAGGAAGAAGCTTCTGCGCAAGATGCACCTAAAGAAGGAGCAGTAATCTCCCAGGCTGATTTAGATCCAAACCGCCGCATTATCGCGATGCCTTCTGTAAGAAAATACGCACGTGATAAAGGTGTCGACATTCGCCAAGTAGCTGGAAGCGGAAAAAATGGACGCATTCAAAAGGCTGACATTGATGCATTCCTGAATGGCGGAGCACAAGCTCAAGCTGCTGAAGCGCCTGCTCAAGAAGCTGCGTCACAAGCTGAAGCAAAAGAAACTGCACCTGCAGCTGCACAGGCAATTCCTGCTGGACAGTACCCGGAAACTCGCGAGAAAATGAGCGGAATCCGTAAAGCTATTGCAAAAGCTATGGTAAACTCTAAGCATACAGCTCCACACGTTACATTAATGGATGAAATTGATGTAACGAAACTTGTTGCACACCGCAAGAAGTTTAAAGAAGTTGCAGTGAATAAAGGAATTAAGCTTACATTCCTTCCTTATGTGGTAAAAGCATTAACAAGCGCATTGCGTGAATTCCCAGCACTAAACACTTCAATCGATGATGCAGCAGGCGAAATCATCCATAAGCATTACTACAACATTGGTATCGCAGCAGACACTGAAAAAGGTCTTCTTGTACCAGTTGTCAAGGATGCAGACCGCAAATCTACATTTGCTATTTCTAATGAAATCAATGAACTAGCTGGTAAAGCACGTGATGGCAAGCTTGCTGCCGATGACATGAAGGGTGCTTCTTGCACAATCACAAATATCGGTTCTGCAGGAGGACAATGGTTTACTCCGGTTATCAATCATCCTGAAGTTGCCATTCTTGGAATTGGCCGCATTGCTGAAAAACCAGTAGTGAAAGATGGAGAAATTGTTGCTGCTCCAGTATTGGCATTATCACTAAGCTTTGACCACAGAATCATTGATGGAGCAACTGCTCAAAATGCATTAAATCACATCAAGCGTTTACTGAATGATCCAGAACTATTGTTAATGGAGGCGTAAGAACATGGTAGTAGGAGATTTCCCAATTGAAACAGATACTATAGTCATTGGTGCAGGTCCAGGAGGATACGTTGCAGCGATTCGCGCAGCACAGCTTGGACAAAAGGTTACAATTGTAGAAAAAGCATATATGGGCGGAGTTTGCTTAAACGTTGGATGTATTCCTTCAAAGGCCTTAATCGCAGCAGGCCACCGCTATGAAAACGCTAAGCACTCAGATGTAATGGGGATTACAGCTGAAAACGTAAAAGTTGATTTTACAAAAGTACAAGAATTTAAATCCGGTGTAGTCAAGAAGCTTACAGGTGGAGTAGAAGGCCTTTTAAAGGGGAATAATATCGACATCGTACGCGGTGAAGCTTACTTTGTTGATACGAATACCCTTCGTGTAATGGATGATAATTCTGCACAAACTTACACATTTAAAAATGCAATCATCGCAACAGGTTCACGTCCGATTGAACTACCTTCTTTTAAATATTCTAAACGTGTTCTTGATTCGACAGGTGCCCTTGCACTTCAAGAAATTCCAGAAAAAATTGTTGTGATTGGCGGAGGCGTTATTGGAATTGAACTTGGCGGCGCATATGCAAACTTTGGTTCACAAGTAACAATTCTTGAGGGGGCAGATGATATCCTTCTCGGAATTGAGAAACAAATGACTTCACTTGTAAAACGGAACCTGAAGAAAAAAGGCGTTGAATTCATTACCAAGGCATTTGCTAAAGGTGTTGAAGAGAATGAAAATGGTGTAACCGTTAAGTTTGAAGAAAAAGGCGAAGAGAAAACTCTTGATGCAGATTATTTGTTTGTAATGGTAGGAAGACGTCCAAATACAGACGAACTTGGCTTAGAACAAGTTGGCATTAAGATGACAGAACGCGGTGTTATTGAAATCGATAAGCAATGCCGTACAAATGTGAGCAATATTTATGCAATCGGTGATATTGTAGCAGGTCCTCAATTAGCTCATAAAGCTTCTTATGAAGGTAAAATAGCAGCAGAAGCAATTTCTGGCCATAATGCTGAAATTGATTACCTTGCAATTCCAGCTGTCGTATTCTCTGAGCCTGAATTAGCATCAGTCGGTTATACAGAACAGCAGGCTAAAGAAGAAAGTATTGAAGTAACAACGGCCAAGTTCCCATTTGCAGCAAACGGACGTGCGCTTGCACTCGATTCAACTGATGGGTTCTTAAAGCTAGTTACTCGCAAAGAAGATGGACTTGTAATTGGTGCTCAAATTGCAGGAATTAGTGCATCTGATATGATTGCTGAACTTGGGTTAGCGATCGAAGCAGGTATGACTGCTGAGGATCTTGCCATGACAATCCATGCTCATCCAACATTAGGTGAAATTACAATGGAAGCAGCAGAAGTTGCTATTGGCAGCCCGATTCATATTGTAAAGTAAAAAAAATCCTTCCCATTGCGGGAAGGATTTTTTATTTTTGGTTCTGTTTCATCCATATGGGCCTTTTCCAAGGTCCTTGCATTTCCTACATGCCGCTGTCCAAAGCATTAGCCACGGGTTGAACAATTTGTTCTCTCGGAACAACTCCCTTTACCTCAACCAATACTTCATCCTGATAGACAATTAAAATAGCCGGACAGCCTTCTATATCAAAATTGGTATAGTAGTTTTTTGAATCAGATGCCGTAATGATTTTCATATTCTTTATTTCTTCAGGAAAGCTCCTTTTTAATTCAATAATCGCATCATAATAAGAAACCTCCTGCTCGTATTGGTTATGGTCAGAGAAAAAAATAATTTGTTTAACACTGTCGTCAATCATTAACTCTTCTTTTGTTTCTTTATGGTTGCATGAAGAGGTCATAAGTAAGATTGATATGATTATTATAAGCGGCAGACCTTTCATATATTCAATGCCCTCACTTTATAAAATATTCAAGAAACAAATCGATCGAAGACACCATATAGAAAAAATATTTTCTAGTATAAAAGTCACTAGAGATTCCCATAAAGTTAACAGTCCATACAACATTTAAAAATTAATCTTTAATAATTATGAGTATTTTATCATACAGGTTATGAAAATTTTGGCTTGTCATTCAAATGTTACAGAAATGAAAAATAAGATATTAATATTAAACATATATTACAAACACAAAGGTTTTTTTATTAGAGAATAGGGAAATTTGGTACCAGAAAAGTGGTGGTGGGAAAAGTGAAGGTTTATACAGCACTGTTGCTGCAGCTGATTATTTGGAGCGGTTATACATTTATTGAATGGCTGTCTAAATACGATCAGCTTGTATACAAGGTGATCATGTTTTTCGTTTTTTTCTACTTGGCCATAAACATTGGAAACTGGATTATAAAATCAGCAAAAAAAACGTTTTTTGTGACGATCATGAGTCTAAGCCTATATGGATCATTCCACCTAGCCATGTCATACCTCTCCCAGTGGTAAGCTTAGAAAAAGCAGGCAGCCTCTTAAATGAGGCTGCCTGCTTTTTCTTTTTATCATTTTTTAGTAATTTTCCTATCGGGAATGATTTCCTCTTTAAACGACTTAATCAGTGAAATCATGATTAAAAGCATTATAAGGGTAAAAGGAAGTGCAGCAATAATGGATGCTCTCTGCAGAGCTTCCAATCCCCCTGTCCATAATAGGATGGCAGCTGAAGCAGATTGAATAATTCCCCAGACAAACTTCACTTTGTTCGAAGGGTTCAGGCTTCCGTTCGTAGTTTGCATGCCAAGGACAAACGTGGCTGAGTCTGCAGATGTAATAAAGAATGTACTGATTAAGAAAATAGCCAGTAATGATAGAACCGTCGAGAATGGGAAGTTATCAAATACAGTAAATAAAGCAACTTCCATCCCTTGCTGCTCTATTGTTTCCATTACAGGTTTTGCTTCAAAGAACTCCATATATATGCCGGTTCCGCCGAAAACGGAGAACCATAAAGCTCCAAAAACGGTAGGAACAGCAAGTACACCGATTACGAATTCTCTAATGGTCCTTCCTTTGGATATACGCGCTATAAAAGTTCCGACAAATGGAGCCCAAGCAATCCACCAGGCCCAATAAAAAATTGTCCAATCCTGAAACCATGTGAGATTCTGATCAAATGGACTTAATCTAAAACTCATTGATGGCAGGTTTTGAAGGTAAGAACCTATTGTCGTTGTGAAAAGGTCCATAATAAAATTCGTTGGGCCAACGAAGAGAAGGAAAAGCATTAACCCGATTGCTAATAAAATGTTTAAATTACTTAAATATTTTATTCCTTTGTTCAATCCAGTTTGCGCTGAAAGCATAAATAAAATAGTTACAATGGCTATAACTGTCAACTGTGTAGCAGTACTATTCTCAACCCCGCCAAAAGTTGCTGACAGTCCGCCGGTAATTTGAATGGCACCAAGTCCTAAAGAAGTCGCTACACCAAATACTGTGGCAAAGACGGCGATGAAATTGATAATAACGCCAAGTGGTCCATCCACACGGTCACCTAAAATGGGTTTTAGGATTGAACTGATGACCCCAGGTGCTCCTTTTCTGAATTGAAAATAAGCAAGAGCAAGAGCGATTACTGTATAGATAGCCCAAGGGTGGAGTCCCCAATGGAAGAATGAATATCTCATAGCAGCTCTTGCTGCATCAGGCGTCTGACCTTCTAGGAAAGGGGGAGCATAATAGTGATACATCGGCTCTGCTACGCCCCAAAAAACTAGACCAATTCCCATTCCCGCACTAAAAAGCATGGCAAACCAAGTTAAATAATGATACTCAGGCCTGTCTGCGTCCTTTCCTAAACGAATATTTCCGTATTTGGTAAATATTAATAGGATAGAAAAAATCAAAAAGGCTGAAGCTGACAATAAGTAAAACCAGCCAAACTTCTTAAGGATAAACCCTTGAATGATTTGGGTAGTTGTGTCAAGGTTGCCTTTAGGCAGTACGCTTTGCGGGACAAGACCCCATAAAATAAATAATACTGTGAATATGACTGAAACCGTGAATACGGGTGTCAGTTTCTTCATCAAATCCCTCCAAGTCTTATAAATAGTTTGTTTGTACCCTAATAAAATAATTTTGTAAAACTCCCAGACCGTTAAGAAAAATGGAAAATGCTTTATAATGTTCATAGCGAACTTTTTTGGGTAAAAGCAGCAGATAAGAATAAGGAGTTATAAGGGGAACAACTTTATAGTTATTTAAAACCATTGTTGATGATATCACTTATTGGAGATGGTGAAAAGGAATATGCATTTAAGGAGGGCAACATGAGAAAAAAAACATTTGTTATGCTTCTTTTGTCGTTTGTTTTTATACTTAGTGCTTGCAGCGACGAAAAAAGAGAAGAATCTGCTGGAAAGGTACATAAGGCAGAAACAGAAAAAGCGGAGGAAACGATGACTTCCTCGAAGGAAGAGAGCGCACACCATGATAAAGAAATCAGTGAAGAAAAGACTAGTACGGAAAAAGTTCAAGAGGAGACAGCGGTCTCAACTGAACCGCTTTATCATCTTGATGAAAACAATTGGACCATTAAGCCCATTGGTCAGGCAAATCCTAAAGTAGTGCTATTAACGATAGATGATGCTCCTGATACATACGCCTTGGAGATGGCAGAAACATTAAAACAGTTGGGAGCGCCCGCAATCTTTTTTGTGAATGGGCATTTTATTGATTCCCCAGACAAGGAAGATGTACTAAAGGCTATCCATGAACTTGGTTTTCCTATCGGAAACCATACCTACAGCCATACCAATCTGAAAGATCTGTCAGAGGAACAGCAATATAAAGAAATTGTTGGTCTAAATGACCGAATTGAAGAAATTATTGGGCAAAGGCCGAAATTTTTCAGAGCGCCATTTGGATCAAATACCGATTATAGTAAAAAGGTCGTGCGGGAAGAAAAAATGCTTTTCATGAACTGGACTTATGGGTATGACTGGGAGAAAGACTATCAAACGAAAGAGGCGCTTACAGAAATAATGATTAATTCTCCATATTTGGTGGAAGGTGCAAACTTACTGATGCATGACCGGGAATGGACTAAGGATGCTTTGCAGGATATAGTTAAAGGATTGCAAAACAAAGGATTTGAATTTGTTAATCCAGAATTGATCAAGAAGGCTGACAAAATTTAGCAACACCATTTTCCTGTAAAATGAAATAAAGAGGAGCTTTAGCTTGGCTCCTCTCCCACTATATTAAATGCAAAAATAGATTAATAACAGCAGTTACGCTGTTCTCGCTATATTGGTCTTTACTTTCTGGGGTAAAAATACATAACTCTTCCATTGAATAAATGCAATTCTCCTTTTAGCTTTTTAGCAAGGAATCTGCAAAATTCATTGGCTTTTCCTTTGTCTCCAAATGTAGCATTTTCAGGCAGAGTTACTTGTATGTAAGCTTGATCCCGGTCAGTTCCATCCTCTTTTTTAATAGTTTCTTTGCCAATTCCAAGAAGAATTGCATTATAGCGGTCGTGATCTGATAAAAGGTAAAACCAGCTTCCTTTCCCTTCAGGCTTTTCTTTTATCTCGTAAGGAAAAGCAGCATCATTATAATCCCAGTTTACTTGGTCGCCTGTTTTTCCTGTGATTTCCTTGAAATACCAGAAAAGGTCTTTAAGCTCTTCGGTAGTAATACTTTCCTTAGTTGATGTAGGAACTAGCTTAATATATGAATTAGCTGCCACCATCTTCCCCCCCAATAACATAAATATTATAATTCAGCACAATAACACCCTATTTTATTCTAGCACTACATAAAATCTTATGACAACTTAAAATAAGAAGGAAAATTGAAAATACTTGTCAAAACTAACAGAATGAATTATAATAAAATTCTAAATATTTAAATATAAAGGGAGGTATATTATGGATTTTTTTGAAAAGCTCTATGATGAGCATGAAAATGTCAATGTCCGCTTTGTTGGCTTCACAACGGAGTCAACCCGTTACGATTTTGGGATCGTTTATACGAACCTCTTCTTTTCCAAACCTCTGGTTATTTGTATGCAAACTGGCCGCTCTACACTCCTCGATCCTAAAGATCTCGAAGATATTGAATACTTACAAAAAGCCTTTAAACTTGAATTATATGAACAGGCTGCAGATTTAAGTGAATTTTTCAGAGAAGCCATACCTGGTGCCCATTTTGAAACACAATATGATTAATATTTGTAAAAAAACAGGCCATCTTGGTCTGTTTTTTTTATTGTGACATACTATACAAAAACAGTAACCGACAAGTACTATCAATTAATACTAAAAAACACTTTGAATATGTTATACAATTAGGCTTGAAACATTAATAGTGTTATATTATTATTGATTTAAAGATGTTAAGCGCTTTCAAATTGAAAATAAAATTACTCAATGAAAGGGAGAATGAAAAGATGGGTACAATCGTATGCCAGACTTGTAATTCAACTATCGATCACTTTGAGGATGAAAAAGTAACGGTTTTATATTCGAAAAAATGCAATTGCTGTGATGGTGAAAAAACAGACAAAGCAAACAATAACCACTAATAAAAAGAGCCTATTCCAGTAAGGATAGGCTCTTTTCCATTATCGGATAGCTCGGTGCTCTTCGATCACGCGAAGATATTTAAAATCATAATCTTCCGGACCTTGGACGGGAAGGCCGGCTTCCATATTTTTTTTAATATAAAGAAGGTTTTCTTTTGTTATAATTTCGCCAGGTATAAAAATTGGAATCCCCGGCGGATAAACCATGATGAATTCAGCTATGATTCTTCCTTCAGATTTATCGAACGGAACTAATTCAGTATCGGCATAAAAGGCATCGCGCGGCGTAAGAGATAACACAGGGATATCTGGGAGAAGAACTTGTGTTTCGAGTTTCTCCATGTTTCCTTGACGTTCTTTTGCCAGCTCAGCAAGTGCGGATACTAAGATATCGGCTTCTTTTTCAGTATCTCCAGGTGTAATAATACAAAGGATATTATATAAATCGGACATTTCTACTTCGATGTTATGCCTTTCTCGAAGCCAGTTTTCAACATCAAACCCATTCATGCCAAGCTCTTTGACAGAAATGATTAATTTTGTCGGATCATAATCGTGAGCTGCTTTCGTTTCCAATATTTCTTCTCCAACGCAATATAACCGATCGATTTCATTTAAGCGGCGTCGGATGGATTGAGCTAATTCTATTGTTTTTCCAATTAGCTGCTTGCCCTCAGTAGCAAGACGTTTTCTTGCAACATCGAGAGAGGCGAGCAGTAAATAAGAAGTGGAAGTAGTGGTCAGCATACTTAAAATTGATTGTACTCTTTTGGCTGATACGAGATTTCCCTTCATATTTAAAATTGAGCTTTGCGTCATGGAGCCCCCGAGCTTATGAACGGAAGTAGCAGCAAGATCTGCTCCTGCCTGCATTGCAGATAATGGAAGCTCGTCATGGAAATGAATATGAACCCCGTGAGCCTCATCAACAAGGACAGGTACATTGTATGAATGGGCAATGTCTACAATTTTCTTTAAGTCAGCTGAAATTCCGAAATAAGTAGGATTAATTACCAGTACACCTTTAGCATCCGGATAGAGTTCAAGCGCTTTAGATACTGATTCTGTTGTAATTCCATGCGAAATTCCCAGTTTTTCATCAATTTCAGGGTGAATAAAAATAGGTGTTGCTCCTGAGAAAACTATGGCAGACATGACGGATTTATGGACATTTCTCGGAACAATGATTTTGTCTCCAGGTCCGCAGACAGCCATGACCATTGTCATGATCGCTCCGCTGGTACCCTGTACTGAAAAGAATGTCCTGTCTGCTCCAAAAGCTTCTGCAGCAAGTTCCTGAGCCTCCTTAATAATGCCCTTTGGCTGATGGAGATCATCAAGAGGTCCAATATTGATCAAGTCGATTGCAAGGGCATTATCCCCGATATATTCTCTAAACTCCGGGTCAATGCCAGCGCCTTTTTTATGTCCTGGTATATGAAACTGAACCGGGTTCTTTTTTGCGTGTTCAAGTAATCCGCTGAATAACGGTGTTTTATATTGAGACAACTTATTCTCACACCTCTTTAGTTAATATTTCGAAAAGCATGCATAAAACATTTGCATTATAGCATTATTCGTATTCTTTGCATAGAAGGATTTAACGCCGTTTTTATTTCCATACCAAAAACTCTTTAAAATTTTAACTTGCTTTTAGTTTTAGGAGTTGACAGGAAAATAAAACATAAAAATAGAAATAGAAGAATATAGACGAATGGAGGTAGAAAGAATGAAATGGAAAACGAAAGTTACTGAATTGCTTGGTATTCAATATCCGATTATTCAGGGAGGACTTGCTCACCTTGCATATTCCGAGCTTGCTGCAGCAGTATCTAATGCAGGCGGACTTGGCCAGGTTACTGCGATGTCACTTAGCAGCCCGGAAAAACTTAGGGAAGAGATTCAAATGGTGAAAAAATTGACTGAAAAGCCTTTTGGAGTTAATTTTGCTATTGGACAGCACGGCAGGCCATTTTCTGATTACCTTGATGTAGCAATAGATGAAGGAGTGCCTGTCATCTCTATGACTGGTGGGAATCCTGCTCCTATTTTTGATCAATTGAAAGGTGTAAATGTTAATAAGCTTGTGCTGGTAGCTGCTAAAAGGCAAGCAATAAAAGCAGAAGAGCTTGGTGCAGATGCTGTGATGGTTGTTGGCCAGGAAGGCGGAGGTCATTTGGGCAGGGATGATATTGGAACGTTCGTTCTTGTTCCTCAGGTAGCAGATGCTGTTTCCATTCCTGTCATCGCTTCTGGAGGCATTGGAGATGGCAGGGGGATGATGGCTGCTTTAAGCCTTGGAGCAGAAGGGATTGAAATGGGCACCAGATTTGTAGCAACGAAAGAATGCGTACATGCTTCAGAATTATATAAAAAGCGTCTGGTTGAAGGATCAGAAAACGACACAGTAGTCATTAAAAGGACAATTGGTGCTCCTGCCAGGGTAATAGCTAACACATGGACTGAAAAAATCCTGGATATAGAAAAACAAAACGGCGGTTATGAACAATTAAAGAATTACATAAGCGGGAATGCTAATAAAAAATTTATTTATGAGGGGAAAGAACATGAAGGGTTTGCTTGGGCAGGCCAGGTAATGGGGTTAATTAAAGATGTACCGACTGTTGAAGAGTTGTTCCAGCGTATGATTGCCGAAAGTGAAGCGATCTGCAAAAGATGGGTATATTAACTTATTTACAGATTAACTAATTTAACAGCAGATTTACAAAATGAGGTGAAATGAAATGGAATACCAATACCCTATAGACCAGGATTGGTCTACAGAAGAGATCGTTGATGTTATTAAATATTTCGAGAGTGTCGAACAGGCCTACGAGAAAGGAATTGAACGGGATCAATTTATGAATGCCTATAGGCGTTTCAAGGAAATCGTACCTGGAAAAGCTCAGGAAAAAAACATCTGTGATGAATTTGAAGAATTGAGCGGCTATTCATCTTACAAAACAATAAAGAAGGTTAAAGAGTCTCCTGCAGGAGATAAAATTAAAATGAAATAAAGGGCTGTAACCGCAGATGTGCCAAAAACAAAAACCTCCCATTTTATAGGGAGGTTTTCGTTTTTGGCGCAATCATTAAATGATGTTTATGCCATTTTGTATAGGGGTAATAAATTTTTAAATACAGATTCTGCTTTTTCAATAAATTGATCAGGCGACATGCTGACGGCTTCCTCACGGGGAATATGGAAGCCGCAAAGAATTTCAGCCTTCTTGACAGTTTGCAGGCGAACAAACATGGATTTTAATTCATCTTTAGACAGTTTATTATGCGGAACTGCAGATGGTTTCGTATGATCACCAGACCAGAGATAATTTTTCGGTATTTGTTTATACAATTTATCCAGGCTGTCCACGAATGCTTTGCCGAACTCTTCTTTATTCGGTGCTTCATAAATGACAGCAAACCAAATGAATACATGTGTTTCCCATAAGCCTATTTGAAAATGCGGCAGCATTTTGTATCCTCGCGCATTGCTTGCAAATGCCACCCAAGTATCATTTGGAGGATTCTTGGTTCGCCTCGCGTGTTTAGCAACATGAGGAAACATTTCATTACCGGATAAAGCTGAGAGCGAAGGGGCGAAGTGAGTTCCCAGTTCTTCGAGCTTCGGCCTGATTGTCGACTTTAATGCTTCCATCCTGTCATCCAGGCCATCTATTTTAAAGACATCAAAATCTTTATTGGTAAAACCAGTAAAAGACATAATCTAACCTCCTAAATGCTTTGTCAAATATTGTAGCATAACCTGTAACAATCAAGAAAAGGTAAAGCCTCAAAGCTTTTATAAATTTAAGTTAGGTAATCGCACAAATTAGTTGCAACTAAGATTTTCTCTTCATATGATAATAGTAAAAATAAGCAGAAAACTTAAATAGATCATTATTGGAAGGGGTGTACTGTCTAATGAAACAACTTATGAATACTGTTAAGAAAAAAGCTGGTGAGAGGGAGAGAACAGCTGTCCTGAGATTAGAATTGGACTATGAATTGTCGACTTTATTTGATGCCATGAATGAAAAAAATGAAGATTTAAAGAAGCAGTCAAAGTTAAAGCTTGAAAAAATCAGACAGGAACTTCTAAGATTAAAAGCACTTTAATGATGAATGTTGAACTGTGAAGCAAAGGAGATAAACGCAGAATAAATGGAGATGAAAAGCAAAAACTTTTAAAGACGAACTCCCTGGTCTAGATGAGGAGTTCGTTTATTATTTTTATAATGAATTTGTTGATTCCTTTTACCTTTGCAAATGATAAGACAATTCATGGGAGAGTATATAACTTGAACAACATAATGAATTCATTTAAGCTATTTATATTTTAATGAATTCCCTTAAATACATTTGGGAATTCAAGCGGAAGGTGGACTGAATGTGGCAAATTGGAGTGAGGTTGATACATATGCAAAATCCTGGGTTAAGGAAGCTGGGGAAAATATCCGAAAATCTTTCAGCAAAAAGTTGACTATTATGACTAAGTCAAATGCTAATGATTTGGTAACGGATATTGATCAGGGAACAGAGCAATTTTTTATAAAAAAAATCAAAGAGAAGTTTCCTGAGCACCGAATCATGGGGGAAGAAGGATTTGGTGATAAGCTGAGCAATTTGGACGGGGTTGTTTGGATTATTGATCCAATCGATGGAACAATGAATTTTGTGCACCAGCAAAGAAACTTTGCCATATCCATTGGCATCTATGAAAATGGCGAAGGCAAAATCGGATTAATTTATGATGTTGTACATGATGAGTTGTACCATTGTAAAAAAGGGCATGGTGTCTATATGAATGATTTGAAGCTGCCTCCATTAAAAGAAACGGAAGTATCGAAAGCAATTATTGGCTTAAATGCAACTTGGGTAACGGAAAACAAACGAATAGATCCATCCCTTTTGGCGCCGCTTGTAAAAGAAGCACGAGGAACCCGTTCCTATGGGTCTGCGGCAATTGAAATGGCCTATATCGCTTCAAACAGAGTTGATGCTTATATTACCCTGCGGCTGGCTCCTTGGGATTTTGCTGCAGGGGTAATCATGATAGAAGAGCTGGGAGGTGTAGTAACTACTCTAAAAGGGGAGAAGCTGAATTTTCTTGAAAATAATTCAGTTTTAGTATCCAAGCCGGGACTGCATAAGGAGATTATGAAAGAGTACTTAAACAATGGCAATTGGTAAAATATATAGCAGCCTTATGGTTACTGAAGACTGGCCGTTTTTCTTGCAAACCATTAAGGAAAGCCCTGATTGGGAAGATGCTGAGAGAAGCGGCTTTAATATTAAAAATTTCTTGATCAGATATAGTGATTTAAATGGTGTCTGGCGAGTTTGGAAAATGAATGGTGACCGTATTGCCATCACTTTTCATGTGAATTCATCTCCATCCAATCAAAAGCCCTGGATGGGGACGATCCTTGTAAAGAAAGAATTGAGAAGGCAAGGGATCGGATTAGCAATCATTCGGCAAATATGCTCTGAGTTGAAGGATGGAGGGGAAAAGTCTTTTTTTGCAGGTGTGCCTGAAGACTGCTGCAATTGGATCGATTTTCTCTCTGAGGGCGGCTTTGAGCAATTTAAAGTGGAGACTTCCCCCGAAGGCCAGGAATATTTAATAATGGTCTGTCCCCTTATATAAGCAGCTAATGTGATTAAAATAAGAAAAACTGTCTAGCTCCAGCGCCTGCCCTTTCGAGGTCACAAGTTTGTCTGGTTTTGGTCTCCACGAGAAGGTAGGCTTTGTCAGCATTATCATCGCACTCCCAAAAGAGGCAGCTTTTAGGAGGACGCGGTGTACGTAGTCTGTGGTCCTTCATAGGCAAGGGATTCGGCTATTCTTACAGCAATCCATCTTCTCTCATTTTCTTCTTTGTTTTAAAGCCATACCCCATTACAAAAACTAAAAGAATGATTGAAAATATGATGCCAATGACGCTTCTTTCAGCCACGGAAACGCCTATTCCCATCATGCATATGGCTGCGCCAATCGCAAAAGCTAATAAAGGCCATTTAATATTTTTCATTGTATTTAACCCTCCCTGGTGGAGTATTTTATGCAAATGCTGGTGAGAAAATATGTAAAGAAGATGCTTTTAGCCTGATTCAATCATTATATATCCGTTTCTTTATCATTTTACACAAAAAGCTTTTAGGTTTCTACAGTAATTATGATATAATGTATCAGTTGTGAAAAATTGTTGAAAAATGATTCAGTTTTTATAAATAGGAGGAAATCTTTTGAAATTAAGAGAAGATATTCGTAATATTGCTATTATTGCCCACGTTGACCACGGAAAAACAACGTTGGTTGACGAGCTTTTAAAACAGTCTGGAACTTTCCGTTCAAATGAGCATGTAGAAGAGCGGGCAATGGATTCAAATGATTTGGAAAGAGAAAGAGGAATCACCATTCTAGCTAAAAATACTGCAGTAAAATATAAAGATACAAGGATAAACATTCTTGATACGCCAGGACACGCAGATTTTGGCGGAGAAGTTGAACGGATTATGAAAATGGTTGATGGTGTATTATTGGTAGTTGATGCTTATGAAGGATGTATGCCGCAAACACGCTTCGTACTCAAAAAGGCATTGGAACAAAAATTAACTCCAATCGTAGTAGTAAATAAAATTGACAAAGAATCTGCCCGCCCAACAGAAGTTGTTGACGAGGTAATCGATTTATTTATCGAACTTGGTGCAGAGGAAGACCAGCTTGAGTTTCCGGTCATTTATGCATCAGCCATTGCTGGGACTGCAAGTACAACTCCTGATAAACAGGATGATGATATGCATTCGGTTTATGAAGCCATTATTGACCATATCCCAGCACCTGCTGATAACCGTGAAGAACCGCTTCAATTCCAGGTAGCACTTTTAGATTATAACGATTATGTAGGAAGAATTGGGATTGGCCGCGTATTCCGAGGAACGATTAAGGTCGGCCAGCAAGTTGCACTGATGAAGCTTGATGGATCAGTTAAACAATTCCGTGTGACGAAAATTTTTGGGTTCTTCGGCCTGAAGCGCGAGGAAATTCAAGAAGCGTATCCTGGTGATCTAATCGCTGTTTCCGGAATGGAAGACATCAACGTAGGGGAAACGATCTGCCCTGTTGAGCATCAGGAAGCACTTCCTGTTCTAAGAATCGATGAGCCAACATTGCAAATGACTTTCGTTGTAAATAACAGCCCATTTGCAGGAAGAGAAGGCAAGTATATTACAGCCAGAAAAGTTGAAGAGAGATTGCGTGCCCAACTTGAGACAGATGTAAGTCTTCGTGTCGAAAATACAGAATCGCCTGACGCTTGGGTAGTATCTGGACGTGGAGAACTTCATTTATCAATCCTCATTGAAAATATGCGCCGTGAAGGTTTCGAATTGCAGGTTTCAAAACCTGAAGTAATTATTAGAGAAATTGATGGTGTTCGCTGTGAACCTGTAGAACGTGTTCAAATTGATGTGCCGGAAGATAATACCGGCTCAATTATTGAATCCATGGGTACCCGTAAAGGTGAAATGCTTGACATGGTAAATAACGGTAACGGACAAGTTCGACTAACATTCAATGTCCCAGCCCGCGGATTAATTGGCTACTCCACAGAATTTATGACGCTTACTCGCGGATATGGTATTATCAATCACACATTTGACAGCTATCAGCCTGAAATTAAAGGACAAATTGGCGGAAGAAGTAAAGGTGTGCTCGTTTCAATGGAAAGTGGAAAATCATCCACATATGGTATTATGCAAGTAGAGGATAGAGGAACCATTTTCGTTGAGCCAGGTACTGAGATCTATGAAGGAATGATTGTTGGGGAACATACTCGCGAGAATGATCTTACCGTTAATATCACAAAAGTGAAACATGCAACCAATATCCGTTCCGCTAATAAGGATCAAACAAACGTAATTAAAAAGCCGCGCATATTAACTCTTGAAGAAGCACTTGAATACTTGAATGATGATGAGCTTCTTGAAGTTACACCTGAATCAATCAGACTGCGCAAAAAAATTCTTGATAAAAATGAACGTGAAAGACTAGCTAAGAAAAAGAAATACGCTGAAACAAACTAAGGCTAAGAAGGGTGAGGAGAGAAGGATATGGATATTTCACAGCGCCTGTCTTTTTTCGCTGCTTTATTCAAAGTCGATGAAAATCCCACAACAGGGATGTGGCTTCTTTATATAACAATTGTCCTTTTGTCTATTCTGGTTTTTAAATTAGGTTTCGCTAAAAAGCTTCCTATTGCCAAATCAATAGTTATATACACCTTCTTGATATTAGGATGTACAATGCTGACTTTCCTTGGTGTTTTTCTCCCGGTTGCAGAAGGCCTTGTTGTAGCTGCGCTAATATTAATTATTTATAAAATCCGTCTTCATCAGGAAAAGAAGCAGCAGGCAAATGCGGATTAACGGGGAGAGGCTGATATGAAATCTTTGCAGGATTCGCTGTATAACTGGTTAACAATAAAAATTATCAGTGATGAACGGCCGGATGATAAAGCAGCAATAGACACAGAAAGAATGTTTTTTGAAATTCTCGGGGATGAGCATCAGATTTCTGATCTTGAAGTTGCAAAAGATGAAGTGATGTACTATGTGCATTATACTAAGGACGGAGAACGTAATAAAACCCGTTTTCCGCGTGAATTGATTGAGGTAATGCTCAATCAAATCAAAAATGAACCTGAAAAATATGTGAATTATCCAGATGTGTAAGTAAAAAAGCAGCCCCTTTTAAAAAGGGCTGCTTTTTTACTGCTATTTGCAAAAATGTGAAAATGCTTTACAGGCTGAATCAGAATGCTTACCATTCTTCCTCTTGGACTTTGCTTCTGTATAGTTTGAAATTGCCTGTTTCAGCTCTTTTTTGGGTTTTTTCTGCAATTCTGGCTTCACATGGTTGGCACATATATGTGTGAATTGGCCGATTGCGCAGCCTTTTTGCCTGGAGCGATTCATTCTCTATTGATTCGATCTTGTCGCAAAGTACACATTTAACTCTCATATGACACCTCAATCATTTTGGCTTAACTCCATTATAGTACAAGTTTGGAATCGATTCGAATTATAATGAATTTTTTTGCTTTAACAGTATTTTGCCTAAGATGTTAGTTCATATTAGGATTGAATGGTTTTTTAGGAAAAGAGCTCTGTTAAACGAGCCTGTTGATTTGTGCTCCAGGCACTTGCCTCCTTTCAAAACAACAAGTACTAAAAACACATTTGAGTTTTAATGAAAACTAGGCAAAAAAGCAAAGAAAGAAATATCATCAATAGGCAGGAATGTTTATTAGTTGAAAGTGATGGATTATCATACTATGATAAATGTAGTAAAGGAGGGAAAGGAATGGCAAATCAGGTAGAACCAAAATTAATTAAACCACTCTTTGATGCGCTTCAGAAAGAACGGTTTGTTACCCTTGCAACTGTGGACCACGAAACAGGCGGACCCAATGTGAGTGCGATTTCGTGGGTACTTGCCAAAGAGGAAGAAACAATCTATTTCGCTGTTGATAATCGATCAAGAATCGTTCAGAACATTAACAGCAGCAATAAAGCGGTTTTAAATATCATTGCAAATGAATCTACATATTCCATTGCCGGAGAAGCTTCAGTGAAATCCGAAAAGATGGAAGGGGTGCCTCTAAAGCTTGCCATGATTGAAATTAAAGTAAAAGAAGTACGGGATGTTATGTTTTATGGATCTAAAATTACAGCAGAACCCCAGTATGACAAAACTTATGATAAAGATGCAGCCGCACGCTTGGATAACCAAGTTATGGAGGCGATGAAAAAAGCTTAGTTCCCTTTGGGAGCTAAGCTTTTTTCATCAGAAAAAACGCCAGGTACCCTTTCTGATTAAGTAAATCGGATAGGCGCCTGGCATGATGGTCATTTATGGTAATTTGATTGTTCTTGCTGTTTTTGTTCGAGCTGTTTTTCCTGATTGTTATTCAGCTTTTTCTTTGGATCTTCCGTCGCGTTTTTTTCGTTTTTCTTATTTGGATCAACTAAGTCTGCGGGCACTTCAGGTATAAGTCTGCCTGCAATGTCAGCCAGTTCATTCATGATTCCCTGTAACGGCTCACCGTTTTGGATGTCATCGGCAATCTCTCTCAGCCTGGCGTTCATATCCGGATCGGCCACAATAATGGCTCTTGCTCCATGCGGGTCATTTTTTAGGCTTTCTGCAACAGAATATTTAATTGTCCCTACCTCGGATCTGTCCAGGTTCTTATTTACATCGATTCCCACAATTGCAAATCTGCCAAGGACCACAGCTGTTGCATCATTGACGTTCGGAATCCTGGTTGCTAAGTTGACTAGGTGTCTGGAAACTTGCTGCCCTGTCTCCCTGTCAACTTCTTGAATTGTGCTATTTTTAACATTAATGGCATTTTGCTGCTCCTGTTGTCCTTGGGACTGGTTATTGTTTACTCCGCACCCTGATATAAGCATTGCTGAAAAACACAATAATAACCATTTTTTCATATATGACACCTCCGGGGCTACCAATAAATTTTCCCTGAAATAAAAGATAAGCCGAAAAAGAGCCTTGCATCCTATCTCAGGACTAGATTGGATTCTTTAATGATTATTGTGCAAAACTTCTTCTATCTTTATTCGGAAATACATATATTTTATCAAGTTAGATTTGTCCCACAGCATGCGTTGCCTTTTATCCTATTCATTCAACTTCTCGGCAAAAATGAATAATATAAACAAACAGCATATAACAATATGAGTCCGTACAAAAGCGATAGGCCATACTCAGGAGCTTACCAAACCAAAAAGGCGGAAAGTCTGCAAAATTGAAGTTTCGCTTTATAAAGACCCAAGAGGAGCAGGAGGCATCAGATTGAGTAAAATTTACGTTTTAGATACCAATGTCTTGTTGCAAGACCCTAATTCCATATTTTCATTCGAAGAAAATGAAGTGGTTATTCCAGCTGTTGTACTAGAAGAAGTGGATTCGAAGAAGAGGTATATGGATGAGATAGGCAGAAATGCAAGACAAGTATCCAGGCTGATTGATGGCATGAGAGAAACGGGAAAGCTTCATGAAAAAATCCCTCTTGAAAATGGCGGAAGCCTGCGTATTGAGTTAAACCACAGATCATTCCATCAGCTGCAGGAAATTTTTGTGGAAAAAACAAATGATAATCGCATATTGGCAGTTGCAAAAAATTTGTCCCTTGAAGAAGAGACAAAAGAAAATGGAAAAACAGTCATTTTAGTCAGCAAAGATACGCTGGTAAGGGTAAAAGCAGATGCAATCGGGCTCATATCGGAAGATTTTTTAAGTGATCGGGTAGTGGAAAATGATCACCTTTATCCGGGGTTTTTGGAGGTTTATATCGGACTCGATATATTAAATCGTTTTTATGAAAAAGGAGAGCTGCCGTTATCGGATGTAGCAAACCATCCTTTTTACCCCAATCAGTTTCTTGTCATGAAGGATGCCCTGGGCTCATCTTCATCAGCTTTGGGAGTGGTTGATAAAAGTGGGAAAAAGGTGAAAAAGCTAATTTTTGACCATGATCATATATGGGGGATCAAACCTCGTAATGTCCAGCAGACTATGGCTCTTGAGATCTTATTGAGAAGGGATTTGCCGCTGGTTACCTTAATTGGCAAGGCTGGAACTGGAAAGACCTTATTGGCACTGGCGTCTGGGTTAATGCAGACTGAGGACTATGGGCAATATAAAAAGCTGCTGGTTGCCCGGCCGATCGTTCCGGTAGGAAAAGATCTGGGCTTCCTCCCAGGTGAAAAAGAGGAAAAATTGAGGCCATGGATGCAGCCGATATATGATAACCTGGAGTATTTGTTTAATGTGAAAAAGCCGGGTGAACTGGATGCTATCCTGGCAGGAATGGGATCGATCGAGGTGGAAGCTTTAACCTATATAAGGGGAAGGAGTATTCCTGATCAATTTATCATTATTGATGAAGCTCAAAACCTGACGAAGCACGAAGTAAAAACGATTCTTACGAGGGTTGGGGAAGGCAGCAAAATAGTCTTGATGGGAGACCCCGAGCAAATCGATCACCCGTACTTGGACGCATATAATAATGGCCTAACTTATGTTGTGGAAAAATTCAAAGACCAGGTGATTTCAGGTCATGTAAAACTAGTCAAGGGGGAGAGGTCCGGCCTTGCACAGCTTGCAGCAGATCTTTTATAAATAAATCTTTCATGAGGCTATGAGCTGCAGTTTTTAAGACGGGGGAATACCAGGATAAAATCAATCATCTGAAAGGTTCCCGATAAGAAAAGGGCGATGGTGCATCGCCCTCACCGGTCAGTCCACTCACCGGTCAGTCCACTCTGAATGCCTTCACTGTTTTTATCGGATTGTTTTTATTGCTTCCATCACCCATATATACATGTACCGGACCGTCTTCTTTTAATGGTTTGCCTTCCTTTGAAAACCCCAAAATCAAATCTTCTGCTTGAGATAAAGGTAATTGGAACTCTCCATCCACGCTTTCAATTATTAGGAATTCTGCATTTTCATCCGGCTCTGCATTCAGAAGAAAAGGCTTAAAAGGCATTCCAAAAGTGCCAGTCAGAACCTTTTCTTTTTTAAATTTTTTTTCTGTTTTCAATGTTGGCGGGAAGACTGCTCCTTCCATGATCTCACGGTCCCAATGTTTTGAAACCGCTTTTGTATACTCCTCAAGTTCATTTCTGTTCTTGGTTTCTTGATTAAAATAAGTAGTTAAATCAACCCTGCGGTCATCAAAGATCCAAACTCCCGGATCTAATGTAATTGCATATTTAACTTTTCCTTTAAACGAGATAATATTTTCCATCCTGAATCCTCCCGAATATCCTTAAACTCTTTAATAATAGTCATATTTAAAGTATACAGATTTATGGGCTGCTTGTCATACTGGCATGCTCTTTGGTTAACAAGCAAAATAATAAAAAAGAGGCCAGGAGGAATAAAAATGATTTGCCATACATGCGGTGATTTGCAGAAAAAGGTTGAGGAGTAGTTCTATTGATCAAAGACGGGCAGGTAGCTGAGATTACATTCCAACACCTTCCGAAAAAAATAAACATGACCTATGTGTTGCTGTTTATAAGGGCAGTTTTTGCGCTTGATAGAAAGAGCTCTGAGACTGCGGAGAAAATTATTCAGAGGGACATTGCTCGGATTTGCCATACTTTTATGGTGACATGCGGAATGTTTAATGCGTCCGGTGAATTTGCCATTAACGTTGGTATACTTCTAAAAGCGATGTATCCGGTGGAATCCTTGGTGTAGTGCCTGACCGGTGCGGGATTGGAATTTTTGAGCCTTCGCTTGACCAGAAGGGAAATAGTATTGGTGGTATAAAGCTGCTGGAAATTATGTTGAATAGAAATAATTACAGTATCTTCTAGAATAATTAAGGTAAGCTCTAGGGAGCATTATTTCTGTAAATCCCTTATAATCCTTGCTTTTTTCCAAGCTTAAGTATAAAATTTATAGATAGGATAATCGCTCGGAAATGGAGGGATTGAAAGTTGGCTTCTGAAATGATTTTGGATCATAAAGAAAAAGCAAACGCTCTTTTGAAGGCAGATGCTGCTAAAATATTGAAATTAATAAAAGTGCAAATGGATAACCTAACCATGCCTCAGTGCCCTCTATATGAAGAGGTGCTTGATACACAGATGTTCGGTTTATCCAGGGAAATAGATTTTGCTGTCCGTCTTGGATTAATTGAAGAGACCGAAGGCAAGGCTATTCTTGATGAATTGGAAAGGGAATTGTCCATTCTTCACGAAGCTTCAGTAAAAAAATAAAAATAAAAAACTCAAACATTCTTCATAAAGATTGTTTGAGTTTTTTTATAACTAAATAAAACATGTGTTAAAGTTAATGGTGGTGATACATTCTCAGTTGTTTCAGGCGGTGTTTAATCATGGATGTATATTCAGTGTCCTGCAAGAAGAGAGGGAGAGTCAGCAGGCGAATGGGATGCTTTATTCCTCCCCATGAAATTCAACAGGCTGCATCGGAATTCAACAGGTAATTAGTATAACCAGAAGAAGAAAAATTACATATTGGTATAACTTAATTTTAGATTAGTATGACTTAATTGTGGAATTAATTTCATTCTTATGTTACATTTGAATTAACTTTTCTTTTCTTCAAAGCAGGATATTTAATACTATAGTAGAATAAATAATAAACTTAGAAGACAAGGGAAGAGGGCAGGATGTTTAAAAAAATTATAAAATCATATGATTATACGTTGGTTGCTGCTGTTGCACTGCTCTCTGTTTTCGGGCTAATCATGGTATTCAGTGCAAGCATGGTTACAGCGGTACAGATTTATAAGCAGCCAAGCGACTTTTTTTATGACAAACAAAAGATGCATTTAGTTTTTTCCGCAATTGCATTTATCTTTGTTGCTCTATTTCCTTACAAAGCGATGCAAAGCAATAAATTTCTTGTTCCAATGGTGATTTCCTCTTTATTTGGATTAACTGCCCTATTCATTTTCGGAAAAGTGGCGGGTGGAGCATTAAGCTGGTTTGAAATTGGAAGCAGAAGCCTTCAGCCCGCAGAATTTGTTAAGCTTTCTGTTATCATTTATTTAGCTGCAGTATATGCAAAAAAACAGCCATATATAAACGAATTTAATAAGGGTGTACTTCCCCCGCTTGCCTATTTGATTTTAGCAGCACTGCTGGTTGCAATTCAGCCGGATTTTGGAACAGCAATCATCATTTTTGCTATAGCAGCGGCAATCATTTTTACTTCAGGCATGGATTTTAAAAATATTTTTAAGCTCGGTTTATTTGGGGTGTTACTGGCTGCACCATTTATCCTTCTATTGAAGGATAAGATTTTTGCTCCGTACCGAATGGGACGGATTGAAGCTTTCAAAGATCCTTTTGGGTCAGAATTTGGTTATCAGCTTTCCAACTCCTATATTGCCCTTGGCGCAGGCGGTTTAAAGGGACTAGGCCTCGGTGAAAGTGTGCAGAAGCTGGGCTATCTTCCTGAAGCACATACTGATTTTATTATGGCCGTCATTGCAGAGGAACTGGGTGCTTTTGGAGTAGGATTTGTTTTATTGCTTCTCGGGTATATTGTCCTGAGAGGAATCTTTATCAGTTTAAAGTGCAGAGATGCTTTTGGAAGCCTGCTTGCAATTGGGATTTCCTCCATGATCGGGATACAAGCTTTTATTAATCTTGCAGGAATCTCAGGAATAATGCCTCTGACAGGCGTTACACTTCCTTTTATCAGTTATGGAGGTTCATCGCTTCTTCAGCTTTCCATTGCCATGGGGATTCTAGTAAATATTTCTATGTTTGTTAACTACGAACAAAAGTATAAAAATAAAAATGAACAGCCAAAGCCGGAAGATATTCCAGTGATTTCTGAAAAGTCATTCATTATTCGTAAATAAGCACAGAGTCTTCTCAGTGCTATTTAATACATAAATCAGGGAAAAAAATCCTTCCTGATATAAAAAGTGGGCATCCTGCTTGAAGATGCAGGAGAGCCCTGGAAGCTAATTACAGGTTGAAGACAGGTGTATTTGCGCCCGGATATAGCCTGATTTGGCAGAATATTGTTAAAAAATACACAAAGACGAGGTGTTATTCTTGAGCCAAAGAATCAACAAAGTTTTAGTAGCTAACAGAGGAGAAATTGCTATTCGTGTTTTCCGTGCTTGTACTGAGTTGGATATACGTACAGTAGCCGTTTATTCAAAAGAGGATTCAGGATCCTATCATCGATATAAAGCAGATGAAGCGTACTTGGTAGGGGAAGGCAAGAAGCCTATTGATGCATATCTCGATATTGAAGGCATTATTGAGATTGCTAAAAATAGCGATGTTGATGCGATTCATCCAGGATATGGGTTCTTATCGGAAAATATCGAATTTGCGAAGCGATGCGAAGAAGAGGGCATTATTTTTATCGGTCCCTCTTCAAAACACTTAGATATGTTCGGGGATAAAGTCAAAGCCAGAACACAAGCGCAGCTTGCTGAGATTCCGGTTATCCCTGGAAGTAACGGACCAGTTAATAATTTGGAAGAAGTCATAGATTTTGGGAAAAGCCATGGATTCCCTATTATCATCAAAGCCTCACTTGGCGGCGGTGGAAGAGGCATGCGCATAGTAAGGAACCTTGAGGAAGTAAAGGAATCCTATGAGCGTGCGAAGTCAGAAGCAAAAGCAGCATTTGGCAACGATGAGGTCTATGTTGAGAGATTCATAGAAAGGCCAAAACATATCGAGGTACAAATCATAGGTGATCATGAAGGAAATATTGTTCATCTATATGAAAGGGATTGTTCTGTCCAAAGGCGCCATCAGAAGGTAGTAGAAGTTGCGCCTTGCGTTTCCCTTTCTGAAATGCTGAGGGATGATATTTGCCAGGCCGCTGTCAACCTGATGAAAAAGGTAGATTATATTAATGCAGGGACGGTAGAATTCCTTGTATCGGACAATCAGTTCTATTTCATTGAAGTAAACCCGCGTGTACAGGTTGAGCATACGATCACCGAAATGGTGACTGGTGTAGATATTGTTCAAACTCAAATTTTAGTAGCGGAAGGCCACTCCTTGCACAGTAAAGAAGTGGGAGTTCCATTACAGGAGAACATTCATATCCATGGGTTTGCGATTCAGTCACGTGTTACGACAGAAGATCCTTTAAATAACTTTATGCCTGACACGGGCAGATTAATGGCTTACAGATCTGGCGGAGGTTTCGGTGTGCGCCTTGACGCAGGGAATGGTTTCCAGGGAGCAGTCATAACTCCATATTATGATTCTCTTTTGGTAAAACTTTCGACTCACGCGATGACTTTCCAGCAGGCTGCTTCGAAAATGGTACGAAATCTTCAGGAATTCCGTATCCGAGGCATTAAAACGAATATTCCCTTCCTTGAAAATGTGGTTAAACATGAAAAATTCTTAAAGGGAGAGTATGATACTTCCTTTATTGATGAGACACCAGAATTATTCCTGTTTCCGAAAAGTAAGGACAGAGGTACAAAGATGCTTAACTATATTGGCAATGTGACCGTCAATGGATTCCCCGGTATTGAAAAGAAAAAGCGTCCAGTTTTTGATGAGCCTAGAGTGCCGAAAATGAAATACAGCAGCAGCTTTAAGGACGGTACAAAACAAATTTTGGATCAGCAGGGCCCTGAAGGTCTTGTGAATTGGATTAAAGAGCAAAAGGAAGTTCTTTTAACCGATACCACATTCCGGGATGCGCATCAATCGTTGCTTGCTACACGAGTAAGGACAAATGATTTAAAACATATTGCTGAACCGACTGCAAAGCTGCTCCCTGAAATGTTCTCCTTCGAAATGTGGGGCGGTGCAACATTTGATGTGGCATATAGATTCCTGAAGGAAGATCCATGGGAAAGATTGCTTACATTGAGAGAAAGAATGCCAAATGTGCTTTTCCAAATGCTTCTTCGTGCTTCTAATGCAGTGGGATATAAAAATTATCCGGATAATGTCATAAGGGAATTCGTTGAAAAATCAGCATATGCAGGCATCGATGTATTTCGTATCTTTGACAGCCTGAACTGGGTTAAAGGTATGGAAGTAGCCATTGATGCTGTCCGCCAGAGCGGTAAAATCGCTGAAGCTGCGATGTGCTACACAGGAGATATTTTAGATCCAGCTAGGACAAAGTACGATTTGAATTATTATAAAAATTTAGCCAAAGAGCTTGAAAACCAGGGGGCTCATATACTTGCGATCAAGGATATGGCTGGACTTCTTAAACCGCAATCAGCATATAGGCTTATCTCAGAACTAAAAGAAACTGTGGATATTCCAATCCACCTTCATACTCATGATACAAGCGGTAATGGTATTTACACATATGCAAAGGCAATTGAAGCAGGTGTTGATATTGTAGATACAGCTTTAAGCACCATGGCTGGTTTAACTTCACAGCCAAGTGCAAACTCACTTTATTATGCGCTCGAAGGCACTGATAGAACACCAAAGGTTGACATCCAGGCATTAGAACAGCTGTCTTATTATTGGGAAGATATACGCAAATATTACCAGGACTTTGAAAGCGGCATGAAGGCACCACATTCGGAGATTTACCAGCACGAGATGCCGGGCGGACAATACAGCAACCTGCAGCAGCAGGCTAAAGCTGTTGGTCTTGGTGATAAATGGGATGAAGTAAAGGACATGTACTCTCGTGTGAATCATCTGTTTGGCGATATTGTAAAAGTTACACCTTCTTCAAAGGTCGTAGGGGATATGGCTCTTTTCATGGTTCAAAATCAGCTTACAGAGCAGGATGTCCTGAAAAAAGGTCAATCGCTTGATTTTCCTGATTCAGTAATTGAATTGTTTGAAGGTTATTTAGGTCAGCCATACGGAGGTTTTCCTAAGGAGCTTCAGAAGGTCATTCTTAAGGATAGAGAGCCGATTACTGTTCGTCCTGGCGAACTTTTGGAGGATGTCGATTTTGAGGCTTTAAAAGAAAATCTATTTAAAGATCTGGGCAGACAGGTTACAAGTTTTGAAGCAATAGCACATGCCCTCTATCCAAAGGTATTTATGGATTATGTAAAGACATGTGAGCAATTCGGAGACATATCCGTTCTGGATACACCAACATTCTTATACGGCTTACGGCTTGGAGAAGAAGTAGAAATTGAGATTGAAACAGGAAAAACATTGATTGTTAAGCTGGTTTCAATCGGTCAGCCGCAGGCGGATGGAACAAGAATTGTCTATTTTGAACTTAATGGTCAGCCCCGTGAAGTAAGCATAAAGGATGAAAGCATTAAATCAACAGTCGCTTCAAAGGTGAAAGCAGACCCGCACAATGAAACACATATTGCTGCCAGCATGCCTGGAACTGTAATAAAGGTTGTTGTTGAAAAGGACGAAAAAGTAGAAAAAGGCGATCATTTAATGATCACTGAAGCTATGAAAATGGAAACAACCGTACAGGCACCATACTCTGGAACAGTTAAGGAAATATATGTCGGGAATGGCGAAGCGATCCAAACTGGAGACTTATTAATTGAATTGTCAAAATAGAATATAAAAAAAGAGCTTCAAACGCCGAGGGCACTGAAAAAGTCCATTTAAAGAGAAAAAAGAAGTTGACTACCTACTATATGTAGATAATCAACTTCTTTTATTTGCTGTATGTTGATGAAAGTGCTGGCTAATTACTCAAAGTGAACACTTTTTCAGCGGCTTTCAAACGCCGAAGCTCTTTTTTTAGGATAAAAATAGGAATTTCTAGTTATTACGTGATTGTCGTAATGGGAGGAACCGTTTCTCCTTGCTTTTCTTCCTGATCAACGTTTTCGATGGCAAGTTCATTTTTTCTGCTTCTTGAAGAAAGAAGCAGAAAATAACTTAATACCCCGAACAAGCAAGAAATAAAGAATGCGTGTGCAAGAGCGATATATAAATTAAGTCTGGTCATGACAACCAATGCTCCTGCAGCTACCTGGAGAGATACTAAAATAAATGAAATAATCCAGCCCCAATAAATTACTTTCTGGTCCTTATAATACTTAATTGCCTGATAGGTAATATAGCCAATCCAGATAAAGATCAATCCAGCTGCAGCTCTATGACCCATTTGCACCCATTCATACATGTTTTCTGGAAGTGAGAAGGATCCATTTATGCAAAGCGGCCAATCTCGGCATACAAGGCTAGCATTAACATGGCGGACTAGAGCTCCAGTATACACGACAGCATAGCTATACAATGAGACTCCGATAATATGGCTTCTCATTCTCTTATCGATGATAAGCTTTTCGGCCTTAAATTTCTTATCCACCTCAAAAATCAGTAAGGTGAGCAGAAGCACTGCAGCAAAGGATATTAAGGAAATACCAAAATGCAGGGCAAGCACAAAATCCGATTGTCCCCAAACGACAGCAGCTGCTCCAATCATAGCCTGAAGGACAAGAAAAAAGAAAGACGTCAGCGACAAAAATTTTGTTTCTCGAATATGGCCTATTTTTATCCAAGTCCAAACGGACAAAACCAGGACCATAATTCCGACTAAACCGGAAACAAGTCTGTGCGCCAGCTCTATAACCAGTTCGGGAGTTATAGAACTAGGAACGAATTCACCATTGCATAGCGGCCAGGATTTGCCGCATCCCATTCCTGATTCTGTTTTAGTAACAAGCGCACCGCCTAACAATATAAAAAGCATGCCGATAGTTGTTAAAACGGCAAACCATTTTAAAGATCGTTGCAAAGCCTTTCACCTTCTTTGTAATATTCGTTTTGCCCATTTTTTTATCTAATGGAATATAGATTTCTCATTCTATTAATCCACATACTATCTTAACAAAAATCCTTTAAAGAGTCAGATGGGAATGCATCTCCATATACTTTTTCGATAGTACAGGAATAAAGATTTTTTTACAACACTTATGAAAAATTATAAACGTAATTATAGTAAAAAAGGTTGAAACTTGTATTGGAGTTTGCTAGAAATATAAAGGGGGTATTAAATGGATATCCCTATCGCGGAAAATTTTGCCTGTTACCCTATGGCAAGATATATAGTTATGAGTTGGATTTTCACCACTTAATTTTTTCCTGCAGCTTTATTATCTCAAAAAAACAACCTTTCTTTAAGTGAATTTTATCTTTGACACAAATTAGTCATAAATTATTCTAAAAAAATTCACAAAAGAGTTTTAAAGTGTGATTTAATATACAGAAGAAAGGTTTATATTTCGTTTTGGTAATAAACTGTTTATTTACGTTGTGAATAGTAGAAAACTATTTAGATCATAATGATTTTTTACGGGTAAACCCCTCGTTTTTTATCGCAAATATGGCTTTAGAGGAAATTATCCTTTATAGTAGTTGTAGTGTTTATCTAGCTCTGTTTGTGATAAGGGATAAAGGAGGAAAAGATATGTCCAACTCACGGGCTTTGAGTGAAGCTGCAATTGAAGACAGTGAGCGAAGCCTTCAAAATGATATACCGAAGACAACAGTCTGGAAGGATTTCCTTGCGCTGATTAAAATAGGCATTGTAAATTCCAATCTGATAACAACCTTTACCGGTGTTTGGCTTGCATTGCATTTTTCCGGAATAGGATTTTTCAATCATTTGGAATTGGTATTGTATACATTAATTGGCTCTTCACTGATTATTGCCGGCTCATGCAGCCTGAATAATTATATTGACCGCGATATTGATCCTTTTATGGAAAGAACGAAAGGCAGACCTACTGTTACAGGTAAAGTCAACCCAGCAAAAGCCGCGCTTTTGAGTTTTCTCCTGATTGGCCTGGGAACCGCCTTTCTAATGTTTACAACTGCAACTGCAGTTGTAATTGGGTTAATTGGCGTTTTTAGCTATGTTGTCCTCTATACAATGTGGACAAAACGCAGGTTTGTCTCCAACACCATTGTTGGCAGCATATCCGGTGCTGTGCCTCCATTAATTGGGTGGGCTGCAGTGGATGCAAATCTGGATCCAATGGCATGGGTGCTATTTGCAATTGTATTTATCTGGCAGCCTCCTCATTTCTATGCTCTCGCTATAAGAAGAGTTGAGGAATATAGAGCAGCTGGAGTCCCGATGCTTCCGGTTGTGAAGGGGTTTAAAACGACAAAGAGGCATATTTATATCTGGGTTGCCGCCTTATTGCCGCTGCCGTTTCTTATGCCTTCGCTTGGTCTGGCATTCATGATCCTGGCTACAGTCTTAAATATTGGGTGGATTTTGACTGGTCTATATGCCAGGAAGTTTAAAGATGATATTAAATGGGCTACATTAATGTTTGTATACTCATTGCAATATCTGACCATCATGTTTGTAGCTATGGTAATTATCACACTTATTTAATTTTGTTAGGAAATTCTTTCTTTCGCTAGTTACGAGAGGGGATTTATCCATATTTTTTGATCAAACAATTCAAAAAATGAAATTTTTACGAAAGAGGGGTTTGATTAAGCATGAAAAGGCTTGCAAAGTGGCGTCTTTTTTCTCTGTTTGCAATGATGGCGCTTGTTCTCTCCGCTTGTACCGGCGAACCGTATTTATCTACGCTGAAACCTGCCGGCGAAGTGGCGCAAACACAATTTGATTTGATGGTGTTAAGTACAGCGATTATGGTGGGGGTAATTGCCGTCGTTGTAGTAATCTTCTTTATTGTTGTTTTTAAATTCCGTCGCAAGGACGACAGAATTCCGAAACAAGTGGAAGGAAGCCACAAACTGGAAATCATTTGGACTGTTATTCCTATTCTATTGCTTCTTATTCTTGCTGTACCGACAGTTTCAGCTACTTTTAAGCTTGCTGATGTAAGCGAAATGGAAAAGAAGAATGAAGAAGGTAAAACAGATGCACTCGTTGTTAATGTGCGTGCAAATCTATACTGGTGGGAGTTTGAATATCCAAACCAGGAAATTATCACTGGCCAGGAATTAGTTGTGCCAACTGACGAAAAAGTTTACTTCAATCTTATTGCTTCTGATGTTAAACACTCATTCTGGATTCCTGCAGTTGGCGGAAAGCTGGATACAAACACTGATAACGTGAATAAGTTCTGGCTGAAGTTTGACGGTGAAAAGGCTGCGGAAGCAGATAACTATTTCTATGGTAAATGTGCTGAACTTTGCGGACCTTCCCACGCTTTGATGGATTTCAAAGTTAATGCGGTTCCGCGTGATCAGTTTGATCAATGGGTAACTGCGATGCAGGATGTAAAAGAGCCTCAGCAGGCAGAAACAGATCTTGCACAAGCTGGACAAGAAGTTTTCAATAACAGCTGTATCGGCTGCCATGCTGTAACTCCAGCAAACACTGCACCTGAAGCAGCCCGTTTAGCTCCAAACTTAACAAACTTCGGCGATCGTGACCGTATTGCCGGTATCCTTGATCACACTGAAGAAGATTTGAAGAATTGGTTGAGAGATCCAGAAACATATAAGCCTGGAAACAAAATGACAGGTACTTATGGAGAGTTAACTGAGGAACAACTTGATGCCCTTTCAGAATACTTAATGGGCTTAAAAGTTTTGGAATAACAAGGGATTTTTGAAAAGGGAGGTAAAATTGTGAGTACCTTAGCACAGAAAAAAGGTTTTGGAGCGGTTTTATGGGACTATTTAACAACAGTTGACCATAAAAAAATCGCGATCCTTTATCTTATAGCTGGCGGATTTTTCTTTTTGCTTGGCGGTTTGGAAGCCATGTTCATCCGTATCCAGCTTGCTGTACCAAACAATGATTTTGTAAGTGCCGGATTGTATAATGAAATTTTAACTATGCACGGTACAACGATGATCTTTTTAGCGGCGATGCCACTAATATTTGCATTTATGAATGCTGTAATGCCACTTCAGATTGGAGCGCGAGACGTAGCATTTCCATTCTTGAACTCATTAGGATTCTGGCTGTTTTTCTTTGGTGGAGTTTTCCTAAACCTTTCTTGGTTTTTAGGGGGAGCACCAGACGCAGGCTGGACTTCTTATGCATCTTTATCACTAGCATCCGAAGGACACGGCATCGATTTTTATGCACTTGGATTGCAGATTTCCGGTGCAGGTACGCTAATTGGAGGTATCAACTTCCTTGTTACTATCATTAACATGCGTGCCCCAGGTATGACTTATATGCGAATGCCTATGTTCACTTGGGCTACATTTGTAACATCAGCATTGATTCTATTTGCATTCCCTGCTTTAACAGTAGGTTTGTTCTTACTTGTTTTTGACCGTATGTTTGGTTCTAACTTCTTCGATGCGTCAATGGGCGGTAATACAATTATCTGGGAGCACTTCTTCTGGATTTTTGGTCACCCTGAAGTTTACATCTTGGTATTGCCGGCTTTCGGAATTTTCTCTGAGATATTTTCGATTTTCTCAAGAAAGCGCCTATTTGGATACTCTTCAATGGTATTCGCAACGGTTCTTATTGGATTCTTAGGATTCATGGTATGGGCTCACCATATGTTCACAACTGGTATGGGGCCGATTGCTAACGCGATTTTTGCCGTTGCCACAATGGCGATTGCAGTACCGACTGGTATTAAGATCTTTAACTGGCTATTTACAATGTGGGGCGGAAGCATAACGTTCACAACTCCGATGCTTTGGGCTGTTGCCTTTATTCCTTCATTCGTAGCCGGTGGTGTGACAGGTGTTATGCTTGCATCGGCAGCACAGGATTACCAATATCATGATAGCTACTTTGTAGTTGCTCACTTCCATTATGTTATTGTCGGCGGTGTTGTGTTTGCGCTATTTGCAGGTGCACATTTATACTGGCCGAAAATGTTTGGAACAATGTTAAACGAATTGCTTGGAAAGATTACTTTCGTGTTATTCTTTATCGGGTTCCATTTAACATTCTTTATTCAGCATTTCCTTGGACTTTGGGGTATGCCTCGCCGTATCTTCACTTTCCTTCCTGGACAGGGACTAGAAACGGCTAATATGGTTAGTACTGTCGGTGCCTTCTTTATGGCAGCTGCAGTAATCATTATGTTAATTAATATTGTTATAACAAGTGTTAAAAATGAAAAAGTTGGCAATGATCCTTGGGGAGATGGACGTACTTTAGAGTGGGCCATTCCATCACCGCCTCCATTCTACAACTTTAAGCAGCTTCCGCTGGTTCGCGGACTTGATGCATATTGGCTTGAAAAGATGGAAGGCAAAAAAGGCATGTCACCTGCTGAGCCTCTTGGTGATATCCACATGCCAAATAATTCTTTCATTCCATTTGTTATTTCTTTCGGATTATTTGTGGCTGCGTTTGGAGCAATGTACCGGGCAGATCACAGCTGGGGTATTCCTGTCTTAATTGTGGGGCTATTGATTACTTTAGGCTCTATGTTTATTCGGTCTGTTAAGGATGACCATGGCTTCCATATTCATAAAGAAGATTTGGAAGATAATAATGATAAGGGGGTTAAGGCATAATGGCTGCTGAACAAAAAATGACTTATGAAACATGGCCGGCGTCGCCTGAAAAGCAAACCCTCGAGGCCAAGAATAAATTCTTAGGTTTCTGGTTTTTCCTAGGAGGAGAGACGGTACTTTTCGCATCCCTCTTCGCAACGTACCTTGCGTTGAAGGATAAAGTTCCAAACAGTGATATGGCATTAGCGAAAGACCTGTTTGAAATTCCTCTTGCCTTCATTATGACGATGCTTTTATTAACAAGCTCGCTAACAAGTGTTTATGCAATGTACCAAATGAAGAATTTTAACTTCAAAAAGATGCAGCTTTGGCTAGGTATTACTGTACTTCTTGGACTTGGCTTTCTTGGCTTGGAGATCTACGAGTTCAATCATTATGTTCATGAATTTCATCACAGTTTTACTAGCAGTGCATTTGGTTCAGCCTTCTATACACTAGTTGGCTTCCATGGTGCTCACGTTGCATTCGGTTTACTTTGGATCACTACTTTGATGATCCGCAACAGTAAAAGAGGATTAAGCCTTTACAATGCTCCTAAATTTTATGTGGCCAGCCTTTACTGGCACTTTATCGACGTTGTTTGGGTATTCATCTTCACAGTAGTATATTTAATGGGAATGGTGGGATAAACTGATGGCCAATCAACAACCAAACTCAGGTAACCCAAGAGTAGACATTGAATATAGACGGAAAAAAAGTGCAGAAGAGATGAAACATCAAGTGATCACCTTTGCTATGATGATCTTCTTGACAATTGTTGCATTCGTGGCAGCTGGTTATGAAGGCTTCTCGGCATGGTTTATCGTGCCATTCATCTTGATTCTTGCAATCGTGCAAGTAATTTTCCAATTGTACTATTTTATGCATATGAGCCATAAAGGTCATGAAGCACCTGCATTGTTCTTATATTCCGGAGCATTTGTCGGGTTTATTACAATCATTGCTTTCTTGACTGTCATTTGGTGGTAATTTATGAGAGAAAATCGGCTAACAGCCGATTTTCTTTTTATTTGGAAGTAAGAAAGTAAAACTTTGAACATAGGACTGTCTAACTCCATCCCCTCGGGACCACAAGCCGTTCCTCAAAAAAAGCGCAGGACTTCTTTCCATGAAAGGTTCTTCTTTTGCTTGGCGGGGTGGTCAAGGCGCCCTCCCTTTTTTTATAGGGATTATTAATGTTCCTGCTGAACTTGCTCGAGCTTTTACATCTTACGGAAAACCTGAAGCTGCCACTTTAAAAGTGACAAAATACCAACAATTCTTCGTAAACACCGTTATATGAGGGTATTGGAGATTTTTGAACTGGCACTTTATTGAGATTTTAGATGAGAGAGCGTATAATAAAACTTGTCTTTGTATTGTATATATAATTAACCCTTACTTAATGACCAGATAGGGTTATTCTGAATGAGGTGATAAGCATGTCTATGTCTATAGAAATATTCGGTTTTCGTGCGCTATGGAGTCCACTCTTCTTTTTATTTGTGCTCCTTATTCTATCGGGATACTTTATGATAACGATAAAATATCGCGGCACGTTCAAAAATAGTGAACCTTTAACAAAAAGGCAAGGTGTTTATTTTACTATTGGAATGGTTGTTTTATATCTAATTAAGGGCTCTCCAATTGATCTGATGGGACATTTGATGTTTTATGCCCACATGACTCAGATGGCAATCTTGTATCTGGTTGTTCCGCCTCTTGTCATTCTGGGTATCCCTCAATGGATTTGGCGGGTATTAATCAATTACAAATGGATTAAGCCCTTCTTTAATTTTTTGACAAAGCCGCTCATAGCACTGATATTGTTTAATGGGGTATTTTCAATTTATCATATCCCTGATGTATTTGATATCGTTAAAACTGATATGATGTTTCATACAGTTTACACTTCAATCTTATTCTTGCTTGCACTATTTATGTGGTGGCCAATTCTAAATGAACTACCTGAAATGGATACTTTAGGCGGACTTAGAAAGGTAGGATATGTCTTTGCAAATGGTGTATTATTAACGCCTGCTTGTGCATTGATTATCTTTGCTGATACTCCGATGTATAATACCTACTCAGATCCTAATGCGTGGGCACAGGCACTGCAGTTATGTGTGCCGTCAGCTACCTTGGCAAGCCTGAACCTCAGTGGACCAGAGATGTTTAATTCAATGTCCCTGATACATGATCAGCAGCTTGGCGGGGTTATTATGAAAATTATTCAAGAAATTGTCTATGGTTTCGTACTGGCTCAAATCTTTTTCGCCTGGTATAAAAAAGAGCAAGAACCATCAGCCATTGAAAAAGAACACATGCTTAATCCGCAGCTAATTAAATAACCGAAACTCCAGCTGGTTTGCTGGAGTTTTTTTATACTATCAGAATCTATATTCTTTGGAACTCAGATAACTGTCTAGTTCCAGGCGCCTATCCCATGTAGGTCACAAGACGAGCCTCCCAAAAAGGCAAGACGCCTTTCCATGGCTCGTCTTGTGCTTGTCGTGGGTGGCCAAGCGCCTTGCGCTTTTCTTACGAAATCTGTCAATAGTGCAGTGAATTTAATCACATTAATAAGGGGTTAAAATTGAACATTTGAGGAACTTTTTTAAAAGTCCGTTCTGTTTGTTGAAAAAAGGGATATTCTCTACTAAAATTAAGTTTATGTTATAATTTTAATTTATGATTTAACAGGGTGAAATAAAAACCGGAATCGGAGAGAGGAAGAATTTATGGAATACTCATTGCCAATTCTGCCTACTATAAGCACGACATTTATTGTGCTGAGTGCAATTACTGTTGCAATTGGTTGGGCACAAATAAGCAAAAAAAAGCTTGACGCCCATAAGAAAACAATGACATTAGCAGCTGTATTCGCTGTGATTTTCTTTATCATATATGCCAGCAGAACAGTATTTATTGGTAACACTGCTTTTGGCGGGCCTGATGATATTAAAATTTATTACACCATCTTCTTAATTTTCCATATTACTCTTGCAACTGTGGGTGCAGTATTAGGAATTATATCTTTGTATACCGGCTATAAAAATAAGTTGAAGGCACATAGAAAACTAGGGCCAATAACGAGTGTGGTCTGGTTCTTTACTGGGATAACCGGAGTTGCCGTATACTTGCTCCTTTATGTCTTTTTCCATGGAGGAGAAACCACTTCTGTTATAAAGGCAATATTGGGGACATAAAAATAAAGGATACCGCTGATTACAGCGGTATTTTTTATTGGGTTTTTTAAGCTCATTACTGAGTTTGACAGCTAAATATTGGAGCAAATGCTTGACATCGCGGATAAGCTCCCATTTTCTGCTTACTATTTTTTTATAAGGATTTTTACTAGCATATTAACTGGGAAAAAGCTTTAAGATTTTCCAGGCGCAAGGGGAATGGCATCATCAGACGATTTAAAAAAGACCAGCATAACAAAGAAATAGAAAAAATTTACGCAGAATATATGAAACAATATTCTGGAGGCTTGATCAGGAACTCCTATTGGAGGAAGAATTTTGTGTATTCTGATTACCAAATCGCTGTATATTTTAATGAACCAGGAGAGGGGAAGGGCTATCTGCTATTTAAAGTAAAAGACAATAGAATGGATGTAGAAGAATTTATAGCCTTAAATCAGGAAGCCAGAGTGAATTTATGGAACTTCATCTGTCAGCATGATTCAATGATTGACAAGGTTAAGTTGATAACCTCAATACATGATCCGTTCCCATATTATTTGCAGCAGCCTAATTTAAAAATGGAGGTATTCCCTTACTTTATGGGAAGGATCGTAAATGTAGAAAAGTGTTTAACTCAATATTCATTTATAGGAAATAAAGAGAATGTTTTTATTCAAATTGAGGATCTTCATGCACCATGGAATACAGGAAGTTATTTAATATCTGACCATGAAGTTAGTACTTTCAAAGAAAAAGAAGGAAGTCAATGTGCTAACCCGGCAGCTAGAAGACTGCACATGTCCATAAACGCTCTAACTGCCATCATTATAGGATACAAGCGCCCTTTGGAATTATATGAGTTAGGTGAAATGACGGGACCAAGAAAAGAAGCAGAGATACTTGAAAGGAAAGTGCCCTTTCAAAAATCTTTTTTTATGACTTCTTTTAAGAAAGCATAATAAAAAGCGTCCTTGCGGACGCTTTTTATATTTTAAAATTTATTTTAATTAAGCCTGCTTCTTTTGCTGAATTAAAGGCAATTATCATAAGCGGTCCAATGATAAAGCCGAGGATGCCCAGCAATTTTAAGCCGATATACATTGCGATCAAAGTAGCCAATGGGGACAACCCGATTTGGGTACCCATTACTTTAGGTTCAACAGTCCTCCTGATAATCAATAAGATTGCTGCTAAAACTGCCAGCTGGGTTCCCATGGAAATGTCTCCAGTTAGAAGATGGAAGAGTGCCCATGGGCCAAGAATGACAATAGAACCGATAATCGGAATGAAATCGATAATCCAGATGATAATGGACATTACCAATGCAACTTCTGGGTTTATAAATAATAACCCGATTAAGGAAACAATAAAAATGATCAAGCTAACCAGGAATTGAGCTTTGAAAAACCCAAACCCAACGTATGAAAGACGGGAAGTCATAAATCTGACTTTATCTGCTGTTCTTTCCGTTAAGTGATTATACATTCCTTTCCTTAAGCGAGGAAGGTCGTTTAAAAATAGGAACAATGCAATCAGATATACGATGAAACTGACAAGATAATTCGGAATATTGGTTAGCAGTGCTTTTAAATTATCAATATTTACATAAGCAACAAGATCATCCTTTGTTTTGTTTAAAAAGGTTTGAACCTGCATGCTAATTTCATCAACTAGATCCTTTGGAAGGTCTTTAGCCGCATTTGTAAAATCTGCTTCAGCACTTAGCCAGGCTTTAGTGATCTCGTTAATGTACACAGGAGCATTTTCAATAAGCTTAATTGCCTCTGTAATAACTTTTGTCGTAATAAAATAGCCTGATAACCCAATGAAAAGCACAAATCCTACAAAAGTAACCAGCACTGATATTCTTCTGTTTATTTTTATTTTATTTTGAAGCAATTTAACCATTGGTTCCAGGATGAGTGCTGTAATGAAGGCAACAATCAATGGAACAGACACAGGTAAAATAAAGTAGAATAAGACAGCTATAAGTAGTGCCCCGATTAATATAAATAAAAAACGCCTCGTGAATATAGCAGACAAAAAAGAAATCCCCTTTCCAAACTCCTAAAAGCAGTTAGCATCAGCGTTTGCAATGACACTAATTCCTATTATGACAAAGCATATAAAATAATAGTAACATTTTAATTATATTATGCATTTAATGTTAGAAACAATAAAAACATCTTTAAGTAAGGTGATTTTTTCCTTAGAGATTATTGCCCGGTAATATGAATTAAATCGTAAAGAAAGAAGTGAAAAGAAGATGAAAAGGAAACATCTTGACTTCGAAACGATTAAGTCTGCCAGCGATATAATCTCAGCAATTGTAGAATCAAGTTTGCGGGAATGGGATGGTATAACACCAGCACAAAATGAGAAATTTACTATATTAAGAAAGAAACCTAAACATATATCACTTTCATTTAAAGATGCAGAAGTTTATCTGAAAATAAGAATGAATGTACACAAAGGAATCAATATAACGGAAAAAATAATACAAATTCAAAAAGAAATAAAAGATGAAATTATACACTTAACTGGTTTCAAAGTAAGAAGAGTGGATCTATCGATTGAGAAATTGCTGCCCAATTCAACAGCAGTGCGGGATAAAGAAATGTAAATGTGTGTATAAAAAGACGCATGGCTTCCATGCGTCTTTTTATAGTATAAAGATGGTTAGTAGTTATACGGCAAATTGATCAATATCTGATTTAATATCTGCAAGAATTTTTTCGCACTGGCTAACGAGTGATTTCGGGAAGCTTTCTCCTTCTCCATATTCAACTCCGTGAGGATAATAGTGCTTTCCAAGAAGAGGTGTCAGCAACTGGATTAATGCTTTGTGCGCACCCACATCACCTTCAACTGCATATCCGAAGACACGAAGGTAAAAAACTCCTTCTTTCAGTTCAAATTTCCGGTCATATGTAACTCTTTCAAAATCCCACTGCCCTTCACGGACAAGACCGTGTGATAGCATAACTTCATCTAAGCGGGTTAAGTCTGCTTTTTTATTTTCCAGACCTATGTTTTCAAATTTCATATTTGTCCCTCCTGAAAACAATCCATGGTTCTTTGGCGACCATGCATAATTTAAACAAGTTTATCTCAAATTTAATAATAGTAGAAAAAAGCGTAACTTGCAACGAATACATGCAAGAAAACAGGTGTTGTCAAATAATATTTATTTCTGGCAGCAAAAGAGACAAGAAAAGTTAAATTGTACATAAGTTAAAGGACATATTAAAATTGACAGCTCAGCCAGACGAAAGGGGAAGCGTCCTATGAAGAAAAAAAGAATTTTTGCCATAGTAATATTCTTATCCTTTGCAGTATCCATGCCAGCTGCTGCAATAACTGAATACAAAGTTGAAAAAGCCGACACATTATGGAAGATTGCAGATACATTCAATAAAGAGCTTCTTGAAGTCATTAACAGTAATCCTCAAATAAAAAATCCCAATTTAATCTACCCAGGACAAACGATTTTCATTCCAGGCAGAACTGGCCAATTAAGCAATGGGCAAATGAATGAAGATGAGCGTACTGTATATGAACTAGCCAACGAGGAACGAAGGCAGAGAGGGTTAAAACCATTGATTATGGATTTTCGACTAGCTGGTGCTGCTAAACAAAAATCCAAAGATATGATGAAATTTGAATATGTATCACATAATTCTCCTACTTATGGAAATCCTACAAAAATGTTAAGGAATCAGCAAATTTCTTTTCTGAATGTGAAGGAAAATATCGGAGCTGGCTATCGAAATGCTGAAGTGATGTTTTCAGCATGGATGAATTCATCCATTCACCGGGCAAATATCTTGGACAAACAGGCTACACATATAGGTGTCGGTTATGTTCAGGGAGGTTTGCATGGTCACTACTGGACTATTTTTATTGTCAAAAAATGAGGAGGTTAAATTGATGGAAAAAATTCGTGACATTATGACTGTTGATGTTGAAAGCTGTTCGCTTCTGGACAATGTATATGAAGTTGCAGTTAAGATGAAGGACTTAAATGTAGGTGCTGTACCCATAGTGGATAATGATAAACTGGTGGGGATGATTACTGATCGGGATATCGTACTACGCTGTGTTGCCGAAAAACATCCCGCTTCATCTAAAGTTGAAGACATCATGAGCAGCCATCTTCTAACCGTAACAAAAGATACAGAAGCAAGTGAAGCTGCCCGTTTGATGGCGGAGCATCAAGTTCGCCGGTTACCGGTAGTGGAAGGTGACAAGCTAGTCGGAATAGTATCTCTTGGCGACTTCGCAGTACACCATTTAACGGATGACCAGGCAGGGGAAGCTCTTACAGATATTTCTAAACATGAAGGCGAAGCACAACACTAAAAGGACACCAATTGGTGTTCTTTTTTTGATATCAGAATTTATATCCCTTTGAACTTAGAGAACTGTCTAGCGCAAGCTGCCTACCCCCTCGAGGTCACAAGCTTGTCTAGTTGCGGCTCCTAGGGACT
>NZ_BRVM01000009.1 GCF_026011715.1 Cytobacillus sp. NCCP-133 | reverse complement strand
AAAATCCTCCTTAGCAAAAATTATTTATCCTAATTCTCGCCAAGGAGGATTGCTTTCATACTTATTTACACAACATTTTCCGCACTGTTACGTAAAGTTCTTCTCTAATTTCAGTATCCTCCCGCCTGGTACTGCCTTAAGAAGAGGGCCCTTGACATTGCCGTAGTTCTCGCCAAGAATGGCCTTTACTTCAGGAGGCTGAATATTGGCCACGCCGGATATCACTTCCACAAGATAAGTGCCATATGCCAGGGCGGTGCCATGATTGGAGAATTGTTCCGTTGTAAAAGATCCGTCTTCTTCGACCACCGTCTTGGTAGAGGCGTGGTAGCTATAATCCGTTAAGCTAAATGAAATAAGGAGTTCAGTTCCGGCTGGAAGATTTGATGTGCCGCTAAAAGATGCTTTTCTTTCAGATGACAGTACCATTTGCACGTCCATCTCAGCATAGACGGGGCCCCTGGAGCAGCCTTTGCTTCGGCCGCTTTCTTTGCTTTTTCGGCTTCTTCCTTCTTGCGCTGTTCTTCCGCTTCCGCCTTGGTTTGAATCTCTTTCAGTACAGCTTCCTGTTCCTCTTCGGATAGATTAAAGAAAGGTGAGGCCTCTTCCAGCTTGCCTTTCAATTTGTTGTTTTCCGTTTGAAGGGTCTTTATTTCTTCCGTGTTTTTATTCAGAAGCAGATTTTGCTGTTCGACCTTCTCGTTAATCTCTTGATTCCCTTCCACTAAAGCATCTACTTCGCTCTGTGAGGGACCGATTGCAGCTCCGATTGAAAATGAGATAATACCTGTCATGATGTATTTCCATAAATTTTTTGGATTCAATTTCTTCATATCTTCTTTGTTTAACGATAATGCCATTTTAAGACCTCTTTTTTCATATCTTTTCTACCCTTATTATTTTAGCAATATAGAAACGTGAGGGGGAATGAAAATTATGGAAAAAGTGATTCCTAATCTTGAACAATCATAGATGCAGCAAGGTTTTTCATCATGGCATACAAATAACAGCTGTTTGAATCTCCAAATGGCAGCGCTTTTTGGTATGATGGACATAAATTAAAACGTATTTCACAACTATTGATTATCCTATTGTATGGGGGAAGGAATATGGCTGGCGTAAAATCGGTAACGATAGATGGAGAAATCGTCTATATATTTAAGAGTGCCATTTATATTTTTGAGTCTTCTGCTGGAAGCACTTTGGAAGTAGATATGATTGTGAGTGAAGTGACTCTGGGAAAATATAAAGATAGGGAAAGCCTGATAGCAGAGATCGAGCTTGAAGATGGCAGAGTAATCAATTCCTTTATGTTTCTAAAATCAGTGCCGGGAAAGCTTCCGCGGATTACTTTATTCTGCGAACGGGATGAGGATGAAGATTATAAGGGCATCCATTGTGTGAGTGAACATGATTTGTCATTTCCGGATATTGAAGAAGGCATTACATTGGAGGATATCAGGAAAGTGGAAATGCCAAATGAAAAGATCACGCTTAAATTAAATCTGCCTATTGATCAGGTGGAGTGGCTGAAGGGGCAGAAAAACAGGGAATTGAATCAGTTATTTAAAGAGTGGTTATATAAACATCTTAAATAGATAAATAGAATAATAGCTGACCTGGATGATTGAATTGGGAAGCTATCACTAGTGTTGCATTAAAATTAACGGAATTTTCAGTTTTATAATATTTCCTGTTTAGAGCCAAAATAGTTAATACCCTAATAAAGGTGACTCCATCCATTTGGATATTATTTACAATTAGACATGTGCGACAACGACAATTAGTTTGTTACGGAACGGCATTCCCTTCAATTTTCCGTAGCCAGATATGAGCTGGTTTCCACAAAGCGGCCCTTAAATAACGGCTAATTTGTAGGATTTTCCGCTTACTTTTCGCTTCAATTTGCGCGAGAACATGAAGACAAAAAACAATAAGGGCGATAAACACTTGATTTTGAATCGCCTGTTCGTTTTGACCATAAAACTTTTTCATACTGAGATGTTGTTTGATCCATTTGAAAAACAACTCAATTGCCCAGCGTGATTTATACATGGCAGAGATTTCTTCGGCGCTCAAATCAAAATGATTGGTGATCAAATGAAGTTCATTTCCTTTTGAATCCAATACCTTTAAAAGGGCGAAAGTAATTTTCAACATGGTTTTGAGTGGTATCAATTAAAACCATTTGATCGGACAGAACAGCTGAATCATCGGGTAGTTTAAAGTTATAAACTTCCCTTTCGACAGCGTTTTTACGTAACCTGGAAAGAAAAAAGTATCCATCATCGGTCATTCGATCAAAACGTTCGTAATCTAGATAGCCACGGTCAAACACATACATGCATTCTTTGTCATCTACCATAATTTCAAGCTGACCACGGTCATGTTCTTTAGCCGTTGTTATCACTACTTTTTCTGGGTAGGATTCACCTTTTTCCATAAACACAAGGCGCAAATGCAACTTTACACCAGCCTTCGTTTTACGGAACTTAGCCCATTTATGATTAGTCAAATTAAGTGGCAATGTGCTGGAATCTATAATTTTTAACGGCATGACAAGTTTGGTGTAGTGTGTCTTGGCATGAATTTGTGCCACTAAATCAAGGAAAAGCCGTTGAAATAGATCGGGGTTCAAACCATTTAATCGCCGTGATAACTGAGAAATACTGATGGATTCAAGGTCAATCCCTTTTTGAAGTTCGTTATCGAAAAGACAATCGCCTAGCGCATGAAGACTTTCAACTTCTTGAAGCTGCGCAAAAAATAGTAATTTTAGGAATGACTCTGTCGTTAATTTTTTCGTATAGTAATCTAATTCCTTTGATTTCACCTGATCTTCAAATAATTTCATATTTATTGGTGAAAACCATTGTCCAAATGAAGTTTTTCGTGTAATCTTGACATGAGATTGGTCCTTTTTTAGTGGATTTGGACGGGTTACCACCTGACTTTATCTATTATAAAGGACTTTTTCTTTGGAAAAAAATAAAAAAGTGAACATTTTGAGTATTTTTAATAGTGAGATTAAATTAGTGCAACACTAGTGGGAAGCTATTATTCTATTTTTTTGCCATCCTATTGCCGGTTATTTCCGCAGGCAATAGGATTGGAAGCTTTCCTTAAAATAAAAACTTAGTCTTTGTACTCTTAACTTAATGTTCTAATGCTTTTTGTAGATTTCCGAGTAATTAATTTAGGAAGCAGAGCTAAACGAGTTTTATCCGTTATCCCTTCAGTTATTTCTTTATTGATTAGGTCCATTACATGCTTACCCATATTTTTGGTTGACTGGGCAATTGTTGTTAGAGGAGGGTCAGCTATATTAGCGATCATGGTATTGTCAAAGCCTACTACAGATATATCATCAGGGACTTTTAGTCCCTTTTCCTTAATAGCTTGAATTGCTCCTATTGCGAGAAGGTCGTTACATGCAAAAATGGCAGTAGGGGGATCCGCTGATTGTAAATAATGAGTTGCCATTTCTTTCCCCCACTCAATAGTAGATTCTCTAATGTATTCAAACGGAAATTCATAATGAATATTTGCGTCACTAAGTGCTTTATTGTAACCGTCTAAGCGCTGCCTATTTGTCCAAACATCTCTGGCTATAACCGCGATTTTTTTATGTCCTAAGTCGATTAAATGCTTTGCAGCCTGGTATCCCCCATAGAAATCATCATTGGATACTGTATTCACAATTGGAATGGGGAGATCTCTGGCAACGACAGCGACAGGAATTTGTTCATTTATCAGTTGTTCAATAATGTTGGATTGTTCAAATCCTGATGCTAGGATAATCCCATCAGCTTTATTTCTTTTTAATAAATCAACATATTTCTGTTCTTTTTGAGGATTATAGTCCGTACTGCATATGATCAGGTGATAGCCAAGCTGATGGCCTTGGTCTTCAATACTTCTGGCAAGTTCTGCGAAAAAGGGGTTTGCAAGGTCTGGAATTAATAATCCAATACTATAGGTTTGTTTGCCTGTTAGCGCTGAAGCCATTTTGTTAGGCTGATAATTTAATTTTTTTATAATTTCCATAACTTTTCCTCGTGTTTCTTCGCCAATACGCCCTGAATTGTTGAGAACCTTAGACACCGTAGCTATGGAAACATTAGCCTCACGAGCAACATCATATATTGTTGTCTTCAATCATGCTTTCCTCCTTAAAGAGATTCTAATTTATAATGTTTTGAATAATAATTATAATGAGTTTTGGTTAAGCGTTTTCCCTTTATATAAGATATCATAAGTCATAAAGGATAGAAAGGATTAAATTTTTGATTTTTTAGATTTTCATTAAACTCTGTATTTATAAGGGATTGAGCCATTAAATGATCGAAATAAACTAAAGAATTTTTAAAATATTTAAAAAACATTATTGAAATCCATATAGACGTTTAGTATAATCCACTTAATAGCAGTTAAGCGCTTTCCCTGAAAAAATAATAGTAAAGGAGGTATATATTTTTTGAAAATTGGTTAAGCGCTTTCACAATATATTTCTAACAGAAAGCTGCGTTTAGAGAAGATTCCAAGGAGAGGTGATACTTGTGATTTTTTTAAAAAAAGGGAAGTTTTTATTTTTAATTGGGATTGTATTATTACTTATTTTGGCAGGATGTCAAAGCGGTGAGCAAGTGGCGCAAAAAGGTAATGAAAAAGGCAGCGGGGGAGATCAAAAAAGCCAATTTGTCAGGGTGGCCACTGGAGGTTCTGGCGGGAACTATTATCGTTTAGGCGGAGCAATGATGGGGTTGATGAATAATAAGTTCAATAACTATGAATACTCCATTCAAGCTACGGATGGCACTCCTCATAATATCGCGTTAGTCAACTCCGGGGAAGTTGAGATTGCTTTCGGCACAGCTCAAACATTTATCGATGCTTATAACAATGAGGGACAGTTTGCTGAACAGGAAAAAGGAAAGTTTCAGAACATGGGGTTTCTGACATTTGTCTATCCGAATGTCACTCATTTCGGTGTATCAGAGTGGGCGGATGATTCTTTTAAAACAATCTATGATCTTCCAGGACATTCTGTGTCCATTAATAAACTGGGGAGTACAGGGACAATCGAAATGCAGGAGATCATTTTACCTGTCATTGATGCAGCATTTGAAGATTTTAGTCCAGAATATACAGTTCATGGTGAAACGATTGATCAATTGCGCAATCGTCAAATTGATGGAGCCATTTGGGGTGACGGGATTTACTCTGCTTCTTGGACAGAGATGATGAATACCGGATTTATGACACTGAAGAGCTTCCCTGATGAAGTGATTGAAGCAGCAACGAAGGACAGTGTGAAATTTCCAATTACGATTGAAGCTGGAAGTTATCCTAATCAAGATGAACCATTTACAACGTGGGCAGAACCTATTCTTTTAGTGGCCAATTCGGATATGTCTGAACAGGCAGTTTACGATTTTTTAAAAACAACATTTGAAAATGTTGAAGATTTAACAGCCGTAATTCCCTTAGCAAAATATATTGATAAAGAATTTGCATTACAGGGGCAGGAATTCCCGCTGCATCCAGGAGCGGAAAAGTACTTTAAAGAAATAGGATTATTAGATTAATTCTAAAGGTATGAACCTGATGTTCCTGGATAAATTACCCAGGAACATTTTCCATAATGAACAGGGGTGAAAATATGAAAAAATACGATGGGTCTAACGAGGAATCCAGCCAGGATATAGCTTCACAAGAATCCGCTGAGGGATTAGTTGATATTGGGGAGATTAGCAAAAAATACAAAATTGAAAGCAGCACGAGGTCTTTAAAAGGATGGTGGGCTGGGGGAATACTTGTTTTTTGTGTCGCGGTTTCTCTGTTTCATTTATATACAGCCGGTTATAAACTGCTGCCAGCCATGCAGCAGCGTCCATTGCATATTGGAATGATCCTCTTTCTGGCCTTTATTTTTTATCCTATGACCAAGAAGGCATCCAAGAAGTTTAGACCGGGTATAGCAGATGTAGTATTGGCCTTAGCAGGAATTATATCGGCATGGTATTTGGCATTTAACTATACCCAAATTGCTCTGCGGGGCGGATGGTCGACTCCCCAGGATACAATCATGGGAATCATTTTCTGTCTGGTCTTATTAGAAGCGACGCGCAGGGTTATCGGGTGGGCATTGCCGATTCTTTCTGCCATTTTCCTTGTCTATTTATTTGTAGGTCCCATGATGCCAGATCTATTGAGCCACGGGGGATTCTCTTATCAAAGAGTCGTTGATCATATGTACTTTTCGACAGAAGGGATCTTCGGGGTCGCTGTAGGTGTTGCAGCAACCTATGTTTTCCTATTTATATTATTTGGTGCCTTCCTAAGTAAATCTGGAACTACTGAATTATTTACTAACTTAGCTTTGGCAGTTGCAGGACATAAACCAGGTGGACCTGCTAAGGTTGGGGTCATTGCGAGTGGCTTAATGGGGACAATACAAGGAAGTTCAGCTGCAAATGTTGCTTCAACTGGGATGTTTACGATTCCTTTAATGAAGCATGTAGGATTTAAACCTCACTTTGCTGCAGCAGTGGAAGCAGTTGCTTCTTGCGGAGGACAATTTCTGCCGCCAGTTATGGGAGCTTCAGCATTTATTATGGCAGAGTACTTGGGAGTTTCCTATTTTTATGTAGCGTTAGGTGCTTTAGTGCCTGCTCTCATCTATTATGCAGCTGTCTACATTCAACTTCACCTGCATGCTGTGAAACTAGGGTTAAACGGGGTGAATAAAAATCGTCTCCCTAATACGATAGGAGTTCTAAAATCACATGGTCATATGCTAATCCCCTTAGTCATGCTAATTGGATTGCTTGTACTGAATTTTACTCCGCTGTTTGCAGCCTTAATGAGCATTTTTGCTGTTGTTATATGTAGCATGTTTAGAAAAGCAACAAGAATGAGTGTCAAAGATATAGTTGAAGCACTGGAAATGGGCGCAAAAAGTGCAATTGGAATTTCAATTGCTTGTGCTGTTGTTGGTTTTATCATAGGAACCGTTTCTTTAAGCGGAGTGGGCATGGTTATTACGAATCAGCTTGTACAAATAGGTGAGAATAACCTGTTATTAACTTTATCGATTGCCGCCATTTCTTCCCTTGTTTTAAGTTTTGGCTTGCCTACACCATCTGTTTACATCGTGACAGCTACTATGATTGCCCCTGCGTTAGTCAAATTGGGCGTCCCTCCTTTAGCTGCCCATCTGTTCTGCTACTATTGGGGCGGCATTTCGGCAATTACCCCGCCAGTTGCTTTAGCTGTATATGTGGGATGCGGAATTGCAGGTACTGAAAAAATGGTAAAAGCCGGATTTACAGCAATGAAATTAGGAATTGCTGCATACTTGGTTCCTTTCCTATTCGTTTATCGCCCTATTCTCATTGTTGAAAAAGGGGTGTCCTGGGTGGATCTCGTCTATACCATTTTTCTTGCGGTCGCTGCTGTAGTCATTATGGCGGTTATATCGGAAAAGTTTCTATTTAAAGGTTTATCATGGTTTAAGTTCATTCTGTTATGTATCGCGTTAATCTGTTTAATTCATCCTCTATTCATTACGGATCTCATTGGCTTCACAGTCTTATTATTCGTTTTCATCTCTCAGTGGTTAAAACGTGATCAGCTGCAAATCGGAAAAATGTTTGAAGCTGTTTAATTAATTTTGTCTAAATATTTTTAAAAAAGTATATTACAGGGGGATCCTATGTCTGAAATAAGAAAACTTGAAAATTATATAAATGGTGAGTGGATTGATAGCCAGGCAACAGCCTATGAAGATGTGTTTAATCCGGCTACGAAAGAAGTTATTGCTCAAGTTCCTCTTTCTTCAAAAAATGACATTGATTACGCTATAGAAGTTGCCTCCAACGCATTTGGCGAGTGGAGCAGAGTGCCTGTCCCCCGTCGTTCGAGAATTTTATTCAACTACCAGCAATTGCTGACAAAGCATAAAGAAGAATTGGCACATATTATCACAAAGGAAAATGGAAAAAGTCTAATAGAGGCATTAGGTGAAGTGCAGAGGGGAATAGAGAATGTTGAATTTGCAGCGGGAGCCCCTTCTTTAATGATGGGAGACTCTCTGTCTACAATTGCTAAGGATATTGAAGCAGCGAATTACAGATATCCCATTGGTGTAGTTTGTGGCATTGCTCCTTTTAACTTTCCTATGATGGTGCCGTGCTGGATGTTCCCGATGGCAATCGCACTAGGAAATACCTTTGTTCTAAAACCTTCTGAACGAACCCCGCTTTTGACAGATAGATTAGTAGAGCTTTTTACAGAAGCTGGACTTCCAAAGGGAGTATTTAATGTCGTTCACGGTGCACATGATGTCGTCAATGGTATGTTAGATCATACTGAAGTAAAGGCTATTTCATTTGTCGGTTCTAAGCCAGTAGGTGAATACGTGTTTAAAAAGGCCAGTGATAACCTCAAACGTGTTCAAGCCTTAACTGGTGCTAAAAATCATACAGTTGTTTTAAATGATGCTGATTTAGAAGATGCTGTTACAGCCATTATTTCTTCAGCTTTTGGGTCAGCAGGGGAACGTTGTATGGCATGTTCTGTGGTAACAGTGGAAGAGGGGATTGCAGATGAGTTTATAGCCATGCTGAAAGAAAAAACAGCATATGTCAAGATGGGCAATGGACTGGATGACGGTGTGCTGCTAGGTCCAGTTATCAGAAAAGAAAATCTAAACCGAACGATCAGTTACATTGAAAAAGGAATTGAAGAAGGGGCAACCCTTATACAGGACGGACGTGAGCAAATAGCAGGTGAAGGATATTTTATTGGTCCTACTATTTTTGATGATGTTAACACTGATATGACGATCTGGAAAGAAGAAATATTTGCACCTGTACTATCTATTAAGCGAGTCAAAAATTTAAAAGAAGCTATTACAATTGCAAACCAATCTGAATTTGCAAATGGTGCTTGCATTTTTACTAATGATGCATCGTCAATTAGATATTTCCGTGAACATATAGATGCCGGCATGTTAGGGATCAATCTCGGTGTACCCGCTCCAATGGCTTTCTTTCCTTTCTCAGGATGGAAATCATCTTTTTTTGGAACCTTACATGCCAATGGGAAAGATAGTGTTGATTTTTATACTCGTAAAAAGGTCGTGACGGCACGCTACAAGTCACCTAGTTTCGAATAGTAGAAACTAATCTATTTGGGTTAATAGGAATCATTGTGTTTAGATTTGGCCGTCAACATGACCAAAATGATTAATAAAGGTGGAAAATAGGGAGGCATATATGGGAAGTTTGCTTAGAAAACCAATCAATACTAAAGCGGCACAAGGATTTACGATCGTTCAGGAGGTTACTTCAGAAAATTCATCATTAGAATATGTCAATTTTAAAATTGTGGATATAGACAAGGGTGCCAAGTATTCAGAGATGCTGGGAAAGCAGGAGTGCTGCATTGTAGCTTTAACAGGAAAAATAGAAGTCACACAAGGGGAGCAGACCTTCAAAAATTTAGGCACCCGCGAATGTGTATTTGAAAAGATTCCAACAGATAGTGTGTATGTTTCAAATGATCGTCACTTTGAGATCAAGGGAATTAGTAGGGCTCGAGTGGCACTTTGCTATTCGCCTTCTGACAATCAATTGCCTACGAAATTAATTAAAGCCTCAGAGAATAGCATTGAACATAGAGGGGTTCTTAACAATAAGCGGATGGTACACAATATTTTGCCTGATTCGATGCCTGCTGCTAATAGCTTGCTTGTTGTTGAGGTGTATACAGATAGCGGGAACTGGTCCAGTTATCCTCCTCATAAGCATGATCGTGATAACTTGCCGGATGAATCGTACTTAGAGGAAACCTATTATCATGAAATGAATCCTAAGCAAGGCTTTGTGTTTCAACGAGTCTATACAGATGATCGCAAAATAGATGAAACGATGACAGTTGAAAATGGAGATGTGGTGATTGTACCAGAAGGGTATCATCCAGTAGGTGTACCTGACGGGTATACTTCCTATTATTTAAATGTAATGGCAGGACCTAATAGAATCTGGAAATTTTATAATGATCCAAATCACGAATGGATATTAAAGCGTTAGTAAGGTCAAGGGAAGGGGATGTTAGCGGAATGATATTTGAAATGAGTAATGAAAGGGAATTTGACATGATTGCCATTGGCCGTATGTGCATTGATTTGAATGCATCTGAGTTTAACCGGCCAATGGAAGAAACAAAGACATTTTCCAAATATGTGGGAGGATCTCCTGCAAATATCGCCATTGGAGGGTCTAAGTTAGGATTAAAAGTTGGTATCATTGGAAAGATTTCTGATGACCAGCATGGAAGGTTTATTGAGCATTATTTACGCTGTGTCGGCATTGATACATCAAACATTCATATAGATAAAGAAGGCCGCAAAACTGGATTGACCTTTACAGAAATTAAGAGTCCGGAAGAGTGCAGCATTTTAATGTATCGCCAAGACGTAGCAGATCTTTACCTCTCTCCTTCTGAGGTCAATGAAGACTATATAAAAAAATCAAAACTATTGCTCGTTTCAGGGACAGCATTGTCGGCTAGCCCATCTCGTGAAGCAGTGCTAAGGGCAATTAGTTTAGCAAAAAGGAACAAAGTAAAAGTTGTTTTTGAATTGGATTACCGGCCGTACACTTGGAAGTCCACTGAAGAAACGTCTGTGTATTATTCATTGGCAGCAGAGATGGCAGATGTTGTGATTGGCACAAGAGAAGAATTTGATGTTATGGAAAATAGGCAAACAGGAGGTAATAACGAATATACGGTAAAACATCTGTTTAAGCATTCCCCGGAATTAGTTGTGGTTAAGCATGGTGTTAAAGGCTCCTATGTTTTCTCCAGATCCGGAGAAGTTTTTAGAGGGCTGGCCTATAAGACCGATGTACTTAAAACCTTTGGTGCAGGCGATTCATATGCTTCAGCATTTTTATATGCCCTAATTACAGGTAAAGATATAGAAACTGCCTTAAAATACGGCAGTGCTTCAGCCTCTATTGTTGTAAGCAAACATAGTTCATCTGAAGCTATGCCGACTCTAGATGAAATTGAAGAATTAATAGCTAAGGGAGAAACCATTTCAGAACTGGTAGAGGAAACAAAGTAGAATATGTACCAATCCCCATAATAATTAAATATGAGATTAGACAGCAGGAAATTGGCAAGTTGAAGGATAAAAATAAGAAATATCAACATCTTATTATGAGAATAAAAAAGAAATAGAAAAAAAAGAGACTAGCTTGAAGAGTTAGTCTTTTTGTTTTTCTAGAAACTTAACAAAATCGTTATAATTCTCTTCTTCTACATCCTATTCAATTATGGAGTTATCTTCTAGAAAACTTTTAACATACTCATAATTATCCGATGTAATCTTTTTCTGACATTTACCTTTTATCCCTTCGCAAGGTTAATCAGCTAAACAAACTCGATAACCTGACGATATTAAAGAAAATAATTCAGAAATTATAGGTGGAATTACCTATAATAGCACTATGTTTATGTTATTATTCCTGTAGAACCATTATGGTATTCATATATAGAGTTTGTATAGATAAAAAAGCAGCGAGGGGAGAAGACATCGTGCTGGAAGAATCACATATGAAAACCATGAGGATATTGTCCCTTTTTGAACGTCTTAGCCAAGGAGAAGTCATAAGCAAAGAGAAGGAAGCGGAGTATTTTAATGTGAGCGTCAAAACAATCCAGCGAGATTTGAAGGAATTAAACGCCTATTTCTCCGATTATAAATTTGATACTTTAACAAATTGCATCGTCTATAACCGAAAAGCCAAGGGATATGTTCTTAAGTTTAATAAGGAGCTGGCTGTGGTTCGGACAGGAAAGAAGTAAGAGATAATATGTTTATTCAACAAGGGGCCTGGAAAGGCCTCTTGTTTTTGTGCGCTTGGCAGCGCATCGGACTTATGGGTGAAAGTCCCTGACATGCCGCAGTGGCGGAAGTGTCTAGCTGACAGGTAGTGCATTGTCCGTAAGAAAGTGTGCGGAGGACATGAAGGCGAAACCTGGAACAGGCGACAATTCAACCGTGTTGGCTAGCAGAGTCGGATAACCCTGCAAAAGAAGGGAATGTCCAGTACCACAACCGGATTCTGTTAGATACTACGTCAAGAAAATAGACACAGGTTTTTCTACCGCGCTTTCGCTTGGTGGCCTTCATAAAAAAGTTCAAATAAAAGGCGATTTAAACTTTTTTATGAAGGTAAAATCAGGCTACAGAACCCCCAAACATTTGCTCAAATTCATTCGGCGTGTAGTAGCCCAAAGTTGAATGGATCCGCTTGGAATTGTAGAAAAACTCAATATATTCAAATAACGATTTCTTTGCGTCATCTCTCATTTTATACTTGGTTTGATAAACAAGCTCACGTTTAAGAATACCGTGAAAAGATTCGATACAAGCATTGTCGTAACAGTTTCCCTTTCGGCTCATGCTGCCGATCATATTGTACTTTTTTAATAGTTTCTGATACTCGCTGGAGGCGTATTGAACACCTCGGTCTGAGTGAGAACGACACCTTTCCATGGCTTTTGACGCTTGTATGCCATCTCTAATGCAGAGATAACTAATTCCTTTGTCATGGTTTTGTCCATAGCCCAACCTACTATTTTACGAGAATACAAGTCTATTACGGTCGCTACATACAACCAGCCCTCATTGGTCGGAATATAAGTGATATCCGTTATCCAAAATTGGTTTGGTTTACTGGCTCTAAACTGTCGATTTAAGACGTTTTCACTTACTGGATGTTGATGCTTCGAATTGGTTGTAGCCTTGTATTTCTTGACGGTACAAGACTTCCATTGGTTTTTCGTCATAATGCGAGAGACCGTACGCTCACTTACCTTCACACCGCGTCTATTCAGGGTTTTAGCGATTTTTACACTGCCGTAACGTTGCTTAAATTCTAAATGGGTCTTAAGAATCTCTTGTGATAATATCTCGTGTTGTTTTTGCCTGTTACTTTTGGGTCGCTTTGACCATTTGAAGTAACCACTTTGGGAAACTCCCAGAATGCTGCACATCTTCTCCACTCGGAGTCGGGAGCGATTTTCATGAATGAATTCATATTTTACCGAGGGATTTTCGCGAAGTAGTGCATCGCCTTTTTTAAGATTTCATTCTCCTCCTTGAGATCGCAGATTTCCTTCTGAAGAGTTCTTTATTCAGCTGCTTCTGATGAAAATGTTTTGACAGCCTTAATTTCAGGTTGTTGACCATACTTCTTCACCCAGCCATGTAAAGTATTAGCATTCACACCAACCTCTCTAGCAACTTGGGCTACAGGCTTATTGTTTTCATTCATATACTTTACAGTTTCCATTTTAAATGCCTCTTCGAATTGTCTACCTCTTGCCATACAGACACACCCCGTTATAGTTGATGTATTTATTATAACAATCTGTGTCTACTATTTAGTCTAGCATCAAAGGTCTGTCCAATTAAGAAGCTACACAGAGAACTGCGCAGAAGGAAGTGGAAAGGTTAACTTCCCAAACTACGAATGTACTCGTGGAGAAGTTCAAAATGTACTCCAGTACTTACAGCTATCTCGAATGAATGGCTTAGAGATAAAGGTCTCATCTCTTTTAGTGGATATTTACAATGAACATCATCCCCAGCGGGGATAATATGGAGGAGCCGTATGCGATGACCCGCACGTACGGATCTGTGAGAGTGACTGTGCAATTTTTATGAAGTTAAATCTAAATTAAGAAAGAGTGTTTATTAATATAGATTGAGAAAGAGTTTTTTAAATTAACAAAAAATATTGACTATTTAAAAACAATTGTTTATTATGCATTTATACCTACTTTGTTATAACAAAGTGACGAAAAGTAATAATGAAGTATACAGAAATAGAGAACGAGGTGCAGCTTTGAAACAAACATTAAATCTACAAGTATTTGATGATCTTTTTAACAAAATTAAAACGAATTATTACGCTTTAGGGGACAAGCTTCCAACAGAAAGTGAGATGCAAAAGATTTATGGTGTAAGCCGAGCTCCAATTAGACAAGCGTTAGGCAGGCTCCAATCGGAGGGGCTAATTGAAAGAAGACCCGGAATTGGTTCTGTTGTGGTAAATAATGGACTTTCAGGACCCTGGCCGTCTATGGGGGGATTCAGCTCTAACTTTAGTAAGAGATGGAATCAATTGAGCTGTAAAACGATAGACGCCTCCAAAGTGATTGCAGAGGAAGATGTTACGAAAAGTCTTGAACTTGAAGCGGAAACTCCCATAGTAAAAGTCAAAAGAATTAGGATCGATAATAATGTTCCAACATTTTTATTAATTCATCATTATGTGGATGTGGATATTGAGAAAATAAAAAATGCCGGTGAGATTTTGCATATGCGCCAATTCGCAAGTGAGGTGCTGGGTGTCGACTTTGCATATGTAACGGAGGAAATTGCCGCTGTACAGGCTGATGAACAACTCAGTTATTACCTTGAAGTTGAGAAGGGCTTCCCTCTTCTGCAGATTAAGAGAGTCTCTTTTGACTCAGACTATAAGCCTGTTGAGTATGTAAAGTATTATGTGAGATCAGATGATTGGCCATATAAAATTATGTATAGCAAAGATGGGGGTGATTTGGAAATTTAACAGGTCGCTTTTATGAAAGAAAGATCATTTGGGGGTGGGAGAAATGAAAAAAAGAAGAGATTATGCCTTGCCGTTCCGTTACATAATCAGCGGCTCTCTTTTAGTCATTGTTGTTGTGACGATCCTTCAGGTTATTGCACGTTTTATTTTTGACAAACCGCTTGTATGGAGTGATGAGTTAGCACGGTTTATCTTGATCTGGATGGTGTTTATAGGAGCTGCGGTTGTATCTTTTGACGATAAGCATATGGCCGTGGAACTGCTTCAGGAAAAAATGTCACCGAAAGTGAAGCTTATTACATCCTTAGTGATGAGGGCTATGATTCTCGTATTCTTGTCCATTACCGCATACTCCTCTATCGAGCTGGTTAAAGTTTCACACTATCTGGAATCTGGGGCTTTGGAAATTCCTTTTTCCTATTGGAGAGTAGCAGCAACAGTAGGCTGTGTGTTAATGTTCATTTTCATTGTTATCAAATCTATTCATGATATTAGGGATTACCGGGCTGGACAATATACGAACAGCTCCATCATAGAGGAGGTGAAGGCATGATATTCCTGGTAGTAGCGTTAATGATTCTGCTAATAATACTTGGGCTTCCTGTTGCCTTTGCACTGGGAATCTCTTCATTGGTTTATTTGATCATTGAAGGAGTCAATCTCAGTATGGTTGCTCAAAGTCTGGTGCGGGGAGTGGATTCCTTCACGCTGCTCGCCGTTCCATTCTTTTTATTAGTCGGTGAGCTAATGAATTCTGGAGGTATAACCAATAAGATTATTGCAATGGCAAGAGTAATGGTTGGCCATTTTAAAGGGGGATTAGCCCAAGTAAATAATGTGGCCAGTATTATTTTCTCTGGAATTTCAGGATCAGCCACTGCTGATACTGTTGCTCTAGGTTCAGTACTCATTCCAGCTATGGAAAAGGAAGGCTATGATAAGAAGTTTTCCGCAGCCATTACAGCAGCTTCTTCAATTGTAGGCCCGATTATTCCGCCAAGCATCACCTTAATCATCTTTGGAATCGTTACCTCGCAGCCTATTGGTCCTTTACTGATTGCAGGTATCATCCCGGGTCTACTAACAGCGATTTCTTTAATGGGGTATACCTATTTTATATCCGTAAAAAGAAATTACCCAAGCTACCCGCGATCTACCTTCAGGGAAGCGCGAAAGACTTTTTCATCAGGTATTCCAGCCTTACTTTTGCCGGTAATCATTGTATTCGGGATTATCAGCGGAGTATTTACACCAACAGAATCTGCAGCGATTGCCGTTTTATACGGGATTATTATTACCGTGTTCTACTACAAGAATGTAAACGTCCGTTCGTTTGGTTCAATCCTAAAGAAAACTAGCTATGAATCTGCAAAAATATTATTTATCCTTGCAGCTGCTACCATTTTTGCATGGGTTGTAACAAAATCAAGAATATCTGATACATTAGGGGATTTTATTTTTACGTTTTCAACAAATCCAACAGTGATTATTACACTAATTATCGTATTCTTGTTCATAATCGGGCTATTCATGCTTCCGTCAGAAGCAATCATTGTTTTCGCGCCGATCTTAACACCAATTGTAATGCAAGTTGGCATTAATCCAATCCACTTTGGTGTCTTAATGGTCTTAACCTTAACCATTGGAGGAGCGACTCCGCCGGTTGGAATATTGTTATATATTGTAGCAGACATTGCAAAACTGTCCTTTGGAAAACTGGTTAAAGAGATGCTGCCATTATATATTCCCTTAGTTGCGGCTGTACTTTTAACTGCTTATATACCATATCTAAGTTTGGTAATTGTAAAACTGTTTTTTTAGAGTTGTTTTATATAAAACATGATAAGATTTTTAGAATTCAATACCAAGCAAACATATGCATTTAATCAAATTTTAAACATAGAAGGGAATTGAATATTTTGCAAAAAATCGCTATACACCATATGACATGGAAAGAAGCAGATGCAGCATTTAAAAAAGATCCAGTTGTGATTATTCCTTTGGGATCAATGGAGGAGCATGGACCGCATTCCGTTACTGGAGACTTTATGGCAGCCACTGAAATTGCCAAAAGAGCAGCTGAAAAAACAGGAGCTTTATATGTTCCGACTGTCCCATTTGGCAATTCGGAGTACTTTAGGGGATATCCAGGTACCATTTCTTTATCACAGCAGACGGTTATTAGTCTTCTGGAGGATATTTGTACAAGCTTGATCGAACATGGCATTACTAAAATTGTTTTCTTTAACGGGCATGCGGGTAACGGTCCTGCTGTTGATCAAGTGGCAAGAAAGGTAAGACGAGAAAAGAAAGTTATGGTGGCATCAATGGACTTATGGCAGATGCTTACTCAAGAACAAAAAAATGGGATTTACCAAGAAGAGAAGGATCCATCCGGTCATGGGGGAGAGCCTCTGTCATCTGTTATGTCTTATCTATTTCCTCAATATATGAGGATGGATTTGCTCCCTGAAACATGGAAATCGAATGAAAACTTTGGCGAGTTTACCATTGATAATCTATTAAAAATAAAGCTGAATGCATCAAAGGCTAATCTGTATCTTAACATGGAAGATATCTCTGCAGAAGGCATAATGGGTAATCCTCTAAATGCTTCGGCAGAAAGAGGAGAAAAAATTGTTTCAAGCCTTGTTGAATATGGTGTCATACTAGTGGAAAAGGCAAAAAACACGAACATGTCTTTAAACCAAGCCTTTTCCGCTGCTAAGCAATAAAAAAGTATACATTTTAAATGGGGGGAATTAAAAATGAGAAAAAAATTAGTATCACTAGTTTTAGGTGCGTTTACTACGGCAACTTTGCTGTCAGGGTGTTCTGATTCAACGAGCAGCGGTACAAATTCTGGGTCTGATTCTGAATCTAAGGAAAAATACTCGATTTCCTATAGTACTTGGGCAAATCCAGGAGAACCAGCTTACTCAGGAATGGAAAAATTCAAGGAATTTGTTGAAGAAAAAACTGACGGCAATATTGAGGTTGAGCTGTTTCCAGGAAACCAGCTTGGTTCGACAGCAGAACAGATGGAACAAGTTAAGCTGGGAACCATTGAAATGATGTCAAGTGGAGACCCTGGAATGTTGGAAATTGAATATTTATCTCTTCCTTATCTTATGAAGTCCAATGCTCATTGGATGCATGTAATGGATTCTGAAATTGGACAGGAATGGAATGACAAATTGGTTAGTGATATGGGAGTCCGCAATATCGGAATTCTGCCTCGTGGTCCAAGGGTTATATCTGCAAATAAAGAAATCAAAACCCCAGAGGACATGAAAGGTTTAAAACTGCGTGCTCCTGCAAGGGATTATTATGTTCAGACATTTGAAGCTCTAGGATCAAATCCTACTCCAATGGACTTTGGAGAAGTGTACAGCGGGCTGCAAACAGGTATAGTTGATGGGCAGGAAAATCCATTAGAAACATTTTATGCTGCCGGTTTCCAGGAAGTTCAAAAATATATTATCAACTCAAATCATATGTTTAAGCCGGCTTTTGTAACCATAAACGAACAGTTCTTCCAAGGGTTATCAGAAGAATTTCAGGATATCTTACTTGAAGCAGCAAAGGAATCACAGGTATATGCTGAAGAAAAACTGGCTGAAAGTGAACAGTCAATGGTGGAAGAGCTGGAAAGTGCCGGTGTGACGTTTGTTGATCCGGAAATCGATGCATTTATTGAGGCTACTCAGCCAGTCCGTGACTCATTAGGCAAGGAAATGTGGGGAGAAGATGTATATCAGCAAATCGTTGAAATGGGCAAAGCTGATCTAAATTAATAAGTAGAATTAGGGCTATCTGATGGCCTTAATCTTTCTTAATATTAAAGGCAAATTAGGTAACTGATTTACATTTCACCGCGAGGAGTAAGAATAGATGGATACTAAAAGTTTAACTGCTGAAATCGATATTAAAGGCTTAACGGCAGAAATCGAAAAACAAATCATCGAGATCAGACGGAATCTGCATGAAAACCCTGAATTGAGTCTGCAGGAGTTTCGTACAACAAAGTTCATTTATGAAACGTTAAAGGATACGGATATTGAATTGAAGGAATGCTCAAATGGCACCGGCATCATTGGTTTATTAAAGGGGACAGGAGAAGGGCTTACACTTGCAATACGTGCAGATATCGATGCTTTACCTATTATAGAAGAAACAGGTCTGTCTTTCGCATCTGGTAATCTCGGAATTATGCATGCATGCGGGCATGATATTCATACATCTGTTTTACTGGGAACAGCTATTGTACTAAATAAGGTAAGGGAACATTTTAAGGGGCAGATAAAATTCATCTTTCAGCCAGCCGAAGAAACCATGCAAGGTGCAAAGCTGATGATCGAAGAAGGGGTCTTTTCCGAGCCAAAGGTGGATCACATTGTTTGTTTGCATACATGGCCGTTTACAGAGGCTGGCAAAATCAGTGTTAAACATGATGCAATCATGGCTTCGACTAATCGGTTTGAAATTGAGGTATTTGGAACAGGGGGGCACGCTGCTCACCCCCATAAGAGCGTGGACCCTATTCCAGTTGCAGCACAGATTGTAACTGGACTCCAGCAAATTGTATCCAGAATCCTTGCGCCACTGGAACCAGCAGTTGTTACAATTGGCCAAATACATGGCGGTACAGCAGATAATATTATCGCAAATAAAGTGACCATATCTGGTACCGTTCGCTCCATGAAAACTGAGACAAGCGACAAGATCAAAGAGTCAATGGTAGAGATTTCAGAAAACGTCGCCAAAGCGTTCAATGGAAATGCTATTCTGAAGTATTACCCTGGGTCTCCTCCTGTTATAAATGATGAAAAGCTTGTTGATTTGTTATCAGAAGCAGTTAAAGACAGCCTTGGTGAAGAGGCTTTAGAATATTTACCTGAACCATCTTTAGGGGGAGAAGACTTCGCTTTTTATCTGCAGCACGTCGATGGAATGCTTTTCAGATTAGGAACTCGAAATGAAACGGAAGCATCCCAAAAAGGACTTCATAACCCGGGAATCATCTTTGATGAAAAATCAATCCCGACTGGAATTATTGCGATGAGTTCGTTTGCTATAAAATATTTAAATCAATAGCTTTAAACCAAATAAAAATAAAAAAGTCAACAGTTTAGTAGATTGTTGACTTTTTTACTGCAGAAAATAGTGAGTATTTTTTATAAGTAATTAAGTAATAACCTAAGCTTTGTCTGAATATGAGGCTTCAAACTTAGCTTTAAATTTACTGATACCCAGGATTTTTGCTGAGATGAAAAGAGTGATTTTATTATTCCTTCAGCCGATCCGGCAATCCTTGGATGGACGACACAACTACATCGAGCTTGGCTTCGATTCGGTTCAGCAGAAAAAACGTAACGACAATCGGGAAGCCAAGTTCGCTGATTAGGGTGACGATCTGTTCCATTTTCATTGCTCCTTTCTGGGGGTGGTGGTGGAGAGGGGTGCCAGGCTCCCCTCGAAAAAAAGCCGGCTTCGTCAGAAACCGGCCTCTTCGCATTAAACTAGTTCATATTCGGTTACGTTACGCTCAACTAATCTAGCACCTTGAGCCTGAACGAAGTCACCGCCATTGCCGTCGAATGCGTTGGCTGCAATGATTTGGTTCATCGCTGCTTTGACAGCGACTGGGTCAATCGGTTCAATTGGGTTATCAACGGATAGTTTAGATGTTTTGCCCATTTCCGTTAGGAATGTCATTTCCAATGTTTTCGCCATGTTTTTCACCTCCTCGTGATTTGTAGAAATTTAGCAGATTAGCCAATGATGTCGAAGCTGTCGTTGCGGTTAAGGGCTACTAACGGAAAGTTAGATAGTGTTGCGATTGCTTGTCCTACAGTGAAAAGCTGGTCAGCTGTAGCGGATTGCTTAACGCTGCTGTAGGTTTTTGACTTTGTGACTGGTTTGCCTAGTTCGTCCAATCCTGTTTCAAAGACCAGACGAAGTTTGGAATCGATGATATTTGCTTGTGCCATCTTGCTCACCTCCTTTCACCTTTATAATAGAAATGAAAGGCGGAAAACGACAGGGTGGATAAAAATAATTTTTAGAGGGTATCATCATCTAGTTATTTATCGTTCTTTTATAGTCGACTTTAGCCTGGTTAAAGCCCCTCTTTTCCATTCTTTAACTGCTGAGTTTGTCACGCCGTATTTTTCAGCCATCTGGTTGGTTGTTAAATCATAGAGAAAGGTCGATACCACCCATATGGTCTGGTTCTTGGATAGCCCTTCACAATAAGAAAGGATTATTTTCTCTTCTAGGGGCCGATCAAGAGAAGAGCATTCGGCTGAGTGCCAATATTCTTCATCTGGAACTACATTGCGATCCTCATGGCGCTTGCTTTTATTCAATTCGCCCATTATCCTCAATCTTACATTTGTATAAGCATAGGTAAGAAAATTTCCCTTTTCTGGGTCAAATTGATTCCAGCACTCCCAGAGTTTGATTAACCCCAATTGGAAAAATTCCTCTTTATTTTTATAGATATTCAGTGATCGAATAATCTGGTGAATCATCGGTTCATATTGTGCTGCCGTTTGCTCAAAGCTCTCCATTGTGCGATTCCTTCAGGACAGCGCGCTATCTAAGTATTCCCGGGTAGCTTTAAGATAGCGGGAATACGACTTTTGAGCGAATCGAAAAAAAGTCGTGTTTCGGGGAGTTTTCACTCAAAACTCACGAATTTGGGTACCAAACTGCCGCGTTTTGGGGGTAAAATCGGAAATTTCCGGGAAAAAGCCACTTTTTTATTTTTTGTGAAAAAGCAGGTGCAAATGTGACGAAATATTGACAGTGTCAGCAAAGCTTTTGTTTTTGGTACCCCAATTTGTGAAGGGAGAGCCCTTAACTTTTGTAGAAAAATCCCATATAACGCTGCTTGTCTTCTGTGGAAAATCCCATGTTATATAAGTCTTCAAAGTATAATTCCTCGAGTTTTTTATTCAGTATTCCGTAGAAGTAAGCAATCGGCTTCGCTACAGTGCTCGCTTTCATTTTGCGGATCAGCTGCTTAAAGGAATGGATGGCTGTCTCCAATACCTGTGCCTGATTTTGTTCACGATTATTTCGATAAGCTGCAATGCTGGTCATTCTCCAAAACTTCTCAATGCTCTTAGCCTCTGGAAAGAAGTACTTCACCACATCCACGAATGATTGGGGAACACGATCACTTGTAAAAGTGTGGTCGAGCTCGGTTGTGTTACGTTTAGTATTCTTTTGATTTTTAATAGTTTTAGAAAGATTGATTGTTTTATTAGGGTGGTCCAATTGTTCTTTCTTAGGTGGTTCACTCTTGGGAAAACGATTGAATACGTATAAGTTGCTGGATTGTGAGCCGTTTTTTCTTTCCGTTTCATGGACTGTAAAGATGCCAAGTTCAGCTGCTTTGGCGATCATTCTTTTAAAAGTGGAGCGGGAAATGCCATTGCCGCTGTACTCTTCATGAATGGCTTTTAACACTGTTCCGATTTTGGCATTGGACACACCAGGGATTTTCGCTGCGTAACGCGAAAGCCTCTTAAGCCCCACAAGCTCACCCTTCGAAAATTTAACCTTATTAACTGCAAGCCACATCTCCAAATGGGCATTAAACTCCTGAAGATTCTTAAACTGCGAAAACTGTTCAAACTGATCAACACTGCCGGATTTTATATTCACATAAATGCACCGCCCTTTCCTCTTTAAAATAGGAATGAGAGGGGGGAAAAGACAGGGGGGAGTTTGGGAATATGTGACGGAATGGTGAACGATTATAAACCAAGCCTGACAAAATCCAGCAAAGCAATATCCGGTGAAGGAATCGGCTCGGGTACGGTGGGCGCAGGGAACGGAAGTGGATGGATGGCTGGAATCCGGAGATGAGGTGGAGTTGGAAATTACGGGGCTTAGGAGCTCGAAGAATCCTGTTGTTTCATCATAGGGAATAAGAATAAGTGAAATGAAGAGATTAGCTTTGGCATTGGCTGGTCTTTTCTTTTGGGTGAAGCATTTTATATTGGTGAATAATTGAAGGGGAGAAGGTTAAAAGACTCAAGTTGTAAAGAGTTAAGCTTCTTTTTAGTTTAAAAAGGAGTAGTATGTTATAATTTAGTAACAGGTCATAAGACTACATTATAAAAATAGGCTAGCAGCGATGTACGTCAATTAATTTCAGAATATTAAACTAATTTTGTTGGAGGGTTCACTTTGTTAACAAACCATCTGGATTTTAGACTGGAGCCAAAACTAAGGGAGTTATATGACGAACACAAAAAGCGGGCTGAGAAAGTAGATTGGGGATATCATGAATTCCTGCCGTGGGATAAGGCGCAGGATTTCCGGCGTGTGCCTTGGGATAAAAGCCAGGTGACGCTGCCTGCATCTGTTATTATCGCGGTTGAAACCGCCCTTTTAACAGAAGTGAATCTGCCTTGGTTTACTTCTCACCTGGATCAGACCTTTAAGGGGTCATTGAGCGTCATTAAGGAGTTTGTACAGACTTGGACAGCGGAAGAGGACCAGCATTCGAATCTGCTGGAAACGTATCTATTAATTACCCGGAATGTAGATCCGGCACGGCTTCATCAACTTCATAAACAGACATTGGAGAATGGCTGGAACCCTGATTTTCACACCCCATTTGAAACGATGGTTTACACCTCTATGCAGGAGCTTGCCACCATGGTCTTTTATTATAATGTGGCAAAAGCAGCCGGTGCACATGATAGGGATTTGTCCAGTATGCTCAGACGTTTGGCAAAAGATGAGACGCTGCATTATGCCTTTTACCGGGATGTCATTAAATATCATCTCCAATTGGAACCGAACTATTGCTACTATCTTGGAAATGTCATTAAGAATTTCCAGATGCCGGGAGCCGTCATGCCGGATTTTGACGATCGCATGTCCATCATCGCAAAAGAAGCCAACTACGGCCCGCTTGAGTATTTTGATCAGGTCCTTGATGTCATGATCGAATACTGGGAAATTGAAAGCTTGAGGCCGATTGCCCCCGAAGCTGAAAAGGCAAGGCAAGACATCCTAAATTATCACGCCCGCCTGAAAAGGGTCAGAGATCGGTTTTATAGCAAGAAGTAAAAAGAAGAGCCAGCAGATTGCTGGTTTCTTTGCTGATGTAGAAGGAAAAAAGCTGAAATGTGAACTCTGCAAATAGGCGGAGGAAACCTGCAAATAGGCGGAGGAAACCTGCAAATAGGCGGGGGGAATCTGCAAGTAGGCGGAGGGAATCTGCAAGTAGGCGGGAAAAATCTGCAAGTAGGTGGATAAAACCTGCAAATAGATCGGAAAAACCAGCAAATAGGCGGAAAAAAACCTGCAAATAGATCAATATTTGTAAGTGCAAAAGGAGGCCAAGACAAAAGGTTAATCGTATCGGTCTCATAATTTGCAGTGTTTTAATAGTAGAAATACTTAAAACTATCGGTCTCGCATCTCTGCTGGCAAAAAAAGACACCTAATTCAGGTGTCTTAGTAGAATCGTTTAAAACCATCAAAGTGCTTTTTATAATAGGAGTCATCCAGGCTTGAGATTTCCACTCCATTTGAGCTGGAATGGATAAACCGATTGTTTCCTGCGTAAATGCCCATATGGGAAATTCCGGGACGATAGGTATTCTCGAAAAATACTAAATCACCGGGCTGAGGCTGATCGATATAGTAGGAGCGGCTATAATATCCGTCTGTAGAGTATCTCCCTAACGTGGAACCGGATTTATTAAGAACGTAATAGATAAACCCGCTGCAATCGAAGCCATCCGGACTGGAGCCGGCCCATTTGTATGGTACTCCGATATGCTTTTGGGCTTCTGCCAAAACCGCAACAGCAGTACCGCTTTCCGCCTGGGCTGGCTTTTCCGTGACTGCTGGATTTTGAGGGGCTTGTCCAGATGCCCTTAACACCAGCTTTTGTCCGGCAAAAATTAAATCCGAACTAAGTTTGTTCCAATCTTTAAGCTGCTGAACCGTTGTGTTATTTTCCACAGCGATCTTGCTCAGTGAGTCACCGCTTTTGACGATGTATTCGCCTTTGCCGTCCTCTGGAGCATACACTGCCGGGGGAGCCGCAGGTGCTGTTGCTGTAATGCTGCCTGTTGTGCTTTCAGCAGCTTTTGATACTTTTAACACTTGTCCCGGATAGATGATGTGGTGGCTGAGGTGATTCCAGCTCATCAATTCTTTTAAACTAATATTATGTGATAGGGCAATTTTTGATAAGGAATCGCCGGCTTTTATCGTATAGGTATGGGTGACGTTTGGCTTTGCAGGTGCCGAAACTGATGGCGTTGAAGGTGCTGGTTTTTTTTTCGTTTCTGGAACTTGGAGTGTTTGGTTGATTGAAAGTGAATCTGATTTTAAGTTATTCAGCGTTTTTAATTCTGTCACGGAGGTTTTATATCTTGATGCCAGCTGGTATAGCGTATCGCCTTTCTTGACTGTATAAGTATCAGCCGAAGCCTGTGCTGCAAAGGCAGAAGAAAGCATAGCGGCAGCTGCTATGGTGACCATCTTTTTTTTCACTGTTCCTAGTCACTCCTGTCGACATATTTTAGACAATTTTACCACAATTCTCTTCTAAAAGAATCATATTTTTACAGTAATTATCAGAAAATTGCTTAGTTTTTACATTGTGTAGATGACTGTCGGATTATGTCGAAGCGAATGCTGTCCAGCTTGGGAGAAGTGTGGCGGATTTTGCCGGATGATGAGTTTTAATCAAACGTTTGATTGAAATAGAACGTTAAGTAAGGGGGGTGAGCTTTTCTTATGGGGCTGCAGCTCTATTTTTTTGCTGGCAAATCATTTGCTGTAAAATCTTGGTGAATAAAATCTTTTCCTGGGAAATTGAAGAAGACTATGTCGAATTTTCTGCTTTATTAATAAAGCAGCTAACCTCTCGTCGATGATCCTGAAACCTCCTTCTAAAGAACTATCAGTTCCGAATCTTCATAATCCATCTTACTTATTTGTCCATTTTGTAAAGGTTGAATAGTGATAAAGAGAGAATAAGAGATATTGTATATAATATTCAATTTATTTTGAATAATCGGATATGAAGGAGGTGTTAAATGACGACAGACCCTTTATTTGGGAAACTTTGTATTTTGTAAGCGGAAACTGGCTTGAAGGTTGTCCAGAAAAATCATGATTGTTTATGGGCGGATTCAATAAAGGTGCTTTGTTCATTTGGATGAAAAAATCCCAGGGTTACTTCTATCTTCACAGTGAAATGAATTGAAAGCTGATGTGACGCGAACTGACCGATATATTGGAAAAGTGACCGATAAAATTGAAAACTGACCGATAAAATCAATTTCTGACCGATAAGCCTAACAAAGTGACCGATATATCCAAACTAGGCAAACAAGTGACATTATTAGGCGCAAGGTATCCAGCATGACCGTACACATGTGGATGTCACCGATCCGAGCTTAACTGCCCTTAAAGCCCTTTTGGAAGTAAAAGAGGAAATGGCTCCTTATGTGGATCTGCAGCTTGTGGCTTTTCCTCAAGTAGGAAGCTTTAATACATATGGGAAATTTTCGGGCCTGCTGCAGCTTTGCTGAGCAGGCCTGTTTTTTATCAGGATTAAAAAATCAATCAAACGTTTGATTGATTTCCCTTGAGGCAGTGGATGGCAGGGAATTGTGAACTTTACGAATAAAGTGGGCGAACCTGCAAATAGAACAGATAATTTGCAAATAGACCATTAAAACCTGCAAATAGAATAGTAAACAGTAAAAAGAAGTCCTGCCTCGTAAAATAGGACTTCTTTTTTCTGCACAGTAGATTTTGAATCTCCATATAAAGTTTGACAATTTAAAAATATTTGTGTATTCTGTGTTATGTGTAATGTATACATTGTACATAGGAGTGAATTTACATTGAATAATCTAAACATGAACCCTGTGAAATCAAAGACAACAAAAGAAATCGTTTATGATGAGATCAAAAATGCCATTTTTAATGGGAACATTAAAGGCGATGAGGTTATTACAGAGACAATCCTGGCACAGTCATTAAATACCTCTAGAACTCCTGTAAGAGAAGCGGTGGGGGATTTATTAAAAGATGGACTTTTAGTATCAGTACCAAGAAAAGGGCTAAAGGTTCGGGAAATTACCCCGAGCGAAAAGGATCAAATTATTTTTCTCCGTATTTCTATTGAAACAGAAGGATTAAAACGGATTATTCCTGTTAGTAAGCCAAGTCAAATTCAGCATTTAAAAGAATTAGTGGATTTGCAAAAACAGGCAATGGAAAAAAATGATCGGATTGAATTTATTGAATTGGATCAAAAGTTTCATAGAAAGATTCTTTTCTTTGCTGAGCAGCACCTGTTGGGTGACATTCTGTTAAATTTATATAACTTAACAAGGTTAATAGGTCATCAAGCTTTAGCGAAAAAAGGGCGTATGGAAGAAGTAATTCAAGAACATTCCACGATCGTGGATGCATTGCAAGTGAAGGACGAGCTTCAAGCGACAAGTTTAATGGAGCAGCACTTGAAGCAAACAAAGAAGTCTATTGAAATCGTCGAAGGAAATTAAAATTTTTAAGCGTAACTGAAAGCGCTAACATTTTTAGGAGGTATAAAATGAATAAGACACTACTGCCATTATTTGTTGACAATGAACAAAGGGAAATAAAAGTCAGCCATGTATATTGTATTGGGTATGCGGGACGAAATATCGAAAAGACGATGGAGCACATTGTTGAGCTCGAGAAAATTGGTGTTCCGAGACCAGCAGAAATCCCGACCCTTTATCCTGTAAGAAGAAATAGTTTGAGCCAAACGGGTGAAATTGAAGTCCTTGGCGGACAATCAAGTGGTGAAGCTGAGATTGTTTTAATTTTTGGGGACAAAGAAGAAGAAGTTTTCATTACTGTTGGGAGTGATCATACCGATCGTTCTCTCGAAACAATTGATATAAACCAGTCAAAACAAATTTGTGATAAACCTCTGGCACAAAAGGCATGGAAACTAAAGGATGTTATTGATCATTGGGATGATCTGGTTTTAACTTCTCAGGTGAAAGTAGATGGTAAGTGGGAGGAATACCAGAGAGCTAATATAAATGAAATCATTCCTCTAAATGATATTAAGCGTTTCTTAAACAAAAAAACGGTACCAATGAAAAATATAGTCGTATTTTCAGGAACCGTACCGTTATTAGAAGGATTTAAATACGGTTCAGCATTCAAAATGTCTTTCATTGATGAAGTGCAAAATGATGAGATTCATGCTGAATATTCGATAACACGTCTAGATGGGGAGGGATAAAATATGAAAGTAGCAATATACCAAATGGAAATACTACCGGGTGATCCACAGGGGAACTATCAAAAAGTTAGAGCATGGGTGGAAAAGGAAGTTCAAAATTCTAAACCAGACTTGGTTGTCTTTCCTGAAATGTGGACAACTTCCTACACACTGGAAGACATCCACATTCATGCAGATGAGAATGGAAAGGAAACGCTGCTATTTCTTCAAACATTGGCTAAAACCTATAAGATTAATATTATTGGAGGCTCTTTTGCCAATAAAGTGGATGGAAAGGTTTTTAACACAGCTGCTGTAATAAATCGAGAAGGTGAAGTCGTTTATCAATATGATAAAGTTCATCTGGTGCCAATGTTAAATGAACCCAAATATTTGGCAGGCGGCCAGAAAGTGCCGGAAATATTTGAACTTGATGGCATTAAGATGGGCGTTATCATTTGTTACGATCTGCGTTTTTCAGAAATTATCCGCCCTCTTGCGCTAGAAGGTGCTGAGGTATTGTTCATAGTAGCAGAATGGCCGCTTTCAAGGCTAAATCATTGGAGAAACATCCAAATTACACGTGCTATTGAAAACCAAATGTTTGTTGTTTCCTGCAATAGTGTGGGTGGCTACAATGGAGAAACATTTGGCGGTAATTCGATGGTTGTTAATCCTTGGGGAGATACCTTAATTCAGGGATCTGAAAAAGCCGAAGAAACGCTATCAATCTCAATTAATGTTGAAGAAACTTTAGAAGTTCGCAAGAAAGTACCGGTGTTTTCTAGCCGTGTACGACATTTATATAAACAAGGACTATAAGGGGGAAAAAATCATGAAAAAAAGGATAATGGCAATGGCTACAACACTAGCGTTATCTGCATTTATTGCCGGTTGTTCAGGTTCTAGTTCTTCTAAGGGGGAGAGTGAAGGTGCTCTTACCTTAAAGTTAGCTCACTCTGGTTCTGATACACACCAATACCAAATTGGTGCAGCAGAATTTGCTAAAGTTGTTGAAGAAAAATCGGATGGCAAAATCAAGGTGGAAATCCATGGGAATGCAACATTGGGAAGTGAAGCTGAGGCAATTGAACAAGTTATAGACGGAACAATTGATATGTCGGTTGTAGCGGCAGATAGTTCTCTTGCAAACACTGTTCCAGAAATGAATCTATTTGGACTTCCATATATTTTTGATGATCGTGAACATGTTTATAGTAAGCTTGATGGTGAACCAGGCAAAGAACTCCTAGGTCTAATTGATCAAAACAATATGAAAGGCTTGGGATACTGGGAAGTTGGATTTAGACACTTAACAAATAATAAGAAGGAAATTAACAAGCCTCAAGATGTAGAGGGATTAAAGATTCGTGTTCAACCAGCTCCGGTTTGGGAAACACATATGAAAGCATTAGGAGCGAATCCTACTCCTGTTGCATTTAATGAACTTTATTCTGCATTGGATCAAGGAGTAGTAGATGGACAAGAAAATCCACTGCCTACTATTCATTCTATGAAGTTTTATGAAGTTCAAAAGTATGTTGCTCTTACAGGTCATACCTATACGCCTGCAGTTGTTATTATGAGCAATAATTCCTGGGGAAAGTTAGACGAAGACCAACAGAAGGTTATTGAAGAAGCTGTAGAAGAAACAAAAGAATATCAAAGAAACTTCCTTGAAGAAAAAGAGCAGGAAATTATTGCGGAATTGAAAGAAAACGGTGTTACAATTTCTGAGCCAGATCGTGAAGCTTTTAAAGAAGCAACAAAAGATGTAAAAAATGCTTTAGCAGATCAAGTTCCAGCCGAATTGATTTCGGAAATGGAAAGTAAATAACGCACATTAATCCCAATTGAAAGGGAGGTGAACATATGCTGCTTAAAAAGATAGATTATTATATTGTAAAGCTGTTAGAGATTATCATAACATTTTGCTTATCCATTACGGTTATTCTTACTTTAGCCCAAGTGTTCTATCGATTTGCATTAAAACAATCGCTTAGCTGGTCACAGGAAGTCGTCATGATTAGCTTTGTATATAGCATTTTATTCGGTGCAGCTCTAGCATTCGAAAAATCGGAACATTTAACGGTAGACGTGTGGGAAAATGCGAAGGTGAGCATACAAAAGGCTTTTAATGTGATTGCCTATATCATTGTCCTAGTGATAATAGGAGTTTTCTTCTATTACGGAATGATGCTTGTTTCTGATAACTTGAAATCAGGTCAAATAGTGGGATTCCTGCCAATTAAAAAAGGTTATGTTTACATGGCATTGCCCATAAGCAGCTTGTTCATGCTTTACTTCCATGTTAAGAAGGTGTTCAAATGGCCTGGCTAATAGTCCTATTATTCATATTGATCCTTTGTAGGGTACCGATTGCCTTTGCCTTAAGTTTTGTTTCCTTTTTGGGAATCATGCTTACAGATCCAGGGCTTCTAATCAATATTCCCCGTAAAATGTTTAATGGTATAGACAGTTTTACACTCGTTGCTGTTCCATTATTCATTCTTGCTGGGGAATTGATGACGCAGGGGGGAATTTCTAAACGGTTAATTAAATTCTCTCAAACACTGGTTGGTCATTTGCCTGGAGGACTTGCATTGGTCGTTGTCCTTGCAAGCATGTTCTTTTCCGCGCTTACCGGTACAGCTATTGCAGCCGCTGCGGCAATAGGGGGAATGATGATTCCAGCAATGAACAAGGAAGGGTATGATATTCGTTTCTCGACCAGTTTAGTTGCTACATCGGCAACCATTGGCCCGATTATCCCTCCAAGTATCGTTTTAATCTTGTATGGAGTAATTGCAAGTGTATCCATTGGTGATTTATTTATTGCAGGGGTTATTCCGGGTTTATTGATGGGAATAGGCTTGATGATATACAGCTATTTTGTCGGGAAAAAATATAATTATCGTTCGAGAGCAGAACGGGCTTCTTTTAAGGAGATCGTTAAAGGTGCAAAAGATGCAATATTAGCACTTCTGATGCCCTTGATCATTATTGGCGGTATCACTTCGGGTGTGTTTACTGCAACGGAATCAGGCGTTATTGCAGTCCTTTATGCTTTTATTGTTGGTAAGTTTGTCTACAAAGAACTTGAATTCAAAGCTCTTTGGGATATTCTATTGAGTACAGCGAAAACAACAGCTACGATCGTTTTCCTTATTGGGAATGCTGCTTTGTTTATCTGGTTTCTTTCTTTCAACAGTATTCCAAATCAAATTATCGACTTGCTTGGCGGAGTTTCACAAAGTCCGTTCCTGTTATTGCTTATAATTAATTTAATCTTGCTTATCGCAGGAACTTTTATCGATACGATAAGTGCAGTATCTATCTTTACGCCACTATTTTTGCCGCTAGTCCTTGCTGCTGGCATAGACCCTATCCATTTCGGAATTGTAATGGCAGTCAACCTGACGATTGGCATGGCTACACCGCCACTTGGTGTCTGCTTGTTTGTGACAGCATCTATCGGTAAAATCAGTGTACCTAAAATGTTTAAGTTCTTGGTACCGCAAGTTATTATTTTGATTGTTATCTTATTCATCATTACATACATTCCGGATGCCATTTTATTTCCGGTTGGATTGTTTAATGGATAGATTAACCTTCTGAATGCATAACAATATGCCTTCGTCCCTAAAGCAGGAGAAGGTATATTGTTAAACAGGGTAACTGAGAACATGCAAATCGATCATATTTTGTAAAAAAATTTTAACAAATCTGTAAAAATCCTTTACACAGTGAAAATTTCTTTTCATGATCCACCTTTTTGGAGAAAAGCGTCTAAACCCTTGGCAGATGAGGGTCTGGACGCTTTTTTTAGTGTGTTTTAAAAAGTTGGCACGGAACTTGCATATATAAAATGTGAAGCTTGAGGGGGTGTAGAGATATGAATGAAATATGGAACTATATAATAGAGAACCAGGCTTCGATAGGGGCCTATATGCTTGAGCATATTCAGCTTGTGGGGCTTTCTGTTATCATTGCGATTGCCATTGGCCTGCCGCTGGGCATTTACCTGACGACGAATGAGGAACTCGCAGAAACAGTCCTGCAGGTCGCAAATGTGATTATGACAGTTCCAAGCATTGCCCTTTTTGGGATCATGATTCCAATTCTTTCGATTATTAACCACGGGATCGGCTTTGTGCCAGCGGTTATTGCCCTTATTTTGTATTCGCAGTTGCCGATTATAAGAAATACATATGTAGCCATCAATAACGTCGATCCCCATATTCGTGATGCAGCCAATGGACTGGGAATGAGCACGATGCAGCGTCTTTTGCGCGTTGAGATTCCAAACGCCCTTCCCATTATTATGGCAGGGGTGAGGCAGGCTGTGGTCATGAATATCGGAATCGGCGCAATTGCAGCGTTTATCGGAGCTGGCGGTCTTGGCGTGCTGATCAACCAGGGGATATCCAGGTCCAATACCACGATGGTTCTCACAGGTGCGATTGCGATTTCCATTCTTGCGATTGTGGCGGATGGATTGCTTGGGATTCTGCAGAAGCGGATGACGCCTAAGGGTTTTCAGCAATAGCGGATTCATAAGAGTGATAGAAAAAGATGAGGTGAAAGCATGATTAAATTTGATGGAGTCACCAAAGTTTACGGCGATAAGGTAAAAGCCGTTGATGATGTGAGCTTTGAGGTTCCTGAAGGGAATATTGTCGTCTTTCTGGGGCCATCGGGCTGCGGGAAAACGACGACATTAAGAATGGTCAACAGGCTCGAGTCCATTACAGAGGGAAAGATTTTTGTCAATGGAACAGATGTCAATTCCCTGAACCAAATCGAGCTTAGGCGGAACATAGGGTATGTCATTCAGCATAACGGACTGTTCCCGAATATGACGATTGAAGATAATGTCATGGCCGTCCCGAATCTATTAAGCTGGGACCGCAAAAAGAAAACAGACCGGTACAATCATTTAATGGATCTCATCGGCCTGAATCCGGATGAATACCGCAAGCGATACCCGCATGAGCTTTCAGGAGGCCAGCAGCAAAGGGTGGGCATTGCCCGTGCGATGGCTGCAGACCCGCCTGTCATGCTGATGGACGAGCCGTTTGGGGCACTGGATCCGGTGATTCGCTCCCGCATTCAAAATGAATTCCTGCAAATCCAGCAGGAAGTGAAAAAGACGATCCTGTTTGTCAGCCATGATATTGATGAAGCGATTAAAATGGGTGACGGCATTGCCATTTTTGAGGGCGGGAAGCTGATGCAGTATGATTCGCCAAGTGAGCTGCTGGCTCGTCCGAAAAATGAATTTGTCCGGGAATTTGTCGGACAGGATCGGGCGCTGAAAAGCTTAAGCCTTCATACGGTTAAGGATTTGATTTCCGAGCGGATGCTGAGAAAAGCGGACGGGCTGCAAAAACACAATAAAAAAACGATTACGGTGGAAACGAATTTGCGGGATGCCCTATCCATTCTCCTGAATCAGGAAGCCGATCAATTGTTTGTGCAGGCAAACAATAAGCTGGTTGGAGCCATGCGAATCGATGATGTCGAGGCATACCTGCATCACCATATTAAATAGGGGGAGAGATACATGAATAAACGCCTAGTGTCTTTTGTGATCAAGCTGATTCTCTTTACCCTGGTGATGAGCTTTTTTGCCTGGTCCTTTAAATCAGGCTATTATCAGCTGATCATCGATGATGCAGAGGGATTTATTTTTCTATTAATACAGCATATCCATATGGTGGCTTTGTCTTCATTCCTGGCCATTGTACTGGCGATTCCCATGGGCATACTGGTCACAAGGCCGAAGTTTCAAAAGCTGCAGTGGCTATTTATGAATACAGCCAATCTGGGACAGACCATCCCCAGCCTTGCTATCCTCGCACTTGCGATGACCTGGATGGGAATCGGCTTTAAGCCTGCAGTTTTTGCGCTGTTTCTATATTCGCTATTGCCGATTTTAAGAAATACGGTAGCTGGGATCAAGTCCATTGATCCCGATCTTTTGGATGCGGCTAAAGGAATCGGCTACACACCAGCCCAGATTCTTTTGAAAATCGAATTGCCAAACGCTGCTTATCCGATCATGGCCGGCATCCGAACAGCGGTTGTCATTAACATCGGAACAGCGGCTTTAGCGTATTTAGTAGGCGGCGGCGGATTGGGTGACTGGATTTTCACTGGAATCATGATGAGGGACAACTCTTATCTGCTGTCCGGAGCGATTCCGGTTACGCTGCTAGCTCTTTTGGCTGATCAGCTGATAAGGGCAGCTGAAAAGCTGATTGTTTCCAAGGGACTGAGACCATCCGCAGCCGTTTCTGATTAAGATGAACAATTTTTTAGGGGGAAAAATGAAATGAAAAAACTATTATCATTTACTGTTATCATCGCTTTGCTGCTTTCGCTTTTGTCCGCATGCGGCAGCGAATCGGATTCATCTGCTTCTGCTACTGACAAAAAGCTTGTTGTAGGAGCCAAAAATTTTACGGAGCAATTTGTTCTTTCTAAAATCCTAGCCATTTATTTAAAGGAAAATGGCTATGAAGTTGAGGAGAAAAGCAATATGGCCAGCCAGGTTGTCCGCCAGGCACTGGAGAACAATCAGGTTGATCTTTACTGGGAATATACTGGAACAAGCCTCGTAACCTATAACAAGCTTGATCCTATTTCAGATTCCGCAAAGGCCTATGAAAAGATAAAGGAAGTTGACAAAGAAAACGGGATTGTGTGGCTGGACCCGTCTGAAGTCAACAATACGTATACGCTCATGATGAAGGAAGGCAAAGCCCAGGAGCTGGGAATTGAATCGATCAGCGACCTGGCTGACCATGTAAACGACGGCAAGAAGTTAACATTAGGTACGGATGCAGAATTTGCGACAAGACCGGATGGAATCAAAGGGGTTGAAAAAGCTTACGGATTTGCATTCGGTTCTGCTAATCTGAAGAAAATGGACGTGGGCCTTTTTTATCAGGCATTAAAGGATGGACAGGTGGATGTGGCAACGGGATTCTCAACAGATAGCCGCATTAAAGCTTTTAAACTTATGAATCTTGAAGATGATCAGAACTTCTTCCCTGCTTACAATGCGGCGATCACCGTCCATGAAGATACCATGGAAAAGTACCCTGAATTAGAGGAGCTTCTAAAGCCATTAGCTGAAAAGCTAAACACCGAGACCATGACAGACCTGAACTATCAAGTCGATATTGAAGAAAAGAGCGAAACAGAAGTCGCAAGGGCATGGCTTACTGAAAATGGCCTAATTGAAGAATAAGACAGCAAGGAGGAAATCTTACAGGGTTTCCTCCTTTTTTATCCTATTTACTAAGTTTTTCCTATATTTAAATAGGGGCCTCAGCCGTCATAGTGTATGGTATAAAGGTAATAGAAAAAAGGCTGTTTTTTAAAAGATTGTTACTTTTAATAGCATTTGAAACACAGAGTGAATTGGAGCGGAAGGCACTTGATCCTCGAAAATGCTATCGCATTTCCTTCGTGCGGTGTTTATTCTAGAAAGCAAATTCAATGTCCTGTCGGAGACAGAGGAAAAGCCGGGACCCCGCAGACAGAACGTCGAGGAGGCTCGACTTCCTCCCCACGGGTTCGCTGCGTGCCTGCAGCGGAAAGGAACGGTCCAGTGTTTATAACCAAAAACAGCTTAGATAAGAAAGGGGAAATCGATGAAACGGCTTTACCCATCAAGATTAACCAAAAGATTTCTATATCTGACGGCGGTCATTATTTTTATCCCTTTATTGATTATCTTTATTCTGGCTGTTGCTTCTTCAAGAGATATTATAAAAGAGCAGACAGAAAATCAGACCATTCAGGTTACGAAAGTCATGTCGGATAAAACGAGCGATTTATTCAATTTTAAAATACAGCTGCTTGAAAATATCACGGAAAACCAGCCAGTCTCTAAAAATGGAGCATTGGAAGAGATGCTGACGAAATTAGCGGTGAACGATCCTTTTTTTAAACGGATTCACATGATTAATGAACGGGGGAGAATCGAATATAACGCTCCTTTCCAAGAAGCGGATGCCAAGCTGAGTGCTGCTGAAACCGATTTATATGACGAGCTTAAATGGCGGCGCAGTGCCTTTGTGGCAGATTCGATTGAAGAAATGAACGGAGAGCCGACTTTGGTGATTCTTGTACCCTTTCAGGAGGTTGAGGATGGGGAAGTGAAGGGCGGTTTGATTGCTTATGTCAGCCTTGTTAATCTCCAGAAGTATTTTAAGAAGAATGTCATCGGCGATTTCGGCCACAGCTTTCTTTTTAGCAAGGAAGGCAAAGTCTTGTTTGATACCAATGATTTTAGCAAATCCGGGACGCTTCTTGATGCATATCCCTTTCCGCGTGAGGCTTTTTTGGACAGGACCGGGGTATACAGGGGAGATCTCTGGGGTGAAGAATCCCTTGTTGCCTACAATCCGATTGACCGCCTGCCATTTTACACAGCTACTTCCATTCCGCTGTCAGAATCGAATGCGGTGATCGATTCCTTGAAAAATATTTTGCTGCAGGGATTCATTCTCATTTTTATCGCGTCAGTGACCGTGCTGATTTTTGGCATACGCTGGATTATTAAGCCGATTAAGATTCTGACAAATGAGGCAGCCAGCTATGCCCGCGGCGGGGAGTGGTTTACTCCTGTCCTGGCGAAAGATGATGAAATCAAGACGTTATCAAGCACCATGAAGTATATGGCGGAAAGCCTCAAGTCCTCCGAACGGCATTTGGAGCTGATTTTGGAATCTTTTCCATTTGGCGTGATTGCCATCAATCCTGAAGGCTTCATTACATCCATGAATACAACAGCAAAGGATCTTCTTGATGTCACAAACAAAGATTTAATTGGAAAATCCATTTCGGTCCTGCCGCAGTTTTTCAGGGATCACTTTGAGCAATGCAAGCACGTTTCCAGGAAATATGAAGGCCTTGAGGAAGATTTTACGTTTGAAAATGAATTTGGGAAAAAGGTCATTAAGCAGTCGAGCTCTCCTTTACTGGATGAAAATCATGAAGTGATTGGAGTCCTTACAACCTTCTGGGATGTGACAAAGATCCGGAAGCTTGAAAAGCATATCCAGCGGTCTGAACAGCTGGTTGCCATCGGGCAAATGACTGCCGGACTTGCCCATGAAGTGAAAAATCCGCTTGGAACGGTGCAGCTGGCCAGTGATTTAATAGCGAGTGAAGTAAAGGATCTGACTGTTTCCACAGCGGAGGCAGAAGCTTCTGTTGAAATGATTGCTGAAGCAGCGAAAGATATCCAGGATGAGATTCAGCGCCTGGACCTGCTCGTTAGGCGATTTTTGCAGTTTAGCCGAAAAAACAAGAAGGATGAAACAGTCTTTAGCGTGAAAACGTCAGCGGCTGAAACACTGCAGCTTTTATCCCATCAGTTCAGGAAAAAGAAAATCACGGCACGGCTTAATGCTGAAGGGGAAGATTATTTCATTAAAGGCGACCGAAACCAGATGATTCAAGCCTTCATTAATATTTTTATTAATAGCATCGAAGCGGTTTCTTTAAATGGAACGATATCTGTTGCGATGAAAGCGGCCGCTCATGGTACGATTGAAATAGAAATAAAGGATGATGGAATCGGCATTCCGCAGCAGAAAATCAAGCGGATCTTTAATCCGTTCTTTTCGACCAAGCAGGAAGGCACAGGGCTCGGCTTATGGATCACCCATGAAATTATCTCTTCCCATAACGGACAAATCGAAGTGGAGAGTGAAATGGGTGAAGGAACGTCCTTCCTGATTTCATTGAAAAAGCATGAGAAAGGCGATTCAGAATGAAAAAGACGATCTTGTTAGTTGAAGATAATGAAAAATTCCGCCGCCTGACAAAATTGACCTTAAAGAAGGAAGGCTTCGACGTGATGGAAGCGGAGACCGGGAAAGCGGCAGAAGAGCTGATGCAGAGTGAAAGCGTGGACCTGGTGCTGCTGGATTTTCTCCTGCCGGATACGACAGGATTAAAGCTTCTTGAAAAATGGTCGCCGAATTACCCGGAGACCGTATTTGTGGCCTGTACAGCCTACGGTGATATCGAGGACGCCGTCAAAGCCATGAAAATGGGCGCTTACGACTACCTGACAAAACCGATAAAGGCCGATGAATTGAAAGCTGTTATAAAAAGAGCCTTTGAAATGAAGACGTTAAAAAAAGAAAATAAAGAGCTAAAGCAGGCTGTCCAAAGAAAATACAATCTCCATGGCATGATTGGGAAAAGCCAGAAAATGCAAGAAGTCTATTCCCTGATTGAACGCGTCGCTTCACAGGACATCACGATTTTACTGGAAGGGGAAAGCGGGACGGGGAAATCCCGCTGTGCCCACGCTGTGCATCTGGACAGCACGCGCAGGACAGCGCCCTTTATCAAGGTGAATTGTGCAGCCATTCCATCGAACCTGCTCGAAAGCGAATTATTTGGCTTTGAAAAAGGTGCTTTTACCGGTGCAGTCCGATCGCAGGAAGGAAAGTGTGCAGCTGCAGACAAGGGGACCCTGTTTTTGGACGAGATTGGCGAAATATCGCTTGATGTGCAGGCAAAGCTTCTGCAATTTGCCCAGGATAAAACCTTCACCCCGCTTGGCACAGCCAAGGAGGAATTTTCGGATGTCCGCATCATTGCAGCAACGAACCGAAACCTTTGGGAAATGGTGCAAAACGGGGAATTTCGCGAGGATCTGTATTACCGGCTGAATATTATCGGGATCACCTTGCCGCCGCTGCGGGAGCGCATAGAGGATATTCCGCTATTAATAGAACAGTTTTTGGCGGAGTTTGAGGAAGAACATAACCGCAGTTATACCATATCAAAAGACTTATTAACGCATTTAACCACCTATCCATGGCCCGGAAATATCCGGGAGCTGCAAAATGCCCTTTCAAGAGCCGCTGTCCTCTCTCCATCCGGGCAGCTGCGTCTCGAGGATTTTCCGCAGGAGGTTGTGAACCACTTCTCAGGAAAAGAAGAGGAAAACTCACCTGCTTCACTGGATCTAGATGAGGATTTCTCCTTGACGGATCACCTGGAGCAGGTAGAAAAAGAAGTCATCGAAACCGCACTCGAAAACGAAAACGGCAACCAGTCGCGTGCAGCAGAAGTGCTTGGCATAACCAGGCAGGGCCTTTTATATAAGATACGAAAATATAAGATTGGGAGGGGGAGGAAGTAGGATGACCATCCAATTTTTCCGAAATAAAAGCCCTGTTCCTAGGAAGGAACAGGGCTTGCTTTTTACTACGTATTCATCGGTGTCCCGGTATTGGACTTATTTTGCCACTTGGATATAAAGATGACTGCAAATACCATGATGACGATCGCAACTGCAAGCGATAGGGTAGTTGCGACTAGCCCAGCCACAAGATAAGCGGCAAGTGCAGCAGATCCATTTAAGATTGCGTAAGGAAGCTGTGTTTTTACGTGGTCCATGTGATCACTGCCCGCTCCTGTAGAGGATAAAATGGTAGTATCTGAAATAGGAGAGCAATGGTCACCGAATAATCCCCCTGATAAAACTGCCCCAATGCAGACGTAAATTGATGCATCCAGATGGAACGCCATTGGAATAGCCAAAGGCATCATGATGGCGAATGTGCTCCATGAGCTTCCGGTCGCAAACGACATACATGCACCTGCAAGGAATAAGATGGCAGGGACGATAAAGGCAGGGACATTTCCATCCATGATTTCTACAATGTAATTGGCCGTTCCCAGATTCTTCATGACTGTGCCTAGAGACCAAGCCAGCACGAGTGTAGCAGCCACATACATCATTTTTTGCATGCCTGATATATAAATATCAAAGGCTTCTCCAAACTTTTTAACCTTGTAAAATACCATCATGACAATTAACAGAATGCCAGCAAATAAATAAGCGGTTGTAAGAGCAACCCGGAAGGCGCTTCCTTCAATCTTTTGGAACGGAAATCCAAGCGGGATCAGCATTCCGAATAATGTTACAAGCAGTACAAGCAGCGGCAGCCAGATGAGGATAGGCTTGCTTTTTGTTTCTTTTAACTCGCTAAAACGATCCGGTTTTCTCATCGGCTTTAAATCAGGCCAATATAATGCACCGGTCTCCTTTACACGCTTCTCCGCTTTCGCCATTGCACCAAACTCCAGTTTTGTGAATGCAACAAGCGGCACCATCAGAACGGTTAGGATTGGATAGAATTGATAGGGAATTGCCTGGATGAATGCGTCCCAATCTGACTCAGCCATGCTCAGTCCTTCAAACTCTTTTTGAATGAGTCCCATGATGTATACTCCCCAGCCGATAAAGGGAATAAGAACGGCAACAGGGGAAGCTGTTGAATCGATGATCCAAGCTAACTTTTCCCGAGAGATCTTTGCTTTATCAAATACCTTTTCAAAAATTGGCCCAATCAAAAGAGGAGTGCCAAGATCCGAGAAAAAGATAACAATGCCGCCAAACCAGGCGGCCAATTGCGTTTTGGATTTTGTGTTTAAATACTTAATTACTTTTTCCGCAAATGCTGCAGCTCCGCCTGATTTCTCCATTAAAGCGACAAACCCGCCGATAAAAACAAGCAATACCAGCACACCAGCGTTATAGCTGTCTGTCAGCTGAACAAACAAATAATCGCCAATCATCGTCTTGGTCGCTGTAAGCGGCAAACCCTTTGTCAAAATTAAAACACCTGAAAATGAACCTAAAAATAATGAAATGATAACGTTTTTGGTTACAATTGCCGCTATGATTGCCAGCAATGGCGGAATGATGGATAACCAGCCGAGATGTTCCATGAGTATGTCCTCCTAGTATTATATGGAAAATGAGTATATGTATTATTATTCATAAAAATAATTATTTATGCAATCCCTTTTTGAAAAAACGATATTTTAATTCAATCAAACGTTTGATTGAAAAACGCTGTGGGGATTTTAGTAGAGTTTTTTTGGCCAATTGTGAACTCTGCAAATAGAATGGGGGATTTTGCAAATAGAGCGGCAAAAATTGCAAATGGATTCATTTGGCAGGCTTGATATGCTGAATTTATGCGAAGAGTTCCCTCTGAAAACTGAAATTGGTACTATAATAGATAAAAAACGGAACCAATCAGAATGGAGCATAGCCCATGAATATTACACAAAACAAAATGATCCGGCTTCTTGAAATCAATCGCAGCCTGACCCAGTCTCTTGAGCTGGAGGAGATACTAAAAAGACTTGTCAAAGCCGCCTTTGATCTGGTTGAAAATGCGGATACGACGATTCTTTATAAGTTAAAAGAAGATGGTTTGCTTCATTTCTCCCAAGGTGTGGGGGTGGATGCCCGGTTCATGCAGCAGGTGAAATTCGAGCCGGGCGAATCTTTGACAGGGCTGGTTTTTCTTACAAAGAAGGGTGTTATTGCTTCCGGGCATGAGTTTAGGGAGCATATGAGCCGCATGTCTGAAACCAATTTTATCCACTTCTATAACGGGGTTTTCCGCCGGGAGGTTAAAAGCGGAATCCTTGTCCCATTGGTGTACAAAAATGAGTGTATGGGCGTGCTTGTGGTGGATAATTTTGATAAAGATGTTCAGTTTACAGAAGATGAATTTCATATATTAGAGGTTGTGGCGGACCAGGCTGCGATTGCCATGATGAACTCCAATCTTTACGAAGAAGTCAAGCGTAAAAATGAAGAGCTGAGCCATTCGCTGGATATTCACCGCAGGTTTACGAAGATTTTACTGGAGGGGAGGGGAACGGCATATATCCTTGAAACCATCAGCCGAATTTTGAAGATCCCCGTTACCTATTCAGAGACGAACGACCAACAAAATAACGCATTTCCGATTATCAGCTCCAACGAACTCTTTGGGTATTTCCTTTTAGAAGTGCCGATTGAACGTTTAACCAATATCCAGAAGGCCGCTTTGGAACATGCTGCGACCGCCTTGTCACTGGACTTTGTGAAACAGAATACGCTCTTTGAAAAAGAAATGCATCTGCGGGGTGAAGCGTTCCATGACCTCCTGACTGGTGCTCGTTTGGATGCGAGGATGCTGGAGAAATTCCGCATACAGGAAAAAAGCAGCGTTTCCTGTATGGTGATTGATTGCAAGTCGGGGTTTCTTTGGGAGTCCACGTCCATTCTCCAAAAAGAGAAATTGGTCAGGTCACTGGAGGATATACTTGTGAAATACGGTGAAACCAGCATTGTTTTTACGAAATCGGATCAAATTGTGGCCTTGCTGGCTAATGAACGGAAAAGGCATGGTCAGCAGCTGGCGGAGGACATCCAGAGAATCATGACTTTTAACAATCAGGCTGTTATTGGCATGGGCAGAGAGGTTCCTCTATCAGAATTGGCTGATTCATATCAGGAAGCAACTGAAGCCTTGTCATTTGCCAAAAACCATAAACACAAAACCTTTGTCACCTACTCAGAGCTAGGTGCTGAAAGGCTTTGGCTCAATACGGACAGAAGTTTGCTGAATAAATTCATTTCCGATAAGATTGGCCCCCTTTTACAAATGGAACGTGAATATCTGCAAACGATGCAGGTGTTCCTTGCCAATAATAAGAGCCACAAAAAAACGGCAGAAGAGATGCATGTCCATCCCAATACGCTTACATACCGCCTGAAGAAAATTGAGAGTCAATTGGATATGGATTTTACTAAAAAGGAAGATTGGATTGCCATTGTACTTGCCTTTCAGATCTTTGATTTTTTAACCCCTTAATTGGTCCTTGTCACAAAAAATAGCAGGATTCTTTGGCTGCTGACACATGTACATTAAATTTTCTAAATATTATAATTAATTTTAAATTACTCAGATAAGGAGAGATTTGATGAGTACTGAGATTAATAGCCAAAGCATTGCTGTCGGGAATGGTCAGGTAAAAACATTTTACAATTATATTCATGGGGAATGGGTTCCCTCTGTGACAGGGGAAGTGTATCCGAGTGTGAATCCTGCCAATACGGAAGATGTATTGGGCTACTTTCAAAAGTCGAATGCCGTTGATGTGCAAAAAGCGATTGAAAGTGCCGAGAAGGCATTTCCAGCTTGGAAAAAGACATCCCCAATCAGCAGGGGGGATATTCTCTTTAAACTTATCGTTTTTATTCAAGAGGAAAAAGAGGCTTTAGCAGAGATTATTACAAAGGAAGTCGGCAAAACGATTGAATCAGCGCGGAAAGAAGTGGATGCAACGGTACAGGCGCTAAAACATTTCAGCGGCGAGGCGAATCGGCTGTCAGGTGAAACGGTCCCTCTTATCGACCCGGATACGTTTGCCTGTACCATTCAGGAACCGCTTGGTGTGGTTGCAGTTGTAACACCATTTAATTTTCCGCTTGGCATCGCCATTTACAAAATTGCCCCATCCATGCTTGCGGGAAATACGATTCTTTATAAAGCTGCGAGTGATACCTCCCTTATTGCCGTCAAAGTTGTGGAACTGTTTGAAAAAGCGGGGATGCCACCGGGCGTGCTCAATATGATTACTGGGCCGGGTTCTGTTGTCGGTGAAGAACTTGGAACCAATCCGAAAATCAAAGCTGTCTCTTTCACAGGCTCCTCTGATGTTGGGATCCATCTTGGAAAGCTCGTGACAGCTCACGGCGGCAAAATGCAGGCTGAGATGGGCGGGAAGAACGCCACAATTATTTTGGAGGATGCCAGCCTGGAAGAGGCAGTCCAGAGTGTGGTCATCAGCGGTTTTTATAATAATGGCCAAAGCTGTACAGGAACAAGCCGTGTGATTGTGCCAAGGTCCATCTCCAAAAAGGTGATTGAGCTATTGGTTGAAAAAGCGAAGCAAATTAAAGTCGGCAACGGGATCCAGGAAGGCTTTGACAACGGCGCTGTTGCCAATAAACATCAGTTAAATACGTATCTTCATTATGTGAATAGCGCGATCTCTGAAGGCGCAGTTCTCGAATATGGCGGCAAACAGCTGACGGATGATGATCAAGCGAAAGGCTATTTTGTGGCTCCGACCGTTTTCAGCAAGGTCACGAAGGATTTTACTATCGCACAAGAAGAGATTTTCGGGCCGGTAGTAGCGGTAATGGAAGTGGATTCTTATGAAGAGGCGATTGAGCTTGCGAATGATACGGACTTCGGCTTGTCATCGGCCATTTTTACGAACGACCTTCAAAAAGCATTCGATTTTGTCCGTAAAATTGAAACAGGCGTCACACACGTGAATATTCCATCCAATCATTATGAAAACCAGCTTCCTTTTGGCGGGAAAAAGACATCAAGCATCGGGCCGCGTGAACAGGGGAGCGCAGCGCTGGATTTTTGGCTGGATACAAAAACGGTTTATATAAAGCCTTAAGGAGTGGGAGAGGATGAAAAGGATTGGCGTGATTGGCTGCGGGGCAATGGGCAAGGGAATTGTTAAAAACTTAATCAAAAATGGTTATCCGGTTTTTGTTTATGATCCCAGCTCCGATGCCATGAATCTATGCAAAGAGATGGGGGCAATTCCCAAAGCCTCATCTTATGAAGTGGGAGAGGAAGCGGACGTAATGATTTCCTCATTGCCTGGACCCAGTATTGTGAAGGATGTTATGATGGGAAGAAGCGGAGTCTTTCTTGCTTTAAAGCCTAACAGTTATGTTCTGGATATGAGCACCATTGACCCAATTACAGCGCAGGAATTAAATCTGGCTGCGAAGGAGAGAGACATTCAATTTTATGACTGCCCGTTAAGCGGAGGGCCTAAGGGTGCTGATGCCGGCACGTTGACCATAATGGTTGGGGGAGACGATCAATATTTGCCAGGTATACGCCCGGTTCTGGAGAGCGTTGGAAAGGATATTTTTCTGCTCGGCCCTTCAGGATCGGGCCAGGTGGCAAAACTTTGCCATAATATGATGGTTGCTTTAATGACTGCTGGCCTAGGGGAGGCTTTTGCAGTGGGGGAAAAAGCAGGTGTCAGCCGGTCTCAGCTTGCGGAAGTTATTCAAAGCGGGTCTGCGCATAATCGGGTGCTATCCGTGTTCGGGGAGAATATACTTAAAGATTCCTACGAAAATGTATTGTTTAGCCTGGCGCACATGAATAAGGATATTCACTTATACAAAGAGACAGCCGAATTCTATCGTGAAGATTCTCCATTGGGTCAGCTCGTGTGCGAAATCTATGGGAAGGCAATGGAGCAAGGGAAGGGCAAGCTTGATTCCTCCGCTGTGTGCGGATCGATCTAGTAATCTTTTAATCTAGGGGGGAAACGATGAAGAATGAAAAGACAGAAATTTTAAAAGATTGGCGCTTACATGTTATCGCTCTTATTCTTGTAGGAATTACCGAAGCTGTCGGGCAGTTCAGCTTTAAAGTGGGCAGCGGGGTCATTTTGCTGCTGCCAATGCTGTATGCCTTTTTCATGGGGCTTGGCTTATATTTTTCTCCGCTAGTGAAAGAAAAGCAGGCAAAGAATGCGGAGCCGCTCATCATCCTTGGGGTTACTCTTTTGATTGCCAAAATAGGCGTAACCATCGGGCCGCAGATTGAGGCATTGATTGCAGCCGGTCCTGCTTTATTGCTTCAGGAGCTGGGGAACCTTGGAACGATTTTCTTCGCGCTTCCGATTGCAGTCCTTTTAGGGTTCAAAAGAGAAAGCATTGGGATGACTCACTCGGTAGCCCGGGAACCGAATGTCGGGTTAATTATGAATAAGTTCGGCTTTGATTCGCCTGAGGGCCGGGGCGTTATGGCGATTTATATTTTTGGAACCGTGTTTGGAGCGGTTTTCCTCGGATTGATTTCAGGGTTCCTGGCAACAATCACGCCTCTTCATCCTCTATCTTTTGCCATGGCTTCAGGGGTCGGAAGCGGAAGTATGATGGCTGCCGCCAGCGGATCGCTGATCGGGTTGTTTCCTGAGCTGGAAAGTCAGATCGTTGCCTTTGCAGGAGCAAGCAACTTGATTTCTCTCTCAACCGGGCTGTATGTGAGTATCTTTATCGGCTTGCCATTAACGGAAAAACTCTATTCCATTATGATGAGGCGCAAGGAGAAAAAGGCAGCAGGGGCTGGCAAAGGGGGCGACATGAATGTTTAAAAATATCATTGAGTGGTTTCTGATTTTACTCGTATTCGGCCTATCCGCCATTGTCGGCAACTGGGTTGGGTATGATGTGGTGCCGTCTGCTGCCATTCCGGGCATGCTTGTGCTGATTTTGATCAGTGTCGTGGGGCTTGTGCTGGAAAAAGTCGTACCTGTGAATATTCCGAGTGTGGGGTATATCGGTCTAATTGGTATTCTTATTTCGATCCCATGGTTTCCAGGATCTGAATATGTAGTCAGATGGACGAGTGAGATCAATATTCTGGCTCTTGCCACCCCTATCCTTGCCTATGCAGGTATTTCAATTGGAAAGAACTGGGCTGACTTTTCCAAGCTGGGCTGGAGAAGCATTATTGTCGCAATCTTTGTGTTCTTCGGAACCTTTATCGGATCTGCGGTTATTGCGGAGATTATTTTGCGGATGCAAGGGATTATTTAATTGTTTGCGGCCTGGCGGGTGTGAATCTGCTGGGCTTTTCTTGTTTGTTTTGAGAAAACTTCTTAAATTGGGTGCTGACGGCCTGTTTCGGATGGCGTGTTTTTTCCAGTTTTTAAAAATATCGGCCATTCGCCATGTTTATCCGCCACTTTTCATTTTATCGGTCACTTTTAGCAGATATCGGTCAGATTTCATTTTTATCGGTCACTTTTCCGATAGATCGGTCAGATTTTGATTTTATCGGTCACTTTTCCGATAGATCGGTCAGATTTCATTTTTATCGGCCACTTTTCCGATAGATCGGTCAGATTTCGGTTTTATCGGCCACTTTTCCGATAGATCGGTCAGATTTCGGTTTTATCGGCCACTTTTCCGATAGATCAGTCAGATTTCGGTTTTATCGGCCACTTTTCCGATAGATCGGTCAGATTTCATTTTTATCGGCCACTTTTTCAATATATCGGTCACTTCGCGCTGTATGAACATTCCAGCAATTTCACAGTGTTAATAGGATCAAAACCCATCTTTTTTCCACCTTGATTGCAAAAATAAAAATAAAAAGCTAGTTTCGTAATCTGAAAAATAAAAAAGAAAGAGAGTGATTCGTCAATGCAACGAAACCTGTACGAGCAACTAATAAAAGAGTATAACCCGGACCTATCTCATTCGGGTGTAAATGGAGAAAGACTTGCCGCAAGACTTGATGAACTTTCAAAAATAGGCCTTCAGGAGAGCGGCGGAGTGATTCGGCCAGGCTATTCTCCTGAAGAAAAGGAAGCGAAAGAACTGGTGGCCGGCTGGATGAAAAGCGCCGGCTTAGCGGTGAGAACGGATGGGGCTGGTAACGTGTTCGGAAGATTAGAAGGGAAAACGAGTGCAGCTGCGATTGTTTCCGGTTCCCATGTTGACAGCGTCCCCAATGGCGGCCATTTCGATGGACCGCTTGGCGTTCTTTCTTCATTGGAAGTCGCCGAGGCATGGGAAGAAACCGGATATATACCTGAAAAGCCTTATGAGGTTGTTATTTTTTCAGATGAAGAGGGTTCGAGATTTAAAAGCAGTTTTACAGGCAGCCGGCCTTTTATGGGACAAATGAAGCCGGAGGAAATGGATCGCCTGCGGGATGAAAATGGCCAGTCATTGAGAGAGGTGCTGTCCGAGTATGGCAGCAGTGCAGAAGATTGCTTAAGGGCCGGAGACGGGCGAAGTGAAATTGGGGCCTTTGTTGAAGTGCATATTGAACAGGGAACGATACTCGAGCGGGAAGATCAGCCAGTGGGCATTGTAAGCGGGATTGCCGGCCCGGCATGGCTTGAGGTCATTTTTTCAGGAGAAGCCGGGCATGCCGGAAACACGCCGATGATTGGACGCAAAGATCCTTTAGTGGCAGCCTCACGATTTGTTGGGGTCATTGAACAATTTCCGAAGCAAGTCAGTGATACAGCTGTTGCCACTGTCGGACAGCTGAATGTGCATCCGAATGGAATCAATGTCATCGCACAGGAAGTCAAATTAATCGTCGATATTCGGGATATTTTTGAGGACACACGTGATCAATTGCTGGAGCTAATCCGGGGGGAAGCGCAAAAAATAGCTTCGGAAAGAAATATTGAAGTGCAGATGAATCTTAACGCAAAAATAAAGCCTTTGCCAATCAGCGAGAAACTGCAGGCAAAACTAGCAGATTCACTTTCCAAATTTGATATAAAGCCGATTTCAATCCCAAGCGGCGCAGGACATGACGCCATGATCGTCGGAAGTGAAATACCGGCAGCCATGCTGTTTATCCGCAGCAAAGACGGCATCAGCCATAACCCGCGGGAATGGACGTCATTGAATGATTGTGTGTATGGGGTGCATGTACTGAAGGATTATATTGAAAGTTTAATGAAGGGGCAATAGAACGAAAGAGACCTATTCCGGTATTTCCGGGATAGGTCTTTTGTGTTAATCAGTACGTACACCATATAAGAAAATGAATAACTATTTTCATTCAATCTCCAATATTTAAAAGCAAACAGGTTTATCTATTTTCAATAGAGGGTATATCCTTTTTGCGCAGTTAGCTGTTCTATTTTCGGAATAGTAATACTTATTTTCAAACCCTTTAAACGTTGAAAACGATTCCGATATGAGAAATAAAAGGCAAAATTACTGAAAAGTAATGACGCAAAGCTAAAGGGGCTTCTATCGCAAAGGAGTCGTAGATAAAAGGCTATGCCTTTGCGATAAAGCCAGCCAGCTGCCATCAAAAAAGAAAAGGAGAATTTTGATGTCAAACCATATGTGGATTACGCCAGAGGAAATTGCTAGGAAGAAACAGTTTAAGAGGAAATTGCTTTATCTTTCTCTTCCATTTATTGCTGTTGTGATTAGTGCGATTGTGACAATTTTGGTGAATCAAATATAGAGAATACATAGGGAAGTACGATAACTTTGGCATCAAGCCGATGTATTTTTTTGATTAAAAGCAATCTAGCTTTCTTTAAATCCAGTATTGAGCCGGAGAGGAGGGGCAAATGGTAGCAGGAATCCTATCGGTGCTTTATGCCTTCTCGACCGAGTTTCTCCAACTATTTTTCCAGCGGGATGGACGGCTTTTCGATATTCTGTTTGACAGTGCCTGGATAGCAGCAGCCATTCTTTTCATAGCCGTTAGAAAACCTAGCAGACACACAGCAAAAAAACACCTGGATCCATTATAGCCGGGTGTTTTAGCTTGCTTAAAACCAATAAATATAGCCATCTTCCGGATTCAATGTTTTTTTACTAATCCGTTTGCCATTTTTAAAGATGCCATAGACATAATTTCCTTTTTTATCGGTCGCGAGATAATTGGCCGCGGCACCCTTTTCCTCTTCCCTTAAGCCTTGTTCCTGGATAATCAGCTTTCCCTCATACTTTGTAAACGGTCTTGTGTAGTCATTGTGATTGATATTTGCAATCAGCCATTTTCCGTTTTCCTTTACAAGTGTGTAAGTCCAGATTCCTGGTGAGGCATAGCCGGCATCATCCGCTGCCGATCGAAAGGAAAGGACGGCTTTTGTGCTGGTTTGGCTGTCGTATTTAACGGTAAAATTCAGCCTTTCCATTGTAAATGGAATAAGTGCGTTTGGTTCGTAAAGCCAGCCTGGATATTCTTCATAGACTTTTTGCCATGTATCTGTTGTCATTTTTCCCGTATAATAAACGGTTACTTTTGGGCGGAGGGTTGGAAATGGAGCCGGACTTTGAAAGTTCTCGAAGATTTCATTGCCCAGAATATCTATCACCTTTTTCTCTGCTGTTGCAATCATATGGGAACCTTGTGCTAGTGTCATGGGAGTCGGGGCTCCTTTAACCCGAAGCATTCTTTCAAGTACAGCAGCACTCTGGGCCCTTGTCGAAGATTCCTTTGGCCTGAAGGTGCCATCCTCTTTGCCGAAAATGATGCCCGCCTTGTAGGCTGCGACAACAAGTCCCTTATTATTAATGGAGGCTTGATCCTTAAATACCGTCTGATTCACAGGCGCTAGCTTCATGCTCCGTGCCATTATAATAGCCATTTGCTCTCTGGAAATTTCATGATTGGGGTTTACGGCAGCCCCAAAGTCAGCTTCTGTAAGAAGTCCTGCTGAATAAGCAGTACTCAGATAGGGCTTTGCCCAGTGCTTCGCTGGCACGGAAAACGGCAGGCTTCCGTCTTTAAGAGAAAGCTGATTCGCGGCCACAGCCATTTTTACAAATTGGGCAATCGTCACTTTATGATTGGGCTTAAACGTTTGATCATCATAGCCCTGGATGATGCCACGGTAAAATAACTGATGGATATCGTTTTTCGCCCAATGATCGGATTTCACATCCCGGAAGTGCAAGGTTTCAGCAGCAGCCGAACCAATAAAAACAAAGAAACATAGAAACAAAAGCCCCATTACCTTTTTCAATTCTGTAACCCCTTTCCGAAAATAATCTAATAATCAGACTATTTCCACAATAAGTAATAAATACCTTTAAAAATAAAAATCTATAAATTTACAAAAAAATGACGAAAAAACTACAAATTCTTACTATTTTTGCGTGTTTGCCGCTGTATCTCATGGTAAGATAGGTTAAGAGAGCCTATTCTGAATTATGAAAAAATATTGTGGAGTAGGTGTTTTTTTATCAAAAAAATAGCTAGGGAGGACAAAATTCACATGGCGTACATACCTAAGTCTTACCGCAAATTTTTAGCAGCTGCGACAACTGCCGCTGTTGTGGCTGCTGCTGTTGCACCGGCTGCAAGTGCCGAAGAAGCGAACACATTCTCGGATGTCAAAGAGGACTTTTGGGCAGCAGGAGAGATTTATAGCTTGGTAGATGCGGGCATCATAAATGGATACGAAGACGGAACGTTTAAGCCAAGCCAGAGCTTAATCAGAGGACAGGCTGCCAATCTATTAACGAATGCATTGGGGCTTCCGATTCCTGAAGACCTGAAGGCTTTTCCTGATGTAAGCGAAAAGTCTGTGTTTGCTGAGGGTGCAGCTGCAGCGAAAGATGCCGGCATTTTCACTGGATCTAACGGTAAATTCGGAGCTGGCGATGTAGTAACCCGCGAGCAAATGGCATCTGTATTAGTCAGAGCCTTTGATCTTGAAGCGACAGATGAAGAAGTTCCATTTACAGATTTAGACCGCGTAAGTCCTTCTCACTTGGAGAATGTAAAGATTCTTGCGCAAAACGGCATTACGACGGGTAAGGAAGATGGAACGTTCGATCCGAAATCACCGGTGAACCGTGCAACATTCGCCACTTTCTTATACCGTGCCCTTGTACACTATGAAGAAAACCAGAATTTTGTGCTTTCTATTATGCATACAAATGATACTCATGCTCACTTGGATAGCGTGGCAAAGCGTGTCACTGCAGTAAATGAGCTAAGGGAATTGAATCCAAGCGCTTTATTGCTTGATGCTGGCGATGTGTTCTCCGGAACTCTATATTTCAATGAGTTTCAAGGCCAGGCCGATTTGGAATTTATGAATCTGATGGGGTACGATGCTATGACATTCGGAAACCATGAATTTGACTTAGGAAGCAGCCCTGAAGGCCACAAAGCTTTGGCTGATTTTGTCAAGGGTGCTCAGTTCCCAATGGTGAGCGCGAACGTTGATTTTTCAAAAGATGAACATTTCAATGGCATTTTCCAGGAAGATGTAACAACTGATGAACCGGAAGCAGGCAATATTTATAATGGCATCATTAAAGAAGTTGATGGCGAACAAGTTGGGATCTTTGGTTTAACAACAGAGGATACGGCTAATATTTCAAGCCCGGGTTCTGTCGAGTTTGAAAATTATATTGAAGAAGCTGAAAAAGCGGTTGCTGCTTTTGAGGAGCAGGGTGTTAATAAAATAATAGCCCTTTCACATATTGGGTATGACGACAATGCAGCTGTCGACAATGACCTGCAGCTAGCTGCTCTTGTAGATGGCATTGACGTTATTGTAGGCGGGCACAGCCATTCCGAAATAACCGAACCTGTCCTTGTTGAGGAAGACGAGAACGGTGAATTAAAAGACGCTACAGTCATTGTCCAGGCTTTCCAATATGGCGGCCACCTTGGAACTCTTGACGTTGAATTTGACGACGAAGGAAGCGTTATTGGATATGCCGGCGAATTGATTGAAGTTGATGGCTTTGAAGAAGATGCCGAAGCTGCTGATAGACTGAAGAAGTATTCCGATCAAATTAAAGAAGTAAAGAATACGGAAACAGGCGGAGTTGCAGCAAAGGAACTTCCAAACCCGCGCGTAAATGATGATAGCAATGTAAGTGTACGAAACAGCGAAACCGCGCTAGGAAATTTAATTACAGATGGAATGCTTGAGAAAGCAAAGGAATTTAACCAAGATACTGTGATCGCCTTCCAAAACTCAGGCGGTATCCGTGCAGCAATCGATGAAGGCCCCATCACTTTAGGTGATGTGCTTACGGTGATGCCTTTTGGAAATACGCTTGCGACTATGGATCTGACTGGTACAGAAATTAAAGAAGCATTAGAACAAAGTGTCAGCAATGCTCCTGGTGAAAACGGCGGATTCCTTCAGGTGTCCGGCATGAAATATACGTACGACAGCAGCAAGCCTGTTGGAGAAAGAGTTGTTTCTGTTGAAGTAGAGGAAACACCTGGCGAATTTGCAGCTCTTGATGACAGCAAAACTTACACTGTTGCGACGAACGCATTTACAGCAAAAGGCGGAGACAGCTATGCTGTATTTGCCCAAGCTTATGAAGCGGGCCGTGTAACAGACCTTGGTGTTGCAGATTGGGAAATCTTCAGCACTTATGTAGCGGAACTTGGAACAGTAGATCCACAAATCGAAGAACGGATTGTGGATGCAGCCGAATAAATAGGAATCATATGGAGAGTTGCCGTATATGCGGCAGCTCTTTTTTGGTGATATCAGAATTGATATCTCTTTGAACTTAGAAAACTGTCTAGCGAAAGGCGCCATCCGCTCTCGGGTCTAAGCCAATCCGTCCAAAAGGTAAAAAAACAACCTTTCAGCCAGCTCGTCTTATGCTTGAGACCCCCGGGATGGGGGGCATGCAGACGTTGCCACAGGACGTGGCGTTCTTAGTCTGCGTTCCTTCGTGGGCAAGGAGCCTTGTGCTTTTCTTATTTTTATAGTCCGAAAGATCTGTTTTTTCTAAAAAAAATTAAAAAAATAGTGAATATGGTCACAAGGTTTGCCGATTCCTGTCGATATAATAATAGGGATATTAATTCGGAGACGGGGCGATGAATTTGTTTGGGAGAGGGAAATTGCTGCAGTTGGAAGAGGGAAATAAGGAGCTGCAGGCTAAGCTGCAGTCGGTTAAGGAAGAGATAAAGGCGAAAGAGGAGTTTTACAGGGGGCTGATCGAATCGTTTAACGATGATCTGACCAACACCATTAGCCAGCATGAAGTCGTAAATGGACAGCATTATATTCTGGGCGATCTGGTTGTGAAAATTAAAGAGCGATTTGAAAACGTCAAAGCCCATAGTGAGGCTACTTTTACAAATAGCCAGGCCCTTTCGGATAAAGGGGAGAACCTGATCGATTCAGCCAAAGAAATGGTAAAGAGTTCAGAAGAAGGCCGGGAGTCTGTCGGCAAGTCCGAGCAGCTGATTAAACAGCTTGGGGTTCAATTGGATGAGAGTTCCCGGAAAATGGAGCAGCTCAGCAGCCGTTCGAAGGAGATTGAATTGATTGTTCAAGTGATTAAGGACATTGCCGATCAAACCAACTTGCTGGCTTTGAATGCCTCCATTGAAGCGGCCCGGGCAGGGGAGCAAGGCAAGGGCTTCGCTGTAGTTGCCGATGAGGTCCGCAAGCTGGCAGAAAGTACGGCGACTAGTACGGCTAATATCAGTTCCCTGACGAAAAACATCCAGACAGATATAGCCGCTACGCTTCAGTCCACCTTGCTGAGTACGGACCTTATAAAGGATGGGATTGATCTTAGCCAGGAAACGACGAGTAAAATTGATTCCATCACTGAACTGATTCATTCTGTTGAATCAGAGGTTCATGCTGTCATGGACATGATTGATGTTCAAAAAGGCTATTCCCGCGAAGTGGCAGAGGAGATTATCGAAACCAAGTCCATTTTTGACGAGGTGAATGGACTGATCCAAAAACATATTGACGATGCCAGGATGGTGGACGACAAGCTTGAAGGCGCCATCAGCCAAGTAAAAACGGTAAATGCTTAGTAGAGGAAGGGAAATATTATGAAAAAGAAAAAACAGAAGAAACCAGCGAAACCATTATTCTCATTTACGATCCGGAAGAAATTGATTCTCTCATTTATTATTATCCTGCTGATACCTTCCATCTCCATTGGATACATATCGTATGAAAAAGCGCAGGAAGAAATTAAAGACCAGATTAGCATGAGTGCGGAGGAAAATGTAAAAATCCTTGATACATTCATCATGAATTTCATTAAGCCAAAGATGGAGGATACCCATTATTTTTCGGAAATAATAAAGAAGGATTTTTACGCGGAAGAAGAGCTGGATCAGACTTATACTTCCTTCAGTCAATATAAGGAGCTGCATCCTGAATCGGTCGCCATTTATGCAGGGTCAGAAAACGGTGACCTTGTCATTTTTCCGCAGGCAGATTTGCCTGATGACTTTGACGCGACGACACGCCCCTGGTATAAAGGCGCCATGGAATCTGAGGGACAGGCTTATATTACAGAGCCCTATGTTGATGCCGTAAGCGGGAACATTTTGATTACGGTTGCCCAAAAATTGGGCGACAGTTCCGGAGTGGTCGGAATTGATTTAAGCTTGTCTGCATTAAGCGAGCTGACAGACAACATTAGCATCGGTGAAAGCGGATATCCCTTTATTCTTAGTGCTGCCGGAAGTTATTTAGTCCATCCTTCCGAAAAAGCAGGAACAGAAGCTAAAGCCAGCTGGACAAAAGATGTGCTTGATAAGCAAGAAGGCAGTGTGCAATACAAACTGGATGGAGTAAGCAAGGAGATGCGCTTTACAACCAATGGACTGACCGGCATGAAGGTGATTGGAACCATGAACCTGGATGAAATCAGCGCAGCTGTCAAACCGATCATGATGTCGACGATTCTGTTTGTCGGGATTTTCGTTTTAGTAGGCGCCGTTATTTCTTATTTGATCGTCCGTTCGATCACCCGGCCGCTGAACCAGCTTGTTCTGGCTACGGATAAGGTCAGTGAAGGTGATTTGACGCAGAAATTTGAAGTGAAGAATAATGATGAAATCTCAAAGCTTGGCGTCAGCTTTAACAAAATGGTTGGATCCCTGCAGCATTTGATCAACCAGGTAGGGGAGAAGGCCGTTCATCTTGCTTCCTCTTCGGAACAGCTGACAGCAAGCTCAGAGCAAAATAATATGGCGACCGAACAGGTGGCGAACTCCATCCAGGAGGTAGCCTCTGCGACTGAACAGCAGACTGTAAAGGTAAAGGAAAGTACAGCTGTTGTAAAAGAGATGTCAGGCCGGATTCAGCAGATTATGCTCAACACGGAGGTTGTGGCCAAGACGGCCGGTGAGACTAATGAAGTCGTCGTAAAAGGGAATACTGCCATTGATCTTTCCAACAACCAAATGAAGAATATTAATCATACGGTTAGTGAATTAGGTTCGATTGTTCATACATTAGGAAAACGCTCCGAGGAAATTGGCCAGATTGTCAATGTCATTTCTGAGATTGCCGATCAAACCAACTTATTGGCGCTGAATGCGGCCATCGAAGCGGCCCGGGCAGGTGAACATGGAAGAGGTTTCGCTGTTGTTGCCGATGAAGTCAGAAAGCTTGCCGAACAGTCATCTAAATCGACCGAAAGCATTCGAGAGCTCATTTCAACCATTCAGACAGACACAGGCAAAGCCATCGATTCTATGGAAAAAGGAACGGCGGAAGTTGAAAAAGGAATCGACCTTGTTAACAATGCCGGGGATGCATTTAGCCATATCCAGCAGTTCGCAGACACGGTGTCCAGCCAAATCGCGGAGGTTTCCTCTTCAATCAGGGACATGGCTGAAGGCGCAGACCAAGTGGTTGAAATTGTGACGGCCATTGAAGAAATTGCAGCTGTCACGACTTCCGAGAGCCAGGATGTGTCGGCGGCTACAGAGGAGCAGCTGGCATCCATGGAAGAGATCGCGGCATCTGCTGCGTCGCTTTCTGGAATGGCGGAGGAGTTATTGGATTCTGTTAAGAAGTTTAAAGTGAATTAGAGATACCAGACCAAGTACCACCCGAATTAGGCTAAATGATAAGTCTGCTGGAGTATGTTCAGCAGGCTTTTTTATTGTTAAATCTGCTTTTACGGAAGGAGGCGGCTGAAAATAGCGGTCCTTTTGCTGAAAAATGTCCTTTGTCTCCATTGTGAGGGCCGTTTTGAGATTCTAATCTTTGAAAAAAGTTCTTCATCCCCAAAATGGTTGATAAATCAGGCAATTACTCATTACTTCAGGAGGATCGTCATTTTTATCGGTCACTTTTTTGATTTATCGGTCAGAATTCTCATATATCGGTCACTTTTTCGATATATCGGTCAGTTTCTCATTTTATCGGTCAGAATTTCAATTTATCGGTCACTTGGCGATGGATCAACATTTCACCAATAGAATAGTGGAAATAGAGGAATCTGCATCTGCATAGTGGAAGAAGGAGTTTTGCAGCCGCTCTATGCTATCAGCTTAAAAGCAGGAATCAGAAGTCCATCATCGAAGTTAAATACAACTGGTGTTGAATAAAAGGAGTGATATATATGTACAAGACGATTATTGAACCAAGGATTTCTGAAACAGATGGGGTCGGCCATATAAATAATACGACAGTTCCCATTTGGTTTGAAGCAGGACGGAATAGAGTGTTCAGGCTTTTTACGCCGGAGCATACTTTTGATAACTGGAAGTTAATTCTTTTAAAAATGAATGTCGAGTATACGAGCCAAATTTATTTTGGCAAGAATGCCGAAGTTAGAACTTGGGTAAAACGAATAGGCAATACAAGCTTTGAGCTATATGAGGAGCTTTACCAGGACAATCAAGTATGTGCAAAAGGAACGGTCATTTACGTGAATTACAATTTTAAAACACAAAGATCTGAACCAATCCCCAATCATATAAGAGGTGAGCTGGAAAAGCATTTATATGATGGAGATGAAAGTTTGGAAGAATAGAGTGAGTTTCTAAAATATGCGGCAAACGCTCAGATGAGTTTTGCTTTTTTTATGAGGTGGTGCCAAAAAGACAGCCTTCTTTCTACAGCACCATCCCCTCTCTTACCACCATTTTTGGCTGTTTTTATCCCGAAATCTTCCCAAACACTTTTAATAGTTTAATATTTCTGCTTGAAATTATAGCGTTTACATTGTATATTGAATACGTATTCAAAAAGTAGAAATTTCAGAAAGTTGGTGGCTAATTGGAGAGAATCGCTGTGCTTGGGTGCGGCACGATGGGGCATTCGATCGCGCTTAATGCGGCATGGGCCGGATTGAGTGTGAAGATGCAGGGCATCAGTGACGCCGATCTTGAACAGGGCTGGACCAATATGCTGAAGAAGCTGGAGGTTATGCTCGATAACGGTATTTTATCTGATTCGGAGGCTGGCCAAATCCAGGGTAACATCAAAATGACTACTTCGGTTGAAGAAGCGGTCCAGGGTGCAACTTTCGTGATCGAAGCTGTACCGGAGAATATTCAATTAAAAATTGAATTATTTAAGCGTCTTGGCGTTATTTGCGGTCCGGATGTCATTCTTGCCAGCAATACTTCCGGCCTTAGTCCAACAGAGATTGCTTCAGAAACTGCGCATCCGGAACGGACAGTGGTGACACACTTCTGGAATCCGGCCCATCTGATTCCTCTTGTAGAGGTCGTACGGGGTGAGAAGACTGGGGATGAGGCAGTGGAAAGGTCCTTTCAGCTTTTAAAGCAAATGAAGAAAAAGCCGATCGAAGTGAAAAAAGAGGTGCCCGGTTTTGTCGGCAACCGCCTTCAGTACGCGCTTTTCCGCGAAGCCCAGTATCTTCTGGAGGAAGGCATCGCAAGCAAAGAGGATATTGATGATGCAGTCACTTACGGTATTGGACGGAGGCTGCCTGTTTCAGGGCCATTGATGACGGCCGATATGGGCGGATTGGATGTCTTTTCGGCCATCTCGGATTATCTATTCCAGCATTTATCCAATGCAGAGGGATCCTTGCCGACATTAAAGAACCTTGTAGCAAAAAAGAAGCTCGGTGATAAAACGGGTGAAGGATACTACGATTGGAACGGGGATTTTTCAAGGGAGTACAATCAGAAAAGGGAAGCTGAGCTAATCCGCTTTTTAAAGAAGGATCTAGGAATCTAATAAAGCTGATGGAGGAATGGTATGAAGAACTTTCCCGGCCTTGAGAATAAATCGGTGATCGTGACGGGCGGAAGCAAAGGAATTGGAAGGGATATCGCCCTTTCCTTTGCCGAAAATGGAGCGAAGGTTGTGATTGTGGGGAGAAACAAAGAAGCTCTCCAGCAAACAGCCGAGGAGCTTAAAAAAATAAATAGCAGTAGCTTCTATGTTTCAGCTGATTTGAACAGTGTTTCAGAGATTAAAAGAATGACAGAAGCAGCAGTCGATTATATGGGCTCTCTCGATGTGCTGGTCAATAACGCAGGGATTAACAGGGCTAAGCCTGCTATGGAAGTAACAGAAGAGGATTGGGATCTCACGCTCGATACCAACTTGAAGGCAGCGTTTTTCTGCAGCCAGAAAGCTGCCGAATATATGATTCCCAATCAATCCGGCAAGATTGTCAATATTGCTTCCCAGATGGCCTTTGTCGGCTACTACAAACGGGCAGCTTATTGTGCAAGCAAGGGCGGCATGGTGCAGCTGACAAAAGCGCTTGCAGTTGAATGGGCTTCGCATGGCATCAATGTCAACGCAGTGGCTCCAACCTTCATCGAGACAGAACTGACAGCCAGGATGTTCGAGGATAAGGAATTTGAAAAGGAAGTTTACAGCAGAATTCCGCTTGGGAAGCTTGCGGATGCCGAGGATGTTTCTGCTGCCACACTATTCCTTTCTTCCAATCTATCCAAGTTCATTACAGGTGATACGATTAAAGTAGATGGCGGCTGGACAGCCATTTAATTTTTTCTCAATTTTTGCATACGTATTCAAAAATAAAAAACAGGAGTGATATCAAAATGGCAACTTTCTTAAAACAAGGCAAGAACGATCAAGAGGTACAGGAAGCAGACGTTAAAGTAAGAGAAGCGGTAAGTGAGGTTCTAAAAAACATCGAAGAAAACGGAGATGCAGAGGTCCGCAAGCTTTCCGAGCAGTTTGACAAGTGGTCACCGGAGCAATTCAGATTATCTGAAGAGCAAATTCAGGAGATCGTGGCATCTTTACCTGAACAAACAATTAATGACATCAAATTTGCTCAGGAGCAGATCCGCAATTTCGCTGAGCATCAAAAAGCAGCACTAAAGGACATTGAAGTAGAAACACTTCCTGGCGTGTTCCTTGGACACAAAAACATCCCGGTAAACAGTGTCGGCTGCTACATTCCTGGCGGACGCTATCCAATGGTTGCATCCTCCCACATGAGTGTTTTGACTGCTAAAGTAGCGGGCGTTAAGCGCGTGATGGCCTGCACGCCTCCGATTAAAGGGGAAATTCCTTCTGCAACCGTTGCGGCAATGCATTTTGCCGGCGCTGACGAAATTTACATTCTGGGCGGAATCCAGGCGATGGGTGCGATGGCACTTGGAACAGAAACCTTCGAGCCGGTTGATATGCTGGTAGGACCAGGTAATGCATTTGTGGCGGAAGCGAAGCGCCAGCTGTACGGCAGAGTCGGAATTGACTTGTTTGCCGGCCCAACTGAGGTTCTTGTCATTGCGGATGAAACAGCAGATGCCGAAATGGTGGCAACAGACCTTTTAGGACAGGCAGAGCATGGACCGAACTCTCCGGCATGTCTGATTACAACATCAGAGAAATTAGCGAATGAAACGGTAAAAGAAATCGAGCGCCAGCTGGAAACACTACCTACTGCAGATGTTGCAGGTGTTGCATGGAAGGACTACGGTTCGATCATCCTAGTTGACAGCCTGGAAGAAGCAGTTGCGGAAGCGGATCAATTGGCTTATGAGCATGTGGAGGTTTTAACAGAAGATCCAAACTACTTCCTTGAAAACATGACAAACTACGGTGCGCTTTTCCTTGGGCCTGAAACAAATGTTGCTTACGGGGATAAAGTTATTGGAACAAACCATACCCTTCCAACGAAAAAGGCAGCGCGCTATACTGGCGGACTATGGGTTGGAAAATTCCTGAAAACCTGCACCTACCAGAGAACGACTCCTGAAGCGAGTGCGAAAATCGGTGAATATGCATCCCGTCTATGCGACCTTGAAGGCTTTAAAGGCCACCAGGCGCAGGCAGATCTTCGCGTTAAGCTCTACAGCAGACTCGTGAAGTAATCGAAATCTGTTATAATTTCTCTGTCTAGATTCAGGCAGGAGGAACATGTGTTGAAAAATAAAAAAGTGACAGCTATGGATGTCGCTCGGCTGGCGGGTGTTTCCCAATCGAGCGTGTCCAGGGCTTTTAGTGAAAATTCAAGTATCTCTTCGAAAAAGAAAAAGCTTATTCTGGAGGCTGCAGAACAGCTCGGATATCAGCCGAATGCCATTGCGCGGGGCCTGATTACCAATCAGTCCCGCATCATCGGCATTGTGATGCGGAATATCCAGAACCCTTTTTATCCGGAAGTTCTCGATAAATTTTACAGCACGCTGGCCGAAAAAGGGTACAAGGTGATGTTTATCAACTCCCAGAATAACGAGATCCAAGAGGATGAAGTGAGCCATTTAATTGAGTACAGTGTGGAGGGAGCCATCATTACGGATGCACTTTTGACCTCATCGACTGTACAGAAGTTTACCCGCAATGGCATCTCGGTCGTCCTGTTTAACCGATATGTGAACGATTCCTTAAGCAGTGCTGTTGTGTGCGATAACTTTGCTGCCGGGAAAAGGATTGGGCACTACCTGATAGAAAAGGGACATGAAAATCTCGCCTTTATCTCCGGACCGATGAATACTTCCACAACAGTTGATCGAAAAAATGGCTTCCGGGAGGCTTTGGCTGAACACGGCATTTCTTCCTTTTTAACGGAAAACGGTCTTTATTCATATGAAGGAGGATTTGCAGCAGCGGAAAAGTTGCTGAAACGCGATAAAAGGATAGATGCTCTCTTCTGTGCAAATGATATATCCGCTTTTGGTGCAATGGACTATCTGAAAAAACAGGGAATCCGAATTCCTGAGGATCTTTCCATTGTGGGCTTTGACAATGTAGCCATGTCAGATTGGTCTTCCTATGAATTAACCACGTGGCATCAGCCGATTGATGAAATGGTCAATGATTCGATCAGCCTTCTGCTGGAGCATATTAACGGGGACATTGACGCCCCTGAAATCCAGCGGGTAGAAGGGCATTTGGTCGAAAGAGGATCCGTAAAGGACAGAAGGAAGGGGTTTTCATAAATCCGATTTTAGTGCCTTTGAAATTTGATTAATGTCTAGCTCCAGGCGCCATCGGCTCTCGGGTCTAAGCCAATCCGTCCAAAAGGTTAAAGTACAACCTTTCATCCGGCTTGTCTTATGCTTGAGGCCCGCAGGAATAGGAAGGCTTCGTCAGCAAATCTTTTGGCACGAAGTAAAAAGCGGTAGCTTTTTTTGAGGATAAGCACCGCACGACCGAAAGCGGCAGCTTTTGCGAGGATGCGGGTCATGCAGACGTTGCCACAGGACGTAGCGGTTTTAGTCTGCGTTCTTATAGGCGGGCGCCTTACGCTTTTCGGATAGGAGGATTCTATGCTTAGTATGATTGGATTGCTTGGGGGGATAATCCTGCTCATCTACTTGACGATGAGAGGGATGAACCTGCTGCTTGCTGCCCCTCTTGCAGCTTTTATTGTTGCAATATTTAGCGGATTGCCAATTTTTCCGCAGGTGGCGGCCGAAGGGGAAGCCAATTTTTTAACGAATTACATGAACGGATTTGCCGGATTTATCACATCCTGGTATTTGATGTTCTTATTTGGGGCCATTTTCGGAAAGTTAATGGAAGACAGCGGAGCTGCAGACAGTGTGTCGAAATGGATTATCGATAAAATTGGCATGAAGCGGGCGGCTTTAGCGGTAGTGATTGCCTGTGCGGTCTTAACCTATGGCGGCGTGAGTCTGTTTGTCGTGGCGTTTTCCGTTTATCCAATGGCATTGAGTCTATTTAAGGAAGCTAACCTGCCAAGAAGGTTTATACCGGCAGCTCTTGCCTTCGGTTCGACTACATTTACCATGACATCAGCTGGTTCACCGGAAATCCAGAACTGGATTCCGATTGAGTTCCTGGGAACTTCTCCGTATGCAGGCTGGGAGGTCAGCTTCATTGTTGCTGTCTTTATGATGGCATTTGGTTATTGGTGGCTTAAGAAGATGATCAATAAAGCTGTCCGCAATGGGGAGAAATTTGAGGCAAGGGAAACGGATTCTACCTTGATTCGTGAAAATCTGCCAAGCCCTCTGTTAAGTATGATTCCGCTTTTGGTCGTGCTAGTGATTTCATTTATCTTCCATGATTCATTAGCACAGTCAGCCCTGATCATTGCCTTATTGAGCGGCTGCTTTGCAACTTATATTCTTAACCGGAAGTACTTTACCAATGTATGGGGAGCCGCGTCTGAAGGAACGATTGGCGCATTGATCGCGATTGCCAATACATCTGCCGTTGTAGGCTTTGGCGGGGTGGCCAAAGCGACACCTGCATTTGCCAGTGCGGTTGATGTAATGACAAGCATTCCGGGAAGCCCATTAATCGGAGGAGCCCTCGCAGTATCTGTTATTGCCGGCCTGACTGGATCCGCATCCGGCGGGCAATCCATCGCGCTGCCGCTGCTTGCCCCGCATTATCTGGATATGGGTGTTAATGCAAGTGAGCTTCACCGTGTTGTGGCGATTTCTTCCGGATCTATTGATTCTCTGCCGCATGGCGGCTACGTTGTTACGACCATTCGTGCGATTGCCGGTGAATCCCATAAGGATGCATACCCTGCATTTGGTGCATTGACAGTTGTTGTGCCGATCCTGGGTGTCATTCTGGCCGTTGTGCTGTTCTCGATTTTCTAAATGGTATTGGCGGAAAGACAGAGGGGAGTGCTCTCTGTCTTTCTTTTTATAAATTTGATGGCATTCGTTGTTCGGAGTGGTCTATTTGCAGGTTTTCCGGTTCTATTTGCAAAATAGGTCATTCTATTTGCAGGTTCCCACAGTCTATTTGCAAAATTACGCTCCCTATTTGCAAAATTACGCTCCCTATTTGCAAAATTACGCTCCCTATTTGCAGGTTTCGATGTTCTATTTGCAAAGTTCACAATTGGCCGCAACACATCCGGTTTTCGAATCTGTCAACAACCGCTAGTTTTTGCCGTTCTTAAGAAGTGTTATAATTTAGAAAATTAAGACTGATGGAGGGGTCCGACTTGTCTCAAGCTGTATCTGATAAGAATCAAGAACTGCATAGCGATGAACTCTTTCATGTGAAGAACTGGATGACACCCAGCCCTTATTGCATTCAGCCGGGGCAGACATTAAGGGAGGCTTCTCAAATGATGGTGCAGCTGCACCTTGACAGTTTGCCGGTGGTGGATGAGACCAATCGGCTGATTGGGATGATTACGTCGAGAAAGCTCATAAACTATTTTGCACAGGGCAATCAAGGAGACGATCTGATCGGCAGCATACCTAAGGCAAATCTGGCTGCCATCAGGCCGGATGATTCCATTCTTGATGTGTTTTCGCTTCCGTATGATCAGCTGCCGGTTATGGGGGAGGATGGAAAGCTGCTTGGCATCCTGACAGCGAGGGATATCCTTGATGGGCTTTCCAAGTATATTTACAAGCTGAAGCAGCAGCATAATTCCACCGGTGCTCTTGGCGCCATTTTGGAAAGTGCCTATGAGGGCATTGCTGTTGTCGATGAAAATGGCATCCTGCAGGAATTTAATGAGGCGTATAGCCGTTTTACCGGAATTAAGCGGGAGGATGCAATTGGACGGCATGTAACAGAGGTGATTGATAACACTCATCTCCATGAAACGGTGAAGACTGGCATGGCAGAACGCGGGGTTCTTCAAAATATCCAGGGCCATGATATGGTGGTGCACCGGATTCCGATCTGGAAGGAAGACCGGATTGTCGGCGCGATCGGGATGCTGATTTTTGAAGGGGTCACAGAGGTTTATAAAATCTATGAAAAGCTGCAGGAAAATCAAACCGCAAATCCTGATCTTTTTACAAAGAAAAAAGAGAGCGACAGCCGGGTTACGCTTGATCAGATCATTGGGACAAGCGAGGGAATTACAGAGGTGAAGCGGCTGGCCCGGAAGGCAGCAAGAACGGCGGCTACTGTCCTGATTACGGGCGAAAGCGGAACAGGCAAAGAGATGTTCGCCAAAAGCATTCACCATCTCAGCCCCTTTTCTACGGGTCCGTTCATCAGTGTAAACTGCGGGGCGATCCCAGAGCATTTATTCGAGTCCGAGCTGTTTGGCTATGAAGAAGGAGCATTCACTGGCGCGAAAAAAGGCGGCAAGCCGGGGAAATTCGAACTGGCCGACAATGGCACCATTTTTCTCGATGAAATCGGAGAGATGCCCCTAGTCATGCAAACCAAGCTGCTGCGGGTCCTTCAGGAAAAAGAAGCAGAACGAGTCGGCAGTGTGAAAAAATATCAAATTAATGTCAGAGTCATCGCAGCGACAAACCGTGACCTTAAGCAAATGATCGAGGATGGGGAATTCCGTGAGGATCTGTATTACCGGCTGAACATCATCCAGCTTCACATTCCGCCGCTCCGTGAACGGAAAAAAGACATCCCCGTCCTGCTGGTCCATTATCTGAGAGAAATTTGTGATCGGTACAAGATACCTGGAAAACTATTTACATCTGAGGCGGTAAATGCTTTTGTCCATCACCCGTGGCGAGGGAATATCCGTGAAATGGTGAATACGGTGGAGCAGCTTGTGACACTGGTGGACGGGAAGGTCATTGATTATCGGCATTTGCCGGATATGCTGAAGGGGGCGGGCCCTTCCGTTAAAAAAGGAAAGAAAGCGCCATCCGCAGCCGGATCCATCGAAGAAGCCAAGTTACTGGGCAACCAAAGAGAATCGGAATTGATTCTTCATGCTCTAAGAAAGGCCGGCGGGAATAAATCCAAGGCCGCCGATTTGCTGGGCATCCATCGGACAACCCTTTATCAGAAGCTGAGAAAGCATGGCATTTCGTAAATGTAGTGTAGTGGTTTCGCTATAAAAAATCTACAACTGTAGTGAAATAACTACACTTTTGCAGACAACAAACACTGATTTTACTGGATTTCAAAGTTGGCACGCTCCTTGCAAACATATAAGTGTAGCAGTAACAGAATAAAAGGGGTGGAATGTTCAATGGAGAAACCAGCAGTTTTCCGTGTGCCGGAAGCAATTTTTTATGGAAGAGGCTCTTTAGAAAAGGTTGGGCCTGAAGCGGCGTTAAGAGGGAAAAAGGCCTTAATGATCAGTGATAAAGTGATGGACCAGCTTGGGTATGTAAGCGAATGCAGAACCTATCTTCAGGAAGCTGGCGTTCTAAGCGAGGTTTATCTTGGGGTAGCATCCGAGCCGACTGACGAGTATGTAGCAGAAGCATTGGAGCTTTTTCAAAAAGAGCGATGTGACCTGGTTATCTCTGTAGGAGGCGGAAGCTGCATCGATACGGCAAAGGCCATCGCGGTGCTTGCGACAAACGGCGGATATATCGGCGACTATATGGGCGGAAAGAAGCTAGCCCAGCAGGCACCGGTTCCTCACATTGCCATACCGACGACGGCAGGCACTGGCTCTGAGGCGACGGATGTAACCGTTATTACGAACTCAACCAATGATGTCAAAATGATGATTAAGCAGCCAGCCTTCATGCCAAGCGTAGCGATTGTGGATCCGCTGCTGACCATTTCTTCGCCGAAGACTGTCACATCCGCAACAGGTGTAGACGCGCTGAGCCATGCGGTTGAAGCTTATTTATCCAAAAAAGCGCATCCGATGACAGACACAATGGCCATTTCGGCTATGAAATTGATTGTGAACCATATTTTAACCGCTTACAATGACGGTGAAAATGTCGATGCCCGTGAGGCCATGAGCCTTGGATCCCTTCAGGCTGGCATGGCGTTTTCAAACGCATCCGTATGCCTTGTCCACGGCATGAGCCGTCCGATTGGAGCCTTATTCCATGTGCCGCATGGAATCTCAAATGCCATGCTTTTGCCGGCTGTTCTGGAATTCAGCCAGGAAGCTTGTGTGGATCGCCTGGCGGATATCGGCCGAATTTTTCAGCCTGAAAATGAAAACCTTTCCAACAAGGAAGCGGCAGAGATTGCGGTGCAATCTGTTAAAAATTTGTGCCTGAAATTAAATATTCCTAACTTAAGAGGATGGGGAATTGACGAGGAAGCGTTTAAGAATGCTGTTGGAAAAATGGCTACGGATGCAATTGACAGCGGCAGCCCGGGCAACAATCCAAGAGTGCCGGACCAGAGCGAACTGGAAGAGCTCTACCATGTTTGCTATGATTATCAGTTTTCCTCTGAAACAGAGAAAGTTTAATAGGGGGACATTCAGGTGATCGGAATGCTTGGGTTAATTGCCTCACTGCTTCTATTAATGTATTTGACTATGAAAGGCATCAATATCATCATTGCAGCCATCATTAGTGCGGTTGTGGTAGCTCTTACAGGGGGATTAAATCTGGAGGCCGCCCTGACTGAGCACTATATGACAGGCTTTACAAAGTATTTTTACTCCTGGTTCCTGATCTTTTTGCTGGGAGCGATTTTCGGAAAAATCATGCAGGTAACCAAAGCGGCTGACAGTATTGCGAATTGGGTGAAGGATACGCTTGGCCCGTCAAGAGCGGTATTTGCGGTCGTAGCGGCAGCAGCGATCATGACATACGGGGGCGTCAGCTTGTTTGTTGTAGGCTTCGCCGTTTATCCAATTGCTGTTTCACTATTTAAAGTGGCTAATCTGCCGCATCGATTTATCCCGGCAGCCTTGGTATTCGGATCGATCTCCTTTACGATGACAGCACCGGGGTCACCTGAAATTCAAAACTTGATTCCGACCGAGTTCTTCGGAACGAAGCCGACAGCGGGCGGAATCATCGGGGTGTTAATGGCACTTTTGATCATGGTAACAGGCGGTATTTTACTCAGCCGAATGGTGAAAAAAGCGGTTCAAAATGGCGAGGTATTCTCCTTGCCGAATCACCCGTCCAGTGCCAAAGAGTCGGCAGCTGCACTTGATTCAGAGCTGGCTATGCAAAGGCCGGATGCTGCTCCAGCTGGGAAGGACTATCCGCATGTGATTTTGGCCATCCTGCCGCTGGCGGCCGTTATTGCGATTTTAAACACAGCTGCCAACTTCACTTCATCAACAGCTGCAGCATTGATTTCTTTATCCAGCGGAATCGTTTTGGCCTGTGTATTGATGATTAAATATTTGGCTGGATTCTGGGAAGCACTTGCAAAGGGCGCCCAGGATGCATTAGTAGCCGCTGCCAATACGTGTGCTGTAGTTGGATTCGGAAGCGTTGCTGCCCAGGTCGCCGCTTTTGATACATTTGTGGATGCGCTGGTCAATATTCCGGGCCCGCCGTTAATGGGCCTGGCAATAGCAGTTACGCTGATTTGCGGGATTACCGGATCGGCATCAGGCGGTTTGGGGATTGCCCTACCGATTCTGGCGCCAATGTATATGGCACAGGGTTTGGATCCTGGCGCGATGCACAGGATTTCAGCACTGGCTTCAGGCGGACTGGATTCGCTTCCGCATAATGGCTATGTTGTGACGACAATCCGGGCGATATGCGGGGAAACCCATAAACGTGCCTACTGGCCTATTTTTATCCTGAGTGTGGCCATGCCAACGGTTGTATTAATCCTGGCAGTCATCTTATATTCGATTTTTTAAAAGTCCGAGTTTAATAGATTTCTAATTTTGAAAGGAGTTTTTACTGATGACAACGACAACAACAAGGGTATTAAAGAACTATATCAATGGTGAATGGGTAGATGCAAATACGGAAAAATTCGAAATGGTTCCAAACCCTGCAACTGGGGAAGAGCTTGCACGCACACCGATTTCCACTCGCGAGGATGTCGATCATGCGGTTCAGGCAGCGAAGGAAGCTTTTAAAACATGGAGCAAAACGCCGGTTCCAAAGAGAGCCAGAATTCTTTTTAAATATCAGCAGCTTTTAGTCGATAACTGGGATGAGCTTGCGAAGCTGATTACGCAGGAAAACGGAAAGAACTATAAAGAAGCTTACGGTGAGGTTCAGCGCGGTATTGAATGTGTGGAATTCGCTGCAGGCGCTCCATCCCTTATGATGGGCAAGCAGCTTCCGGACATTGCGACGAATATTGAATCCGGCATGTACCGCTATCCTGTCGGCGTCATTGGCGGGATTACGCCTTTCAACTTCCCAATGATGGTTCCTTGCTGGATGTTCCCGCTTGCGATTGCGTGCGGAAACACATTCGTTTTAAAGCCATCTGAAAGAACCCCACTTCTGGCTAACCGCCTGGCAGAGCTTTTCACAGAAGCAGGTCTTCCAGCAGGAGTATTCAACATTGTTCATGGTGCCCATGACGTGGTAAACAGCCTGATTGACCATAAAGATGTACCGGCTATTTCTTTCGTTGGATCCCAGCCTGTTGCCGAGTATATCTACAAGTCTGCAGCGGCAAACGGCAAACGCGTTCAGGCGCTTGCGGGTGCAAAGAACCACTCGATCGTTATGCCTGATGCAGAGCTTAATGAGTCGGTTAAGGAAATTATTGCTGCCGCTTACGGATCAGCGGGCGAAAGATGTATGGCCTGCTCCGTTGTGGTAGCTGTTGATTCCATTGCTGACGAGCTAGTGGCGAAATTGAATGAGCAGGCGAACCAGCTGACAATTGGAAACGGTTTGGATGAGGATGTGTTCCTTGGGCCGGTTATCCGCCAGGAAAACAAGGAGCGCACAAGCCATTATATTGAAATTGGCGAAAAAGAAGGAGCTTCCCTTGTCCGCGATGGCCGTAAAGACGAAGCTTACCACGAAAACGGATACTTCATCGGGCCAACGATCTTTGACAATGTGGATCCATCCATGAAAATCTGGAAAGAAGAAATCTTTGCTCCGGTTCTTTCCATTGTACGAGTGAAGAGCCTGGAAGAAGCGATTGAGCTTACAAACAAATCCGATTTCGGAAACGGCGCATGCCTATTCACACAAAGCGGAAGCAGTGTCCGCTACTTCAGAGAAAACATCGAAGTCGGCATGCTCGGTGTTAACATCGGCGTCCCAGCGCCAATGGCCTTCTTCCCATTCTCCGGCTGGAAAAACTCCTTCTACGGAGACCTTCATGCCAATGGAACAGACGGCGTGGAATTCTACACAAGAAGGAAGATGCTGACTGCCCGCTGGTCATAAATGAGTACCAGGTACCGCCTGGGTTTTGTCGAAAAAGAGAAGTGTTGAGGCGAGGGCACTGAAAAAGTCCATTTAAAGAGAAAAAAGAAGTTGACTACCTACTATATGTAGGTAATCAACTTCTTTTATTTGCTGTATGTTGATGAAAGTGCTGGCTAATTACTCAAAGTGAACACTTTTTCAGCGGCTTCGTTGAGGAACTTCTCTTTTTTATATTGGCTTTGTTAAAGTACAATGTTGATTTTAGTGGTCTGCTGAGAGTGGAAGACGCTAATCCCGTGAAAGTGCCTTATTCATGTGGAGGTTATTCGATGATGCGATTCAATGTCTAGCGGGAGGCGCATGATTAAGGGAGATCCCGCAGGCTCGAGTGCAAGGAGGGGCTTCTGTTCGCCCGCTGCAGCTTGAGTTTTTTTAGCGGAAATCAACAGACAAAATATCATTGCTTATAAAAATAGATAATTAGCTGTATGTCATTTTGCTTTAATGGCCTGGGATCCATTGGCGTAGGCTGTTGTACTTTTGCAACACAGGTTGCATTTGTGCAACTTTGTATTTAAATGCCTGTACCATAACATTTTATCCTGTTTATAATTCTGAATATTAACAATATATTGTATTTTTGCAATATTAATTGTATCCAAAATCCCATATAACCTGATTTTCCCTGTTGGCACGATACTTGCATTCTTTAAAAATAGCTTAAAAATTTTTCTGATGAAAGGGGATTTATTGATGAAAGGGAAAGTTGCTGTAATGGTTGAGCCGTTGAAAATGGAGTTTCGCGAATTTGATTTGCCTGAGCCGGACAAAGGAGCGGTATTGCTGCGTGTCACTCGTACAAATGTTTGCGGATCTGAACTGCATATTTGGCGCGGTGAGCATCCTACGAAGAGAAAAGGTGTGTTGGGCCATGAAATGGTAGGGGTTGTAGAGAAGCTTGGCGAAGGTGTCACGACCGACTTTGCGGGACGCCCGATTAAAGAGGGCGATCGGGTTGCAACGGTTTATTATGTTACCTGCCGGAAATGCAATATGTGTTTGAAGGGGCATTTCCACCTTTGTGAAAACGCCTATAATTTCTGGAATAAAGATCCGGAGGAATCGCCTCATTTCCATGGAACTTTTGCTTCCCATTATTATATCCACCCGGATATGTTCTTTTATAAAGTTCCGGACAATGTGCCTGATATTGCGGCAGCCAGTGCAAACTGTGCTCTGTCACAGGTGTACTTCGGCCTTGATAAGTCCGGCATCTCCTATGGCGATACGCTTGTCATTCAGGGTGCCGGCGGCCTGGGATTAAACGCAACAGCTGTTGCAAAGGAAAAAGGAGCCACTGTCATTATTATTGATGCGGTAGAGTCCAGATTGGAAATGGCTAAAAAATTCGGTGCGGACCATACGATTAGCATAGCGGAATACGATACAACGGAAAAAAGGGCAGCAGCTGTCCGCGAGCTGACAAATGGACTTGGTGCTGATGTAGGAATCGAGTTAAGCGGTGTTCCAGCTGCCTTCCATGAAGGAATCCATCTGGTTCGAAGCGGCGGTAAATATGTAACGATTGGTAACGTATCCCCAGGTAAGTACACGGACTTTGATCCTGGCTTCCTGACACGCAAATCAATCGAAATCAAGGCAATTGTTCGCTATGATCCTTGGTATTTGGAGAAGGCGCTGCAATTCATGTCCAAGAATATCGACAAATATCCGTTTGCCCATATGATGGATGGCGAATTTGAATTTGAAAATATCCAGGAGGCACTGGATAAGTCAGCTTCGAGGGAAGTAACACGTGCTTCTATTGTGCTTCCGGTTGTGGTAGGAGCAGAAAAGTAAGAGAGTAATAGAATCCGCTTAAGCTGCGCTGCCATTGGTTTTAGCACCGTTAATTGCAGCGGGAGGCGTGTAAGTGCTAAAAAATGAATCCGCTTTCTTCAGCTGCTGCGGTTTATTCAAGGGTGCCGATTCAATGTGCATTGGAAGTGGCAACCCTCAAGAAGCCGCAACTAAAGTAGGCCAGAGGAAAAAGGTCGCCATGAAGCGCTCATGAAGCCTCAAAAGAAGCGAGCCAGAGGAAAAAGGTCGCCATGAAGGGTTCATGAAGCCGTAAAAGAAGCGAGCCAGAGGAAAAAGGTCGTCTGAGGCTGGAAAGGGAGACTCTGCTGGTGCAAGAAGACGCCAAGGGACTTCCTGACAGCCCGCGGAAACCCAGTATGCGGAGCGGAAATCACTGAGCTTAAATTATTTACTATTTAAGGGGGAATTCGTATGCCAACAGATCAAACAACAGCAGAAAGAAAAGGCCTAATCATTGGAGGCCAGGAAATTTTCACAGATTCAGAGTTTGCTGTACTGGATAAATACACTGGTGAAGTGATTGCCAATGTGGCAAAGGCGAGCAAGGAGCATATTCATCAGGCGGTATCGATTGCTCAAAAAACCTTTGATCAAGATCAGCTGACTCCTTATCAGCGGTATGAAATTCTGAAGCGTGCTGCTGAGATTTTAAAGGAGCGAAAAGAAAAAGTGGCTCTTACATTATCAAGGGAAGTCGGGAAAACCATTACCGACGCCCGGGGAGAAGTAGACCGCGCCATCCAGACGCTCACTTTATCTTCAGAGGAAGCCAAACGGATTGACGGAGAAGTGATTCCAATTTCGGCAAGCCCCGGGGCGGAAAATCGCATGGGCTATGCAGTCCGGGCACCGCTTGGGGTCATAGGGGCGATTACTCCATTTAACTTTCCGTTTAACCTAGCCTGCCATAAGGTCGGCCCAGCGATTGCTTCCGGCAATACGGTTGTATGGAAGCCGGCTTCCAATACGGCGACTTCCGCTTATCATTTAATTGATATTTTACAAGAAGCAGGGCTGCCTTCCGGCTATATAAACCTTGTCTGCGGTTCAGGATCGGAGGTCGGCCAGTGGCTGCTTGAGGATGAGCGAATTGCCAAATATACGTTTACCGGAAGTGCAGAAGTTGGCCGCCACATTAAGGAAAACAGCGGACTGCGCCCTGTCTCGCTTGAACTTGGAAATAACTCCCCTAATATCGTTCACCATGACGCAGACCTGGATCTGGCTGCAAAAATGTGTGTGCTAAAAGGCTTCAATACAGCAGGCCAGGCTTGTATTTCTGTTCAGCGCATCTTGGTTCATTCACAGGTATATGACCAATTCCTTGATAAGCTAAAAGCCGAAACAGAGCTGTTAAAGATAGGTAATCCGCTTGATGCAGAAACAAATATTGGGCCGCTGATCAGTAAAAAAGAAGCGGATCGTGTGATGGCGTGGATCAATGAAGCTGTTTCGCAGGGGGCCAAAGTGGTCATCGGCGGAAAACAGGATGGGGCGATTATAACGCCAACGATCTTAAGCGATGTGAACCATGAGATGAAAGTGGTCTGCCAGGAAATTTTCGGACCAGTTATAACGGTGATGCCTTTTGAGGATATTGATGATGCCATCGAGCAGGCCAACCATTCGAACTATGGTCTCCAGTCGGGGATTTTTACAACCAACATCAATACAGCCATGAAGGCAGTTAAAAAGTTTAGAACGGGCGGAGTCATTATCAATGATGCTTCCACGTTCAGGGCGGATGCTATGCCATACGGCGGAATTAAGGATAGTGGCATCGGTAAAGAAGGTCCGCGTTATGCGATTGAAGAGATGACTTTTCTGAAAACTGTCATCATTAATTTATAGGTTGTTTTAAAACGCATGGAGTTCCGTTGGTTGAAGCGGAAATGGAGGGCTTCTGGAAAAATGAATTCGCACTTTCAGGCATGGTGAATCAATGTCCTGCGGGAGTGCCGAATCAAAGGGAGAACATGCAATGTCCTGCGGCAGTGCGGAAAAAAAGGAGTCCCAACAGGCGCGTTATGCGCCAAAGTGGCTCCCGCACCGCCCGCGATTCACATACTGCCTCTAGCGGAAACCAACTTATCAGGGCAAAAGATATTTTTTCGAAGGAGGCTAGACGATGACCCAGGCTATTAAAAATGTATCTTCCATTGCGATTCAGGCCGCGAAGGGGGGGCTGACTCTTGAAGACATCATAAAGAAGCCGGGAAAAAGGACGCTATTTAGTTCCTCAGCCGGTCAGCGTGCCGATCCGGTGTTTACTTTTTATTATCCTTATATGTTTTATGAATGGAAGGTTACCGTTCCCAGATTTATGTTTAGGGACGGAAAAGCCCTTATTCGCATTGGTGTAAACGGCTTGACGAATGTTGCGGCGCAAACCGATATTTGGCCTGATGGTGAAAGCGTGCAGGCTGAACCGGAGAACTGCCTGCCGATTAGGGTTGCAAAAGAGTCAGCCGACGATGAATGCAGGCGGGCACTTGAAAACTACGTTTTTAAGTCAATGCGGCCAGTAAAGCTGCCTATTTATCATTTAAACCGGAAGGAAAGGATTTATCTGCCGTATCATGTTTTCTATGAGTGTTCACGAGGCAAGCAAACGTTAATGGTAACCGAAGCATTAACCGGAGTTACGGCCGAAGCCCGAAAAATGAAGGAATTGTATTCGTGGCTGGAGAGTATGGCAAAACGCAATAGCTGATTATTTTGAAAGCGTTGTCATTTTTACCCTTTTTGGGGAGGTGAAAATATGACTGTGTTGCATTACGGTGCCATATATATTTTGGGTTCCTGGGTAGTCCTGGGCTTTCTAATTTTTAAAACGGATATGTTTAAAATCGATTAATGATTCATTAAGGGGGTCTGTTTATGTCAGTAATCGCTTGGTCATGGATATTAATGGTGTTCTTTATTGGGCTGATGCTTTATCTCGGCTATGCAGGAATGAAGAAAACAAAAAACGCAGATGACTTTGCAACGGCACGCTCAAGCTACGGCCCAATTGCACTGGGGCTTGCAGTCTGTGCTACAACTGCATCAGGTGCCACATTTATGGGGATTCCAGGTACTGCCTATACCTCAGGTTTCCCAAGCTTATGGTATCCGATGATCTATCCGATAGGCATCTATGGAGGGATGCTTTTAACAGCGAAAATGGTTAAGCAAATGGGCGACAAATTTAGCAACCGCACCATTCCCGAGATTGTTGGGGAACGTTTTAACAGTGAATTTCTGCGGGTCGGGCTGGCGCTGCTCTCTTTACTTCTTATTTTCTATATTGTTTCCCAGCTGGTCGCAGCCGCATTGATGTTCCAAACGATGATGGGTTTAAGCTATCAAGCGGGGCTTTGGCTGACAGCTATTGTCCTGGGCATTTATCTGGTGCTCGGCGGATCGCATTCTGATATTTTAACGGATGCTGTTCAAGGCTTCCTCATGTTAATAATTGCCGTGATGATCACGGTTATGTTTTTTACCGGATTTGGCGTAGATGGCGGAGTTACTGCTGTTAATGATGCAATCACAGCCAAAAATCCTCAGGGCGGATGGGACACACTGTTTATTGAAGGGCATAATACTTATGGCAGTGCATGGCTTGTGTTCCTTATTTTAATCGCCCATATTCCTTTCGGCGTGCTGCCGCATATCGGGAACAAGTTCTTCGCTCTTAAAAATGGAAAGCAAATGAAGGTGTTCTTAAGCTTTTGTATCGTTGGTGGTGCTCTCTTGCCAATGATGGCACTTGGCGGACTTCTGGGTGCAGCCGTTATTCCGGGTACGCTGGAAAGTTCAGACGCCGTCATACCGGCCTTGTTTATTGAAGTGTTCCCGCCATTTGCTGCAGCACTGATGGCCGTTGTCGTGTTATCGGCCATTCTTTCTACAGGTGATGGCTTGGTCGTTTCATTCTCGCAAATTTTCGCCAATGACCTTTACCGTAAAACATTTGCGAAAAACAATCCGGATAAAGAGAAGGTGGAAAGGAACTCCTTAATCATTGGCCGGGTCGCGGTTGTTGCTTGTCTTGGTTTGGGAATTCTCCTTGCGTATAATCCTCCTCAATCTCTAGCCATGTTCTTATGGATTGGTGTTGGAGGAATGGTATCGGGTCTTGCGGGTCCGCTTGCAATTGGAGCTCTGTGGAAGCGCGCCAACAAACAAGGGGCCATCTCTTCTTTTTGTGTGGGTGTAATCAGTTATGCGGTGCTGTATATGGGATGGATTCCAGGCCTTGAAGCCATCACAAATCCTTTCGCAGCTTCCGGCTACTCGATTTTAGCTGCGGCCCCTGTTATGATTTTGGTCACTTTGCTGACGAAGCCGATGCCGAAAGAGTTTATAGACAATATTTACGGAACAGAAATGGCTGTACCTGACAGTAAGACGATTTCTCATTAAACTGAAAGAGACCATCCTGCTTGAGCAAATCATCGGGTTTTTGTTTATTGTATCTGGGGTTGTGCTGGGGACCGGGTATATCGATGATTTTATGGTCAGCAAAAAGAGGGAAAAGATTAGCGCACAGGTACTAGGCACCACCCGGATTTTGCCGAATAAACCAGATTTTCGCCAGCACTGTGCCACAAAAGAGATACGCTAACTAAATCATTGGGTTGCTTTCCGGTTATTTTAGCATCAGGTATTTCTGATATTTTAGTGAGATAAAAAGGCAGGGAGCAAAGTTAACCATACTATAATTAGAAGAGGATACTATGTCCAATATGAGGGCGTAGATCCTCTTTTTTCATTCATTTAATAATTATTAATAAGAGTTTGAAAAAATAGTATTGTATGAATAAAATGTGTTAGTACTTGGCTTTTTGGTTTAGGGGGACGTAGCCCACAGCGGGAGGCGTAGTGAGGTCGTAGACCGAGTGTGAATTTTTTTTAGGAGTGGTGGATTATACGTGTACAAGAAGTAATACTGGAGCATGGAAAGAGATATATGTTAATCGATGGAGGAGGAATGCCAATAATTCCATAGGAGGAGGAATGCCAATAATTCCAGTGGTTAAATACTTAAAGTATTTAGATAGGACAGGGAAAAGCAGTAATACACAGAAAACTTACTGTTATGCGTTAAAGCAATATTTTACATATTTACTGGAAACAACGAAAGATTACCGAGAGGTACGTTTAGAGGATTTGGTGGAGTTTATAGGCTAACTTCGAAGGCCATACGAGAGTACTAAAGTAACGTCCCTATCCCCTGTTAAAGGGAAAGAAAACAGAGAAGACTGTGAACCTGACGGTCACGGCTGTTACAAATTTCTATGATTACCTTTATCGTAATGAAGAACTTCCCCGAGACATGGGGGAAAAACTGATGCGACAAGTGTTCACAGGTGGAGAACACGATATAAGAGTTTTCTTCATCACATTATCCAAGATAAGTCGTCCATTCGGAATGTGTTGAAGGTGAAGGAACCTCGAAAGAGAATTCAAATACTCACAAAGGAGCAAGTACAACAAATCGTAGGGGCTACCACAAATAGCCGGGACACTTTCTTAATTCAACTTCTATTTGAGACGGGGTTACGGATTGGAGAGGCTCTTTCCCTCTTCTTGGAGGATTTCAAATTTGATCATGGAAAAGGGCATCGAATTCGTTTAACTGACCGTGGGGAATTGGAGAACGGAGCAAAACTGAAAACTGGTGAACGGGAAATTTTTATGTCGCAATCTCTCATGGATTTGTATGACGATTATTTATACGAAGTCATTGATGACCTGGATATGGAGACGAATTTTTTATTCGTTAAACTGCGTGGCAAGAATGCAGGAAAACCAATGACATATAGTGATGTGGAAGCTTTATTCAAGCGGTTACGGCAGAAAACAGGTATTGATATACATCCACATCTTTTCCGCCACACACACGCAACGATGTACTACCAAGAAACAAAGGATATAAAACAATTGCAAGAGCGTCTGGGACATTCGCAAATTCAAACAACCATGAACCTTTACCTTCATCCTTCGGTAGAAGACATCCGTAAGGATTGGAAAAGGCTCAAGAAGTGTTCCAAATACAACAAAAGAACGGTGGGAGAGAATGAAGCAAATAATAAATTTAGATTTAGAACAACTTGGGTTTCATGAACGAATACAGCTTGTATTGTCAAGCTACCCAGTAAAGATGGTGCAAGCGAATGGCTCACTAATTGTCCAACAACAACAGAATCCTTACTTCCTAATCAACGACATTTGGAGTCTCACCTTTTTAGAAGGCATACCACAGTTTCAGGTTATGGTGAACAAGTATAAAGGTACAAACCGGAATAACCATTTTCGAATCAAAAACCCTTCGGTGAATCTAGAGGTTAAGTATGTATGGTATCAGAAATTATTCCATGAAAAATGGACGCTGACTACAACTTTTTCCGGTCAAGTCGCATTTTTGGGAAGGCTAACAGAGTTTCTAAACGAAAGGTATCCGAAACTCTCCTCCCTCCTTGATATAGATATAGATAATACAGAACGAGAATGGTGGTTTTGGTTGAATTAGCAAGGGCTAGCGACACAAAAAACAATACGAGATTTGATTTATGGAGAGTATAAACAGAGAACAGCCTTGGCAAATTTCCTTCGGAATATCCATTCTACTTTCTTTGATCTTATCGATACTCGTGAGGAATGGGAGAAAGACCGTTGGGATGTACGGGTTTTGTATGACAAATGTGGAATTGAATATAACAAAAGCACAACTGATTATTATATAAACTTTACCAAGATCCAACAGATAGGAATACGTGAGCAAGTGAAAAAGTATATGAAGCAACGCCTCTTAAACAAAAACAATTTCACATGGGGCTCAGCTCTAAGGTATCATAGGTATTTACCGAAATTCTTTTCTTTTGTTTTCATGTTGGAACCTACATGGAGCGATTTAAAGGAATTTAAGCGTTCTCACATGGAGCAATACATTCAATGGCTGCACGAATATGCTAAAAATAATTTAAGACAAAGAAACTCCCATCCCGAAAAGTATATTTCGTATGGTTTATCCATAGTTGGAAAATTCCTTGAGGATATTCAACGATACGAATATACCATCGCTCCTAAAACTCATATGAGACTTTTACTTTTTCCAGAGGACAGGCCAAGACTTAGGAAGAAATCAATTGATCAAATTGATTTCATTCCTGACTTTGTATTAGAGCAACTATTCGCTAACATAAACGAATTACACAAGGGGGTACAGCCAACATTTCGGAAATTTTGTACGCTAAGCAAAATTCGACACAAAAGCGGCGCGGGGGTCATATAAAATATGTATCGTCCTTTATTTATTAAGATTTTTTTAATTTAGGTCTTGATAAACACAACTCTCTGCCTTTTGGGTTCCCGTTAATCCTCTATCATAATTTCCATCTCCAGGACAGCACTGCTGAGGCTTTTTCCATGAGTGTCGATTGCCAGGGAGGTTGTGACACCGCCGAGGAGCGCTTCTTCACATACGAAGTTAAAAGCTTTAATGTTTGGCAAATTGTACCTGGTAATGCTTCCTTTCACAATATGATTTAAATGGTCTTTTACTGTTTCTGCTGTGACTTGGTCTGCAAGCGTGTGGTAGTGTTTTTCGTTATAAGGAATTAACGAGAAATTAAGCGTGTTGCCCTTGTCCCCAGTGCGGCTGTGAGCGATATCGATTAATTTTACCTTTTTCATAGTTTTCACTCCAAAATATCCGTCTTTATGGTAATCGCTGACCGGTCTATCAGGGAAGAAACGATCCCGATGACCTCCTCCGTTCTTTTTCTGGCTCCGCCCCCGCCGGCAGGACCGTTCGTGTACAAAGCTTCCACTTCGTGGCCGATTTGCCTGGCATCATCAATATGCTTGCATAATGCAGCCGCCCGGACTCTTACTTCATATGGTGTATAATCTCCAAATTGGCTATGGTGGAGGGAAGAGACTCCGATCAGGTCGGTTCTTACATCAGGATGCTGTCCTGCTAATCTTTCTTTTAAAATGCTTTCCGCCAATTTTGCTCTGTTTAGTGCAGTTGAACCGGCATAGGAGATTTCCCCTTCGCCTAAAAAGCCAGCATGATAGCCGATTGAAACCTTTAACGTATCGGGCTTCTTTTTTCCGGTGGCTCCTTGAACCCGTATCTGGCTGTTTTCGATTTCTTTTAAATGAACAGCAGTAAAATTGGCGATGCAATCCGGAGTAAGATAGCTTTCAGGATTATGGACTTCATATAAAAGCTGTTCTTTTACAGTCTGAAGAGTGACAGCCCCGCCGGTATCAGGAAGCTTGGTGATGATGGCGGTTCCGTCCTCTTCCACGATGGCAAAAGGGAAGCCCAAATCTGCCAGCCCTTCGATGTCTTTTAATCCTGGATCAGCGAAATATCCTCCTGTAATTTGTCCGGCACATTCTAATAAATGCCCGATTACTGTCCCCTGTCCGATTAACTCATAGTTTTCCAGATTCCATTTATAATGATGGATGATAGGCGCCAGAAAGAGGGAGGGGTCGGCAACTCTTCCAGTTACGATAATATCTGCACCAGTCTCCAATGCAGGCAGGATGGCTTCAGCCCCAAGATAGGCATTTGCGGAAATGATCGGTTCATAATGTTCGAGACTTTTTCCGCTTTCTAGCACTCTGCTGCTTATGCTGATTTTCTTCGTTACATCATCTCCGGTTACCGCGGCAACCTTGCACGTTAATCCCATTTCATTTGCTATTTCCTTGATTTTTTTAGCTGCAGAGATTGGGTTGGCAGCACCCATATTTGTAATAAGCCTGACTTTATTTTTTACCAGTGAAGGCAGGAGCAAGCGTATTCGATCTTCTAAATATTCGTTGTAGCCCAGGTGAGGATCCCTTCTTTTTTGTTTTTGCGCAAGGGCAATGGTCCGCTCGGCCAGCCCTTCTAAAACAAGATAGTCTAAATTCGCTTTTTCTACTAAATCTTTAGCAGGTTCAATCCGGTCACCCGCAAAGCCTGCACCTGATCCGATTCGCAGCAACATAAACACTCCTTTTTTTTGCTAGTTAAATGGCAATGGCTCCTGTAATAAAGGCAATAAGGGCCATGACGATGGTTGTTCCGAACGCCCATATGAAGATAAAGCGCTGATGGTCAGCCAGTTCAACTCTCGCCAGGCCGATCAGAAGGAAGGTAGAGGCCGTAAGCGGGCTTAAAGGGAAGCCTGTCGTCATTTGCCCCAGGATGGCTGCACGCCCGATATTTACCGGATCAACGCCATAGGCGCTGGCCGTTTCGCTTAATACTGGCAGTACGCCGAAGTAATAGGCATCAGGAGTAAAGACCAGGCTAAGCGGCATACTGGTTATGGCAACAATCAGGGACATAAAGGACCCCGTGCTTTCCGGGATGAAGTCAACGAGCGTTTTCGCCATTGCTTCAATCATCCCCGTTCCGGAGAGGACACCAGTGAATATGCCAGCTGCAAAAATGATAGAAACAACGGCCACCATTCCGGTTGCCTGCTCGGTAATCCGTTCCTGCTGCTCCTTCGGATTTGGATAATTCAAAACCAAAGCAATCGCAAAGGCAACCATAAAAATAACTGGAAGCGGCAGCCATACCTTTACCAGAGCGATAATGGTCACGATGGTAAGGAGGAGGTTAAGCCAAAGCAGTTTGGGCCTTCTGGCTTTTGCGTCGGCCTCGCTTAATTCCTGGTTAAAGTCATACTGGAAATCCTGGATTCCGAGGCGCTTTCGTTCTCTTTTTCCCAGAATATAGCTGACAAACAGAACCCAAATTAAGCCTGCAATCATCGCTGGAATCAGCGGGTTGAACAGGGCTGCCGCGTCGATGCCCAAAGCGCTGGCTGCACGGGCGGTCGGCCCTCCCCAAGGAACGATATTCATGGTGCCGGCACTTAGGGTCACCACCCCGGCCAGCACAAGGCGGCTCATTCCCAGCCGTTCATAAAGCGGCAGCAAAGCCGGGATGGTAATCAGGAATGTTGAAGCCCCGGACCCGTCAAGGTGGGTCACCATGCCAATGATGGCTGTGCCGATGACAATTTTTAAAGGATCTCCTTTAACTAATTTCAGAATCCTTGATATGACGGGATCGAAAAGGCCAGCTTTGCTCATAAGGCCAAAAAACAAGATGGCAAAAGCGAGCATGATCCCTGTAGGAGCAACTCCTGTAACCCCATCGAGGATCATGGTTCCTAAACTCTTGATATCAGTGGTGAAAAGGCCGAATACCACTGGCACCAGGATTAAGGCGGCAATTACGGAAACTCTTTTTGATAGAATAAGATACAAAAATATGGCGATTGTTAAAAAGCCCATTAAAGCTAGCAATGCAAAACCCCCTTCATGTTTTTAAAGCGCTTTCACAATTAGTAGATGCAATTCCTGTGCCAAAAATAAAAAGCCTTGATAGGAAAGGCTTTCTGGAAAAGAGGGAAGGGGAGGTTTCTAGAATAGTAGAAACATTTATTGGAAATAACTATCCTCAGGATACGCCTAACAAGGGTTTCTAAAAACTTAGAAGGATTTATCAAATTTCTAAATTTTTAGAAATTTACAGCGGAATGTGAAGCTTTGTTATTTTGTTATATAAAGAGGCGAGTGAGATGCCTAAGAGTTTTGCTGCCTCTTTCTTGCCTTTCACACTTGCTCCGGTTTGTTCGAGAACTTTCATGATCGCTTTCTTTTCAGTCTCCCTGATAAGCTCTTCCAGGGGCTGGAACGGCTTTGCCTTTTTGCCGGCCGGAATGAAACGTTTTTTAATCGTATCTGGGAGATGTTCATTCCTTACTTCATTTCCTTCACACATGCTAATGGCGTAATGAATTGTATTTTTCAATTCCCGGATATTTCCGGGCCAGTCATACTGCTGGAGTATATTCATTGCTTCTCGGTTAATCCGGGCGTCCGGATTGCTTTTTTGCTCGTTCAGCAGAAAGGAAATGAGATCTGGCAGATCATCCTTCCGTTCCCGGAGAGGAGGAATAGAAAGGTGCACAGTGTTGATCCGGTAAAAAAGGTCCTCCCGGAATCGCTCCTTCTGAACCATGCTCAGCAGGTCCTTGTTTGTGGCTGCAATCACACGGACATCCACGTTTTGCTCCTCAAGTCCCCCGATTTTCCTAAAAGTCCCTTCCTGCAGCACACGCAGAAGTTTCGCCTGAAGATCAAGCGGCATGTCCCCGATTTCATCCAGAAAAAGAGTTCCCTGATTGGCCAGTTCGAATAAACCGACTTTTCCATCCCGCTTTGAGTTTGTAAAAGAGCCTTCTTCGTAGCCAAACAATTCGCTCTCCAAGAGTGAGTTGGGAATGGCTGCACAATTAACTGGGACAAAAGGGGAGGAACTGCGCACGCTCTCATTATGTATGGCCTGTGCAAAAAGCTCTTTTCCCGTACCGGATTCCCCGGTTAAAAGAATATTCAATTCTGAAGCGGCAGCCTTCCTGGCCTGGGCAATTATTTTTTTTAGCCGTTCATTATTTCCAATAATATTTGAAAACGTGTATTTTGCCTGATGGATTCTTCCAAACGTTTTTTCCAGCTGGCTAACCCGCTTCCTACTCTTTTTCAGCTCTTTCGTGAGCAGGAATACCTCAGGAATGCTTTTGCAAACAGATACAGCCCCTATGATTTCCTGGTTTTCAAAAACAGGAGCCATATCCACTACATACTCCATCTTATTCTCTTTTCGAAAAACGCCTGCACGAGGCTTCCCATCTTTTAGTACAGATGGCAGCATTGCGCCAGGACGGACTTCGAGCAAGGGCTTCCCGATAATCTGCTCCTTTTTTACGCCTGTTATATTTGTATATTCATCATTAATTAGCTGAACAATTCCCTCACGGTCAATCACAAGTATGCCATCGTGAACCGCCTCTATAATCCCTTTCAGCCACCCGACCTTCTGGCTTTCTGTATGCATTCTCTCAGCTCCCTTTATAAAAATTCACCGTCGCGCTTTATTTACTGAATATTTAAATTATACGGTAAATAGAGAGATTGTACTACTGCCGGAAGGGAAATTCACATTCAATCAAACGTTTGTTTGAAATTTTCGAGGTGAGTATTCGACAAAATTCGGGTGGTGTCTGGTGCTGCATCGGTCCGAATATTGCAATGTTATGCTCACAATATTCGGACTTCTTTTTGTGTAAAGGGGGAGTATAATAGCAATAAATAAGGTTTTCCTTTTTATTTAAAGGTCTAATCTTTGCACTTTTTAATCTAGGGAATCAGTTTTTGGATCGTGTAAAGGAGGGAGCGCTCCCCATGATTCTAGGCCATCGCTGTATGACAATTTTGACGAAAATGGTTCATACTCCATCGCATGTATCACCACAGGAGTTAATAGAGGTTCTGAATGTTTCAAAGCGGACAGTCTATTATGATATTGAAAAAATTAATAGCTGGCTAAAAGAAAAAGGATTGGAAGAGCTTGGTTATGTACGGACTGCCGGTTTTTTTCTCAGTGAGAAGGGCAAGCAGCAGATTAAACAGGCCTTAGGCTCTTTTGATAAAAAAACGGGTTATGAGTTTTCCAAAAAAGAGAGGATTGCCTGGGCTGCAATCATAATACTGACCCGTGAAAAAGCAGTGTTCCTTCAGGATCTTATGGATCAGCTTGGCGTGAGCAGAAGTACTCTTTTAGCAGATATAAGGGACTTGAAAAGGCAGCTTGCCCATTTTCAAATTGAGTTGAATTCTCATAAAACCTCAGGCTATTTCATTGACGGTGAAGAGCAGGATAAACGAAAGATGCTGATTTATTTTCTGTCACAGGTTTTGACCAATCGCGGATGGAACGATCTCTTATCGGAAATTCAGTTAACGATTCAGGATAAGCAGGAATTATCTCCTGAATTGTTCCAGCGTTCAGATTTGGACGCGATTTACTGCATCTTGAGTGAAAGTGAGTCTTATTCAGAAGTCCGCTATACGGATGAAGTAATCGAGACGTTAAGCGCCCAATTATTTTTGCTTATTAAAAGGTTTACTCAGGGAAAGTACATTCAAATGGATCCCATTGAACAAGAAGTCATTAAAAAAACAAAAGAGTACAGTTCCGCCCAATTTATTTGCCAAAGAATTGAAAGCGGTTTCGATGTAAGGATTCCTGAAGACGAAGCCTGCTATATTGCCACCTATTTGCTGAGTTCCAAAATTAGTGACTACCAGGGAACTGAATGGGAGAACAAGGAGCTTAGGAATCTGAAACAAATAGTATCCCGAATGGTGGATGATTTTGAAAAATACGCCTGTGTATTTTTTCAAAACCGGATTGAACTGGAACGGAATCTGCTTATTCATTTAAAACCTGCCTATTTCAGGATCAAATATGGCATTGAGCTGGAGAATCCTTTATCCAAATCTGTGCAGGATTCGTATCAGGATCTGTTTATTCTTACGAAAAAAGTGGTGCATCACTTTGAATATGTTCTCGGGAAATCTGTTTCCGATGATGAAGTGGCCTATATTGCCATGCACTTCGGAGGATGGATTGACAAAGAGGGCGTAAAAGTGGAAGCAAGGAAGAAGGCTGTTGTCGTTTGTGCAAGCGGAATTGGAACCTCAAGAATACTCCAGAAACAAGTGGAAGATCTTATGCCGCTAGTGGATGTAACAAATGTGTTCACGGTTCGCGAGTATGAAAAAGCCTTCCTTGCCGATGTGGATTTTGTTATCTCTACAACACCAGTATCCGAGAAAAACATTCCGGTTTTTATTGTGAATCCCATTTTGAATCCTTCTGAAAAGGAAGCGCTGCTCAAACAGGTTCAAACAGCTAAAATAACACCAAGACCGGAAAATATAGACGCTCTTATGAGCATAATCAGGAAGCATGCTGACATAAAAAACGAAGGCATGCTTTTCCAGGAATTAAAAACCTACTATCAATCGATTAAGGAAATGAAAAGTGAGGTGGACCAAAAGCCGATGCTACATGAAGTACTGACCCCAGACAAAATTCAATTTGCAGATTCAGCAAATAGCTGGCAGGAAGCTTTGCAAATGGCGTCGCAGCCGTTATTGGCTGACCATTCAATCAGCCAGGAGTATATAGATGCAATGGTTGAGAATGTGAAGAAAATGGGGCCTTATATTGTAATAGCTCCAGGTATTGCCCTTCCGCATGCACGTCCTGAGGCAGGAGTGAACAAACTTGGAATGAGCTTTCTGCAATTAAAGGAAAGCTGCTCTTTTTCAGAAAAATCCGGGCACCAGGTAACGCTGTTCTTTGTTCTGGCAGCGATTGATAATGAAACACATTTAAAGGCATTATCCCAGCTTTCCAAAATGCTTTCAAATGGGGAGAATCTTGAAAAGCTGCAAAGTGCAGAGACAGCAGCAGAAGTTTTAGAGATTATTAATCTATATTCAAAAGACTAAGGAGGAAATAAAGATGAAAAAGATTCTAGTTGTGTGCGGAAATGGACTTGGAAGCAGTTTTATTGTCGAGATGAATGTAAAGACAGTGTTGGGGCAATTGGGAGTAGAAGCTGATGTTTCCCATACAGACTTAACCACTGCCAAATCGGAGAAAGCGGATATTTACCTGGGGTCAAAAGATTTAATCTCAACTTTGGACGATGGAACAAGAACGATTATCGGATTGACCAATATCCTTGACCAAGACGAGCTAAAAGCAGCATTAGAATCACATTTATCATAATAGATATATATAAAAAGAGCAGGCGAAAAATCGCCCGCTGAAAAATAAAAAAGACAATTATAGTATAACTTGAGAAATGCTTCAGTGTGAATGATTTTTCTCTCAAAAATAGATAAAGAGACTGATAAAAAAGGTTCTATTTTAAAAGGAGGGGTAAAGATGTTTGATTTTCTGATGAATGATCTATTGGGTACACCTGCAATCCTGGTTGGTTTATTTGCATTGTTCGGCTTGCTTCTTCAAAAGAAAGGAATTGCCGATGTGATCTCAGGTACTTTAAAAACAATCATGGGCTTCCTCATCCTGAACGGAGGAGCAACCATCTTAATTGGTTCGCTTGATATCTTTGGCAAAATGTTTGAGAAGGCTTTTCATATTCAGGGTGTCATTCCGAATAACGAAGCGATTGTAGCGATTGCCCAGCAAACATTTGGCAAGGAAACAGCTATGATTATGCTTTTCGGAATGGTTATGAACATTGTAATTGCCCGCTTTACACCATTCAAATATATTTTCTTAACTGGGCATCATACATTATTTATGGCATGCTTGATTTCAGCCGCTTTTGCAACTGGCGGGGTAACAGGGCTGCCATTGATTATGATCGGATCTATTATTCTAGGTTTGCTGATGGTATTCATGCCTGCACTCGTCCAGCCGTATGTCCGGGAAATTACGGGCAATGACAGCATTGCTGTTGGCCACTTTGGATCTATTGGCTATTTTACAGCAGGTTTTATTGGAAAGCGTGTAGGAGATAAATCTAATTCTACTGAGGATATTAAGGTTCCAAAATCACTCGGCTTTCTGCGTGATACATCAGTTGCAATGTCTTTGACTATGACCATTCTCTTTTTGGTCGTAGCTCCGATCGCTGGCAAAGGGTATGTGGAAACGGAGCTTAGCGGCGGGGTAAACTTCCTTGTGTTCTCACTGATGCAGGCGATTACGTTTGCTGCAGGTGTGTATGTAGTCCTTGCAGGTGTCCGTATGCTTATTGCAGAGATCGTACCTGCGTTTAAGGGGATTGCGGATAAAGTGGTTAAAGATGCCAAGCCTGCTTTGGACTGTCCAGCAGTATTCCCGTTTGCCCCTAATGCAGTTATTATCGGATTCTTATTTAGCTTCGTGGCTGGGTTGATTTCGATGTTCCTGCTTCCGTTATTCGGATTAAAAGTCATAGTGCCTGGCCTGATCCCGCACTTCTTCACAGGTGCAGCGGCAGGGGTCTTCGGAAATGCCACTGGCGGACGAAGAGGGGCGATGATTGGAGCATTTGCCAATGGTCTATTAATCTCCTTTTTGCCGGCCTTATTGCTGCCGGTTCTGGGATCCCTTGGATTTGAGGGGACTACATTCGGAGACTCCGACTTTGGGATTGTGGGAATTCTATTAAGTTTCTTTATTAAACTATTCTCTTAAGCAATGTATTTACTTGGGATTTCACTTTGAAGTGGAATCCCCTTATTTGTTTTTCAAAGAAATTCGGGTAGCACCTGTCACTAGGTAAATCCTTCAATTAAATGGTAAACTATTGGAAGGGAGGGTGATGTATGAGAAAGGTTATGTTTGCCGTTTTTGCTGTCCTGGTTTTGGCCGCTTTGAGCGGGTGCAATAAGGAAGTTAAGCCGCAGGATCGTTTTGCGCAGTATGTGGAGCATTGGAATAAGCAGGAGTTTGAGAAGATGTATGACTTTCTGTCGAAGGATGCGAAGCAGTCCATCAGCAAAGAGGATTATGCTGGCCGCTATGAAAAGGTTTATAAGGATTTAGAGATAAATAATCTGGAGATTACATACAAGCCGGATATGGAGAAGGAATATAAGAAGGAAGAGAGTGCCAGTTTTCCTTTTTCTGCAAGCATGGACAGTGCTGCCGGGAAGATTGAGTTCACCCATGATGCCAAGCTTGTGAGGGAAGAAACGGAAGAAAAAGAAAATTGGTTTGTTGCCTGGGACACGACTTATATTTTTCCAGAGCTTGGTCCGGAGGATAAAATAAACTACTCAACCATTCCAGCTAAGCGCGGCGATATTGTGGACCGTACCGGGGACCCGCTTGCTCTAAATGGCACCCTTTACGAAATCGGTGTCGTTCCTGAACAGATGGGCGCTCAAAAGGAACAGACCATTAAAGGGCTATCTGAGGCACTAGGGGTATCAGAGGAACAGATTCATAAAAGCTTAAATGCCAGCTGGGTGCAGCCGGGATATTTTGTTCCAATTAAAAAAGTCTCCCCTGATGATAAAGATAAGCTGGATAAAGTCTTTGCATTGAAAGGCGTTTTAAAGCAGGATGTCAAAGGAAGAGTATATCCAATGGGTGAAGCAGCTGCACACCTGATCGGCTATGTGGGGTCCATTACAGCGGAAGAAATGAAGGAGCATGATGGCTATTCAAGCACGGATATGATTGGCAAAAGAGGACTTGAGCAGGTGCTGGAAGAACGGCTAAAAGGGGCGAACGGGATCAAAATCGGCATCCAAAAGAAAGATGGCTCTGAAGTCATGCTGGCAGAGAAGCCGGTTGAGAATGGGGAAAATATTCAGCTGACAATCGATATGAATCTGCAGCAATCCCTTTATAAAGAACTGGGAGGAAAGCCGGGAACAGCTGCTGCGATGGATCCAGTGACTGGAGATACGCTGGCGCTCGTCAGCAGCCCAAGCTTTGACCCGAATCAGGCATCACTTGGTTTTACCGCTGATGAGTGGAAGTCGATAGAAGAAAATAAGGACATGCCGCTCTTGACCCGCTTTAAGCAAACCTATGCGCCTGGATCTGTAATGAAGCCTCTGACAAGTGCAATCGGGTTGACGGAAGGAACCTTAACATTGGATGAAACGATTAATGTAAAGGGCCTTCAGTGGCAAAAAGGAAGCGCTTGGGGAGGCTACAAAGTTACGCGGGTAAAAGATCCAGGAGGACCAGTGAACTTTGAAAAGGCGATGATGTACTCGGATAATATTTTCTTTGCCCAGGAGGCACTCGAACTTGGCAAAGAACGGTTTGCAGCAGGGCTCAAGAAGTTTGCATTCGAAGAGGAAATTCCATACGCATTTCCGCTTGAACAATCCAAAATTGGCGGTCTGGACACTGAAATACTCCTTGCAGATTCCGGCTACGGCCAGGGACAGGTAGAAATGAGCATGGTTCATCTTGCAGCGTCTTATACGCCTTTCATCAACAAGGGTTCGATGATTAAGCCTGTATTAATAGAAGAAGAGGAAAAAGGACAGGTGCTGAAAGAAGGCGTGATGAGCGAGGAGACAGCTGATACAATCGAAAAAATGATGGAAAAAGTCATCCAGGCACCAGGCGGAACAGGCCGAGCTGCCTATATGAAAGACTACCCGCTGGCCGGCAAGACGGGAACTGCCGAGCTGAAGAAAAGCGCAGATGAAAAGGGGCAGGAAAACGGACTGTTTGTTGCGTACAATCCGCAATCTCCTAAGCTTTTGATAGCAATGATGATGGAGGGCGTTGAAAACAGCGGAGGGTCGAAGGTGGTAGTAGAGAAAGTGAAGAAGGTCTTTGAAGAGAATAAAGGGAGGTTTTAATAAGAGTGTCTGCATCCTGAAAAAGGGGCAGACATTTTTTTACATGTGCCCCTCTCTAAGACCTATGACCGGGCATTGACGCAGGTCTATTTGCAAAAATAATGGTCTTATTTGCAAAATCAATTGTCCAATTTGCGGGTTAGGCAGTTCTAGTTGCAAAATCTAACACTCTATTTGCAGAAATGACCATTCTATTTGCAAAGTTCACAAATTAGCGCAGGAAAATGAGAATGCAAACCAATTTGGTTTAATGAATAGCCCTAAAACCGTTTCTGTTGGGATTCTCTTTCCAGTTAATTTTAAAGTTAGGGCTTTATCATCTGCTTATTTTATATTTGACAAAATTCAAGCATACCTGCATACACATAATTCTAAAAATTCACAAAAAATTTACCGCATAAAAGCGAAAAAGGTGTTATAATTGCCTGTATATTCTAATAGTTTTTAAGATTAAAGGGGGATTTAGAGATGAGAAAGAGATTTTTATGGCTGGTGCCGATGCTGGTATTGAGTCTGATTTTGTCAGCTTGCGGAGGCGGCGGCTCCAGTTCGACAAGCGGTGAAGGTGATTCGGGGGAAAAGGATAGCGGCAAGACGTTTAGTCTGAAGGCGGGCCACTCCTTAACAGAGGACCATCCGTACCATATCGGTTTGTTGGCGCTAGCTAAGAATGTTGAGGAGCGCACAGATGGCAAGGTGAAGATCGAAGTATTCCCTTTAAGCCAGCTTGGAGCAGAAAGAGAATTGACTGAGGCTCTTACGCTTGGAACAGCTGATATGTCTGTTTCTTCCACAGCGCCCATTGCGAACTTCTATCCGGAAATCGGGATCGTGGACATGCCTTTCTTATTTGAATCACGTGAACACGCTTACAAGGTTCTGGATGGAGAAATCGGTCAGGAGCTTTTAAAAGGGATGGAGAATGTCGGAATTGTCGGTCTTGCATGGGGGGAAAATGGTTTCCGCCATATCACAAATGCGAAGAAGCCAATCCATAAGCCTGAAGATCTAAAAGGCTTAAAAATCCGTACGCAGGAAAACCCTATTCACCTTGATGCATTTAATGCATTAGGTGCTAAGCCAACGCCAATGGCTTGGACTGAAGCGTTAACAGCTCTTCAGCAGGGAGTGGTTGATGCACAGGAAAACCCAATCGTTGTAGCAGATACGTACAAGCTTTATGAAGCAAACCAAAAGTACATGACTTTGACGGGCCACTTGTATTCACCGGCTGTCATCATGTTCAGTAAATCTGTATGGGATACGCTTCCTGCAGAATATCAGGATATCTTAAAAGAGGAATCCAAAAAGGCCGGCGACCAGATCCGCGAACTGATTACAAAGTCTGATGAAGAATCCTTAAAGGTACTGAAGGAACAGGGAATGGAAATCGTTGAAGAAGTGGATGTTGCGCCTTTCCGTGAAGCGATCCAGCCTGTATATGAAAAATATGAATCCCAATTCGGCAAGGAAAAACTTGACGCCATTTTAAACACAAAATAACAAAACAGGGAAACTTGGCGAGTGCCGGACAATAGATGCCGGCACAGACCAGGTTTTTTACACATAAGGGGAAGTCTATGGTGGTAAAAAAAATGGTAGATTCATTGAATGCCTTAATCAAATGGATACTGATCCTTCTCTTTTTCATTATGGTTATCGTGGTTTTCCTGCAGGTGCTCTTCCGGTTTGTGCTGGATCAGCCGCTTGCCTGGACGGAGGAATTATCACGCTACCTGCTTGTGTGGATCACTTTTTTGGGAGCGGGCTATGCCGTGAGCGTTAAAGCGCATCCGAGCATTGAGCTGCTTTTTGAAAAAGCCAATCAAGCGGTGAGAAAAGGGATGCTGCTGTTATCGGCGGTTTTAGTTGTTTTTTTCTTTTATCAAATAATCGTCAACTCATTCGTTTTTATCGAGCGAAGCATGGTGCAAACCTCCCCGGCCCTGCAGCTGCCGATGGGACTGGTTTATACGGTCATTCCGATTGCTAGCATCTTATTTGTCATTAATCTGCTCTACATAACGGTTTCAGAGTGGAGAAAGGAGGCGGGCAGCTGATGGCATGGCTATTATTCGGATTGCTATTAATGCTTTTCCTGATTAATGTTCCGGTTGCGGTGGCACTTGGGCTCGCTTCCATGATTGTGTTAATGGTTCAGGACAATGTTCCGCTGATGGTGATTGTCCAGAAAATGTTTACGTCAACCGATTCTTTTACACTTATGGCGGTCCCGTTTTTCATACTGGCAGGCAAGCTGATGGAATCCGGCGGGATCTCCAGGCGCTTAATTAATTTCTCGAGTACGCTGGTCGGAAGCCTTCATGGCGGATTGGCAATGGTATCGATTGTTACCTGCATGTTTTTCGCAGCGATTTCCGGATCTGCAGCGGCTACCACGGCTGCCGTCGGAAGCATATTGATTCCGGCTATGGTCAAGCGCGGCTATGATAAAAGCTTTTCAACTGCCATTCAGGCTGCCGGCGGTACGATTGGCGTTATGATCCCGCCGAGTGTTCCATTGATTTTATTCGGTGTGATTGCGGGGGCTTCCATTGGGGACCTCTTTATCGCGGGAATCATACCAGGGGTTTTCGTGGGAATGTCTCTCATTCTAGTCGCTTATTTTATTTCCCGTAAAAGGGGCTACGGCAAGGAAGAAAAGAGCTCAATAAAGGAAGTGGCTTTAGCATTCAGGAGCGCTATTTTAGCCATATTAATGCCGGTTATTATTCTTGGCGGCATATATGGCGGGATTTTCACTCCGACAGAAGGCTCTGTTGTGGCAGTTGTATATGGATTGATCGTAGGCCTTTTAATTTATAGGGAAATCAAATGGAAGGACCTGCCGGAAATCTTCATTTCTTCGGCCATCACATCTTCGGTTATTCTATTCATTATATCCTGTGCATCGATCTTTGGCTTCCTGTTAACAAGGGAGCAGATTCCGGCCCAAATTTCAGAAGGAATGCTTGGGATTACGTCCAATGCGATCATGATTTTAATCATTATCAATGTCATTCTCCTGATTGTTGGAACATTCCTTGAGACTTCGGCAGCCATCGTCATCATGGCTCCCATTCTTGTTCCAATCGCATCGGCAGCCGGCATGGACCTCGTCCATTTTGGGGTGATCATGGTCGTGAACCTGGCGATTGGAATGATTACACCGCCAGTCGGGATTAACCTATTCGTCGCATCGAATATCGCCAAGATCCGGCTGGAGCATATCGTTCGCGCGATCATGCCATTCATTATTGTTCTGATTATTGACGTACTAATTTTAAGCTTTATGCCATCAATTAGCTTGTTTTTACTAGATAAATAGAGGTGAAGGAAAATGTATCAAGAGTTATTGGACATGTTAAAAGATCCGGAACGCGTCAGTGTCAATGAAACTGTGCTTGAGCATCATGCTGGGGGCATGGATTATCACGAAAGGAAAAAGCCTGATGTAGTCGTTTTTCCGAAAACAGAGGAAGAAGTTGTTTCCATTGTGAAATATGCTGCTGCCAATAAGGTGGCTGTGGTTCCTTTCGGTGCAGGAAGCAGCCTCGAGGGCCATCTGCTCCCGCTAAAGGGCGGCATCAGCATGGATTTTACACTAATGAATGAAGTGGTGGCCGTTTATCCGGAAGACTTCTTGGTAAAGGTGCAGCCGGGAGTAACGAGAATGCAGCTGAATAAGCATTTGAAAAAGTATGGCTTATTTTTCCCGATTGACCCGGGTGCTGATGCCACGATTGGCGGAATGGCCGCAACAAATGCGAGCGGCACAAATGCCGTGAAATACGGAACGATGAAGCATAACGTCCTAGGACTTCAAGCAGTTCTGGCAGATGGCAGTGTCGCAGCAGCAGGCGGGCAAACGGTGAAGTCATCGGCAGGCTACAACTTGACCGAGCTTTTGGTCGGATCAGAAGGAACACTGGGCATTTTTACAGAAATAACACTGAAGCTTGCCGGAATTCCCGAAGCAACTGTTGTGGCAAAAGCGTCTTTCGAGAGTGTTGAGGCAGCCGGAAAGGCGGCTGAGCTAGTCCTTCAGTCTGGCGTGGGTATTGGAAAAATGGAGCTTGTGGACGCAGCAACGATTCAGGCAGTTAACGAGTTTAAAGGAACAGATTTTGAAGAAGTGCCCACTCTTTTTTTAGAGTACAGCGGAACAGCAGAAGCAACAGAACAGGGAATCGCACTTATCAAAGAACTGATGAAGGATGCTGGAACGGTGAGGTTCGAGTTTGAACATGATTCCCTGAAGCGGGCCCAACTATGGGAAGCACGCCATCAGGCGGCTCTGGCAATTCTTAGCAAAAAGCCTGGCTGCAAGCTTGTGTCGACAGATGTGTGTCTGCCCATTTCACAATTGGCTGTGACCATTGCTCATACCCGCAAGCTACTGGATGATTACAAGCTTGATGGTGCCATTCTTGGACATGTCGGTGACGGAAACTTCCATGTGGCATTCGCGCTGGACACTGAAAACCAGGATGTGATGACGCGCTTTCATGAGTTTAATGAAAAAATGGTAAAGTTCGCGATTGACCATCGCGGCACCTGTACCGGTGAGCATGGTGTCGGCATTGGCAAGATGAAATTTTTAAAGGAAGAACGAAGCACGGCTTTGCCGGTCATGAAAATGATCAAAAAAGCATTGGATCCAAACAATATCTTAAACCCTGGAAAAATCGTAGAAATGGAAGAGGTGCATAGTTAATGACAAGCAAACGTATCGCCGTTTTGCCGGGTGATGGCATCGGGACTGAAGTTGTAAGTGAAGCTGTAAAGGTATTGGAATTATTGAAAAAGCTTGACCCCGCGTTAGACCTGGAGTTTGAAACCTTTGACTGGAGCAGCGAGTACTATCTCCAGCATGGAAAAATGATGCCGGATAACGCACTGGAAACGCTGAAGAAATATGATGCCATTTTGTTCGGAGCAATCGGAGATAAAAGGGTTCCGGATGATGTAACCGTTTGGGAGCTGATCATGCCAATCCGAAAGCAATTCCGCCAGTATATAAACTTAAGGCCAGTCAAAATGCTAAAAGGTGTGCATTCCCGCTTTGAAGGTGAAGAGATTGATTTTGTCATCGTCCGTGAAAATGCTGAGGGTGAATACTCCAACAGCGGCGGCCGTTTATATCCTGGTCTTGATGAGGAAGTGGCTGTCCAAAACACGATAATTACGCGAATCGGCACGGCAAAAGCAGCGAAATTTGCATTTGAATATGCCGAGAAGCATAGCAAGAAATCCGTTGTGAGTGCGACGAAATCGAATGCCATCGTCCATTCGATGAAACTGTGGGATGAAGTGATTCGCACAGTGGCTGAACAATATCCGTCTATCAAACTGGATAGCTACTATATTGATGCACTTGCAGCTTATTTTGTCGAAAGACCAGCTTCATTTGATGTGGTCGTTGCCTCCAACCTATTCGGCGATATTTTAAGCGATCTGGGATCTGCCGTGGTTGGCGGGCTTGGTCTTTCCCCTTCAGCGAATCTGAATCCCGAGGGAGATTTTCCATCCATGTTTGAGCCTGTTCATGGTTCGGCGCCTGACATCGCAGGGAAGGGAATCGCGAACCCGATCGCACAAATCTGGTCAGCAGCCCTTATGCTGGAGCATTTGGGAAGAGCGGATTTATGTGCAGCAATTATCGAAGCCATTGAAGATGTGCTTGTGAAGGGGGAAGTTCGCACACCAGACCTTGGCGGAGCTTCAACTACAAGGGAAATGGGAGCAGCCATCAGCGAAGCTTTGCAGCAGAAACTTCTAGTAAAGGAAGGGTTATAAAATGAGATTGAAGGATGAAGTATTTGTAGTTACAGGTGCTAAAGGCGGGATGGGAAAAGAAACGGTTAAGCGGTTTTTAGAAGAAGGCGCTTATGTGGCTGCGGTCGACTTGAATGTGGAAGGCGATGAACAAACAGACCGTCTTTTGCCGATTGCCGGTGATTTAACAAAGGAAGAAGATGTAGCCAGGGTTTTTTCAGAAGCCAGTGAGCAGTTTGGGAAAATCAGCGGTCTGGTTAATATTGCCGGAATTGCCCAGTCCGCAACACCGATTGAGGAAGTGAGTTTGGCAGATTGGGAGAAGATTATGGCTGTCAACGCGACATCCCTTTTTCTCACCTGCCGTGAAGCTGTACCTTATCTGAAAAAGCAGGGAGAGGGTGTCATCGTGAACATCGCTTCGATTTCGATGGTGCGTCCTCGTCCCGGTTTGAATGCGTATATTGCGTCCAAAGGGGCCGCCGTCTCGTTTTCACAGGCCCTTGCGATTGAGCTTGCTGAGTACGGAATTCGCGTCAATGTCGTGAATCCGGGACCAGCAGACACAGGCATGCTTGGCCAGTTCGCGGCAAAGGATACTGATATTGAAGCAGCAAAGGATACGATTTTTAAAAAGAGCGTGCCATTAGGAAGGCTGATTCAGCCAATTGATATTGCCAATTCACTCGTGTACTTATGTTCAAAAGAATCGGCGATCGTGACAGGTTCTGTCCTGAATGTCGATGGCGGAAGGGGGATATAAGCAGTGGAAGCAACAGGTGCTAAAATCCAAGGCTGCTATATTGATGGAGAATGGGTTGTTCCCGATGAAAATAGATTAATACAAGTGAAGAATCCCGCGGATGGATCTGTTTTGGCTCAAGTCCCACGCGGTGGTGCGGCTGAAGTCGACAGGGCTGTCAAGGCTGCGAAAAAAGCATTCCGTTCGGAGGAGTGGAAGTCACTTCAAGCTCATAACCGGGGAAGGCTGCTGTTTAAAACAGCCGACCTCATCCGTGAAAACAAAGCAGAATTAGCGAGGCTTGAGACACTGAATGTTGGAAAGCCGCTTATCCAGGCAGAAACGGACGTTGAAATTTCTGCCCGCTATTTCGAATTCTATGCAGGTGTGGCAGATAAGATTATGGGAGAAACGATTCCAGTGGAGAGGGGCATCATTGATTATACGGTCCGTGAACCGCTTGGTGTCATCGGGCATATCATCCCTTGGAATTACCCGCTGCAAATTGCGGCAAGGAGCATTGCCGTATCAATCGCAACCGGCAATGCCTCCGTCTTAAAGCCTGCTGAAGATACTCCGCTTTCAACGCTGAAGCTTGTGGAATTAATGGAGAGCCTCGGACTGCCAAAAGGGATCCTCCATGTGGTAACAGGCTATGGCCATGAGGCAGGAGCCGCCTTATCTGCTCATCCTGGTGTTAACCATATTACCTTTACGGGTTCAGTCGAAACAGGAAAGCGAGTCATGGAAACAGCAGCCAAGAATATTATCCCAGTCACCCTTGAGCTTGGCGGCAAGTCACCGAATGTGGTGTTTGCTGACTGCAATGAAGAAATAGCATTGGAGTGGGTATTGAAGTCGATTGTGCAAAATGCAGGCCAAACCTGTTCAGCGGGCTCCCGCTTGGTCATCGAGAAATCGATCAAGGAGGAATTTGTGCAAAAGCTGGCAGCTGCCATGGAGGAGCTGACCATTGGGCCGGGAATCAATAATCCGGACCTCGGACCCGTGTTAAACCAAAAGCAATTCGAACGGATCCAAGGCTTCCTGCAGGAGGCTGAGGACGACGGAATCCGCGTGGCAGCAGGCGGCAAGCGCCAGCCGGTAGAAGGATGCGAATCAGGCTATTACCTGCAGCCGACGATTTTTGACAATGTTCCAGCGAACCACCATCTCGCCCAGGAGGAAATCTTCGGTCCGGTTCTCACCGTTACCACTTTTGAAACAGAAGAGGAAGCCATCGAAATCGCAAACGGCACAGCTTACGGACTTGTTGCAGGCGTTTGGACTGAAAACGCCAGCCGTGCCCACCGAGTTGCCGGCGCGCTCGAATGCGGCCAGGTCTTCATCAATCATTATGGAGCCGGCGGCGGCATCACCCAGCCGTTCGGCGGTTATAAGCATAGCGGCTTTGGGCGGGAAAAAGGCTTGGAAGCGCTGCGGAATTATACGCAGGTGAAAAATGTGGCATTGAAATATTAATGTTTAAAAGACAGTACCCTCTGAAGAAGCGGAGTTTTCAGAGGTGCTGTCTTTTTATGTGTGAAAAATTGCCTCTATAGGAAAAGCCGACTTTTGAATCAGTTTCTATGGTGTTTACTAGGGTAAAGCAAAAGGGTGCTATAAAAAGCCGCCGATGATACTAAGGTGAGCATAGCAGAAATACATATTGTAGAGGAGAAGTGTAATGCGATTAATGAAGTACATAACAGCAGCATGGATGTTTATTTTCTTAGCTGGCTACACTCAATCGGAGGCAAAGGCTTCCCAGCTTTTAAAAGAGGGGTCTGCCGGCTCCGAGGTTACATTTGTGCAGGATTTTATGAAGAAGCTTGGCTATTTTGAAACAGAAACAACTGGCTATTATGGCCCGGTTACAGCTCAAGCGATTTGTGAGTTCCAGCGTGATTTTGGGCTAAGAGTGGATGGGGTCACCGGCACTGAAACAGCCAATATGATTTATCATGTCGACACAATGGCGCACATTGTAAACGGAGAAGCCCGCGGAGAAAGCTACGAAGGGCAGGTTGCCGTTGCCGCCGTCATCTTAAACCGCATGGAATCGAATGAATTTCCAGATGCTATTAATCAAGTTATCTATCAAAGAAATGCCTTTACGGCGATTAATGATGGACAATACAGGCTGCTTCCAGGAAATACCGCATACCAGGCGGTAAAAGATGCCTTTTTAGGCTGGGACCCTACTGGCGGGGCCGTATACTACTATAATCCAAACCTTGTTACAGATCAGTGGATTTTCACTCGTACAGTGATCAAGCGAATCGGCAACCACACTTTTGCCTATTAGCATAAAGAGGCCGGGCTGAGTCCCGGCTAGTTCTTTTATTATTTATTATAATCCCAGAGAATGGTCCATTCATCCATATCCTTCACAGCAAATACCTCTTGGTGGATTTCAAAGTTCCCATATTTTCCTTTAAAGGTTTGAGTGACCTTTATTTTAAAAATCTTTTTAAAACTTGGACCTTCTTTTGCAGGTTTCCAGTTCTTCAATTCTTCTGGTTCACTTAGGCTAAAAGAAAACGTATCGACTCCAAAATGATTCATAAACACGTGGGCTCGGTCTTGGATATAATGGCCTTTCGAAAACTTCTGTTTCATCCATGGATGGAACATTCGCCATGAAGAAGAAAACTCGCCCTGCTGCTCGTAAGAATAAAACTCATCCACTGTATTTATAGCATGCTGATCAGGGGAAGAGAATAAACTATTTAGCAGAAGAATAGCAGCTAACGCGAGTACAATTATGGCAAGTAAAAGTTTCCCCGAATGTTTGCGTCTCATGGAAAAGATCCCCTCTTTTTATGGCTGTCTTTAAAAGAATATTCATTCCGTCCTGGAAACATGTCTGTGGGCAGAATGGTGCCTACTGTATTTAGAAAATTGCGTTTTTTTAACCGAGGATGGGGAACAGATCATTTAAGGCGGAAATAAATGTTTCAACAGCCAGCCAGAAGCAAGGCACAATGTCGCATGCGAAAAGCAGGAGATACCTGTAGTAAAATGCTGAAAATTGTTGAAAGTTAAATACAAAAGTTCTATTATTATGGTAGGAATTAGAAAAAGGCAAATTTATTGAAAAATAAGGACGCAAAGCCGCGAGTCTAAGGTCATGGACTATGATCGTCGGGCTGCCAAAATTGTACGGTTATTACCTGGAAACGTATTTTGATTGTTTACTAGCTGGGTCCGCCACATTTTGGAGGGTCTTTTTGCTCTCATAGCCATTGACATGAGAACCTTTAAAGACCAATATTTCAAACAAGAGAGGTGGAGAAGATATGACAGTGTTATTTGGTTCAGTTGAATACTTTGAAAGAGAAATTGAAGAATATTTAACTGATCACAAAATGGAGGATGCTTCGGAAGAACAATTATCCATTATCACTTCAAAGCTTAAAACGGAACTTTTATACGACTTTGTTTGCGATGAGAGGATAAGGAAACAATGTTTAAATAATCTTATTTTCGCTACTGGAAATGTAAAAAGCGGAGAATACCAGTCAGCTGCGGGAAATTAGCGGATTTGCTAAATTTTATGGGTTTCCAGTAAAGCAGGTGTCAGCCGCCAGCCAAGGACTATAGTCTTTGGCTGGCGGCTGACACTTTTACCTTTTATGGAGGCTAGTCCTCTGTTTTGCAGGCAAATTAAGAGGACTTGTTACCTATTCATTTGCAGCTGCTGTTTCATCTCAGTTTGAACGCGCAGCTGTTCTTCTTCCGGCACGATTAGATACCAAATGTCTCCTATATATTGGCCATCGCCTTCGATGGAAAGCTGATCGATGTTTTTGCCTGTATCTTTATAGTTTTTTTGCATATCAACCATTTCACTAAAGGTAATGTTTGTTTTCACGTTTTTGCCTAGAGCCGCAAGGATATCATCCAAACGGGTCAGAGAACTGAAGCTGGCTCCTTTGTCAATGACTCCTTGGATCACTTCGCGCTGCCTGTGCTGACGCCCAAAGTCACCATTGGGGTCATCTTTTCTCATTCGCACGAAAGCCAATGCTTCTTCTCCGTCCAAATGGATGTTACCTTTGCTGAATTGGTTCATCCCGGCTCTGAATGCCAGGTCATTATAAACATCCACCCCGTTTACGGCATCCACAATGTCTTGAAAACCTTCCATATTCATTTTCACATAATAATTAATAGGGATATCAAGAAAATCTTCAACCGTTTCCATCGCCATCTCTACACCGCCAAAAGCATAGGAGTGGTTGATTTTATCTTCGGATCCCCGGCCTATTATTTCCGTCCTTGTATCACGAGGTATACTCAGCATTTTTACCGATTCGGTTTGCGGGTTTACTGCGAGAACGATCATGGTGTCAGACCGCCCTTTATCTCCCTCGCGTTCGTCAACCCCCAGCATCAGAACGGTGAAAGGATCTTTTTTCTCAAGTGTTATGGTTTGTTCTCTTTTATCTGATTTTTCGCGTTTAATGGGCACATGCATGGTATCTACTGCGGATGTTACAGAATAATAAATGTAAAATCCGTAGCCCGCAACCCCCAGTAATAAAAGAAGAAAAATGATGCCGATTATTCGGAGCCATTTCCTTTTCTTTTTCTTTTCTTTCCTCACAGATTCACCCCTAGTTTCAGTTCCCTTTTGAAATGTTATCCATATGCTTTTTATTATATGGAATTCACTTTATGCCAGCAAATTTTAAAAAGCTTAACTTCTTAATGAACATATAGTAAAGCATACAGAATTTCAATGGTGAATTTTTCTTTTTAAAGGATAAGAAAGTATATAATTTTTGAACGTCGATAACTGTCTGGCTCCAGCGCTACCCCCTCGAGGTCACAAGCCAAGCCTCCCAAAAAGGCAAAGAACGCCTTTCCGGGAGGCTCGTCTTGTGCTTGTCGGGGGTGGGCAAGGCGCTTGCGCTTTTCTTATTCTAGTAAGGAAACCTTTGTAATAGACGGAAGAAGAATCGTGCTTCTTTCCATTTTTGAAGGAAAGGCAAAGGCTGAAAAGCTGGCAGTTGAGGGCCAGCTATAGGGTTATAATGGAAGGGGCTACTTAAAGGATTAAAATGACTAGGCAAGGGGAGTCTTTTCTATTGTTTGGTCGAATGCGGCATTGTGTACAAAGGGGAATAAGCAACAACGAAACCTGAACGTCAATCGCTAATCTTATAAATATTAGTTAATCCAAAGGAAAGATTTCTTTTAAACTTTTAATAGGGAAGAAGGTTTTGCGGTATGTTGTTTTCTCATGGGCCATATAATAAGGATTCTCTATCTGAAATCTCTCTTAATTTTTGAGCGATCACTGATTGCCTTTAGAATAAAAATTTTATCCTGCACAGATAACATTCTCCAGCTTCCAGCTTTAATCTTCATATTATTCCTCTCCTTTATTGTGAATGTATTATTTTTACAATTTCCACTCTACTAGATTTATACCGCGATTTTGAGAAATAAAACAACAAAAGTTTCTACAAAAAATGACTTTAATTGATAGGTTTAATCCCTTTTTCAGCAGAAAAAAGGGTTTTTTAGCAAATAATAGCGGTTAGTTTCATCTTTACCATTAATTTTCGATGGTGTAATTCTCTTTTTTCCTCTATTATCAACTTGGATACATTCAATTCGAGAGGGGAACCAACACTTGAAACTATTAAAAATTTTACTTGCCCTGGGGCTAGTCATAACATTCATTCCAAGTCATTTTGCTCTTGCCTCTGGGACTAAAACAATCGATCATTACATCCCGATGGATATCGATGAAGAATATTGGGCATTTGAAGAAGTGGATAAGTTTATTAATGCTGATATTCTAGATGGTTATATGGATGAAGATTTAAATATGACTGTTCAGCCTGAGAATAAGATCACTCGTGCACAGTTCACGAAAATACTGGTAAATGCTTTAGGGTTGAAAAACAGCGGGAAAGCGAAAACGTTTCGTGATGTTAAACCATCAGATTGGTATTACGAATACGTTAATACCGCCAGCAGTTTAGGAATCATCAGCGGGAAGGAAGATGGCCGTTTTGCACCAAATGCGAATATTACCCGGGACCAAATGACAAAGATGATTGTACTGGCTTTTGAAAAGACTGTACAATTCCCTGATGCAACTAAGCAGAAATTCACAGATGTTGACAGCGAGTACTGGGCTTTTGAGTTTGTTAACAAAGCAGCGGCGAATGGGATTGTAAAGGGTTATGGCGATCTTTTCAAACCACGTAACTTAGCGACTAGAGCGCAGGCAATTGTTATGATCAACAGAGGACTGCAGCAGGAACAATCCAGCCTAGTGCCACAAGAAGAGATAATTGGATTCCTCCATGACCATATTAAGGCGGAAAATCGCTTAGTAGAAACTTCTGCATATAAGGAGCTTACTGCCCTGTACGAAAAAAATGCAGCAGGATTCTATAAAGCAGAGGCTGCTGAATATGGGATGGCAGCATTCCTGATGGATGATGAAGAAGGAACCTTTACTGCAGAAATTCATGATGAAGAGCTGAAGCTTGAAGTAATCTCTGCATCTGACCGCTTTGTAACAGTTGAAGCTACCGGAATGATTGGAACATTCGTTTATAAGAGCCAGGATTTTAATATGGACTTTACTGCAAAAATGGACGGTGCTTATCATCTGAAGTTAGACTCAAACAGCGGAACATGGAAAATCTATCATTATCTTCCTTTCTTTGATGAAGAGGAATTATACTAAGACATAAAGCCGGATCATTTTGATCCGGCTTTTGTCTATTATTATCTACAAGTTTATTAAGAAGGAATGTCGTTATTTAGTGGAAAATAAAAGGGATAAGCCGACATGATTTTCGTTCTTCATAAAGAATGTTTTTATAAAATAGGTATGTACACTAAAATTTGAGGGGGGCGAGACATGAAGAAAACTCTATCGATGCTATTAGTGTTTTTGCTTATGCTGGGCACTTTCCATTCACCTGCAAAAGCTACCACAGAGGCAGGAGCTATTCATTATATAGCACTGGGTGATTCCCTGGCAGCCGGCATGACACCGGACAAGCAGGTTGGGAGAGGTTATGCAGATATGATTGCTGACCGGCTTTTGAAGGATGGAAAGCTGCACTATTTCACAAAAGAATACAGTGTGCCAGGTGCTACTTCCAAGCAAGTCTTTGCGGGCATTCAAAAGGAAGATGTCAAAATAGATTTGCAAAGAGCCAACCTGGTGACTATTTCAGCAGGGGCCAATGACCTGTTAAGGCAAATAAAGATTCACGAGACAGGTGAATTTACTTATGATTCTGAGACAGTTCGTTCTGCATTAGCCGGTGTTTTTGAAAACATAGCCATGACTGTCAAACAGATAAAAGAACTTAATCCTAAAATTCAAGTTTATGTTATGGGTTACTATTTTCCTTTTCCGCAGCTAGAAGGGGAGAAGAAAGAAGAATTAATTAAAATAAGCCAGTTGCTGAACGCAGCGATTGAAAAGGCAGCAGAGGCAGGACATGGGATATTTGTTCCTGTGGATGATAAGTTTGGATTAACTGGGTCAAAGTACGTTCCAAAACCAAATGATGTTCACCCATCTTTAGAAGGTTACCAGCTGATGGCCGATGCATTCTTTGAAAAGTTCTCAATTTCGAAGCTTTGGCCACAATACAATGATATCAAAGATAGCTATTGGGCTTATAAAGAGATTATGATGCTTGTCAACGCTGGCGTTTTAGCCGGGAGATCAGAGTTTTCCTTTCTGCCTGAAAAGCCAATAACCAAAGCAGAGGCTGCTGCTGCGCTTGCGCACGTCATTCCTGTTACAGCCTCAGTCCCTATAGACCCGGGCTTTCAGGATGTGGATAAAAACCATCCTGCTTACTATGAAATTGCAAAAATGACAGAGGTTGGCTTGTTCCAAAGTGCTGAAAAATTCAATCCTGACAGTCATTTAACCAGAGCACAAATGTCTAAAATTATCACTTTGGCTTTTGATTTACAGCCAAAAAGGCAAACGCACTTTAAGGACGTGCATTCTGGCTTTTGGGCGAAAGAGTATATAAATACGCTCGCTTCCAATGATATCGTAAACGGTTACGAAGATGGAAGGTTCCGTCCCAATGATCCTACAAAAAGATCTCACTTCGCAGTAATTTTAGTACGCACAATGAATGTATTAAAATAAACAAGAAAAGCGCAGGGCGCCTGGAGCTAGACAGTTATCAAAGTTCAAAAGGATAAAAATTCTGATAGTAAGAAAAAAACAGCCGTCTAGTAAAATAGCGGCTGTTTTTTGTCTTTTACTTCATTCCTCTAGAAAGAAAGACGGCGAATTGAGTTCTGTTAACAAGCTGTTTTGGTGCAAAGGTGCCGTCTTCCTTACCTGTTGTAATGCCGGATGCTGCCAGTCTTTGAATTGCATCAGCAGCATAGTAGTCCTTTGGAATATCTTTAAAATCAACCGGTGTCTTCACAGGGGTAAGGTCAAAGGCTCTTGTGAAAATTAATGCAAGATGCTCTCTTGAAAGAGTTTCTTCTGGCCTGAAGCTGCCTGTAGAATCTCCTTTGATGATACCTGCTTTTTGTACGGCATTTATGGCCCCAAGAGCCCAATAATCTTTTGGCACATCCTTAAACTTACTGGAACGGTCAGCGATATTTAATTCAAATACTTCGGCAATGAGAGCAGCAACCTCTGCACGTGTCATATCCAAGTCAGGCTTAAACTGACTGCCTTCATATCCAACGATAATTTCCTTTTTATTTAAATCTGATATCTGGTCTTCTGCCCAAAAGCTGCTGGGAATATCCTTAAACTTCCCTAATGGCAATTGATAGTTTAATACTCTTTTCGCTCCCAAATAGCGCGGTCCCCAATAATAAGGATCATCAATCTTTGATATCATGACTCCTTTTGAAGATGAAGCATGGATAAATTCGTTATTCCCAAGGTAGATCCCGGAATGGGAAGGCCCTTTTTTGTATGTTTCAAAGAATACAAGATCGCCAACCCTTAGGTTTCTTTTATCGACACTTACACCTGTATGGAATTGGTCGCTTGTCATTCTTGGAAGATGAATGCCGATTTTTTTATAAACAAATTGTATGTATCCGGAACAGTCAAACCCAACAGGGCTTGTCCCGCCAAATTGATAGGGTACACCGATGTAAAGTTTTGAGAGGGGCACCAGCTGATTATAATTAATAGGTTCTGCGGCCTCTGTTTTTTCCTGGAAGAATAGTGTTAAACAGATGATTGCTGCAAAGAATGTCATAATTTTGCGTTTTAACATATTCATATACCCTCTTTCGCTTGTTTTCACACCTAAATCATAGCATATTGTCGAATTTTTCTATTTTACATTTAGGTAACAAATTTGGTTCTGATCAGTAAAGAAGGGGAATAATGTGAATTTATGACTAAAAAAGGTATTGGGAACTAGTCCTTATATGCTATAATATTGGAAACAATTGTCGAAAGGGGAAAAAGATGAAAGTTATTCTTCCTCAAGATATGAAAAGCTCTATTCCGAATAATGGAATGCTTGTGAGAACGAATAATGCCGGACCTTCTGGGACTCTAGAGAGTTCATGGAAGCTTATTTTTGATGATGAGGCCAGAAAAGTGAATCCGCTTTTTGATATAAAGATAAAACGGAATGACTTGATAATGGAATCAATCCGAAGTGATGACTGGACAAGGTACCATGAATTTCAAGCGAAGCAGCATCCTGCCTGGTATGAACAGGTCGATGGGAGGCCGGTCCAAAATAAGATTTACTATGGGAATTTAATTGAGTCAAAGATTCGATCCCTTCAGGAAGCCAAAGCTTCAGCTGATCAGGGGGAGATCTTAAAGTGGGAGAAGAGCTTAGAAGAAGCTATCAATGACTTTAATCATGCACCTGGAATCGTACCCTATATTGTCGGGTTGAACCATACATCAGAACTTGCCAGCCGGTATGGAGTTCCTGAACCAGGGGATGAGTATTTTGACAGTAAGTGGAACTCCTCACTTGTTCTATCACAAGGTAAGTTTGAGCAAAATATGTGGCATGAGAATCCGTATTTTCAGGAAAACGCCAGTGCTAAACAGCATGTTGAAGAATTGGCTGCCGGAACATTTCCCACTTCTATAGACAAAGCCAGTGAAGCAAAGAGCAGTTTTATAGAAGAGAACTCATTGGATCAAAATCTGCTGTCTGAAAATCAACTGGATGGAAATTCTGTAAGTCTGCAGACAATGTTTTTTACCAGTGTTTCACAAATAAGCAAGGCTTATAAGCCAAGCTTTACTCTTGTAAAAGAACGATATAGATAACCTCCTTCTTTTTTTTATTTGGAAATAGAATCGTATTCTTCCTCATATCCTTTTAATCCGAGCGGCGGCGGATATACAGACTGGTTTATCCAGTCGCAGAAAAGGCCGGGATTTACTCCGGAAATATAACCTTATGCCGGAAACAGGCCAGTTCCATTAAAAAACTTTGATCGAATATGGAAAGAAAACCACTCTATTGGCTTATTGGTTGCAAATGAACCAATGTGATGAAAAAAAAGCACCCAAAACAAATAAGGGTGCCTGAAAAAGACAAAAAAAAAGACCCACCGAACCACCAGTGGGTTACGGCTGGTTTACCAGCCAAAAGCTTATCGCATGATTATTATATCCATATTTTTTTAAATAAAATACCCATATTTTATGGAATAAATACCAAAAATTTTATTGTTAGTAAATATTATGTAAAAATGTAAGTGAATTGGTTTAAATTAATGATTTTGGTCATAAGCAGAAAAATAGATATAAGGATACAAGTAAAGGTAAATAAATCCAGTTCATTGTCTCGAATGAACTCGTACCATATTTTTCAAGTATTCATAAAGTTGCTAAAACGGTAAAATATAATTACCAGCCGAGGAAATCTATTCATCCTATATAGATGACCTCGTCCTTTAGGAGCTATTTTCTTCAGTGGAATAGCTCCTTTTTTATTTCCCTTCAGGTACCTTTAACTCTTTCTGGCAATTAACCGTCTTTCATCCCATCGAAACTTTAAAACTCCCATCTTAAAGATCCCTTTTATTCTGTTCTTCCACCTTCAATTAGTTTTAAATCTATCAAAATTAAAAATGAATCTATATCTCCAAGTAGTGTTACAGAAATATTAAATGGAAAAAACACAGGACTAATTCATCATTTTTGAAATAACCCCTTTTATTAGAAAATTAAAGAAAAATAGTCCACTTAGATTATCTTTTGATGGAAAATCCTTGATGCAGCAAGGTTGGTAATTTTTAAGATAATAGGAAATAAATAATATAAAAATGCCTAAAAATACATGTAGATGATAAATTAGTAAGACTAATTTGATTAATGATTCCACTATTGCCAAGATTAACCTGTATGATTATCTCTAAATGTCATGTTAGTATAAAAATGTCAGCAATGGGATAATACATACAAAGTTAACAGCATCTTCATTGCGATCATTATTTTAGTAGATTACTAATCTATATATACTAGGAGGAATTGTTTAAAATGGCTTCAAAAACTAACATGCGTAAATTCATCGCTGGATCTGTAACAGCTGCAGTAGTAGCTTCTGCAATCGCTCCAGCAGCAAGTGCAGATGTAAAATCTTTCTCTGATATTAAAGAAGGACATTGGGCATACACTGAAATCATGGCTCTGGCTCAAGATGGAATCATCAACGGTTATCCAGATGGAACTTTCCGTTCTTCCGTCATCCTTAACCGCGGACAAGCTGCTAACCTATTAACTGCAGCATTAGATTTAGATATTCCTTCTGATCTTGACGCTTTCGAAGATGTGAGTGATCAATCAGTATTTGCTGAAGCAGCAGCAGCTACAAAAGCAGCTGGAATCTTCGGCGGTAAAGCGAACGGAACAATCTTCGGAGCTGGAGACGAACTAACTCGTGAGCAAATGGCTTCTGTAATTGTTCGTGCATTTAACTTAGAAGACACTGGTGAAGAAGTTACTTTCACTGACTCGGAAAAAATCAGTGAATCACATAAAGAAAACGTAAAAATCCTTGCTCAGTACGGAATCACAACGGGTAAAGCTGACGGCTCATTCGATCCTAAAGGCAACGTAAGCCGAGGACACTTTGCTACATTCTTATACCGTGCAATGGAAATGCCAGCAACAGAAATTACTGCTATCTCTCCAGTAGCTGACATCACTGTGGTTGAAGGTGAAGAAGTTGTCCTTCCTGAAGTGGTGGAAGTTACTTATTCTGATGACAGCAAAGAAGATGTTGCGGTTGCTTGGGAAGAAACAGACTTCTCTGCTCCTGGTGAGTATGTAGTTGAAGGTACTGTAGAAGGCACGGATCTTAAAGCTTCAGTTAAAGTAATTGTTGAGAAAGGTGAACTAATTGTTGATAGTGTAGAAGCTACAACAACAAAAGTTGCCAGCGGAAAACTTGAAAACCCTCAATTTGTAAGCTTTGAAATTAACAAAGGTGAAGCAATCTCTATTCAAGAGCTTGTTGAAGCTGGGTATAAAGTTGAATTCCAATCCACTAAAGCTGTATTTGAAGGCGGAAAGTCAGCAAGTGAAACTGGTCAGCTTAAAAACGAACTTACAGAAGGTTACTCATTCCAATATAAGGTGGTAGTAACTGACGCTGAAGGAAAAACTTTTGAGTCAGATCTTCAAACTGTAACAGCTACAAGCGCAGATGTTGTAGTAGCTCCAACTGAACTATCTTTAGTGGAAAATGGTAAAGTTTGGGGTCTTGACTATATTACTATAGAAGAGACACCTAATGTAGTTGTTACGAAAGGTGTTAACTTCCAAGGTGAAACAATTGATCAGAACACTGGTGACAATGCTCATCTTCCTGAAAATGTAACAGGACAAATCAACTATTCTTCTAGCAACCCAACGGTAGCACTTGTCAGCAGCTCTGGTAAGATCACACCTTTAAAAGCTGGCAGCACTACTATTACAGTTTCAGTAAACGATAAGTCTGTATCATATAATCTTACCGTTGTGGCACCACAAAAAGCTTACAGTGTTGAAGAAAATGCAGCAACAATCCAAGCTGGTTCTAATCAGTCTGTAGAATTAACTGTTTTAGACCAATACGGAGAAAAGCTTCGTTCTAATAAAACATTGACAGTTGAAACACAAACAGAAGATTCAGAAGTTGTAAAGGGCTTGAAAGCTTCATACACTACTGATGATTCCAAACTAGTAGTAGATGGCCTGACGGTTGCTGAAGGAACTGAAACATTAGTTGTTAAATCTGGAGAAACTACAATTGGAACTGTATCACTAACAATTATCGATGTTTCTGATGAAGATGTAGATGGCTATAAGTTAGCTGTTGCTGATAGTGATTCTGAATCTGATGATTTAACATTAGATATTTTCGATGCGGCAGATGACACAGTTCAGCTTTCTGTAGAAGAATACAAGGGCGATGTGAAGTCTGGTGTAACTACTGCTGCAGATCTTGGTTTCACTCTAAAGTCTTTAAATACAGATGTTGCAACTGTTAATACTGAAAACGGAACAGTTACAGCTGTATCTGAAGGTACTGCTACTATCCAGCTTCTAGAAGGCAGTGTTGTACGTGCAACTGCAACCGTTACTATAGAAAACTCTACTCCGCAAATCACTTCTGTAGATCTAGCAGAAGATGTGGATGCAGTTACTATCCTTGAAACAGAAGAACTGGCAGGGTTTGTCGATGACCTGGAAGCTACTTTTGCTACAGAACTTGCAGATGATGAAGCCAACCCATTTGAAAACGGTGTAGCAATTAAGTCTATTGTTGATGCAGAAGGCAAGCTTTCTTATAATGCAGCTGCTCAAACATTGACAGTTGCAGATGTAGCATCTGATGTTAATACTACTGTGGTCGTTACGCTAGATGATAACTATGGTGGCGGAACTTATGCGTTTGATTTAACAATCCAGGACCAGGATGCTCTTGCTGCAGCAGTGAATGATGCAATTAAAGCTGCTGCTGGGGAAGATGCAGGCCTTCCAGCTTTAGAGCTTGAGAATGCATCTGTTGAAGAAATTAAAGCAATTGAAAATGCTGTTAATGCTTTAACTGCTGAAGACGTTGAAGTTCTAACAGAAAAATTTGGCGATGTAGAACTTACTGAAGAAGATATCGCTGTATTTGTTGGAAATCTTACAAATGAAGAAATCGAAAAATTAGCAGCTGCGAATGAAGAAGAAGCTACTGAAACGCTTGTAAACTTATTAAAAGCTTTAAGAGATGCTTACCAAGCATAATTTAGTTTAATAAAATAGCATTATTAAACAGAGGGCACTCGCGCCCTCTGTTTTTTTATTGAAATAAAGTTTATATAATATAGAAGAAACCCGTCACTTAATTAAAACCTGCTGGATTATTTAAACATTATTTGAATTTCAGCCCAAAATCCTTTAATCTTATTATCATAGGTAAATAGTAGGGGGTACATAATGAGATTAAAGAGATTAAAGAGATTAGCCGTTTTGTTAGGGGTATTTTTATGTATGGGAATCTTTTCGTCAGAGGCAGCTGCTTCCGGTGAGACGTATCACGTGACGACTTTGGATTTATCTGAGAATAATAGAGTCCTTATCAAAACTTCACATCCGATCGAAGCATTAAGAGTAAAGAAAAAGAGTTATCCGCTGGCTGAGGAAACCGTTTATTCATATAATATTAAGCGGTTTAACTATAAAGCTGGCACTTTAGAAATTGTCAAACGCGAGTTTGCTAATGGGGATTTCTTTTTGTTTACTAAAGTAGATAATAACAAGCGATTTCATTTTTATATGGAACTTGACTGGAGTTTTTCACCAGACGCAGAGCTGGAGCTTAAAGAATTCAGCCAGTTTCCAAAACCGGCTGGAGAATCAGCTGCAATGGGGGAGGATAGAACCTCTTATCCTACAGGATTATTGGATATTCAACAGGCAGGACAAACGATTAAGCAAATCATGATAGGCAAATCGTATCAGTCGATTGAGCATATTAAACGATATGAATATGCCAATAAAAGTGTAATCCGCGAACTCAAAGCGGAAGCAGATGCGGTAACAAAAACGGAAACAGAAGAGGGGAAAAACGTAGCCATTTCCCTGCAATCAACGGGTAAAGATATTGTCGAGCAATGGCTTATGTTCTCTGACAGCAAGCTTTTCGAAAGTGAAAAAGAGTTATTAAGCTGGATGAAATACAGTTCCCTTAACTATCGAAAAACAAATAAATGGTATACCTCTGATGGCCCATATAACAAAATGGTATTAACGGTTGAACCGCAGCCGCGCTCTAAAATGGGATATGGAAGAACACTCCTTAATTTCAGAGAAGCTGAAGCGTTTGACCGATGGAACAAGACAAATGAACGATATTACTATAATTTAGTATCCAACTCTGTTGCTGATCTGCTGAACTTCAGAGGTGAAAAAACGTTCTGGGAAACAGAAGTCACTTCTACTTACTTGCTGGACCTTTACAATATGACGGCACCCTTTATCGATACAAGATTTAACGAGTACATAGCACTTTATTTAAGGGATGTTGGAGAGGCATTAGCAGTCAGCCATTTACGGGAACCGCTGCTTTCTTATGCAGACTTTTTGCTTAGCCAAATCGAAACCGGGAATGTAATTCCTGTTAATGAACAAGGTGCATTGATCCCTGATTATTTCGCCGTTTATGATCCTGTTCTTACTCATACCTCATTAAACCACGGACTTGGCGGACTCAATATTTTATTAGAAGCTTATCTTTCTACTTCAGATGAGAAGTATCTGAGAGGAGCAGAGATTGTGCAGGAAGGGATAAGCGGGTTAGACACACAGTGGCTCCGCGAGGATGGAGATACCTGGTATAAAGTAAACCCTGATTTGACGTTTATTGGCAGAGACTATGAATTGCTCACATTAGAGGATCTGCTGAAAACTTATGGATTATGGAGTAAAATAAATCAGGAGAATTTACCTATAATTGAAACTTTTCTGGAGTCTAAATCGTCTTATCTAAAGAATAATGGGATTAAAATTCCTTCTCATACGCAGGAACTCTTATATTCTTATGGAATTGGCAATTAATATAGTCGAAAAATTTTTCCGTTATTGTCCTTTTCCTGAATTTATCTTTGACTGTATTCTTTATATTTTGTAATATGAGAAAGAATGCATGCGAAAAATAGGTTTAATATACATCCAGGAAAGGGATTTGACAATGAAATCGAAGTTACAGCCATATTTTTTGTTAATGGCGGGTTTTGCGCTGTTATTTTTGGGGCTTCTGCTCCCGAGTAAAATTAGTTTAGTTGTGGTTACTGTGATTCTTTCCGCTATGGCGTTTTGGCGGCCGAAAGTCGGATTGCTTCTGCTTATTTTATATGTGCCAATAAGGCCCTTTTTGACTGAAGTGAATTCAGGATTAATGCTTGCCGGTGATGCAATAACTTTTATTCTGCTACTTAAAATCTTCATAGCTGCAAGGCACGGCTGGAAGAGTTTATTTCGCTTTAAAACATTTGAGTGGGCATTCTTTATTTTCTTGGCATTCGGTTCGGTAATTGCCCTGACAAGTGGCGTTTCGATTGCGGCTATTATTTTTCAGGTCCGTACATTTGTGATTATGTACCTTCTATACTATATCGTTTCACGAATGGATATCGACTACAAAGATATCGTGAAGTTCTCTTGGGTTACGATTGGATTATCCGTTTTAGTCAGCATACACGGAATTATTGAGAAACTTTCCATGAGGCAATGGCTTTTGCCTGAAGCATGGAGCCAGAAAATGCTATCTGCTACAAATATTGTCCGTATCTATGGCTTGCCGGGCAATCCTAACTCATTGGCATTATATTTAGGATTCACCATTGTTTTGGTGCTGGTTTTGCTGGAAACAGCAAAAGGAAAAGAAAGAAAATGGCTCTATGCCTTTCTGACCCTTTTCACAGGGATCCTTCTGCTGACCTATTCAAGAGGAACGTGGATTGCCATTGCCGTCGGCTTTGCTGTTTTCTTCCTATTAAGCAGATATTGGAGGGTTTTGAAACCTTTACTGATTTCAGGTATTCTTGGTTTTGTCCTCGTCTATCTACCTGTCAATGCCGGGGTTGGATTTATCCAGTCACTTGGAATTGAGGGTGGAGACGGTCTTGGTACAGGCGGCCTGAAAGATAGATTTAAATCAACCTTTGATGAAGAAAATCTCGAATTGATGTCACAGAGCGGCCGTTTTTTTTATATTAAAAAAGGGTTTGAAGTATTTAGGGACCATCCTATAACTGGAACAGGCTTCGGTACATTTGGAGGGTCCGCGACCTTATCGTATGGCTCGCCTATATATGATGAATACGGAATCCGATCAGATATTTACGGCGGCAAATACTTTTATTCAGATAACCAGTATATCCAGGTAATAGCGGAAACAGGTACTATTGGAGTGATCCTGTTTGCTGCCTTTTTATTGCTTATGCTGGCCATCTTCTGGAAGCATCGGAATGAAGGACATTTTCCCAAAGTAATGATTGCTCTATGGTTTGCTACAGGAGTAAGCGGCATGTATTATAACATCTGGGAACTGAAATTATATACCATGTACTTCTTTATGATTTTCGGAGCATATGCTGCAATGAAAGGTTTTTATAAGAAAAAAGCTTAATCCCGCTAAAACCCCTGCTGTTGGCAAGACAGCGGGGGTTTTTTTATTGCAAAATAAGTAATATTATACGGTAATTTATGCCATTATGTCGAAAAGGTTAATAGAATGATAGAGAATATGGGGGAAGTTTGTTAATATATGTAATAGCGTCAAAAGATTGACGCAACATCTTATATTTTCCAAGGGAGGAATAATAGTGCGGAATAAAATCTCCATGATCGCCGCTCTTATGCTTTTTGTACAACTAATGGGTTTTGGACTAGGCGATTATCAGGTGGAGGCAGCTACTCTGGTTAACAAGCAATTTAACGTTTCACCTGGTGTTGACTATAAGAATATAACAATCACAAATTCTGATTTGAAACAAGCTGTCAACACCCTTGAAGTGAATTTGGGTGATTCTTATACCTCTTTAGAAGTAGGAATTCCTGAGCCTATTCATAAAACAGCAACGACTACAAGTGCAGCCAATGCTAATAGTTTTGAAGGCCATCGGGTCGTGGGCGCAATTAATGGTTCCTTTTTTGATATGACGACAAGAATGCCCCTTTATTTATTATCTAAGAATAATCAGATTGTCAATGGCGGGATTATCTCTCAGGAAAAAGATAAATATGTGAGTGAACCAATTGCGTTTGGAATTTTAAGTAATGGCAATGCAGAGATCGATCATTACAATTTCAAAACAGCCTTAACTTATAAAGATCAGACATTTACCCTTTCAGGATTAAATAGAATGAGAGATTCCAACGAAGCGATCCTCTATACTTCTAGCCATGAAAATGGCTATACAAATACAAACAGCTATGGAATGGAGTACATCATTACTTCAGATAGCACGATCCGCCAGCCATTGCAATTTGGCGACGTTTTGAGCGGAAAAGTTACGGCTATTAGGAAATATGGTGATAAAACCAATACCCTTATTCCAAAAAATGGTTTTGTTCTTTCGTTAAACGGCAGCAAGTGGCTAGATCCTCTACAAGGAATGGCAATTGGAGATTCCGTGCAGATAAAAGTAAGCATCGATTCCAAATGGCAGAATTCTAAATATATGATGGCAAGCGGTCCTATGCTTGTTAAGGACGGCAAAGTATCCATGACAATGGATCCAAACAGTTCCCGCGCAAAAGAAAGAACATCCAGAACGGCGGTTGCGATTGACAAAACAAAGAAAAAAGTGTTTTTTGTAACCGTTGATGGCAGACAGCCTGGCTACAGCAATGGAATGAACTTGACAGAATTTGCACAATACTTGGTTTCTATTGGTGCAGACCGTGCGCTGAACCTTGATGGCGGCGGATCGACGGCAATGGGGATTCGAAATTATGGAAGCAATCAGGTGGTATTAGCGAATAGGCCGTCAGACGGGCGGGAGCGATATATATCCTCCACATTGCAGGCGATTAGCACTGCTCCAATTGGTCAGCCGGCATTTATGAGAATTACACAAAAAACAGCAGGCAAAGTGCTAGTCGGTTCTTCAGTGGATATCACAGCCAATTATGTATTGGATCAATATTATAATCCATTAAGCTTTGACCCTGCAAACATTGCATTCTCTGTATCTAATCGTATTGGTACTATGAATGGGAATCAATTCACAGCTAACGAGGCAGGGCAAGGAACGGTAACAGGCAAATACGGAAATGCTTCAAGAGGTCTTACGGTCACAGTTGTTGACTCGATTGACAAGTTCTCCATTTCACCATCTAGCTTGAAGCTTTCAGCCGGACAAACTAAGGCGCTTTCCACTACGGGTTTAGATAATGCTGGCAAGCCAGTAATTTATAATCAATCACAAGTGAAGTGGTCTGTGAGCGGAGATATTGGAACGATTACTCAGGATGGTAAGTTTACGGCTGGCAAAACCACTGCTAAAGGCAAAATCATTGCTGCCGCAGGAAAATCAACAGCATCCATCCCGGTAGAAATTGCCGGATCAGCGCCTGCTCCTGCACCAGGCGAATTTACAGATGTTAACTCTGAGTACTGGGCGTACAAGGAAATCATGTACTTAAGTAAAAACAGCATCATTAGCGGATATCCATCCGGAGAATTCAAACCTGGTGATAAACTGACAAGGGCTCATGCGGCGATCTTGCTTCAAAGGGCGCTGAAGCTTGAAACCTCTAATGTAACAAATCCTGGATTTAGTGATGTGCCGACGGATCATCGCTACTATTCCATTATTGCAGCAGTCCAAAATGCTGGAATCATGGGAGGAAAAGAAGGGAATAGGTTTGATCCGGAAGGCAATTTAACAAGAGCACAGATGGCGGCTATTTTGCAGAATGCCTATCATCTTCAGGGAATGCCTGAAAAGGACTTTGCCGATGTTAAGCCAACGTATTGGGCATACAAAGCAATTGGCTCTCTTGCTTACAATGAGATTACAACAGGTTATCCTGACAACACATTCCGGCCGGGCAATACGGTTACTAGAGCACAATATAGTGCGTTTCTATATAGAATTATCAATCAATAACAAAAGCAAAAGCGCCTTGCGCATGGCGTTAGACAGTCTTACTCTATAAAAAAGAGCCCACTGGTAATTTATAGGATGTTTTCTCTGTAAATCCCTTAATTTACATGGATTATCAGAAAATCTGATAAATTTTTACATTATTATACACTATCATTCTCCAAAAAATCATTTTACTTGACAAAAACTTCTGTTATTCTATTATTATGCCAGCAATTGAAGGAGGGAGAGGCAAAGTATGTTAAGAAAAACTTTTTCTGTCTATGTTTCATTATGTTTCCTTCTTATCTTTTCCCCTTTGGCATCATCTTGGGTTAAAGCAGAAGAAAGCAATATGATGGCAGAAAAGTCTGTTGTTGCACAGTCACAGGAGCAAAATGAAACTTCCGAAATAATCGAATATGAGGGAGTGGAGTTAGAAGAAATAAATATGGATGACCCAGAATTGAAAGAAGAAATGGAAAAGGCGGAAGCTGCCGGAAGCTTTAATGCTGACAGTTATGAAGGGCAGATGAGCACAAAGGCGCTGACCCAGAATTCCTCCGTTTCCTTTACGGATGTTCCTGCTAGCTATTGGGCTTATCTAAACATTACACACTTAGCCGGAAAAGGAATTATCAGCGGGTATGAAAGCAGCAATGGCACCTATTATTTCCAGCCTGACCGTCAGGTGACGAGGGCACAGGCTGCAAAGATGATTATTGAGGCTTTAGGCTATGAACCTGCTGAAGTGTCCCGAAGTACTTTTAAAGATGTATCATCCGACTATTGGGCAGCTGGTTATATTGAAAGAGCTTATCAATTGGGTATTTTCGGAGGCTATGCAGATGGAAGGTTTGGCCCATCTGATATTCTAAAACGGTCCCAAATGGCAGCCGTTATTGTGACAGGTTTTGGTTTTGACTATAATGGCTACACATCCACTGCTCCTGTGTTTAGTGATGTTCCTAAAACTTACTGGGCATACGAACAAATACAAAAACTTCATTATAACGGTATAACAAATGGAAGCAACTATAAATTTATGCCGGAAGACCAGATTACTAGAGCCCAATTCTCTGCATTTCTTTCAAGGGCTATTGATGACCAATTCAGACTGACCGTAACAGGACCGCCCGTAAATGAAACGGTCACTGCATTCGGCAAAGTGGTTTCATCCACATCCCTAAATATTAGGAAAGGCCCATCTTCAAGTACTGCCATTATTGGCAGCGTGAAGGCTGGAGCAACAGTAAAAGTAACTGAAATTAGCGGTTTCTGGGCTAAAGTAAATGATAATGGGTTGATTGGATATGTACATAAATCCTACTTGAAGCTTTACTCAAATGACAAGCGTTATCCGCTGAAAGATCGGATTATAGTGGTAGATGCAGGTCATGGGGCACATGATCCAGGTGCTTCAAGCAGCGGAGTTTATGAAAAGAATATTGTTTTAAATGTTTCCAAAAGAGTAGGGGAGAAGCTAAAAGCGGCAGGTGCAAAGGTAATCTTAAGCCGTGAGACGGATAAGTTCCTTACCCTGGAGGAAAGGGTTAAATTTACTCAATCTGTTTATGGAGAACTGTTTGTGAGTGTACACGTGAATGCCGCCGGCAGTTCCGCAGCAAAAGGATCAGAAGTTTTTTATGACACTTCCAATAACATGAACGGTGACGAGAGCAAAACGCTAGCATGGGAAATTCAAAAACAGCTGGTTGCTCAAGCCGATATGTATGACCGGGGCATTAAGGATAATGGCTTTTACGTGATTAAGTATAACCAAGTACCTGCCGTGCTTGTTGAACTTGGTTTTATAACAAATAGCGGCGATAGACAAAAGCTGACATCCAGCACGTACTTGGATAAATATGCTGAGGCCATCTATCAGGGAATTAAAAACTACTACCTAAAGTAAATCTTTTAAACTGTCCGGCTAGTACACGGACAGTTTTTTATTAACCTGATTTTACAAGAATAAAACAATTTACTTGTATTTTCGCCATTTTTTTCTGATGTGATATAATTACCTTTGCATTCTTCTATATAGTAAGAAGGATGAAGTGAAAATGTGAGAAAAGGAAGTCGGATAATGAAAATTGGCATTGTAGGAAATTACGGCAATAACAATAATGGGGATGAAGCCATTTTACTTGGAATCATCACACAGTTAACCACAAATTTTGATATAAAAAGTGAAGATATCACCGTATTCAGCAATAACCCTGAGCAAACAAGCGAAAGATATGGTGTCCAATCTTATCCGCTTTATTATAAAAAGGGCTCTGCACCAAAAACGTTCTTAGAGACTGTCAAACAAAGCAGAAAATATATCAAGGGCCTGGACGTTGTCATTATCGGCGGGGGAGGCATCCTGATGGACCTGTACAAGAGGGAAGCCCCTTTATACGGCACTTATGGAATTCTTGGACACCGGGCAGGTGCCAAAGTGGTTGTATATGGCTGTGGAGCTGGGCCGTTAACTTCAGGAATTGGAAAGTTCTTTATTAAGCGCTTAGCTAAAGTGGCAGACTCCATTTCTGTCAGAGATCCGGAATCGAAAGTCCTGCTCGAAAGGGTTGGGGTGAGTAAGGACATTCAAATCATTGGAGATCCTGCTTTCACTCTGACAACAGCCAACAAACACCAAAGAACCGATTCGATTAAAAAAGTGGGTGTGACAGCTGTTCCCTACTATAATATTAAATATTGGCCAGAGGCAGATGAGGAAAAATATCAGGCCTACGTCAATGGCATGGCTCAAAACCTGGACGAGCTGATCGAGAAGAAGGGAATGGAAGTAACATTCTTTTCCACCAAATATCCGCAGGATGTCTGGGTGACAAAGGATATTCATGACGTGATGAAGCATAAGGACAAAGCGGTTTTGAATGAAGAACATTTATCCGCTTCCCAGCTCATTGATCTATGCGGCCAGCAGGATGTCGTGATTGGGACCCGTCTCCATTCCATCATCCTATCCCTGGATGCTGAGACCCCTGTTATTGGCGTTGCTTACCATCATAAAGTTGAGCATTTCATGCAAATGGTCGGGAAGGAAGATCAATGCCTTTCCATGGATGAATTGTCTTCGAGCAATCTTCATTTTATGAATACGATCGAGAAGATGGATAATCATTGGGACAAGGTTCAGGATGCGGCACAAAAAACGTCTGCAGAACTTAAAGAAAAGGCAGCAAAAGGGTTAAAGCAATTCCATATGCTTCCGAAAAAGGGGAATGCCTAATGGGAAAAAGAATTCTGGTTATCAGCAATATGTACCCGACCGAGGAGAATAGGACGTTTGGGATCTTTGTGAAAAATCAGGTAAAGGCATTGGAAGCATTGGGAAATCAGGTGGATGTCATCGCAATTACTGATCCGAAAAACGGAAAGGCTAATGTGATTAAGAAGTATTTTTTATGGTTCCTTCAAACACTTGTGAATTTGGGGCTTAACGGAAAAAAATATGATGTGGTGCACGCTCACTATGTGTTCCCATCAGGCCTGCTGGCGCGTTTTTATAAAAAGGTCTGGAAAACGCCGTATGTGGTGACTGCGCATGGCGGTGATATCGACCGCATGGCAAAAAAGAATCAGCGAATCCGAAATTGGACGGAGATGATTCTCCGGGATGCAGATTATGTGATTGCTGTTGGGAATGCATTATATGAAGAAATACACCAGGATTACAAAATAGGCGCGAATAAGCTTTCTATTTTAAACATGGGGGTAAACCGCAACGTATTTAAAGCCTATCCCAAACAAGAAGCAAGAACTGAGTTAGGCGTTTCTGAAGGAAAGCAGCCTATTTTGTTTGTGGGAAATATTATACGTGAAAAAGGGTTAACTGAATTGATCACGGCCTTTGCTAAAGTCAAAGAGTCTCAGCCGGAAGCAGCGCTTTATTTAATTGGTGCAAGCCGCAATCAAACCTATCGCCAGGAGCTGGAGAATTTGATTGCAGCAAAAGGGCTGGCGCGAGATGTGTGTTTCAAAGACCCCCTTCCGCAAGCCCAATTGGCCAAATGGATGTCTGCAGCCGAGGTCTTTGTCCTTCCTTCCCATTTGGAAGGCTTTGGCCTTGTGGCGGTTGAAGCCATGTCCTGCCTGACGCCTGTTGTAGGCAGTGATGTCGGGGGATTAAGCTACCTGCTCAAAGATGGGAATGGGGTTCTTGTTGAGCCGAAGGAAGCCGATAGTCTGGCAAAAGGGATCCTAACCGTATTGAGCAGTGAAGATGCGAAGAAAAAGCTTGTCCGCAAAGGAGAAGCTAAAGCGGCTGAAAATGATGAGGAGCAGCTCATTCTTAAATTGCAGGATATATATGAAACAATCAGCTAATGGAAAAAGGGAGGGTCATCTGTGGATGTTCTCTCTTTTTCCATGTTGTTTACGAATAAACGCTGGGGCAATTGCGCACTGGTAAAAAGGTTGTGAACCTATGAAGAGCAAGTTGTTAAAAATTATTGGAACGGTAGCGGTCATTAATATACTGGCGCGCCTGATCGGATTTGCAAGAGAGGTTATAATCGGGTATCAGTATGGTACTTCGCATCTTGCTGACAGCATTATTACGGCGTATACCATCCCGAACTTTTTGTATATCGTTGTAGGCGGGGCGATTACTACCGCATTTATTTCTGTTTACAGCAAAACGCTCGACGGAAAAGAAAAAGATCTATTTATTTCATCCGTATTCTCGTATATCATCATGATTATTGGTGTTATTACCGTTCTGATGATTGTGTTTGCAGAGCCGCTTTTAAAGGCGCTGTTTGGCGGGATGGAAAGGGAGCAGTTTGAAACCACACTGAGGCTGTTCTATTGGATGGCGCCGTCTACTTTCTTTTTAGTGGTTTCCATGTGGCTGAGCGGAATCCTGAATGTCCATGACAGATTTCAATTATCAACGATGTCCACTTTTATCTACAATTTAGGTTTTGTTGTGCTGGCGGTTCTGCTGACGCCGCTTATGTATGTTGATTCTTATGGTCTCGGAGCAATGCTGAGTTCCATCATTATGGTTGCCATACTTCTATTTGGACTGAGAAAAACACACTTGAAATTCCTTAAGCCGAATTTTGCGTATTCCGGTGAAATGAAGAGGCTGTTTCTTATTGCGATGCCGATTATGTTAGGCGGAGCCACCCTTCAATTCTATTTTCTGATTCAGCGGATGTTTGCTTCAGATCTTTCAGAAGGATATATAGCCGCTCTGAACTACGCTTCGAAGCTCACGCAGTTTCCGCAGGCTGTCTTAATGACAGCCGTCACGACGGTTATTTATCCAATGCTTGCAAAAAAAGTGGCTGCAAATGAGGAGGAGAGTGTTACTTCTCTTTATCAAAGAGGACTGGGTGCATTGGGGCTGCTGCTAATCCCTGTAACCATATTCGTGTTCTTTTACTCAAAAGAAATTGTGCAAATTATCTTTGAATATGGAAGTTTTACAGAAGAGTCGTCTAAAATGACAATCCCATTATTGCAAATCTTTTCTTTATCCATGTTTGCCCTTGCCGGCAATGTGTATATTTCAAGGTTTTTCTACGCGAAAGAAAATTCTTATATGCCGGTAATCATCAGCATCCTTTGTGTATTTGGCATTAATATCATTGTGACTTTGGCTTTGCTTGACCGTCTAGGTGCAGAAGCGATTGCGTGGGGAACTTCCATTAGCTCTATTGTTAATTTTATCCTTCTAACTATTTTGGCAAAATTTATGCTAAAATTGAGAATAACGGAAAACTTTGGCTCTGCAGGTAAATCTCTCTTTTTATATGCGGCTATTATTATCGTTATGTTTTTGTCATCAAGGTTTCTCGCATTCGGCAATCCTTGGATTGACCTCATATCTGGAGGAGTTCTATTCTTAGCAGTCTTTTTGGTCCTATTAAAAATAGTAAGACTGCCAGAATTACAGCTGATTCTCGGACGGGGCAAAGCTTAAATCATCTTCGCTGCCGGATTGTGAGCTGAAGTAAAAAGAGAGACGGCATCGGAATGTCTATATGATGGAGGGTAAGATTGATGAAAAAGATTGTTTGGCCTTTGTTTTTGATCCTATTGGCCGGATTAATGTCTGCTTGTTCAAAACAGGAGGCAAATGCAGGCGCTCCCATTGAGGCAGCCAGTGTAGAATGGACGGAGGCTGAATTGGAAAAAGTCGATAACCAAGTTTCAAGTCTCTCCTCGCGCGCAAATGAACTTCAGAAAGAAGTAAATGCTCTATTAGGACAGACTCCTGGAACTGGCGGAAGCAGTGAGCCTGTCTTTTTGGATGTGAAAGCTGATTACTGGGCTTTTAATGAAATCATGGCGATTTATCATGATGGGGTGATCTCCGGCTATCCAGCTATTCAAAAGTTCCTTCCGGAGAATTCGATTACACGGGCACAGGCTGCTTCCATGCTTGTAAAAGCACTTAAGCTTCCTTTAAGCGAGGCTCCATCTCCTTTTTCGGATATAAACAGTGATCACTGGGCTTATCAGCAGATCATGGCAGTCACCGAAAAAGGGTACTTCAGAGGCAGCAACGGCAAATTTCTGCCCAATGACCCCATGACCAGAAAGCACATGGCTGTTGTCCTGCAAAGAGCCTTCGATCTGCAGGTCACAACAGAGCCATACGAGGATTATAAGGATGTCCCTCAAACAGATGATGGGTACCTCTACATCAAAGCAATCAGCCAGCATGATGTGGCAAGAGGAAGCGACGGCTATTACCGTCCATCCGAACCAACGAAACGCTCGCAATTCTCCGTCTTTTTATATCGTGCGTTGAACTACTAGGATATAGACCAAACCGGCATTTCTCTGAGAGAAAGCCGGTTTTTTGCGCTTTATTGATTATTGCCGGCTGGAGTATGCCAATTAGGGCTAAAAAGAAGTGAAAAAGCCGGATTCACAGCTATATTATTGGCCTATTTGCAAAATGGAAAGATCTAATTGCAAAAAGTCCGGATCTATTTGCAAGAAATCCGGGTTTAATTGCAAGTTCGCCTATTCTATTTGCAGAAAATCGTTTCTATTTGCAGGTTTGTTCATTCATTTGCAAAGTTCACATTTAAGCGATCCCTCCGTTAAATAATCCAAACAACAAAAAACCAGGCTCTAAACTTCAGAAGCCTGGTCCAAACGCTTATTATAATTTCTTAACCTCTATCCCTGTGTAATAATGCTTCAGGATCCGATCAAAAGTATAGCCTGCCTCGGCCATGCCACGGGCGCCCCATTGGCTCATGCCGAGGAGGTGGCCCCAGCCATCTCCTTTGAAAGTAAAGGTTGACGGAGCGGTTTTCACTTGAGTGGATCCATCTTTTGTCCGTACGTTCAGGTTCAAGTCCTCAACATATTCTGTTGAACCATCCGCCTTTTGGACTTGATAACCTACCAGGTGGCCGGATTTCGTTTCCGTGCCATTGGCCAGTTTGATATAGGCGTACGTGTCGCTGTAAACATTATAATGAATGCTTTTCAGTGATACGCCAAAAAATGATCGGTATCTGTCAGGCGATGACACAAAAGCAGGGTTTAAAGTGATCACGCTTGCGGTTTTTGATGTCTTATCGTAGACAGTAGCAGCCATTTGTTTAACTGCGCTGCTTGGCCCGCGCTCTGTTATTTTTAGGCCGGTTAATACCTGTGCTGTGTTTAGCTTGAGCTTTTGGCTTATAACTGAATTTTGCCCAACCGTTTCCCATCCATAATGGTAATTTCCGGGATGCTTGTCATAGGGGTCTTTTACAGCCCTGATGTATGGAACCTGGCTGCTCCACACGTTTTCGCTGTTTTCGGTATGACCGCCTGAGCTTGAATGGAAAAAGGCGTTGATGGGAACATTATTGTATGTGGCATATAGCCCGTTCGTTTCCGCTACCGCCTGGTTTCCCCGTGCATCTTCTTTCGACTTCCCCCCATAAACCTGGCTGGCTACAGTCATTTCTATATAGCCCTTTGCTTTATTGTTTTGGATTTGCGTGTAGGCATAGCTTCTGGCTGCAACCGCCTGGGCTTTAAGAGCCTCCATATGCCAGCTTGAAGGCATTTCGCTTGGTACCACGCCCTTTAGGTAATTTTCAACGTCTAAACGGTTGAAAAGAAGCGGGCTTGATTGGCCTGGTTTGACTTCGAAAGAACCTCTGTATAGGACATCGGCAATTCCATATGCTGTTTGGATTTTGCTGATTTGCACCTCATTTGTTTCTGCGGCTTTTACTTCATTCACATGAAAGCCTTTAGAAGAAGAAATGCTTGCTGTTCCAGAAGTCATTAATACCTTGCCATCTTTCATTTCAAAGGTGGCAAGGGTGCTTACTGGAACGAGTGACTGATTATCCATATTCACAATTTCGTAACTTCCTCGGGGAGTTAAAGAAAATTTTGTTGAATATGGTAACAGTTTTACTTTTATTTCCGTCTTATAACTGATAGGCGCAGAGGGGGAGCCTGTCCCTGATGCGGACCCTATAGATGATATACATAGGAAAACGATCAAAAACAAGAGAAAGAAAGGTGATTTTTTCATAAACGATTCCATCCTTAATTAGTGTCTGCCTGTTCCTTGAGCAATTTTACTTGTGCTTCAAGTTCAGAAACCTTTTTTTCTAGATTGGTCACTTTCTGGCTTAGCGGGTTGATTTTCGCCATAACCCATTCAACGCTCGCGATAACAGGATCGGTGTTAGCAAAGGCCTTTGTTCCGGCCACAAAGCTTAGCGAAACGACAAGGGCAGCAGCCAATAAAAATGATTTCTTTTTTTTCATAGAAAAATCCCCCAATTTTTTAAATAATATGCTATAAATGGTATTATAACAAATTATGCTAGTTTTAGAGTTTGTAAATTTGGGAATTTAGCAGAAATAACGAAGAATGTGTCAAAAATGACAGATAGGTGATAGGTTTTTTTCTCTATTCCCAATAAGTGATTCCGTGTGTTATAATTCAATCTGGCATAGGCTTGTTATCTACCATATTAGTATTTTCGGAATTTACTAGAACGTCTTAAGTGGAAAATAATTCAAAAAAATGCACATTGTTGCGAATAAAGTATGAAATGCCTGCTTTTACGGAAATCGAAATGGGCATGATATTTCTAAGGAGGGTCTGTATGTTTTACTTGACCTTGTTCATTTGCTTCATGGCTTCAATCCTTCTTACCCCGCTTGTTAAAAAATTGGCGTTTAAGGTTGGAGCAACGGATAAGCCGAATCACCGAAAAGTTCATGCAAAAATAATGCCTCGTCTGGGCGGTTTAGCGATATATGTAAGTTTTATCATCGGGATAGTCATTTTGCGGCCAACAGATCCAAATGAACCAAATGCTGCTCTCGCAATTGTCCTGGGAAGCTTGATCATCATTATGACCGGCATGCTTGATGACATGATTGAGCTTTCTGCCAAGTATAAGCTTATTGGACAATTGGCAGCTGCCTTTATTGTCGTATTCTACGGAGGGGTATCTGTTCCATTCATTAACCTTCCGTTTGGAGGCCAAATTGAATTTGGTTTTCTAAGTCTTCCGCTCACCATTCTTTGGATTGTCGGTATCACCAATGCAATTAACCTGATTGACGGCCTGGACGGACTTGCAGCAGGCGTTTCATCAATAGCGCTCATTACGATCTCCTTAATGGCGATTATTATGGGTGATGGCTATGTAGCAACGGTAGCTTCGCTCGTATTAATGAGCACATTGGGATTCCTGTTTTATAACTTCCATCCAGCCAAAATTTTCATGGGAGATACAGGTGCGCTATTTTTAGGCTATATTATCTCCGTACTTGCTTTGCTCGGCTTTAAAAACGTAACACTCATTTCGTTTATAGTTCCTATTATTATCCTCGGTGTGCCGATTTCTGATACATTCTTTGCGATTATCCGCAGGATTGTGAATAAAAAGCCGCTATCCGCACCGGATAAATCACATTTGCATCACTGCTTGCTGGGTATAGGGTTTACACATCGCCAGACCGTATTAATTATCTATGCTCTTGCAGCATTCTTCGGTCTAACGGCTGTGATCTTTTCTCAGGCAAAAGTTTGGGGAGCATTCGTTGTTATTGCCGTACTCCTCATCTTAATTGAATTTTTTGCTGAAAAAGTCGGGCTTATGGGCAAAGACCATCGTCCGCTTCACAAATTAGTAAGGGACTTAAGCGGCAAATAGCTGCATGAATAAAGACCGTCTGCTGGCACAAACTAAAAGCCAGCAGGCGGTTTTTTTTCTGTTCTTTAAAAGGTGAGGCAGGCACTAAATAAGTACAAAAAAGCTAGCATATAAGGATTTAAAATTGGATAAAAGACTCGTGCCAGGTATCTATAGCAGGTACAGACCGGTGTTTCGTTAAGAACAGCACAGGGTACCTCACTTGACAGTTCTCTCAGTTCAAAAGGATATAAATTCTGATATCATCAAAAAAACAGCCCAGATATGGGCTGTCATAGGTGTTTATCGGGATAAAAAGCCTTCAAGGATGTATGTCCATTCCTTTTTTATATCAGCTGGATTAGGCTTATCCAGCTTGTTTAGTTTAAGCGGTGTGATAAATTGGCTGGCGTGTTTCACAGATTGCGGTTTTTTATGGATAACCACAAACTCCCCAGCTTCAACGCCGGAGCGGATCTCGGTTTTGCCAACCACTTTCATGCCTGTTTGAATTTCCCTTTTTTCAATGGTGCCGTTTGAGGTCAGGATATTCACATATTCTTTATTTTTCTTTTTATAGATGCTTCCCTGAGGAGCCGTTAATACTCCGTTTGCTTCCTCCGTAATAATTTCAAGCGCCACATGTGTTCCAGGCAATATCTCATCAGTTGCTGCTTCGAGATCCACCTTAAAAGGATAAACCGTTTCCTTCTCCACTTCAGGTTCATCAGCTGGCAATGTTGAAATACTTGCAAGGGTGCCGTTCAGGTCTTCTTCCCAATTATGTGAGGATATAATGGCTTTTAAGCCTTCTGTGACTTTATTTATTTCCCCTTCTCGAATCATGCCTGCCACAGATATCGTTTTGGCACTGATTGTCATAAGCGGGCTGTTCAAATCGTGATTGATTTCTTTTATAATGCCGTCGACTTCACTTTTAACCGTCAAGCTTTCCATGTTTTCCTCAAGTTCATCCATTTCATCCTCCAGCCTTGAGGCTTCATCTTCAAGCAAATCCATTTCCAGTTCTTTATGGTAAATCTCCCGCTCAAGATCATGATAGCTTGTCATGTAATTCGGCTCTTTTTCTTTATGAAGTTCCATATCCAATTCAGCTTTGTAATCTGTTAAATCTGACATATGGCTATTTAAAGAGCTGATTTTGTCTTTGATTTCCTCTAACCGGGCTTCTAGTTTTGAGATTTCATCGACAATCTCTTTGGGGGAGTACTCGAATAAGGAGTCTCCTCTCGTTACTTCATCTCCTTCTTTTACAAAAAACTGACTAAATGCCCCCATCCTCTCATCAAAGTAGACGTGGGACTCATCTGATACAACAGCGACGCCTGGTTTATTCATCACGTTCCTGAGATCTCCCTGTTTAACAGATGTCCAGCTTTCAATATATTCCACTTTTTCTACTTTGCTATGTTCCTTCTTAATTAAGAAAATATTAAAAGAAACAAATAATAGGATGGTTGCAATAAGTAAAACCAGCTGCCATTTTTTCAACATGTTCAACACCTTTATACTAGGTTTTCAATTTTTATATAAGAAAGGAGAGTGTTCACAATCCAAAAGAAAATATTTAAGGCTAACACAATCCAAAATATAAATCTCGAGTTTTTCTCTGTAAGCTCGTTTAAATAATAATATTGAATAAAAATGGCCCAAAGATGAAAAAGGGTAATGGTTCCGAATGCAGCAATGATCCATTCATTAACGGTTAAATATTGGAATAATGCACCGAAAGAGAAAGGCGAGTAAATGGGATCAACACTTAGCAGGAAAGAGACAACCATATTTACCGCTTTTCCACAGACTAAAATTAAAAAGGAATACGCCTGAATAATAAGAAGTTTTTTATATTCGATCTCCGTTAAAGTCCAAAAAAATAATGCCGGCAAAAAAATGAAAAGACTTGCGTATACAAGTCCCCACACAACTTGTCCTATGGCAAACAATAGCTTTTTCAATTCAAATTCATGGGCCAGGGATGCGGTTAATTCCCTTGAGAGTGTTTCAGTTCCAATTCCTGACAGGGAGCCGAGTGCAAAAATGCATGAACTCGCTATAAATAGCAGAACGAGACGGGGCAGCAGCCCGATCATAGCTTCCGATTCCTTTAATTGATAGGACAAATATCTTGGAAAGAGGACTCCTTTTAACAGCCTGATTCGATAATACATGATAAAATCCTCCATCATCTTATTTTTTTCAACTGTATCTATTTTACAGCATAACGCTATTAACTTGAAATAAAAACCAAAACATAGATGATAATGGTACAATATCCTTATTTTTAAAGCATAAGTAATGATCAAGCTCTTTAAGAAGCTTATTTGATCTGGTAAATAAAAGAAAAAGCCCGCCATTTTTTCAGGCAAGCTGACCAGACCAATTTTCAATTTTGCTCTTGATGAAAGTGATATATTTGGTATCCAATTGAAGCTCAAAAATAATGAGTGACTTTTCCATAAAGGATTTTGCTTCTGGAATATCTTCGAGGAGCTCATAATTGTAGCCAATATGGTAATGAAGTTCTGCAAGGAGGAATAAATCCTCATTCTCGATGCACCAGTCAATCGCTTCTTTGCAATAGGTGATGGAGCGGCTATAGCGGCCAAGCCTGGTAAGAACACGGGCAATATTGTAATAGAGCCTTGTTTTTATGGTGCCATCCTGGATGTGGGGCAGATGATTAAGCTGTTCCTGGGCGAGTTCATAAAGCTGGAGGGCTATTTCCAAGTGGCCTTCCTCAAAATAGATGATTCCCTTGCTGATCAAGATTTCAAGCTCCCGTTCCGTCCATATTTTATCATGGGTAAGCCCGATGGCTTCTTCAAAAAGGGAAATGGCTTTTTTAACGTTATTTGTCATGTGGTAAATATATATTCCTTTATGCCATAAAAGTAACTGAAAGTTTCTTCTATTCTGAGAAAATAGCGGATTTTTTTCTTCGGTTTGTACAATTTGCTTCACTTCTTCATAATCTAGCTTCCGCCTGGCAATAACCAGCTGTCTGCTGACTTCTTTCACATAATCCAGTCTTGGAGTCGTCCCGATATCAAAAAAGTAGTTGACATCCACCCCCAGGCGCTGTGATATTAAATAAAGTGTGGATGCATACGGATAGACATCGCCCTTTTCGATTTTGCTTATCTGGGCTTGGGTACAAATTCCCTCTGCGAGCTCTTTTTGCGAAAGTCCCAATAGCTTTCTTAATTCCTTAATTTTCCCCCCAATAGCTGAAAAGTCCATTTTTCCACCCCTATCGATATATTCCTAAAGTTATATTTTTATAAAAAAATGAGAGAAAAGACCCGAAAAACTAAGGAAAACAACACGAAATGGTCTCTCATCGCCTCTTAATGCCAGTTGATAATATGTTTTAATGAAATTAAATAAATAGAGCAAGACATTGAATTTTAGGAGGTATAGTAAATGAAAAGACGTGTAATTGCCATTTTTGCAGCTGTAACATTGATTCTGACTGCTGGAGCAGGCGTTAGCGCTGCTGCAGGCAAGGATAATGGCGGAATTCGTACTTTAGAACTTCCTTCCATGCATTAATATTAATGACTTATGTACTAGTTTATCGGTTTTACGAACCATATCTTGCATCTGAAATCTCCAATTTTGGCATCCTGGCTGCAGGATGCCTTCTTTTTTTCTCTATATTAATGAATATACTAGAACGTTTGGCAATTTCAAACCCCAAAATATGCTTATAGTTATATTTTTCATCATGCCGATGCAGTTATAGGAAAATTTGAAGCAAAATAGAGGTTTTTAAGCTTAATTAAGCAAATCCAGAAAATTTCTAACTCTGTTATAGTATAGGTAAATCCTACTGAAAGAGGTGTCCTATGGAAAAAGAACTTGAAATGAGAATTCTGCCGTCTTTTTGTGAAGAGAAATGTGCAATAATATTTTCGGTCCATTTTAAATTGGAAAAACAAAAAATTGGTGAGGCGATCATTTACACTTGCTCCGAAGGATATCAGCCAGAGGATTTATCACCATCGAAAAACAGTAAGTTCAATCTTAAACAGAAGATAGCTTATATTAGAGAATTCGAAGTGATTGAGGAGTATAAGGCAAAATCGTTAAAACATGTGCTGGAGTTTCTAAAGGTGATCGGCATCCAAAACTATATGTTCAAAAAAGAGAATACAGAGCATCAGCTTGAATTAAGTGTATAAAAAATCGTCCGGTTTCCATTGAAACCGGACGATTAGCTATATCAGTACGCTTCCTCATCATTTTCAAGGTCTGAATTAACCAAGTCTGATGTGTATCCAGGAACTTGGAGATGACTTTTAAGGGTTTGTTTTGTTGTTTCCAGTTCGGCCGGGTCAAGCTGGTAATAGTATACACCGTTGATATAGCTGTCGCCGCCGGCAAGGGTTAAGGTTTCTATATCAATTCCTGTACCTGCAGTGGCATAGTCGATAAAGGTCTTCATTTCACTGAAAGAAAGGTCTGTGGACATATTATCGCCTACCGCTTCTATCACATCGGAATATTTGGTGACACCCTTGGCCGACACAGCTTTCCTGATGATGGCCTTTAGGATTTCCTGCTGGCGCTTTCCGCGTTCGATATCATTATCAAGCTTTCTGGTGCGGGCGAGGGCTAATGCTTCTTCACCATTCAGTTCTTGTAAGCCGGCTTGCAAATTGATTGCATTTTTGCGGTCACCAGAATCTTGCTCGCTTAACGCATAGGGTACTTCTACTTCAATGCCGTCTAAAGCGTCAATCACATCAATAAAGGCGTTGAAATTCATATTGACGTAATAATCAACCGGGACATCAAGCAGTTCTTCGACAGCTTCAATGGTTGATTTAGCTCCGCCGCTTCCATATGCATGATTGATTTTATCTTCATAGCCTTTGCTTGGAATATAAACATAGGAATCACGCGGAATGCTCAATAGTTTAACAGACTTTTGTTTCTCGTTCAGGGTAGCAAGCATCAAAGCATCTGTCCTTGAGCCTGCACTAAAGTTACGAGTGTCGCTGTCATCCACTCCGATGAAAAGAATGGAAACATTATCAATATCCGGATCCACGGGTTTTTCGCGTTTCGCGTTTTCACGTTCAATCGGGTTATAGGATTCATCCATTACGGATTGGGCTTTGCTGTATAAGAATGCACCATAGGAAGTGACTCCCAGGATTAACACCAGCACCGGGACAATTAAAAAGAAAAAAATGCGCTTTCGTTTCTTTTTCTTTCGATCAGCTTTATAGGTCGTTCTATAATTATCAGCCATAGGCTAGCTCCTTTAAAAAAAGTAATGGAAAACAAGATTTATTTTATCGTTTGTTTGCCAATTCGTAAATTCTATTTTTAACTTATATTTCTTCTTCCAGGTAAAGCAGCTCGCCTTCGAAGATTTCAGCCTGTCCGTTTGTGAGATCCGTCATCCAGCTGGTGAAGTCCTGAACATGGCCTTCTTCCACAAAGGTCTCAATCTCTGCTTGATCAAGATAATGAATTTCTTTTAAGGAATAAAGGGAGGAACGAAGCTCATTTTCCAGTTTTCCGAGCCAGGGATAGCCGACTTTGGTGTGCATGACTTTCATTAGCTTTCTTTCGACTATTCCGGCCGCTTTCATTCCTTCTGAAGCAGCTTTGCCATAAGCGCGGATCAGGCCTCCTGCCCCTAATTTTATTCCGCCGAAGTATCTGGTTATGACAGCTGCAGTATCTTTTAATTGCTTTTTTTTCAAAACTTCGAGTATGGGAACGCCGGCAGTGCCGCTTGGTTCGCCATCATCATTCGCTTTCTGGATTTGATCGTTCTCGCCGATCAGGTAAGCAGAGCAATTATGGGCAGCATCCCGGTGCTTTTTCTTAATCGATTGGATAAATTCCTGTGCTTCATCTTCAGATTCAGCACGGGAGATATAAGCGATGAATCTGGATTTTTGAATAGTAATTTCATGTTCGCCATAGCCTTTTACCGTATAATAGCGTGGCAGCATTTTACCGCTCCTTTAAATAGAGTTACTTAAATGATGACAGTTTTTATTATAATTCGACAGCGCCGGAAGAGATAAAATTTCAACTGATTGTAATGAAACTTTAATATAGGTGCCTTTTATGCGTGCTATAATAATTAATATTCTAATAGTAGAAATTTCTTTATCGCACAATAATTTCTAGGTCTTAAAGAGTGTAATCTTCCTTAAATTAATAGATTGCAGGAAGGTTTAACCATTAATAATATAGGATATAAGACATGGATATGCAAGCCGGATCTATGCCATTTTACCGAATTTTATGTGTATTGGTATAGTTTTCATGCTTTGGTGATAGTATCCTTCCTTCATTCGCGCTAAAATGATGGTACAAAGCATAAGGGCTGAAAATGTTGGGGGATATAAATGAATATAAAGAAATTTGATACAAAGACACTCGACCTTATTCTGCAAAAAATGATAGATACTGTAGGGACAAGCAAGAATGAAATCTTTCGGATTAGCGAACAATGCCGCACGGACCATGAAACGCTTACGGATGAGCTGAAGGAAGTAAAGCGGCTGGTATTGAATGTTATTGATGAAGGGGACAAGCTGGAGATCCAGACGAAATTTGCCCGGAAGCGGCTGTCTGAAGTGAGCATGCATTTTAAAGATTATTCGGAAAGTGAAGTACGGGAGGCTTACGAAAAAGCACACCAGCTCCAGATGGATCTTTCCATGAACAGGCAGCTGGAAAAGCAGCTCCGTGACCGCAGGGATGATATTGAAAGAAGATTGCTCGGATTAAATGAGACGATTGAACGGGCTGAAACCCTTGTATTGCAAATTACAGTTGTGATGAATTACCTGATGGGTGACTTAAAGCAAATGGGGGAAATCATTGAGGATGCCAAGCTCAAGCTTGACTTTGGGTTAAAGATCATCGAAGCGCAGGAAGAAGAGCGTAAAAGGCTATCGAGGGAAATTCATGATGGCCCGGCGCAAATGATGGCCAATGTGATGATGCGTTCCGATTTAATTGAGCGTGTTTATAACGAGAGGGGCGGCGATGAGGCTCTATCCGAAATCAAGGACCTCAAAAAAATGGTCCGAAGTGCTCTTTATGAGGTGCGAAGAATTATATACGATTTGCGTCCAATGGCACTTGATGATTTAGGGTTAGTTCCAACCCTCAAAAAATACCTGCAAACCATCGAAGAGTATCATCGTACGACAAAGATTAAATTTGCGAACCTGGGTTCAGAAACAAGGCTTCCTTCCCAGTATGAAGTGGCGCTTTTCAGATTAATTCAGGAATCTGTTACAAATGCACTAAAGCATGCAGAGGCGCGTGAAATTACAGTAAAGCTGGAAATAAATCAAACTAGAGTTGCAGCCGTCATCAAAGATGATGGCAAAGGGTTTAATATTCAGGAGAAACGAGCAGAGTCATTTGGGATTATCGGCATGAGAGAAAGGGTTGAACTGCTCGAAGGCCAGCTTTCAATCGATTCCAAAATGGGAAAAGGCACCATTGTGATTATTCAAATACCTTTAACACTTAAAAAAAGAGATAAATAACAGGAACAGCTTAGGGAGGCGAAACAATTGACTACGAAGATTATTATAATTGATGACCATCAATTATTCAGAGAAGGGGTAAAACGCATCTTAGACTTTGAAAAATCATTTAATGTAGTAGCAGAAGGCGATGATGGAACGGAAGCCATCACATTAGTGGAAGAATATGACCCTGATGTTGTGATCATGGATATCAACATGCCGAATGTGAACGGTGTAGAGGCAACGCGCCAATTAATTGAAAAGCATCCGGATTCAAAGGTCATCATCCTATCCATTCATGATGATGAGAATTATGTGACACATGCCCTTAAAACTGGCGCAAGCGGATATCTATTGAAAGAAATGGATGCTGACGCATTGGTTGAAGCTGTTAAAGTGGTAGCCGAGGGCGGATCCTATCTTCATCCAAAAGTTACACACAATCTTGTTAACGAATACCGCCGTCTGGCCACCGTGGGCGCAGGAAGCAGCAGCTCATACTTACAGCCGGAAATCCGCCGCCCGCTTCACTTACTGACGCGCCGGGAATGCGAAGTCCTTCAGCTCCTTGCTGACGGAAAAAGCAACCGCGGAATCGGCGAAGCACTTTATATCAGTGAAAAAACGGTTAAAAACCATGTCAGCAACATCCTCCAGAAAATGAACGTAAACGACAGAACACAAGCTGTTGTCGTTGCGATTAAAAATGGCTGGGTGGAAGTGCGGTAAAATAGCAATTTCTCCAAAAAACACGTGAGAGCCTAAGGCATCACGTGTTTTTTTATATTTTGGTATTCTTTAATCTCTTTGCTGCTTTTAAAGAAGGCCAGCTGCTGCGGTTTGCAGAATGGGCCTGATATCAGCATTTCTCATTTGGGCGTATTTGATTAGTGTAATCAGTTCATGTAATTCCTTGGGTGATGCTACTTCCAGAAGCCAGTTTGCCAGTTCTAATCCTTCGATAGAATAATTTTTCGTGGGGACCTTTATGTACTTAAATTGTTTTAATGTGAAAATAAGTATTTTTTTATTTGCGTAATAATGGCTATCATTGAACTGGTTTATTGCCTCTGGAGACGAAGCTTGGTGCATGCTGTTCTACTCCTTCTATACAATTTATAGGCATAGGATAGTTTAACAAAAATTTTCCTATGCATGTACCATTGAGAGATAAATCCATCATTTTACACATTTTTCATTTACAAAATGTGTAAATGAATGCAGTATATAGGTAAAAGGAATTATTGCAGGAGGGACCCGATATGTCCAATTACTATCATTTATCCACTGAACTTCTTCTTGAAGTATATAATGAAGCTCTAAAATACCATCTCGATCCAGCACTCATTGATTTATTAGTGAATGAAATTGAAAAAAGAGGATTGGGCTATTCCGAATAATAGCCAGGACAATCACCTATAAACACTTTCCGTTTAGCCGTAAGATCCTCAAAGACACTCCCTAATCTTAATGCAATTTCCTCCTCTATCATATAAAATGAACATGAACATACAGTAGAGAAAAAAGAGAAGGATGGTAACTCTATTTATGAAAACGGCTGTTGTAACGGATAGTACAGCATACATCCCAAAGGAATTAAGAGAAAAATTAACGATACATATGATTCCCCTTAGCGTGATTTTCGGAAACGAGACCTATCAGGAAGAAGCGGAAATGACGGCTGCGGATTTTTATAAAGAAGTGAAGCATAAGGCGCTTCCTACGACTTCACAGCCGCCGGTCGGGCAGTTTGCGGAGCTGTTTGAGAAGCTTTCTCAGGATTATGATGCAGTGATTTCCATTCATCTGTCGAGCGGCATCAGCGGCACATTTGGTTGAATGAATTGAGAACTTTTAAATCTGCAAATAGAACCGCTAAACCTGCAAATAGAGTGTCAGAGTATGCGAAAACAAAAGGTTCGTTTCCTAATTTATCCCTGCATAGAGGTGAACACATTGAGATTTACCATAAAAAATAACATATTGACCCCATTTTTAATTGAAAAACCCCAAGAAAGCCGCCCAATTTCCTCCTTCGAGGCCATTCCGCAGCCGCCGCTCAATGAAACCTACTCTTTTAACAAAAAACTTCAGCAATTCCTCCACGGAAAACAGCTTTTACTTGATGACCTCCCGTTCCCTATTGAAGAAATCCATGAACATTACGAAAATGGTTATATCCTATACCGAAAAGGCATGACGAAAGAGAAAAACAAATCCACCTGTGCCAGGTGCGGCAATGAAGATCGAGCACTTTTTGTATGCTTTCCCTGTGCACGCTGCGATGAGGAGCATTGCACCTATTGCCGTAAGTGCTTGATGATGGGGCGGGTGAGTGCATGCACGCCTTTGGTCAGCTGGAGCGGTCCAGTGCAGACTCAAAGTGACAATCAGCGTCCGCTAAAATGGAACGGCACACTTTCACCCGGACAGCAGCTCGCCTCGGATCGAGTGAAGCAGGCTGTCACTGACAATACTGAGCTTCTCGTCTGGGCTGTTTGCGGTGCAGGCAAAACGGAGGTTCTTTTCGAGGGAATCAACACAGCACTGGCAGCTGGGAAAAGAGTTTGCATCGCCACACCTCGAATTGACGTAGTTCTCGAGCTTGGTCCCCGCTTAAAAGCTGTCTTTCCAGAAATCCCGGTCGCTGTCCTCTTCGGCGGCAGCGAAGACCGCCATCTTCAAGCGCCTCTTACCATCGCCACTATCCATCAGCTTCTCCGTTTTTACAAAGCGTTTGACACCGTCATCCTCGATGAAGTCGACGCCTTTCCATACACGGCTGATGATAGCCTCCAGTATGCTGTCCGCCAATCCCGCAAACCTGTCTCATCTATGATTTACCTCACCGCAACGCCCAATCAAAAATGGCAAAAGGATTGCCATAACGGAAAAAGAGAGTACGTCACCATCCCTGCCAGGTATCACCGTCATCCTTTGCCAGTTCCCGCCTTCAAATGGTGCGGCAACTGGGAAAAGGCACTCAAAAAAGATCAGCTCCCCTCTGCAGTTACACAATGGATCAAAAAACGGCTTGAGACTCAAAAGCAATGTCTGCTCTTCTTCCCCAACATCGATAAAATGGACAAAGTTCTTCCTATCCTCCGGAAGCTCGAACCGAAAATTGAATCCGTTCACGCAGAAGATCCGGACCGAAAAAGCAAGGTTCAAAAAATGCGGGATAAAGAGGTTCCGATGCTCATTACAACGACTATCCTTGAAAGGGGCGTTACGTTTCCAAATGTAGACGTAGCCATTCTTGGAGCGGAGGACCGCATTTTTACCGAAAGTGCCCTTGTCCAAATTGCCGGCAGAGTCGGCCGAAGCGCACAGTTTCCCAGTGGCAATATTACATTTTTTCATTACGGCAAAACCGAAAGCATGGTCAAGGCACGCAGGCAGATTCTTAAGATGAATGAAGAAGCCAAGAAGAAAGGGCTGATTGCTTATTAAGTGCTTAATTTGCCACCAAGAAATTTCTCCTGTTGTTACCTGGTCGTCTCTGTGGTCCAAGCCGGAGGAGAATGATCTTTGTAAAAAATGTTCAGAGAAGCTCAATTTTATCGAAGGAGAAGCCTGCGAAAAATGCAGCCGCCCGTTCAGCGGATTGGATCCGCGTTATCGAACAGGCAATCTTTGCCATGATTGTACAAGGTGGAATGAGGATCCTGAATGGGGAAGCAGCCTCGAAAGAAACCAGTCTCTTTTCCTATACGATGACTTTCTTAAAGAGGCCATTGCCCGATATAAATTCCGGGGAGATTATATCCTTGCGAGAGCTTTCTCCCCTTTTATAAAAAGCAAACTGCAAACCCTCGACTTTGACCTGCTCGTCCCAATCCCGCTAAGCTCTGAGCGACTCTATGAACGCGGATTCAATCAGTCCGCTGCCCTGATCCGTGAAGCAGGATTCACCGCTGCAGAAATGCTTAAGCGGACCCATGCTGAAAAACAGTCGAAGAAGGCCCGAAATGAGCGGATTCATCTTCAGCAGGTATTTCAGCGAATCGCGGATCACGACGCCGAGAATAAAAAAATCATCTTAATCGACGACATCTACACCACAGGCTCCACGCTATATCATGCTGCAAAGATCCTGAAGGAGGCGGGAGCTGCTTCCGTTTGCTCGCTGACGATCGCCCGATAATAGAAAGAGGGACTGGCTCCATATGCTTCCTGACAATCGCACGATAATAAATGGCAAAATTTCCTTTGTAATAAAATGTTAACAATTCACCCATAGTGCTAACTTCATATGGTAACATATTCTAATCAAGGGCAAATTTTACGAAGGTAAAAGACGCAAAGCCGCGGGCCTAAAGCAGTAAGATATCTGCCACGGCAGCCGGGCTGCAATTTAGATAATAAATACTTTCCTCATTTGCCTTTTAAAGGAAAGGAGATTGCATTGAACAACCTTTTTACTCTATTTAGCAGGAAGTCTAGTGATGAGCAAATCCATTTGGATATTGAGGATCCACGTATCTTCCGCACTCTGTTTATTCACAACCCTGATATGACTTTTATTACTGATCTAAAAGGAAACGTTTTGGAAGTCAATAACAGTACTTATGAAGTCACAGGGTTTTCAAAGGATGAAATAATCGGAGCCAATATGGCCTCTTTTATTAATGAGGAAGAGCTCCAAGCGGTTATGAAGTCATTTCAGCAAGTTTTAAGAGGAAAAGTCCAAAATACGGTTTTTTCCATTTTCCATAAACAAGGCCATTTAATAAAGGTTCATAATATTTCAATCCCTCTTTATAAGGACAGGCAAGTTATAGGCGCCATTGGGATATCCAAGGATATTACAAAAGAAGAGACCCTGAAAGAAACGCTGGAGCTGCAAAATCAAAAATACAAGTCGCTTTTTGATCATCATCCTGATGCGATCTATACACTTGATTCAGAAGGAAAGTTTTCAGAGTATAATGAGTCTTTAGAGGAATTGCTGGGATACTCACCAAGTCAGTTATCCGGTTCTTTCCGGGAAGTTATATCTGAAAAGCATTTGAAAAAGACAATGGAACATTTTCAAAAAGCACTTCAAGGCAACCCGCAAACCTACCATAGCGTGGGGATCAATAAAGATCATGATTTAGTAGATTTACAAGTTATAAATGTTCCAATGAAGATTAACGGTACGATTATGGGTGTTTTTGGTATAGCAAAGGATATTACAAGTTTCCGCAAGCAGCAAAAAGAACTGGAGAAAACGCGGGATGCCCTGAATCGGGCCCAGCTGGTCGCCAATATCGGGAGCCTGGAGTATGATATTGAAAAAGACAGGGGCTTTTGGTCCCTGCAATTATTTCGAATTTTTGGCATTGATCCCGAACAGGGGTTTGTTCCTACTCTTGATCGTTATGTAAATTATGTGCACCCTGAAGATCGGGACTCTTTTAAAAATCAGTTTGACAGGCTTTTGGCTGATAAAAAAAGTGCATGGATCGAGTGCCGCATTTACCGTAAAGATGGGGAGGTCCGCTGCATTCAGCATAAAGCCGATTATTTTATCGATGAGAAAGGCTCACCTAAGGTAATCGCCACCGTTCAGGATATCACAGAGAAAATAGCAATCGAAGAGAAGCTCTATGAAAATGAACGAAAGATTGCGCAGCTCTATGAAAACCTGGACATAGGCATCTATTCTGCTGATCTGATAGAAAGAAAGGTACTCCATTTTTCAAAAGGGGTAGAAGGAATCTTTGGCTATACGGCAAAGGAATTCATTGATGACTTTGACCTGTGGGACAGAATTATTCACCCTGAGGACATGAAAGGAGTCCAGAAGGAGCGCACCAGGCTGAATGAAGGGAAGAATGTCCGGTATCAATACCGTGTTTTCCACAAATCCGGCGAACAGAAATGGGTACGTGCCCATTCCATTCCTTATTTCGATGAAAAGGGTTCTCTTGTCCGTGTGGACGGGTTTATAACGGATATTACCGAATCCAAACGGCTTGAACAGAAGATGCGGTATATGGCCTTTCATGATTATTTAACTGAACTTCCGAATCGCCGATTTTTTGACCACAAACTGAATAGCATGCTGGAGAGCAGACCGCAACACAAATTTGCGGTGATGTTCGTAGAGCTGAGCAGGTTAAAACAGATCAACGATACACTGGGAGTCGCAGTCGGGGATGAATTGTTAAAGCAGGTTTCTGAAAGAATGAAAGAATCATTAAACAGCAGTCAGACGGCCTCGAGAATTAACGGAGATGAATTCGCGATTATGATGGAAGATGTTCAGCACATCGAAGAGCCTACTAATCTGGCTCAGGCCATCACCCGTTCTATCTCAAAGCCCTACCTGATCGAAGACTATGAACTTTTTATCACTTCCACTACAGGCATTAGCATTTATCCCAATAATGGGAAAACAGCGGAAGAGCTGCTCAGAAACGCGGATGCCGCTTTGTACCATGCCAAACAAAGAGGGAAAAATAGCTATCAGGTGTACAATTCCTCTATGGATATTGAATCTTACAAGCTATTTACCCTTGAACGTGATATGCGGGCTGCTTTGAAAAATAATGAACTATATCTGGAGTATCAGCCGAGAGTTGAGACTAAAACAGGCCGAATCCTGAGTGCTGAAGCCTTGCTTAGATGGAATCATCCCGATTGGGGAAGAGTTTCGCCGGCGGAATTTATACCCGTTGCCGAGGAATCCGGCCTCATCCTGGATATCGGTGATTATGTAATCGAAAAAGTCTGCAATCAGCTGCGGACATGGATGGAGAAAGGTCTGCATGTCGTTCCGGTCTCAGTCAATATTTCTCCGCAGCGTTTTTTAAAAAATGACCTGGTTTCCATTTTTAAGAAAGCTTTGGAAAAGCATAGGATTGACCCCCATTTAATTGAGATGGAATTAACCGAATCCTCCCTGATTAATTACTCGGAAAATGTCATTACAGTACTGACTGAGCTGGGGGGGATGGGCGTGAAGATGGCTTTGGATGATTTCGGCACAGGTTACTCATCCATCACCCAGCTGAGGAAACACAAGTTCAATGTGCTAAAAATTGATAAATCCTTTATTCAAAATATGGATAAAAGCCCTGAGGATGCAGTCATTACGGCCAATCTAATTCAGCTCGCCCATGGCTTGAATATGGAGGTTGTGGCTGAAGGCGTTGAAACCTTCGGAGAGTATCAGTTCCTACGGCAAAAGGAGTGTGACCAAATTCAAGGATTCCTGTTCAGCAAGCCCGTCCCGCCTAACCTTTTTGAACAAAAACTGGCTGTTGGAATCATCAAGCCTAAAGATGCCCATAAAGAGAATGGCTATAAAAAGCTGAGGAGATTTTTCCGAGTTGAATTCCCATATCCGCTGGGGGCTGATATGACAATCCTAAAGCTCAATAACAAAAGAGTTGAAATGGGATCGACAGAGATCCTGATTGAGGACATGGGGCCGGGCGGATTGAAATTTGTATCCCAAATCAAACTCCCTGTCAGACAGGACATCCTTTTAAAAATTGAAACAGAATTACTGGGGAAGCTGGTTTCCTTTACAGGGTTCATCGTATGGAAAGAAGAGCTATCAGATCCTCTTGCCAACTACGGATTTCAATTTATTATCGAGGAAAGTAGCCGAGCGGAAATCGTGACGCTCCTTATTAAACTGCAAATCCAGCTCAAGAAAAACTCAATGGTGCCGGAATGCCGTTTCATTCAAATAAGCAGCAGCCATCTTTATTTTCAATAATTTTTCTATAATTCTCCTGCTCTTCCAGCTATAATGATGTCAAAAGAGTGTAGAAGGGGAGAACTTACTATGGCTGAATTATCAAATTGCCCGAAGTGCGATGCCATTTTTGTCAAAAGTCAATTCCGCGACATTTGCCAGGACTGCTGGAAAGAGGAAGAACAGGCATACGAAACAGTCTATCAATATATCCGCAAGCGCGAAAACCGCACGGCGACAATCCTTCAAGTGGTGGAAGCTACAGATATTGAAGAAGAGCTGATTCTGAAATTCATTCGAAATGGGAAGCTGAAGCTGGCGCAGTTTCCGAACCTTAGCTATCCTTGTGAAAAATGCGGAAGAGGGATTAGGGAAGGGAAGATTTGCGTGAAATGTGCTGGGGAGCTCAAAAAAGATCTTCAGCAATTTACAGCAGATGAAGAGCGCAGGAAGGAATCGGCGAAACGTGAAAAACAAGGAACCTATTTTGTAGTAGATGGAAATTATAAGAAGTTTTGACGCTAAAGGATATCTTTCGGGATGTCCTTTTTTGTTTGGGATTAAGGAAATAATTACTAAAGGAATCTTTGTTTATCCTAATGATTAAGATTGTTCATATCAATCCGATAAATAAGGTAATAAGGCTATAGGTACGGGAGTGGAAATGATGCAAGTTACTAGCCAGATTCCTAATAATACACCAGCTGCTGAACTTTCTTTGGATCTGAAAACCGGGGAAGTAAGCGGTGCGCAAATTAAAGAGAGATTATCGGACACAGAGGCCGTTCTTAATATAAGAGGAAAAGAGTTTCAGGCAAAATTTGAAGGCGGGGTCCCTTCCGCAGATCGGGTAACGGTTCAGATTACCGGTGAACATGATGGTTCAGTCAACGTCAAAACCCTTGCAGTTGAAAATTCAAAAAGCCCAGCAGCTCCCTCCAATGAATTGAAGGTGCTGCAAAGTCTAGGGCTAACAGGAAATGAAAAGCCTGAGCTAAAAAAAGCACTGCAAATCTTATTGGATAAGGGGTCGCCGGTTTCCAAAGAGATTGTAAGAGACTTAAAGGCGTTCATTGATCAGGGGGAAGGAACAATCGACTCCAAAATTGAAACGGTTAAAGCGCTTGCCAACAAGCGCCTTGAAGCAACAGGCACACAGCTGCGCGCTGTGCATGAAGCTCTTCACGGAAAGCCCTTAAGTGAAGTTCTGTCTAGTCTAGCAAAAGAAATTGATCCAAATTTCAAGCTGGAAAAGGCTGAAACGCCTGTCCAAAAACAAGATTACACTGTTCATAAAAATAATAGAAATGCGGCTGTGAATGGTTTTTCTCCGCCAGACCGGAATGTACAAAGCTCTGGCAATAGCGAGAACAAAATGAAGTCTGCAAGCTCTTCTGACGTAATCAAGTTGATCCAAAGCAGCCGGGAGACTTTGGTTAGTGAACCAAATCTTAAAAAAGCCATTCAGCAAACCAGATCAACTGTCATTAACAATCCGGCTTTAGATCCGGAAATGGCCAAAGGTATTGTGAAAGCAGCAGCAGAAGCTGAGAAACTTCAGTCAATTGGCAGGGAAAGGCTAGCACAAGCTCTAAAAAATACAGAAGATCATCTTCTGAGAAGAGAACAGCAGACAGTTCAGACAAGTACTCAAGCGAAAGAAAAGTGGATAACGCCAAAAATAGAAGATAAACCTGCAGAAATCATAAGAGCGGTAAAAGATGAAGCGGCAAAAAGTCCTGATATCCGAAGATCGATTGAACTAGTAAAAAATCGCTTAATAGAGAATCCGCAAATTGCAAAAGAAGTTTCAGATATGTTAATACGGGCGGTCAATGAAACCACCTCTTTAGTAAGGCAGGGCAGGATAACAGCGGCAAAGGAGGTTATGACTGAAGCTTTAACGAAGGCGGAAACTGAAATAAAACAAATCGAGGCACGCCAGCCTGTGCAGACTGAGAGAAATCATGCGGAGCAGCGACCGATAGAAGTGATCAAGCAAGCAAAAGTCGAGGTCCAAAACGAACCGAATCTTCAGCGGGCAGTAGAGAAAGTGCATGAGCAAGTTGTCCAGCACCCGCAAATGGACCGAGAAGTAGCGCAAAAGATAGAAAAAGCGTTAAACGAAACAGTGCGACTTCAGCAAAATGGACAGGAATCGGCAGGCAGAGAACGTCTCCAGCAAGCCTTAACAAAAGCAGAAACCGAAATAAAACAACTAGAGGCACGCCAGCCGGTGCAATATGAGCGGAATATCCAGGAACAGCGCCCAAGCGAAGCCGTGAATAAAGTAAAAGCGGAGGTCCAAAACGAACCGAATCTCCAGCGTGCCGTGGAGAAAGTCCGTGAACAGGTTGTCCAGCATCCAAGAATGGACCGAGAAGTGGCGCAAAAAGTGGAGAAAGCGTTAAATGAAGCAGTTCGGTTACAGCAGACTGGGCAGGAGTCAGCCGGCCGTGAGCGTCTGCATCAAGCCTTAACAAAAGCAGAAACGGAACTGAAACAAATTGAATCCCGTCAGCCAGTTCAGGCTGAGCGGAACATTGGAGAACAGCGCCCAAGCGAAGCCGTGAAGCAAGTAAAAGCGGAGATCCAGAACGAACCGAATCTGCAGCGGGCCGTGGAGAAAGTCCGTGAACAAGTTGTCCAGCATCCAAGAATGGACCGGGAAGTGGCGCAAAAAGTGGAGAAAGCATTAAACGAAACAGTGCGCCTTCAGCAAATGGGCCAGGAGACAGCGGGCCGCGAGCGTATCCAGCAAGCGTTAACGAAAGCAGAAGCTGAACTCAAACAAATCGAGGCGCGCCAGCCGGTGCAGGCAGAGCAGAAGATTCCAGAGCAGCGCCCAAGTGAAGCGGTCAAGCAGGTAAAAGCCGAGGTTCAAAACGAGCCGAATCTTCAGCGTGCAGTAGAAAAAGTCCGTGAACAGGTAGTCCAGCATCCGAGGATGGACCGAGGAGTATCTCAAAAAGTGGAGCAGGCATTAAGCGAAGCAGTGCGCCTCCAGCAGATAGGCCAGGAGACAGCAGGCCGGGAGCGTCTCCAGCAAGCCTTAACGAAGGCGGAAACGGAATTCAAACAAATCGAGGCCCGCCAGCCGGTGCAGCCTGATAGAAATGTTCCTGAACAGCGTCCAAGCGAAGCGGTAAAAGAAGTAAAAACACAAATACAAAACGAACCTGATCTTCAGCGCGCTATTGAAAAAGTCCGAAGCCAAATAGTAAACAACCCTTCAATAGATAATGAAACTGCCAGAAATGTAGAAAAAGCACTAAACGAGGCAGATCTCCTTCAGCGGATCGGCAGGGAATCAGCCGGGCGAGAAGTTCTTGAAAAGTCTTTAACTAAAGCTGAGGCAGATTTAAAAAGCCTGGAAGTCCAGGGAGCTAAAGATGAAGTTCCGCTAAGAGAAACAATCAAACAGGTGCGTGAGCAAATACAGACTGAAGCGAATACAAAACAAGTGCTGCAAAAAGTCCAGGAACAGCTTTTAAATAATAAACAAATTGATCCTTCTATAGCGAAAGAGATTGAAAAACTTGCAAAACAAACAGGTCAATTAGATCAGGCGGGCCGTGACAGGATTATTAAAGTACTGCAGCAGGCAGAAGCGGCTTTAAAGCAAACAGGGAATCTAGCAGAAAACACTGCCGCAGACAGTGAACAGCTTATGAATAAAAACCAAAAGAATAGCCTGGCTCAGGGCTCAGGAATGAATGAGCAAAAAGCAGAAAGACTGCCATCTGAAGCAATTAAGCAATTAATAAAGCAATTCCAGAAAGAGCCGGATTTGGCACGGGCATTGGACCTTGTCCGTAAAGAAATAACAAGCAATCCCGGCATGAATATGAGCACCGTTGATAAAGCAGAAAAAGCCATCAGCCATGCTGCACAGCTTCAGGAGAAAGGCCGTGAGCTGGGAGCGCGTCAGCATATGGCGAAAGAACTCTCAGATATTGAACAAACTTTAGCTAAATCAGAGCCTAAAATGTCAACGGAAGCCAAGCCTGCGGCAGAGGCCCTTCAGTACGACCTTAATGAACAGCTTCAATCAATGGGAATTCAGTCAAAGGATATTCTTGTTACAAAGGTAACCCAAAAACTTGCACAGGCGACCCATGATTTCCGCGAATTAAAGCGTGAAATAACCAGAAATTTGGATAACGTAGAGCATCTGATCAACGCATTTAAGAAAAATGCTTACCCTCAGGCAAAACAGATGCTGGAAACAGCCATTAGCAAGCTGGACAATGCCATTTTAAAAAGTGAAATGATGCTTTTCACGGATATGAAAACTGAAAAACAGCTGATGCAGGCAAGCTCCCAGCTGGCGGAAGCCAAAAAACTGCTGGCAAAAGGCGACCACGCACTGGCCGGGAAAATTGTCAGTGAAGTAAAGACACTAATAGATAAAGTCATCTTCAAACCGTCTGAGCAAAAAGTGGTTCATTTTGTGGCGAAGGAAAGTATGATGCTCGAGAAACAGCCAGCTGCCCAGCATGTGATTAAGCAATTCAATGAAACTGCGAGCGGATATTTAAGCGGTGAGCCATCTGCCAGACAAATGTTTGAGATGGTAAAATCCATGGGGCTAAACTACGATAGGGATATAGCAAACTCTCTTGTATTCAATAAAAACGATCAAGCCCAGCTGGAGCAAAAGCAAAATTTTAAGGCTGCTCTCATGAAGCTTGCCTACGGAGAAGGACAGGAGACGAATTCTAAAATCGCCCAACAGGCAGAGCAGGCACTCACAAACTTAATGGGCCAGCAGCTTTTAAGCAAATCAGATGCCAGCGGAACACTGCAGAGCATGTTTTTTAATCTGCCCATGCTGTTAGGCGGAAAACCAGAAAACCTGCAAGTGTTCGTTAATTCTAAAAACGAAGGTCAGCAAGTGGACTGGGAAAACTGCAACCTCTATTTCTTATTAGAAACCAAAAAACTCGGAGATGTCGGCATTCTGCTTAATTCGACAGACCGTAACTTGTCTATCACGATAAAAAATGACCTTCCTGGCTTTAAGGAAAAAATGGAGCCATTAGCAGGCTTCACAAAGGAAAAGCTCCAGGAGGTCGGCTATAACGTCAGCAGCATTAATTTTACTAGGATGAGTGCCCCTCAGCCGAAGCTGGCACCGGATCAAGGGGGACAGGCTCACGAGAACGACCAAAAACCACTAAGACCTGTCTTTACCGAGAAAGGAATGGACTTCAAAATATGATGGTATCCACTTACTATAATCAAAAAAAGCGTAGGGAGCTAAACGGTCCGTCCGCAGCTGTCATCAAATACGATGAAGAAACAGGGAAATCACCCACCATTGTTGCACAGGGAAAAGGGCAGGTAGCCCAACAAATTATAGCTTTGGCAAAACAGAACAATATCCATATGCAGGAGGATTCAAATCTGGTGGCAAACCTCCTCGATATGGATTTGGGAGATAATATCCCCCCTCAGCTCTACTCGGTTATGGCAGAGATTTTATTATTAATAGAAGAAATGGAAAAAAACTATTAAATACATTGAAAAAAGTCCGATAAGATAAATAGTTAAATCATTTGGAGGTGCACATAAGTGACCGACTTCTTGACTGATGAGCTGATTTATAAGAAATCGCCGCAGGAAATTACATCCATGCTTTATGAAGCATGTATTGATAATTTGGAAGGAGCTATCTCAGCTCTAAAAAAGAAAGATTATTTTACTTCAAATAAATTATTAAAAAAATCAAATGATATTCTCTATCGTTTGGATGCGGGTATTAACTATGAAGCCGGCATCATCGCGGATCAGCTTGATGCCCTATATGATTACATGTCAGAAAAGCTGATTGAAGCCAATATAAAGAAAGATGTTTCAGCGGTAGTAGAGGTGCTGAAAATTATAACAGAACTAAGCACGTCCTGGAATGAAGCATTGAAAAATAAGACCAGTGTTCTGCCTAACACAGTCCGTCAAAAGAACTTAGCATATGAAAAACATATTCTTACAATGAACTAAAGGGGATAACAAATTATGAGAATTAATAATAATATTCAAGCACTAAATGCATACCGTAATCTTTCATCCAATCAAATGAACACTTCGCGCAATCTAGAGAGATTATCTTCCGGTATGCGCATCAACCGTGCAGCAGATGATGCAGCGGGTCTAGCGATCTCAGAAAAAATGCGTGCCCAAATCCGCGGTCTGCAAATGGCAGAGAGAAACTCTCTAGACGGAATCTCCCTAATCCAAACGGCAGAAGGTGCTCTAACAGAAGTACATAGCATGCTTCACCGTATGCGTGAACTTGCTGTACAGGCGGCAAACGACACGAATACAGAAACAGACCGTAAAGAAATCCAAAAAGAAATCGATCAGCTAACTTCGGAAATTAACCGTATCGGTAATGCTACTGAATTTAACAGCAAAAAGCTTCTTAATGGCGGGGCCACTAAAATTGCACCTGAAGTTGATAAGGCTGGGGTAGCTTTGGCTACTGGGGAAGTAAAGTTTGAAACACTTACTACAAGTATTGAGGGCGGCGGACAGGTCTCGGCGGTTACACCTGACCAGACTAGTACTCAAGAAAAGCTTGCAGAATATACAATAACTGTACCAGCATACACTAATAGTTCAGGTGATACGTTCATATTAGATTTTGACGGAGATAATACTCCGGATGTTACATTAACAGAAGGAAACGAATTTACTGGTGCAGGTGCAGCTGGAACAGATGGTGACGCAATTGCTTCCTATCTAAATGGGAATGCGCCATTCAATACGGATTGGGAAGCAACAGGAAACGGTGATGGCACAATAACCATAAAAGCAAAAACTGGAAAAGCATTTGCAGGTGCTCAAGGCAACAATTTAGAAGTTGGAGGTTCTGTTACACCAGCCCCTACAATAACGTTAGATAACAATGGAGTCACAGAACAGCAAGGTATGTATTCCTTCACAATCAACAAAAAGTTCACTGAAGGAGAAGTAATAACAGTCAATGGTAATGAATATACGTTCACTGCAGGTGGTACGGGTGCCAATGAAATTGATATTGCGGCAAACAATACAAAAGAACTACAGGCAACAGCTCTCTTGGCGAAAATACAGACAGCAGATGCTCGTTTTCCAAGTGGTGGATCTGTAACTGGAGCTACTATTCAGTTAGTAGAGGACGCGAATGGAATTACTGGTACTCCTCTTGCTGATCCTGGAATTACAAATGGAGTTGTAGAACAGCCAGGGAAATATTCAATAGAAATTTCCGAAATGTTCATCCAAGGCGAACAAATCGAAATCGCTGGTGAAAGCCTGACATTCGGCAACGAAACTGGACAAGTTCAAGTAGGAAATACCCTATCTGAACAAGCATCAAATATAAAAGCAGCTATTCAGGCAAATGCTGATTTAAATGGTAGATTTGATGCTAGCGTTGTAGACAATAAAATAACGCTTACAGAAAAAACAGGGCAAGCAACTGGAGTAGATCCACAGGTCGGAAGAGTAGGAAATACAGAAGGTACCCTTTACTTCAATCAAATAGCTGAAGCTAATGGTTCTACTATTAAAGCTAAATATGAAATCGACATTACAAATATCTTTAGAGAAAATGAAGTAATTTACTTAGGGGGAGAAACGTTAAAAGGTGTTACTGGAGCAGCTTCATCCTCAGCAGGTGAGTTTAGTGTTGATGGGAATGCCCGTGACCAGGCAAATAGTCTAATGCAAGCCATTTCAGCATCTTCACTCGGTTCGACTTATAATGTTTCAATTGCAGGTTCAAGAATAACTTTAGAAGAGAAGAGTTTTGGAGCTGAAACTGCACCATTAACAAAACCAGAAACTGATCTCGTAGCAGCCATCCCAGGCGAATTTAGCTTCAGCATCGAACGTGCCACAGTTGGTCAATCCTACACAATTGACGGCATTGAAATCGAAGTTGTCAATGACTCAACTAAATATAATGATGAAGTCAATACAGGATCGGCCATGCGCCACAGTGATATCCTATCTGAACAGGCTAATAATCTAAGAAATGCAATCGAAAGAAACCCTGTATTAGGAGCTAAATACTTTGTTGAAGGAACTGGAAATGAAGTCGTCCTTAAGCAAAGACCAGCCCATGAATCTGCTGTCCTTCCGCAAATCATGCTATCCAATGCAGGAGACGGTGATGTGTTCAAGTCCAACCTGCAAATCGGACCGAACCAGTCACAAATCATGACAGTGGAACTAAACGATATTCGTTCACCAAAACTAGGAATCTCCACGACAGACCCTAGAACAAAGATTGTCGATATCAATGGTGATCTGATCGATGGTGCTGCTTTCAACGTGATCAAAAATGTGACCAATGGCCTGAATGATGGAGCGGTGGAATATTCTATCGATGTTACTTCTCATGATAAAGCTTCTGCTGCGATCAAGCTGTTTGACACAGCGATCGAAAGAGTGAATGGAGAGCGTGCTTCTCTTGGTGCTCTTCAAAACCGTCTGGAGCATACAATTAACAACTTGAAAGTTACTCATGAAAATCTATCATCTTCAGAATCTCGTATTCGCGATGCTGATATGGCTCTTGAAATGACTTCTTTTACGAAAAATAATATTCTTAACCAGTCCGCTCAAGCGATGCTAGCCCAGGCAAACCAATTGCCGCAGGGCGTTCTGCAGCTGCTTCAAGGTTAATCATTTTGGGGGTGTGCCACTATGGCGCATCTCTCTTTTTTGTCAAGAATGTGTTAAAATAATTGTACACAGGAACATAAGGTGGTCATGAAAATGGACGTTCAAAAAGTCGGTAAAGCTGGCCTTGATCAAATTCAGAGCAAACAAAATGTCCCAGCTGAGAGCATCTCTTTTCAAGAGGTTATGTCCAAAGGACGCCAGCAAGTGCTATATGATAAATTCACAAAAATGGTTCAGGAAATTGAAGACCAGGGAAAAACTCTTTCTGAAAACCGAACAGTAGATGAGCTGCGGAAATATAAAAAGCTTGTAAAAAAGTTTATGGAAGAAGCTGTTCAAAACGGCTTACAGCTTGAAGAACAGCGCGGATTCAACCGACGCGGCAGAACAAAGATATATAAAATTGTCAAAGAGGTAGACCGTAAGCTGATTGACTTAACCAACTTCGTTCTAGATAAAGAAAAAAAAGGCATCGACATTTTGAATCAAATTGGGGAAATCAAAGGTCTTTTAATCAATATATACACATAAGACTGCTACTAGTGATTGGACTAGTAGTTTTTTCTCATTTAAGGGAAGCCTTCAAAAAGTTGTAACTTTTTCTTTACTTTTTAAAAGAGTTTACCGATATAAGAAAAGAGCGACAGAATGAACGCAGGATACACAATATAATTTTATAAATCAAGTGAGGTGATGGGAATGAAGATTAACAACATCGGCCGCACCAATATGAATCCGTACAATAAGCAAATGGACAAAATGGAAAAAGCTCAAAACGTTACTAAGAGAGATAAGATTGAAATTTCTTCAGAAGCCTTAAATCTTCAAAAAGGGAATCCGCTTGAAATGGAACGCCAGCAAAAAGTGGAGAAGCTAAAAGAAGAAGTTCAATCAGGGAAGTATGAAATTAACGCAAAAGAAGTTGCAAAAAAAATGTATGAGTTCTGGAATAAGTAATGTTCAGAATGGAGAGGACCATCCTTGTCTGCTGAAAAAATGATTAAAACACTTCAAAATTTATTGCTTCTATATAAAAGTCTGAATCAAATTGCTTTGAAAAAAACAGAAGTGATTAAAAAGGGCAATGCAGATTCTTTAAATGTGCTGATAAATGAAGAACAAAAGCATATCACAGGGATCACCAAATGGGAAAAGCTTTTAATGGACGATGCCAAGCAGTTTCTCTTAAAAAAGGGAATGACAGTAGAAACCCCCTCATTAAGTGATTCCATCATGCATTCTTCTATCGAGGAAAAGCAGACTCTTATTGATTTAAAAAACGATTTAACAGGACAAGTCAATTTATTAAAACAGCAAAATAATCTAAATCAGCAATTGTTAGAGCAATCATTACAGTTTGTCAATATGTCACTGGATATGCTTTTGCCCGCAATCGATTCCTTTAATTATGAACCTCCGAATCATTTGCAGGATCTTAGTGAAGACAAACGCTCTATATTTGATTCGAAAGCATAAGCGGGGGAGACATTCATGGCTTCTACTTTTCATGGATTAGAGATTGCCAAAAGAGGCATGTCCACTCAACAGGCAGCTTTATATACCACGGGACATAATATTGCCAATGCCAATACACCAGGCTACTCAAGACAAAGGGTTAATTTTTCCCAAACCGAACCTTATCCTGCTCCATCATTAAATCGTCCGCAGATTCCAGGACAAATGGGGACAGGTGTTCAGGCAGGATCCATTCAACGAATGAGGGACAGCTTTATCGATAACCAATTCCGCGGAGAGAATAATAAGCTAGGGTATTGGAGTGCGAAGAGTCAGGCGTTAAGTTCAATGGAAACCATTATGAACGAGCCGACAGAGCAGGGGCTTGCCAATACAATGGATCAGTTCTGGAAATCCCTTCAGGACTTATCTGTTACACCTCAAGATTCTGGGACGCGCTCGGTCGTCCGCCAGCGGGGGCAGGCAGTCGCTGATACGTTCAATTATCTGAGCAGCAGTTTGTCCGCCATAAAAGAAAATTATAAAACCGAAATAGATGTCACTCAAAAGGCGGTTAATTCCATTATTAAGCAGATTAATGATGTGAACGGGCAGATTGGTGACACAGAAGTTCATGGTTATCTGCCTAACGATTTATATGATAAAAGAGATCTATTATTAGATGAGTTATCGACCTACATGAATATAAAAATAGAGGCTAAGCCATCCGGTAGTTTGGCAGATGCGGGTGCAGAGGGTAAGTTTAACATCTATTTGGCTGACAATAATGGGAATGTTCTTAAAGATGACGCTGGAAACCCTATCAAACTAGTTGACGGTACAACTAAAGAATCTTACGGCTTTAGTATTCATTATGATTCATCTCAGTCCGATAATCCAGTTAGCAAAATAGCAATTTTGAAGCTCCATCAAGATGGCGGAGGTTTTGATGGCTTTGAACTTGACCCATCTGATCCTGCTAATGCCGTTAATTCCTTAAGCAGCTTTGAAAAATTTAAAAATAGTTCAAGCGGGAGTTTGATTTCTCATATCGAATCCTACGGGTATAAATCCGATGATGGAACAACAAAAGGTCTTTATCCGGATATGATGAAAAAGCTGGATGAAATGGCTTTTACTTTTGCACAGAAATTCAATGATATTCACCGGACTGGCTGGAGTACGAAAGAATTAGAAACTGGAATAAAAGATGGGAAGGATTTCTTCGCTTTTGAAGGTGAGTCAGCACCAACAAATTTAGATCCGTCAGGTGCAGCAAAAGGATTAATAATTTCAAAGGACATCTTGGAAAGTACCGACCATATTGCAGCTTCCTCAGCTGCTGATGAAAATGGAATCATTCCAGCAGACCAGGCCTTTGCAGGAAGCGGATCAAATGCAGGAGCACTTGCAAATGTGAAAGATGCAGTCTTAGAATACGGTGGAGCCACTTCTACTGTCACAAGCTTTTATCAATCCATTATCGGAGACATGGGTGTGAAAGCATCACAGGCCAATCAAATGACAAAAAATACGCAGGTGCTTGCTGAATCTGCGCTTACAAGACGGGAATCGGTATCCTCTGTTTCGCTTGATGAAGAAATGACCAATATGATCAAATTCCAGCATGCCTATAATGCGGCAGCCCGGAATATTACCATGGTTGATGAAATGCTGGATAAAATTATTAATAGCATGGGCTTAGTCGGCAGATAAGGCAGGTGAAATACAATGCGTATTACGCAAAATATGCTAATTCGAAATAACCTTACCTATATTAGCAATAATTATGAACGATACGGTGAAATCCTTGATCAGGTGAACTCCAATAAGAAGATTACCCGCCCTTCACAGGATCCCGTTATTGCAATTAAAGGGATGGAATACCGATCTCAAGTGGTGGAGGTAGAACAGTTTCAGCGGAATCTCGGTGAAGTGTACAGCTGGATGGATAATGCCGATGCAACACTTGATGAAACAACACAAGTACTGCACCGGATCAAAGAATTAACTGTCCAGGCTTCCAATGAAACCTATACGGCAGATCAGCGAAATGGTATTGCGAAGGAAATTAAGGAACTTCAAAAGCATCTGGAGGCACTCGCAAATACAAAGATTAATAACAACTATATTTTTAATGGCACAAACACTAGTACAAAGCCGGTAGACATTGCGAACATCGGCAAAACGGCAGCGGATATCACAGCAGATTCAGGCGGGAATTTTGTGATCAACCATGGCGGAAAGCAATTTTCGTTTGATAATGAAACAAGCTCCAATGTATTTGTCTTTAAAAATGGTGATAATCAGATCACAATTGATAATAATACGGATCAAATAGCGCTTGATGGAGACATAATTGAGGAACAAGAGATCATTATTTCTGATGCGAAATCAATTTCAACAAACCAGGAAAATTTTGAAATTGAAGCAATGAAGGGCATTAAAATCAATGTCAATATTGATCCGCAAACTGTCTTTTCAGCAGATATGTTCAAAGATGTTTCTGACCTCATCAAGGCTCTTGAAGAACCAAGCAATAAGGCAACGGATATTAATGCCTTTCTTAATAAAATCGAAAACCATTTTGATAAGGTAACAGCAGAAAGGTCAGACCTTGGTGCCAGATACAACCGCGTGGAACTCATTCAGGAACGATTGGGCCAACAGGACACCATTGCCAAGAAAACAATGTCAGAAAATGAAGACATTGATTTTGAAAAAGCGGTAACGGATCTGAAAATACAAGAATCCATTCACAGGGCAGCTCTTGCAGTGGGAGCACGAATCATTCAGCCAACATTAATGGATTTCTTGCGATAAGTTTAGTAGCTATCTTCTCTGTAAGATAGCTATTTTTCTATCAAAAAAGGAGTGGTACGATTGAAATGGCCACAGATACAAATAAATGCCGTCAGCGGGAAGATTGGTATTCAGAAAACCCCAACTGCCATTGAAATGAAGCAGCCCATGGCGGACATGAAAATCAGACAGCCTCATGCGGATGTGAAATATATCCAAAGAGATGCGGAAATAAAGATAGACCAGTCTGAAGCATTTGCAGATGCAGGATTAAAACCAATCAGCCAGCACATCCAGGAATGGGCGGCCAAAGGCAGGCAGCAGGTGTTAAAAGCAATGGCCACAGCAGCACGTCAAGGTGACCAAATGATGAAAATCGAAAACAAAGGTTTAGTTATCCAACAGATTGCCAAAACCAATAGTGAAAACCCAATGAGGGAATTTAATATCGGCTTTATCCCATCTTCACCATCGAGAGTAAAGATACACTACACCCCAGGTGAATTTAAAGTTAACGCGGCTCCTAAAGGAGCAGAAATTCAAATAAATCCTAACCAGCCGCAAATAAAGGTGAGAACAGGAAGCACAAAAATTTATCTCCAGCAAAAACCTTCCATCTCCTTTTCAATGCCCGGCTTAAATGTCGATTATAAAAAATAGAAAGAACGGTGAAACCATGAACATACAAACGAAATATCACGGAGAAACAGAAATCAATCCGGAAAACATCATCACGTTCGCAGACGGCATTCCAAGCTTCGAAGACGAAAAGAAATTTATCCTATTAGAACTTGGTGAAAACTCAGCTTACTTCGTCCTTCAATCAACCGTTGCACCAGCAGTTGCTTTCTTAGTCACAAGTCCATTCACCTTTTTTCCGGATTATCAAATTGAGTTATCAGATTCAGCTATTGAAAAATTGAAAATTGAAAACAAAGAAGATGTCGTTATTTTCGGAATCCTGACGGTAAAAGAGCCGTTCGACCAAACCACCATCAACCTAAAAGGCCCTGTTATTATTAACAGCAAGCAAAAACTCGGAAAGCAAATCGTCCTAAACGAAGCTGATTACCACACAAGACACGGACTGTTCCAGAAAAAATCCTCTGTAGGGGAGTGGCGCTAACATGCTAGTCCTAACCAGAAAATCAAACGAAGCCATCCGCATCGGGGATGATATCACAATCAAAATCCTCAGCATCGACGGCGACCAAATCAAAATCGGCATAGATGCACCAAAAAATATCGACATCCACCGCCAGGAAATCTACCTCGCCATACAGGAGGAAAACAAGCAAGCAGCCGAGCTATCCATCAACATTCTAGAAAGTTTTACAAAACAATTAAAAAAATGACAATATCTATTAAATAACCAGTAAAAAAGACCGATATAATCATTGTAAAACAAAATAAAAGCAGACGGCCGCTGTGATTATTTTGTTGGAACCACATGGATGTGGGGAAATGGAAATCAAGGAGGAAATGAATAATGATTATTAACAACAATATTCCGGCGTTGAATACTTACCGTCAGATGGGCGCTAACAATGCACAAGGTGCAAAGGCAATGGAGAAGCTATCTTCAGGACTTCGTATTAACCGTGCAGGAGACGATGCTGCTGGTCTAGCAATCTCTGAAAAAATGCGTGCACAAGTTCGTGGTTTAGACCAAGCAAGCCGTAACTCTCAAGATGGTATCTCAATGATCCAAACAGCTGAGGGTGCGCTTCAAGAAACTCATAACATTCTTCAACGTATGCGTGAGCTTGCTACACAAGCATCAAACGATACGAACGTAGAAGTAGACCGCAAAGAAATTCAGAAAGAAATGAATGCTTTAACTTCTGAAATTAACCGTATTGGTAATACGACTGAATTTAATACACAAAAACTACTAAACGGTGGCGGAGAAGTTAACGAAGTTGCAGTTAATGAGAGACTTGCGGGAGCACAAGCGGGTTCTATTTCGGCGATGTCTACGATAACAGGTTCTGTAGCAGAACAAGCTGGGGAAGCAACATTAGCAGTGACTTGGGATGCTGCAATTGCTGCTAACGATACAATTACTGTTGATGGTGAAGTATTTACAATTGTTGCCAGTGGTGCAGATGCTTCATTAGGACAGGTAAATAAAGGGGCAAATGCCACAGACTTAGCAAATAGTTTGGGGGCAGCAATTGCAGCAAACGATAAATTGAGTGAAAGGTATAGTGTAGACACTACGACTACAGCAGGATCAGTAATTTTAACTGAAAAAACAGGTCAAGCTACTGGTAATGCAACAACATTATCCAATACATTGACTGGTGCTGGTGACATTGGAACTACTCAAGGTACTGCCAGTATTGCTGAAGTACGTGGTGCATATGAATACAAAATTGAAGATGCATTTCAAGCAGTTGGATCTACAATTACCATTGGTGGTGAAACATTTACTGCGGTAGCTGATGGGGCTAATGCTAGCGATGGTCAATTTAATATTGGGACAAATCCTGAAGAGCAAGCAATTAGTTTAGCAGCTGCTATTAACGCTAATTCAGCTCTTGGTACGCGTTTTGATGCAACTGTTGACGGAGATACGATTCGTTTAACTGAAAAAATAGGTGAAGCTACTGGAAACACTGGTACTGGAGCTGATGTAGTAGGAAACGCTGTGTTAGCAAATAACACTGCTATTTCCGGTCAATATGCATTTGATGTAACTGAGGTTGCAGTAGGTGGGAAATACACTATTGACGGAGTAGATATCAAAGTTACTGATAAATTAAATGACCCAGGACTAGCCGATGGAACAGCAATGCTAAAATCAGATTCACTAGAGCAACAAACATTGAATCTTAAAAATGCAATTGAATCAAACAGCGATTTAAAAGACAAGTATAATGTTACGATTTCAGGTAGCAGAATGTACCTTGAACAAAAAGCTGGTGAAGAATCAATTGAAGGACCAGAAATTAGTACAAATAATTTTGGAAAAGACAATTTCCAAGCTACTTTCCAAGTTGGATCTAACTCAGGTCAAGGTATGACTATTGAAATTGATGATATGCGTTCTAAAGCTTTAAAAATTAGTGGCGATGAAGCAAGTGCTACTATAAAAGCTAGTAATGGTTCAGAAGCTAGTTTTGTTGCTATTGCTAACGTTACAAATGGTACTGATTCTGCCAATACTGAGTTTGCTTTAGATGTATCAAGCAATGAAAAGGCTCAAGCAGCAATTAGTGTTATTAATGATGCAATCGAGACTATTTCTAGCCAACGTTCTAACCTTGGTGCATTCCAAAATCGTTTAGAACACACAATTTCTAACTTAAGCAACTCTTCTGAGAACTTACAAGCAGCTGAGTCTCGTATCCGTGACGTAGACATGGCTAAAGAAGTAATGGAAATGACTCGTGCTAACATCCTGGGTCAAGCTTCTCAAGCTATGCTTGCTCAAGCTAACCAAAAGCCACAATCAGTACTACAATTATTAGGATAATTAAACCAATATAATTAATAAGAAGGACTTCAGCATTATTGTTGGAGTCCTTCTTTCCTTAATGCTGGTGCCTGACCCCACAATCTGTAAAGCGCTAAAGTATAGTGGTTCACTTTCCCAGTTTTCATATATTTTCTGATATTAGTACAAGGAGGAGTCTGCATGGACAAGGAGAATCAGGAAAGGTTAAGATTCCTCGAGGATCAGTTGTTATGGAGCTGGAGCGTGCCCGCGTTTTGGATGAGATTGAGGCGAAGCTTCAGGACATGAAACGGATAGCGGAGGTTGCGCTGGATGGCGAGTTTTCATATTCTGAAGGGAAGCATTGCATCTTCGATTGATAGGACTCTTCTATTTGATCATGCTAAACTTCATTGAGTTTCTACCGATATTAAGTTTAAGATACATAGAAAATCTTACAAAGGCAGGACGACATAATGGAAAAATACATCGAAGTGATGAAAAAGTCTCAGGAACTTGCTGAGACGGTTCTTGAAGGTTTACAGCATATCCAGAAGCTTATAGGGGAGGGAAAGCATGAGCAATCCATTCTCATGTTTGAAGATGTGCTGCTTGCGTACACAACTATTTGGAGAACGATTGAACCAGCCATTCGTGAATTGGGCAATGAATCAATTCCGGTTAGACAAGCGGATGTCAGCAAGGCAGCTGAGCTAGTCGTCAGTGTGTTTGAGGAAAAGAACGATGCGAAAGTGCAGGAAGTTCTTCAGTTTACGCTTGTTCCCCAGTTTAAAAAGTTAAAAGCAGAACTTGAGCAAGCATTCCAGCCTTTTTTAGTTTCATAATCGATTAAAGAAAAGGACGTGTTAGGATGGACATTGCCCTACTTTCCATGGCACTCAGTCAGGGCCAGGTTCAGCAGCAGGCTTCTCTTTCAGTCATGAAGCAAGCGATGGATCAGACGCTGCAAGGTGCTGATGGATTAACCAAAATGATGGCCTCAGCAGATGTCGCGGCCCTTCAGCACATAGCCCAGCCGCATTTGGGGGGGAATATCGATTTCAAAGGGTAACTTACAAGAGCAGCCGGGATAGGTTGCTTTTTTTAGCCCTTTTTTTAGTTTGTTTCTTATATATACTCAGTTCAATATGCTGAGTTGATTGGAGCGGAGGGCACTTGATCCTCGAAAATGCTGACGCATTTCCTTCGTGCGGTGTTCATTCGAGGAAGCTTATTCAATGTCCTGCGGGAGGAGAGGGAGCGGGAGACCCCACAGGCGAAGCCGAGGAGGTTCCTGTTCCTCCCCGCGGAAAGCAAGTGCCCACAGCGGAAATCAACGGGCTAAATTGAATAGAAAAAACATCATTTTATTGATAATAATTGTCGAAAACTTAAAAAGAACAGGCTCTAAAAGAAACAGACTGTACTGACGATATAAAAAAAAAGGGTTATTTATGGAGGGAATAATAATGGAAATCACACAAAAAATCCCTGCCCAGCCTTCAGTCAGTACACAGCTAAGCAAGTCAGCAGAAAGTATGCCGGGGAATGAAACAGTTCAAAAAAGAGAGCAGGAGAAAGACCAAGCATCCGTTCTTCCAGCAAAAGACAAAGTAGAAACACAGGTCGACAGCATGAACAAGCTCCTTGAAGTAAACTTAACTTCATTAAAATTCAATCTTCATGAAGAAACAGACAGATATTATGTCGAAGTTGTCGATCAGAAAACAAAGGAAGTCGTAAAGGAAATCCCTCCAAAGGAATTTTTGGACTTGATGGCAAGAATTACTGAATTTACAGGTATTTTAATGGATAAAAAGGCTTGAGAGAGAAGGGTGATAAACTCTTCTTTTTCTTTTGCGGAAAACCTTGAAACCTGAAGTTTCCTGCCGATAAAAAGGATATATGATGAAAAGGATAATCTCCATGATGAAAGGGAGGATCTCAATTGGCTGGATTAAGAATCAGCGGCCTGGCCACTGGAATGGACATTGACAGCATCGTCCAGGACATGATACGGGCAAAGCGTGTACCATATGATAAAATGGCGCAGAAAAAGCAGACATTGGAATGGAAGCGGGATAATTACCGTGAAATGAATACACTTCTTTTTTCACTGCGTGAAGAAACGCTGAAAATGCGCTTAAGCACAACTTTCCTTGCGAAGAATGCCACTTCTTCGAATGATAATAGAATTTCTGCAAAAGCAGACTCAACCGCAGGCAACACATCCTATACATTTAATAAAGTCGAGCGCCTTGCGACTGTGGCGACGAATGCAAGTGAAAATACAATTTCCGGAAGCGGCGGGAAGATTGACACAAAGGTCAGCATTTACTCTTTGCAGGGTAAGTTTTCGGGTGATATAGGCAATTTTAATTGGAAGAGGACGGACATAGATGGCATAACGGAAAATGTCAAACTATCTGCAGCAAGTAAAACTGCAAAGCTAGAGGACCTATCCGGGGGAACCATTCAAAGTATTGACAATACAGTGATCCAGGTGAAAAAGGCAGATGGAACGGCTGGTGATACATTTTCGGTCACAACAAATCCGGATGATCTGGCTAATCTTGCGGAAGACCAGGTATATGTGAACAAAGAGACCGGCCAGCTGACATTTGGAAAACAATTGGCTGCCGGAAGCAGTTTCGACCTTTCTTATAAATATGTGCAAAAGGAAAATTTTACGGCAGGCTCGAGCAATGAGTTCAAGCTAAAGCATCCTGGCATCACCGGAACAGAAAATGTGAAAATTACCGTCACGACATATGAACGAAACGCAGATGGCAGCATGAAAAAAGATTCCAGCGGAAATGCGGTCGAGTCGGGCAAAACGACGTATACATCAGCAGAATTGACTGCTAATGGGGATGGAACTTTTTCGAGTGATGATGGGAATGTAACTCTCGATGGAGTTAGTGGTAAGATTATTTTTACGGACAAGCCGGCAGAAGGCACAAAAATCGAAGCGGAATACGGCTATTCTGTGTTCGAATCGAAAATGACCTCGCATACTTCAAAAGGACAGGTAACCGAGACATTTAATTATAAGGCTGGCGATTCATTTGATTCGATTTTAACGAAAATCTCGAAATCGGATTTAGGTGTTACAGCTTTTTACGATGAATATGCTGACAAAGTTACATTTACCCGGACGGAAACAGGCGATTACAATGCAAATGCCTATAATGCGGACGGGACTTTGGCCACCCGTACCACAGAAATGAATTTTATGAACGATCCTTTCTTCAAAAACATTTTGCAGCTTCACGGGCGCAATGAAGCTGGCGGAGAAGATGCCAAGTTCACAATCAATGGACTGGACACAGGCCGTCATACGAATGATTTTACTCTTAATGGTGTTACCTTTACGTTAAAAGAAACCTTTGGTGATGCATCTCCTGTAACAATTGGTACAAGCACTGACACCGAAAGAGTGTTTGAAAACATTAAAGGGTTTATCGATAAATACAATGAGACAATTGAAAAGATTAATAAGAAAATTGGTGAAGACCGCTACCGTGATTTCACTCCGCTCAACAGCGAGCAAAAAGAAGCGATGAGTGAAAAAGAAGTCGAGCTCTGGGAAGAAAAGGCAAAAAGCGGCCTGCTTCGCCGGGACCAGACATTGATGAATGTGTTAGATAAAATGCGTGTGGATTTTTATGGTTCAGTTGATTTTAAAGGGGCAAATCAATATAAACAGTTGACAGCCATCGGCATTACCACCACCAATTTATATAATGTCAACAAAGGAAAGCTTGAAATCAACGAAGAGAAATTAAAGGCAGCTATTAATGAAGACCCTGAAGCTGTTTATCAGATTTTTGCGGCAGATGGTGCAACGTCCGCGCAAAAAGGGGTTGCGAGACGGCTGCGTGAATCGCTGACAACTGCTATACAAAACATCGAAAATACAGCGGGAAGCGAAACAAAAAGCCAGTTTACGATAGGAAAAAACCTCGAAGATTTAAACGAACGAATGACAAGCTTTGAAAGCAGATTAAAACAATATGAAGATCAATATTACAAACAGTTCACGGCCATGGAGCAGGCAGTCCAAAAGATGAACCAGCAATCATCTTACCTGATGCAGCAGCTGGGTGTGTTCCAACAACAGTAAAAGCGGGAGTGAATAAAATGGCTATACCGAATCCATATAAAACGTATAAAGAAAATACAGTTACCCAAGCTTCTCCTGCCGAATTGACGCTTATGCTTTATAATGGGGCCCTTAAGTTTATAAAGCTGGCTAAGCAGGGAATCGAAGAGCAAAACATGGAGATGAAAAACACCAATATCCAGAAAACGCAAAGCATTGTTCAGGAGCTCATGATCACATTAAATACTGACATTGAACTATCCAATAACTTAATGAGAATGTATGACTATATGTTCCGCCAGCTTGTCGAAGCGAATGTCAAAAACGATGTCAAGCTGCTTGTCGAAGTGGAAGGTTTCCTTGTTGAATTCAGAGATGCCTGGAAAGAAATGATTCAGCAAAGCCGCAAAGGCGTCCAAAACGGTAAAGCTTAATGAGTGTGGTTCAAAAAGTTCATCAGCAAACCGCTAAACTTTATAACCTGCTGCAGTCGAAGCAGGAAAACCGAGATAAGCTAATCGGGCAAATCAATGCGTTACTAGTAGAGCGTCAGCAGTCACTTCAGTTTTTTAAGCCTCCATTTACAGAGGAAGAAAAACGGCTGGGTGAGGAGATCCTTTCTTATGATAAAAAAATAAATGTTCTTCTATCAAACGTTATGGGCGAAATTAAGAGGGATATTGTTTCATTAAAAGCTAAAAAGCATCAGAGTATAAGATATGAAAATCCATATAACACTTCTCCGCAGGATGGAATGTTTTTGGATAAGAAGAATTAAGTAAGAGGGACAGAATCATGTCCCTCTAAAGCTAGTGCCTGACCCCACATTCTTGACCCCACAATCTGTAAAGCACTAAAGTATAAAGTTTTTTTCCCCGTTTTTCACTTCCCGCCCATTACGTTATATTTAAGAAGGAAAGTATTTTTGAGGGAATTAGTACAGGGAGGGATCTGCTTGGACAAGCACGAAAGGTTAAGATTTCTTGAAGGGCAGCTTTTATGGAGTATGGAGCGTGCGCGCATTTTGGATGAGATTGAGGCGAAGCTTCAGGAGATGAAAAGGATAGCAGCGTATGCACTGAATTGCGAGCTTGTCTATTTTGAAGGGGAAGCGTTGAACCTTCGAATAGTTGTATTGAAGGAAGAGGTGATTTCGTTAGAGCAAAAGCTGCAGATGAATTTTCATTAATAGTTTTGTGATTGGAGCAAGCGGCGAATGTGTTTTTGTTGGTGCCTAGTGTAGTAAATAGATCAAAATCATAAAAAAGACCACCGTTTTCAATGTAAAATGGAAGTACCT
>NZ_BRVM01000008.1 GCF_026011715.1 Cytobacillus sp. NCCP-133 | reverse complement strand
AGGTACTTCCATTTTACATTGAAAACGGTGGTCTTTTTTATGATTTTGATCTATTTACTACACTAGGCACCCTTTAGGAAAGAATACCATTCCTCCTTCTTGGCAAGGATGTTAGGGGAAGCATTGATTACTTCTAATTTAAGATGGGGATTGTTGAATGAAAAAGTGGAGAAATAGAAGAAGTTTATTTAAGGGAAAAGATATAGAAATTGGCGGCAAAATTAATTCAGAAACGGATCCTCTGGGAAGCTTGCTGAGGCAATTATCCCTTTCGAATGATTTTACCCAGTTTACTTATCATGTTAATGAGACTTCCCTATGTATTGGCTACTATACGTCTTTAATTGATACGGAAATTTTGCATCGGGATGTACTGCCTTATTTGAAAAGGTGGGAGTCATTTGCTTCTTTGTCTTCTGTGCTGCCAATTGAAGAAGTGATCATTACATCTGAGCCAGCAAAAATTCAGGAATCCCTCTTAAGAGGATATCTATTTATTTTTAATATAAATAACCTCCATCAAGTTTGCTTAGTAAAAGCTGGTGTGGAAAGGACACGTCAAGTTTCGCTTCCTGAAGTTGAGTTTAGCGTTGTTGGACCTAAAGAGTCCTTTGTGGAAGCGCTTGATACAAATATTAATCTGGTTCGTAAAAGATTACCGATGCCGGAATTTACCGTAAAAGAAATGATCATTGGCAAGCTATCTAAGACAAGGGTGTCTGTCCTTTATATTGAGGGGATCGCCAATAAGGAAAATGTCAATACGGTTATTCAGCGGCTATCAGATTTAGATATTGATCAAATCATGGATAGTTCATATATTACGCAATTAATTCAAGACAACCAAAATTCTCCTTTCCCGCAGCTGATTGATACAGAGAGGCCTGATCGTGTTGCTTCAGTGCTTGGAGAAGGCAAAGTTGCTATTTTAGTTGATGGTGCCCCGCACGGGTTGATCGGTCCAACGACCATTTTTGAGTTTTTTTACGCTTTTGAGGACTATTATTTGAATTGGGCTGTGGCCTCATTTTTTCGTTTGGTCCGTTTTTTTGCTGTAATATTTTCTATCTTGGTTACTCCCATATATGTGGCTGTCCTAACGTATCATTACGAATTAATTCCAAAGGACTTAGTTAGTACGCTTGTTACTTCAAGAAGTGCGATTCCGCTGCCGCCGATTTTGGAAGCCATTATTCTGGAGTTAGCCATTGAATTGTTAAGAGAGGCAGGGGCAAGGCTGCCAACAAAAGTCGGCCAGACGATCGGCATCGTGGGCGGGATTGTGATTGGAACAGCATCCGTTGAAGCAGGGTTAACCAGTAATGTTTTATTGATTATCGTTGCTTTAGCGGCGCTGGCATCTTTTACAACGCCTGTCTATCAAATGGGTAATACGATTCGTTTAATCCGCTTCCCTTTTTTGCTGATGGCGCATTATCTTGGCTTAATAGGAGTAGCAGTGAGTTTTAGTTTCTTACTGATTCACTTATTAAGGCTGACTTCTTTAGGCAGACCGTTTCTTGAGCCCTTTTATCCGCCAAGAATTCAGGATTTGAAGGATTCCCTTATTCGTTTACCTTTCTCTATGCAATCAAAGCGGCCCATTCAGGAACAAACGGAAGATACCATGCGTTTCAATTCTAAACAGGCTAAAGAGAAACATAACACCAAAAGAAATTAAGAAAGGAAGCTGGATTCAAATTGGAAGAAAAAGAATTTCAAATATCACCTTTTCTTGTTTTCTTTTTAATTCACTCTGTCCAATTAGGAGTGGGCGTGTTTGGATTCCAGCGTACGATCATGAAGTCTGCAGGGAATGATTCCTGGATGACCGTCATTGGTGCAGGAATTGCTGTAAGTATGATCATCTGGATTATGTACCTGCTGCTAAATAGGCATCAAAAAGATCTTATTGGGATACATAGGGATTTGTTTGGAAAATGGATTGGGGGATTCTTAAGTCTTATTTGGATCGTCTATTGGCTATTGATTGGAATAATCGTCCTTCGAAGTTATATCGAAATTGTTCAGGTGTGGTTATTTCCCATGATTAATATGATTACGTTTTGCATCATCTTACTCATTCTCGTTTATTATTGTGTAACAGGAGGATTTCGCATTGTTACAGGAATCAGCTTCCTAGGGGTCCTTATTCCGTTTTACATATTTTTTACATTTTTGTTTCCCATTGAATATATCCATTTCCGCAACTTGCTCCCTGTATGGAACCATTCTGTGAAAGAGCTAACCCTTGCTACGAAAGACATGCTTCTGAGCTATTTGGGATTTTCTACTTTGCTTATTTATTATCCATATTTAAAACATCCTAAAAAATCACAAAAGTGGGCTCACCTTGGGAATCTTCTGACAGGAGTCATCTATTTATTTATACTCATCATTTCAATCGGTTTTTATAGCGAGAATCAAATTAGCAGACACACCTGGGCCACATTATCTATGTGGAAAATTGTTGAACTCCCATTTGTAGAAAGGTTTGAGTATATAGGGATAACGTCCTGGATTTTAATCATCCTTCCTAATATCTGTTTATCTGTGTGGGCTGCTACCAAAGGGGTACAAACAATTTTTCATATTAAACAAAAAAAAGTAGTGATCGTCAGTGTAGTCATCCTCTTTATATTACTTGGTTCAACGGTAGCGATTGAAGGAAGAGAAAATATCGAGAATCTTAATAAATTTATGTCATTATTGGGATTATGTTTAGTCTTTATGTATATCCCTTTCCTGACTCTTTTGTCATTCCTTCTATCAAAGATAAGGAGGGGGAATATTGGGAAAGCTTAAAAGGATGATGCAAATCCTTCTGCTGTCTGTATTGCTGACTGGATGTATGAATATCGATCAGCGTATTTTGGATGATGTTCAATTAGTAACGGGGGCTGCCTATCGGTATGTAGATGACGATATTATAGAGTTAACAACTGTTTTCCCCAATTATCAGCCAGATGGGTCTGTTAAAAATGAAACGTTAACGACTACCGCGATCCTAAATAAAGAAAATCGGGATAAACAAAGTTTGCAATCCGAAAAACCAATGGTTAGCGGGAAATTAGAAGTAGCCTTGTATGAAAGGGAGACAGCTGAAAAAGGGATTGTTGACCTATTGGATACCTTAGCAAGAGATCCTTCGATTGGTGCAAATATTTATTTGGCTATCTTAGATGGGAACCCAAAGGTAGTGTTAAGTAAACAGTATGGAAATATGGATAATGGGATCTTTTTATCGAATTTAATCGAACAAAATGTTGAAACAGGTCTAATTCATAAAACGAACCTGCATATATTCAAATACAAATTATATGCTGAAGGAATTGACCCGATGCTTCCCATCATTGAACAAAAAGAGGGGAAGCTTAACATAAAGGCAATCGGATTGTTTGAGGATGACAAATTGGTCGATCAAATCGAGCAGGAAAAATTCTTTTTTCTGACACTCCTATTAGTGCATAAAGGCCAAAAGGATACCTACGCCTTTAAGACGAAAGAAGAAAAAAAAGTGTCTATTGTTAATATAAAGTCTGTCAGAAAATACGATATACCTGAACCGATGACAAACGCAGAGATCAAAATCAACATGGATGTAAAGGCGATTATCCGGGAATACAGCGATGGAACTTTAAATAAACAAAAAATCAAAAAGATAGAAAATGAACTGAAGGATGAGATTGAAAAAAATTCAGAAGAAATAATTCAGCAATTCCAAGAAAAAGGAATTGACCCGCTTGGCATTGGGGAAGAAGTGCGCACCCGAACACGGAAATGGGATCAGAAAAAATGGAAACAATTATACCCAGACATCAAAATAACCGTTCGCGCTAAAGTGAAAATAATGGAAACGGGCGTTATTGAATAATCGTACTTTTCTGGTGCCTGCCCCTAGTATGGAAGGAGTATGGTGATGGAAAATATAAATAGTTGGCAAAAAGGCAGAGAAATTTTGAAAAGAAAAGGGTTTTAGCAGCAGAGAATGAGCAAAAAAAAAGCTGCTATACTTTTCTCGGTGACTCCGTCATCATTTTAATCCAAGGTACAGGCTTCTGCTTGAGTAGGTTTATATATTGCGAGTAAGAGAGAACTAACAAAGCATTAAAAAATTTATAAAAAAATAATATGACAATTTTGGAGATTATATGTTATATTAGTAAAAAATTTAATAGTTCAATTTAAATAAGTGCTCACATTTGGTGAGGTAAAAGGGAAACCAGTGAAAGTCTGGTACAGCCCCCGCTACTGTAAGAGCTGATGAAATTACAATGCCACTGAGAAATCGGGAAGGTGTAAGAGTAAGAAGAAGCTTAAGTCAGGAAACCTGCTTATTTAAACGACACTTGCTTTTCGGAGGGAGAAGTATAGGCGGGACAATTATGATCAATTGTTTTTGAGTTTCAGTATGCTTATTTTTATGCTGTCATTTCATATGCCTGTATTCCTTTGAAAAGGAGTGCAGGCATTTTTTATTTGGCAAAAAGTAGAACTTTGAGAATGGATTGGCGCAGGCCGCCTGCTCGAGCAGCACGGCAGCTGGCAAGGCGCATGTGCTTTTCTTAATTGGAGGTTACCTATGAAGAAGGGAAAAATATTTGTTGTCGGCTTCGGTCCGGGCGATCGTGAGCATATAACCAAACGGGCTGTGGATGCGCTGCAGCAGAGTGATTGCATTATTGGCTACAAAACATACGTTGATCTGATCATGCCATTCGTAACAGCAAGTTCCATTGTCAGCACAGGGATGACTGAGGAGGTATCCCGTGCGCAGGATGCAGTGAAAAGAGCGGAAGCCGGCCATGTTGTTTCCGTGATATCGAGCGGTGACTCAGGTGTATACGGCATGGCCGGCTTAGTGTATGAAGTACTGATCGAAATGGGCTGGACGGAAGAAGAAGGAATCGAAGTGGAAATTGTTCCTGGCATCTCTGCGATTCATTCATGTGCGAGTTTACTGGGGGCACCTGTCATGCATGACTCCTGCACCATCAGTCTGAGCGATCATTTAACACCCTGGACAGTGATCGAGAAGCGCATTGAAGCAGCCGGGATGGCGGATTTTGTCATCGCTTTATATAACCCGAAAAGCGGCCGGAGGACACGCCAGATTGTCGAGGCACAAAGGATTCTATTAAAATATCGTTCTCCTGCTACACCAGTGGGGCTGGTGAAAAGTGCTTACCGTGAAAATCAGAATGTCATTCTGACGACACTGGCGGAAATGCTTGATCACGATATTGGCATGCTGACAACAGTCGTGATCGGGAATTCCTCCACTTTCTTTTATGACAATAAAATCATTACCCCTCGAGGCTATCAGCGTAAATATACGTTAGGTGAAGGAAAGCAAAGCTTGAAGCCGCATCAGCGTTTAAAAAAGGAAGCGGAGCCATGGGCATTAAATCAGGAAACCGGGGAAGCCCAGGCCGGCTACGAGCAGATTGAAAGCAAAAAACAAGCAGCCAACTCACTGGATATGGCTTTTAAGGCTTTATCGATGGTGACGAAATCCGAGATTGACGAAACACATTTAGTGCAGCAGCCAATCGAAGATATTTTTGAATTTGCGGTTTCGCCTGGTGTTGCCAATAAATTTATTACACCTGACCAAATGCGCGTATTGGCAGAAGCTGTTGGCGAGAAGGGCACTATGGAATATACACCGGATCACCGATTATTAATCAAGGTTCCAACAGATCAGCCTCAATCGATTGTGGAAAAACTCAAACAAAACCATCTGACAGTCATGCCAGTAGGGGATGTTTTAAATTTAAAAGCCTGCGATTTTTGCTACGGGGAGAAGACAGAATCTATTCCGTATGCAGAGGAAATTGCAGCTGAACTGGGCGGCTTAAAGCTTCCAAAGGAACTGCATATTGGCTTTAATGGCTGCGGTATGGCCTGTTATCGGGCTGTATTTGATGATATCGGGATTGTTTACCGCAAGAAGAAGTTTGATTTATTTATCGGGGCGAAGCCGGTGGGCCGGACAGCCCATGCTGCCCAGCCGGTTGCAGAGGGGATTGAGCCTGATCAGCTTGTGCCGTTATTAAAGGAGATTATCGAAGAATACAAGGAAAATGCGCATCCAAATGAACGGCTTTTTAAATATTTTAAGCGCGTGAAAAAAATTCAGTATTTTACCTATCAGGATATGAGCTCCAGGATCGAAGTCGAGCCGGCACCATGCGGGGATTAGGAGGAATTCATGATTTTATTTTTAGCAGGCACAAGTGATGCGAGAGCATTAGCCATTCAATTGAAAAATCAAGGTTATCCCTTATTGGCAACCGTTGTCACAGAATCGGCAGCTGAGAGCTTGAAAGCTGAAGGCATATCTTATAAAGTGGGTCGGCTGACAGAAAATGACATGAATGAACTGATTCAGATGCAAGAGGTGACCACTGTGATTGATGCCAGTCATCCCTACGCGGAAGAAGCGTCAAAAACGGCCATGTCAGCAGCTAAAGCATGCAGCATTCCATACATACGTTATGAAAGGCCAAAGGAACAGTTTACCTCACCGCTCATCACTGAAGCTGAAAGCTATGAGGAAGCAGCAAAATTGGCTCAATCGCATAAAGGGACAATCATGCTGACAACCGGCAGCAAAACACTTGAGATCTTCACAAAATATCTGATGCGTGATGAGATCCGGCTTGTATGCAGGATGCTTCCAAACATGGGGAACATGGAAAAATGCCATAAGCTTGGCGTTAAACAAAAGGACATTATTGCGATCCAGGGACCTTTTTCCGAATCATTAAACAAAGCACTATGTGAGCAATACGGAGTGACACTGATGATTACAAAAGAAAGCGGCAAAGTGGGATCGGTGGATGAAAAAATGGCAGCTGCCCTGGAAATGAGGATTCCTGTTATTTTGATTAAGCGGCCGCCGCTTGTATATGAAAACTTCTGCACTTCTTTCGAAGAAGTGACTCAAAAATTGGGAGGGCTTTACACATGGCAAACATGAACTTTAATACCACATTTGTACCGGTAACGGTAGATCCGGATAAAATTTATGATCACAGCTTCTCAATTATTAAAGAGGAGATGGGCGAACATCCATTTACAGACGAGCAGTGGCTGGTGGTTCGGCGTGTCATCCATGCCTCGGCAGATTTCGAGCTGGGACGCAGCATGATTTTCACTCCTGACGCCATTGAAGCAGGTGTTCAATCGATTTTGGCGGGTCGTCATGTCGTGGCAGATGTACAGATGATTGAAAGCGGGTCAGGACGCAAGCGATTCCAAAAGCATGGCGGGGACCTGCATTGTTATATTGCAGATGAAGATGTTTCAAAGGAAGCGAAGTCTCAGGGAACAACACGTGCGATCATTTCTATGCAAAAAGCAACAAGTCTGCATGAAGGGGGCATCTATGCTATCGGCAATGCGCCTACAGCACTTCTGGAATTGATTCGTTTAATGAAAGAAGGCCTCGCAAAACCTGACTTAATTATTGGCATGCCAGTCGGCTTTGTATCAGCGGCAGAGTCCAAAGCCGAGCTGGCCGTCCTAGAAGGAATCCCATTTATTACGAATGCAGGGAGAAAGGGTGGCAGTACAGTGACGGTCGCTGCGCTGAATGCCATTTCGATTATGGCGGATGAACGGGCAAAAGCAGCGAACTAAAAAAGATCCATCTCAAATGCGGCACGGCTATACGACAGGTGCCTGTGCCGCAGCCATGACAAAGGCAGCACTGCAGGCGCTTGTGACCGGAGAGGTGCCAAATGAAGTTACGATTTATCTGCCGGTTGGCCAGTATGCCACTTTTAAAGTGACGGCTTTTGATCGATCAGATGGCCGGGTCATGTGCGAAACGATCAAGGATGCAGGGGACGACCCGGATGCGACACATCAGGCACGAATTCAAAGTACGGTCACATATGCCAAAAAAGAAGGCATCCATTTAGATGGCGGGATCGGTGTGGGACGGGTCACGAAAGCCGGGCTGCCAGTAGCGGTAGGGCAGGCAGCGATCAATCCTGTGCCGCGTAAAATGATCCATGGTGTCGTGCAGGAAGCAATGGACAAATATAAAATAAATCGCGGCATTGAAGTGATCATTTCGGTTCCGGACGGTGCAGAAATAGCTGAAAAAACATTGAATGGCCGATTAGGGATTATTGGAGGAATCTCGATTTTAGGAACAAGGGGGACGGTGGTGCCATTTTCCAGTTCCGCTTATATGGCGAGTATCGCTCAGGCGATCAATGTCGCAAAAGAAGCAGGATGTGAGCATTTAGTCATTACAACAGGCGGACGCAGTGAAAAATTTGCTATGAAGCAGTATCCGCATTTGCCGGAAGAAGCCTTTATCGAAATGGGCGACTTTGTCGGTTTTACTTTAAAGAATATGGCAAGGAAGAAGATTCCCAAAGTCTCTCTTGTAGGGATGATGGGGAAATTCTCAAAGGTTGCACAGGGAGTTATGATGGTGCACTCGAAAAGTGCACCAGTCAGTTTTGAGTTTTTAGCTGGCATGGCCAATAAAGTGGGGATTGATGAGGAGATCCAGCGGGACATTTTACAGGCAAATACGGCTTCACAGGTGGGTGAAATCCTTCAGGGAAACGAAGAATTCTTTGAAGCCCTTTGCCGAAACTGCTGTTATTATGCACTGAATCATATGAACGCAAACGTCAAAGTATCGACAACTCTGTATGCCATGAACGGAAGCTGTCTAGGAAAGGCTGAGAATATTGACAAATTGGATGAAGATGATTGGTATCGGGGATAATGGCGCAGAAGGATTGCTCCCCTCATACATAGACTGGATTCATGAATGTGATGTCCTGGTCGGCGGGGAACGCCATTTGCAATTTTTCCCGGAATTTACTGGAGAGAAAAAAGTAATCAAAGGCGGCTTGTCCGCGTTAACAGCTGATTTGCAGCAGGAAACACGCAATACGGTTATTTTGGTATCGGGTGATCCGCTGTTTTATGGGCTTGGCAGTGTATTGGCAAAAAAGCTTCCATTGGAGATTTATCCTTATACCAGCTCAGTTCAGCTCGCTTTTTCGAAAATGCAGGAGAGCTGGCAGGATGCGTATATTGTCAGCCTGCACGGCCGTTCTATTAAAGGTTTTGCCCAAAGAATCGACGGGCGGAAAAAGATTGCTATTTTAACAGATGAAAAGAATACACCACAGGCCATAGCAGCGTATTTAAAGGAGTTCGGCATGACGGAGTATGAGGCCTTTGTTGCTGAAAATCTGCAGGGGGAAAATGAACGCTGCCGCTTTTTCACCTTGGACGAAATGGAGCAATCATTCTTTTCTCCTTTGAATGTGGTGATTTTAAAGCAGCGTATGTCTGTGGAGCGTGCCTCACTGGGAATTCCGGATGACAGGTTCGTACAGAGAAAGCCGGATAGAGGCCTGATTACGAAAAAGGAGATCCGGACTCTCTGTCTGCAGGAGTTAGAGCTAAAGGAAAACAGCATCGTCTGGGATATTGGAACCTGCACAGGCTCCGTTGCGATTGAAGCAGCGAAAATAGCCCGGGAAGGTGCGGTGTATGCGATTGAAAAGAATGAGGGTGATCTGGGAAACTGCCTGGAGAATCAATTAAAACATCGGACAGATTTCACGGCCGTCCTTGGAAAGGCGCCTGAGAGGCTGGATGAATTTCCTGATCCTAATGCTATTTTTATTGGCGGAAATGGCGGGAATATGGAGCTTTTATTGCAGATATGCCTTTCACGGCTGCAGCCAAATGGCCGGCTCGTTATGAATATTGCCACGATCGAAAATCTCGCAGAAGCGATGCAGCATTTGAAAATTCTTGGCTGCGAAGTATCCGTATTGCAGGCACAGATTTCAAAAAGCAAGCCAATTCTGCATTTAACACGCTTTGAGCCGTTAAATCCCATTTTTATTGTGACTGCAAAGAAAGGAAAGAACTAAATGAGAATCGGAACTTTATATGGATTAGGAGTCGGGCCGGGAGATCCGGAATTAATCACGGTAAAAGCATTCCGCAAATTGCAGGAAAGCCCGGTCATTGCATATCCCAAAAAATTAAGAGGCAGTAAATCCTACGCCCATCGAATTGTTGACATGTATATAAATCCCGAAGAAAAAGAAATGCTTGGTTTGGTTTTTCCAATGACAAAAGACGAAGAGACACTAAGGGCTGAATGGACAAAATCCGCAAAAGCTATTTATGGCTTTCTGTCTCAGGGAAAAGATGTCGCATTCGTGACAGAAGGGGATCCGATGCTGTTCAGCACATTTATCCATTTAATGAAGCTGATGCAGAAGATGCATCCCGATGTTCCAATTGAAACAGTAGCTGGCATCTCGTCTTTTAATGGTTCTGTTAATCGTTTAGGTATTGCCCTGGCTGATGGCGATGACCATGTTGCGATGATTCCGGCAACCGAGAATATGGAGGAAATGCGGCGGGTGATCGAAACTCATGATGCGATCGTCTTCATTAAAGTAGCGAAAGTATTGGACGACATGCTGAACCTATTGGAGGAAATGGATTTATTGGACAAAACACATGTTGTTACAAAGGTCACATCTGACGAAGAGGCCATATGGAATGTCCATGAGCTCCGGGGAGCTGAGTTAAATTACTTGTCATGTATGGTGGTGCGCAAATGAAGAAAATTTGGATTATCGGAGCAGGACCTGGAGATCCCGATTTAATTACGGTAAAAGGCTTAAAACTATTAAATAAGGCTGATGTTGTCATGTATACCGACTCCCTTGTCAGCGAGACATTAGTGGCGGAAGCCAAGGAGTCGGCTGAGATTATCCGCACAGCCGGGATGCATCTTGAAGAAATGGTGGATTGCATTGTCGAGCGTGTTCAAGAAGGCAAGACAGTAGTACGTTTACATACAGGCGACCCGGCGATGTACGGGGCAACGATGGAGCAAGTGGCACTATTGAAACAGCACGATATAGACTGTGAAGTGGTGCCGGGCGTCAGTTCTGTTTTTGCCTCCGCAGCCGCAGTAGGGGCAGAGCTGACGATTCCGGATTTAACGCAAACGCTTATATTAACGAGGGCTGAAGGGCGGACACCAGTGCCGGAGCGTGAAAAATTACAGGCTTTGGCCAGCCATCATTGTACAATTGCGATGTTTCTGAGTGCGACCTTAACAAAGAAAATCACAAAAGAACTGCAGGCAGCCGGATGGGCAGACAATACACCGGTTGCGGTTGTGCAGCGTGCTTCATGGCCGGATCAGAAAATTGTCCGCACCACACTGTCTGAGCTGGACGAAGCGATGCGTGTCAACGGCATCAGAAAGCATGCGATGATTCTGGCAGGCTGGGCATTGGACCCGCATATCCACGAAAAAGAATACCGCTCGAAGCTATATGACAAAACGTTCACACATGGCTTCCGCAAAGGTGTGACGGCAAATGATTAATTTGCGCGAAGGTGAAATGCCGGTAATCGAAAAGCGCAAACCCTATGCCCTTGTTGCCATTACGAAGCATGGGGTGGCGCATGCAAGAAGCTATGCGGAAACATTCCCGTATGCAGACCTGTATTATATGAAAAAATTTGAACAGGGCGATGAAGAAGCACGGCAAATTCAGTTATTTGATGGCACGGTGAGCCTATTATTGCCTGCGTTGTTCCAGCAGTATAAAGGGATAATCTGCATCATTTCCCTCGGTGCTGTCGTCCGCATGATTGCCCCGCTTTTGATCGATAAAAAGACGGACCCTGCCGTGCTGGTGGTTGATGATAAAGGCCAGTATGTTGTCAGCGTTTTATCCGGCCATATTGGCGGTGCCAATGCCTTAACCCATGAATTTGCCCATGCGATTGGGGCGGCTCCCGTTGTGACTACCGCATCAGATGTTCAAAAAACGATTCCCGTCGATTTATTTGGCGCCCAATTTGGGTGGATGTGGGATAGTGAAGAAAAATTAACACCTGTCAGTGCATCGGTTGTCAATGAAGAGCATGTGGCGATCGTGCAGGAAACCGGGGAAAAGAATTGGTGGACATATGACAGGGAAATGCCGGACAATCTAAAAATTTATCCATCAATAGAGGAAGCCATCAAGGCAAAGCCGCAAGCGGCACTGCTTATTACAGATCGCATTCTAGTACCGCATGAAGAGATTCTGCTCCAGAACGGCGTCCTGTACCGTCCAAAATCAATTGTTCTTGGGATTGGCTGCAATCGAGGCACGTCAATGGCAGAGATTGAAAGAGTAATCGATGAGACATTGGCGGAGCTAGGTTTGAGCAAAAAAAGCGTCAAAGCGATTGCATCTATTAATCTGAAAAAAGACGAGGCAGGATTGCTGGAATTAACAGCTAAATATAACTGGCCGTTTGTTACATACACACCTGAAGAGCTGAATGAGATTCCGATGCAGAATCCGTCGGACACCGTCTTTAAATATACCGGCGCGTACGGTGTCAGTGAGCCGGCGTCCATGAGATATGCGAATGCGAAGGAATTGCTGCTGGAGAAAAAGAAGAGCGGCAATGTGACCATCAGCATTGCACGCGTTAACTTTGAGGAGGGAAGAGGATGAATCGATTTGTTCTGGCAGGGACTGGAAGCGGTGTCGGAAAAACAACCTTCACGATCGGCCTTATGCGTGCGCTGATGAAGCGCGGGTTAACCGTGCAGGGCTTTAAATGCGGTCCTGATTACATTGACCCAGCGTATCATACAGCTGTCACCAAACGCCCTTCCCGAAATATTGATAGTTTCATGATGTCCCATGATACCGTGAATGCTATTGTCGCAAGAGCGAGCCGTGATACAGACGTATCAGTTATTGAGGGAGTGATGGGCTTTTATGACGGCAAATCCCCATTATCCAATGAAGGATCTGCCGCCCATATAAGCGGGATTACAAAAAGTCCTGTCATTTTAATTGTCAATGCGGCAAGTATGGCAAGAAGTGCGGCAGCGATTGTCAAAGGTTTTCAAATGCTTGATGAAAGCTCCCAAATCGTTGGTGTTCTTGCCAATCAATTAGGAAGCAAAAGCCATTTTGCCATTGTCAAATCAGCGATTGAACAAGAATGCGGAATTCCTGTCATTGGCTATCTCCCAAAAGGAGCTGTAGCTAAGATGCCAAGCCGTCATCTGGGCTTGGTGCCCGCCATTGAACGCGGTGATTTAGATTCCTATTTTGAAAGTCTGGCAGAAGCGATTGAAGAAACAGTCGATATTGATCAGCTTCTGGAACTAACGAAAGCCCAGGTCCTGGAGGTTTCCTCTTCGATTTTTGATGCTCAGCCGGAAAGACAGGAAGTACATATTGCGGTTGCCAGAGATGCGGCCTTTAATTTTTATTATGAAGAAAACTTAGAATTGCTGCGAGCCCATGGTGCCACATTGCATTTCTTCTCACCGCTCGACAACGAGGAAGTTCCTGAAAGAGCACAGGGGCTTTATATCGGCGGCGGCTTCCCGGAAGAGTTTGCTGAAGCTTTGGCAAAAAATGAAGCATCAAAACTTTCCATCAAGGCCGCGCTGGAGAACGGTCTGCCGACATTGGCAGAATGCGGCGGATTTATGTATTTAACAGAAGAAATTGTGGATCGAAAAGGACAGGCATTCCCGATGATCGGTGTGATTCCGGGCCGGGTCAGGATGCAGGATAAATTGGCTGCACTCGGGTATCGGGAAATCACAGGTGTTCCTGGCAACTTCCTAATGAATGAAGGAGAGCAGGCAAAAGGGCATGAATTCCATTACTCGGCATATGAAGGAGAGCACTCATCACCGGCTTACTTTTGCAAGGGCCGCTTCCGGTCTCAGAAGGAAGGCTATTTAACTGATAATCTTGCAGCCGGCTATACACACTTTCATTTTGCATCGAATCCTCAGCTTGTGAAAAATTGGCTGGCAGCTTGTTTGGAGGCAGAATATGAATTTTTTCCCGTTATTAATGAATCTTGACTATAAAAAGGTGGTTATCGTCGGTGGCGGACATGTGGCACGCCAGAAGGCTGAAGCGCTGCTGCCGACAAAAGCCCAAGTAACTGTGATCAGCCCGGAGGTTATTGAAAAATTGCAGCAGTATATCCAAGAAGGACTTCTGACATGGAAAGAAAAATCCTTCGAACCGGCTGATTTAGATGATGCGGCCCTGATATTTGCTGTCACAAACGACGAAGAAGTAAACAATGCAGTGGAGGAAGCCGCACAGCATTGGCAGCTGCTCAGCCGGGCAGATGCAAAGGGCAGGGTGGATTTCATTAATCCCGCAGTTGTCCGCCGCGGTGAATTCGTTTTGACCGTATCTACATCTGGCGGGAGCCCGGGTCTGACCCGCAAAGTGAAGGGAGAACTAGCAGAGCAATATGGAGAGCATTACGCGAAGTATGTATCTTTTTTGAAGGAAGCCCGTCAGCGAATCTTAGAGAAGTTTACGGGGAATGAGAAAAAGCAGCTGTTGGCAGAGCTTTTGGAACCTCAAGTTTTGGAGTGGATGGAGCAAGGGGATGTGCAAAAATGTGAAGAATGGCTGCTTAAGCGTTTAGGAGAAAAGCAATGAGAGGATTTGTCTATATTGTTGGAGCTGGACCTGGTGACCCCAAACTGCTGACGATTCGCGGATTAGAGTGTATTCAGCAGGCTGAAGTAATTTTATATGATCGTCTGGTGAATAGTGAGTTATTAACACATAAAAAAGCAGATGCAGAGCTGATTTATTGCGGAAAAGAGCCGGGCAGGCATGGATTGATTCAGGATGAAATCCATCAGGTCCTGGTAGAACAGGCAAACCTTGGCAGGCAGGTGCTGCGCTTAAAGGGAGGCGACCCTTTTGTGTTTGGACGCGGCGCTGAAGAAGCGGCCATTTTGCGGCAAGCAGGTATTCCCTTTGAAATTGTTCCTGGAATAACCGCCGGGATTGCTGCGCCTGCTTATGCAGGGATTCCTGTGACACACCGTGATCATGCGGCAAGCTTTGCGATTGTAACAGGCCATGGCTGCGCCGAAAAGAAGCAGGACTTTTTAAAGTGGTCTGCGCTTACTCAAATTGACACGGTCGCCTTTTATATGAGCATTGGCAACATTGCTCACATTACGAAAAGCTTAATAGCCAATGGCAAAAGCGGAACAACCCCTGCTGCTGTGATTGAATGGGGCACAACTGCCAAGCAGCGGACGATTACAGGGACACTTGAAACGATTGCAGAGGATATCCGGATTCATGGCATCTCGAATCCATCGATGATTTTGGTTGGAGATGTGGTTGGAGTACGGGATCAAATTGCCTGGTTTATAGAAAAGGAGCATGAATTATGTTAGAAGCCTTGAAAAAACGCCGTGCGATTCGAAACTTTGAATCGCGCGAAGTAGAACGGGACAAAATCGAGACATTATTAGCAGCAGCCACATATGCACCAAATGACCGCATGCGTGAGCCGTGGCATTTCTATGTATTGCAGGGAGAAAGCTTAAAACGCTACGAGCAGGTGGCACTTGATTACCTGCAAAAACGCTTTCCGGCGAAGCCGCATTTAGTGGAAAGCTCCATGAAAGCCATCACGAACACACCCCTGATCATTGTTGTGACATCCGCCATTGTGGAAGGCGATGAAGGGGCGACAAAAGATAATGTCTTTGCCGTAAGCAGTGCCATCATGTCGATGTGGCTGATGGCAGAACAGCTGGGGTTAGGCATGGTATGGCGTACAAGAGGCGTTGGCTTGGTGCATGATACCGCACTGCATGATTTTATCGGTGCATCTGAGCAGGAGCAATTAGTGGGAACGCTATGCATCGGCTATCCTGCAGAAGAAATGGCTTCCGAGAAAAAGCGTACCCCATTTGCTGAAAAGACAACTTGGCTGTAAGGAGGAATGGTCTATGGCACAAAAAGGGATGCTGCTGGTTTATACGGGGGATGGCAAAGGAAAAACAACCGCTTCGCTTGGTGTCGCATTAAGGGCAATTGGCCGCGGAATGAAGGTGAAATACTTTCAATTTATTAAATCACCGGAACGTACATATGGTGAACAGCTGGCCCTCAGAAAACTGGGTGTTGAAACCGTGCAATTAGGAATCGGGTTTACATGGACGAAAACAGCGGAGGAGCACCGCAAAGCACTTGCAAAAGCCTGGCAGACGGTAAAAGAAGAATTAAAAGATGAAACAACAGATGTATTAGTGCTGGACGAACTGAATAATGCCCTTGCCATCACACGTTTTCCCATTGATAATGTGCTGCCATTAGCTGAGGTGTTAGAGGCCATTCAAAACCGTCCAAAAACGATGCATTTGGTGATCACAGGGCGCTCTGCACATGCTGCCATTGTCGAATTAGCCGATTTAGTGTCTACCATTGATGCCACCAAACATTATTATGCCGAACAAGATGTTAAAGCCATGAAGGGGCTGGAGTTCTAAGCAGCCTGCCCGGGTATTTAGGACCCAGTATCTAGTTAGGTTTTGGGAATTGAGGTGAATTTCAATGATAAAAGAATCCCCTTTGCAATACGATTTTGAGAAGCTCTGGAAGGAAGGCATGCTGGATTGGCATGGCAGGATGCCGGAGCGGATGGTTGATGATGAGCTGGAGGAAGCCTTTTGGATGCAGTCCATGAAGAAAAAAGGATACAAGCAAACAGATGAGTATTCAAAAAAAATCTATGAAAAAATGAAGCCGCATATCCCTGAAGACTCAAGCTGTATTGAATTCGGTCCGGGATGGGGGAACTATACCTTTCCGCTCAGCCAGGATGTCAGAAGGTTAACGCTGGTGGATGGTTCAAAGAGTGTGCTCACATACATAAAGCAGTACTTTGAAGAAGATGCCCGTATCCAGTTTGTTCACAGCAAATGGGAAGAAGCACAATTGGAGCCGCATGATATTGTGGTGGGGGTGAACTGCTTTTATCGAATGTATGAAATGAATGAAGCACTGAAGAAAATGAACAGGCTGGCAAAAAAACGTGCCATAATCGGCTTAACGACTGGCCCTATTCAGCCGCATTACGTACTGTTGGATGAGCGGTTTGGCTATGACATTAAATACCCGCGCCGGGATTATATCATGATCGTCAACATGCTGTATCAGTTAGGCATTTATGCAGATTGTGAAATATTAAAGCTTGAGCGGGAGCATCGTTATGATACATGGCAGCAGTTACTTGATGCCGGGAGCAAGAAAATCTTATCTCCCCGGTTTGAGCAGGCACATGTGGAAGCTTCATTGGAACGATTTATTTTCAAAGAGGACGGCCAGTTTGCATACCGTTATCCTTTCCATGCGGCCATTATCAGCTGGGAGCCTGTGAAGCATCTATGACCAGGGCCCGGTTTACATTACTGATAGGTGCCCTGGCCGCGGGGCTGCTTGCTTCCATGACTTTTGCCGTGATGGTAGGATCTGTGGACATTACTCCAAGCCTTATTTGGGAAGTGCTGTTCTCCAAGCTGGGTATATTCATAGCAGCAGATGCTTCTAAGGCGCAGGCGGTTATTATTTGGGATATACGATTCCCCCGTATTGTACTTGCGGCCATAATAGGGGCCGCACTGGCCATTTGCGGGGCAGCCATTCAAGCATTAGTGAAAAACTCGATCGCAGATCCTTACATTCTGGGGGTATCCTCCGGTGCATCTGTTGGAGCGGCATCGGTTATTTTACTTGGTGCATTCAGCATGCTGGGCGTCTATGCCATTTCCCTGGCCGCATTCTTAGGCGCCATTTTTGCGGTCATGATTGTGTTTTTTTTAGCACGCGTCAATGGACGCATATCGGTCATTCGTCTGCTTTTGGCAGGGATTGCGGTTTCGATGGTGTTATCCGCCATTACCAATTTTATGCTGATGATGTCCAAGCAGCAGGGCGGCATACAAGCGGTCATGCATTGGATGCTCGGCAGTCTGGCAGGCGCGAAATGGTCCAATCTTGGCATTCCGTTTTTTTCACTGCTGCTTGTTTTTATTCTGCTGCTCATGAATTATCGGCAGCTTAATGCTTTATTGCTTGGTGAGGAAACGGCCGCGACACTCGGCGTGAATCTGGACCGGTTTCGGATCTTTATCATTCTCTTTGTATCCCTTCTGACCGGTGTGGTCGTCGCGGTCAGCGGAAGCATTGGCTTCGTCGGGCTGATTATTCCTCACATCGTGCGGATGCTGGCGGGTTCTAATTACAAACTGGTTCTGCCGATAAGCGCTCTGATCGGTGCCATTTTCTTAGTTTGGGCGGATATGGCCGCACGTATGGTGCTGGCGCCTGAAGAAATGCCAATCGGGATTATTACCGCCATTTGCGGATGCCCATTCTTTATCTGGATGCTCAGGCGAAAGCGTTATTCTTTTGGGGACGGTGAATAGTGATGCTGCAGGTCAAAAAAATGTCCTTTTCAGTGCCGGACAAGCAAATCTTAAACAATATCACTTTTTCAGTGCAACAGGGAAAATTCATTGGCATCATTGGACCGAATGGCAGCGGAAAGTCGACAATGCTCAAAATCATTTATCGTCATTTAAAACAAACGAGCGGTTTCGTGACGTTATATGAAAAAGATATTCTCCATATCCCGCAGAAAAAGCTTGCTCAGGAGTTAGCTGTTGTCAGTCAGGAAACTCCGGTACTCTTTGATTTTACGGTAAAAGATTTGGTCATGATGGGGCGTACGCCTTACAAAAAATGGCTTTCCCCTGACAATAAGGAGGACTTTGCCATTGTGGAAGATAGCATGATGCTCGCAAATGTGCTTCACTTGGAAAACCGCATGTTTAACCAATTATCAGGCGGCGAGAAGAAACGGGTAATGCTCGCACGCGCCCTGGCACAGCAGGCAAACATATTAATTCTGGATGAACCGACCAATCATCTGGATATTGAACATCAATATCAATTAATGGGTTTAGTGAAGGATTTGCCTATCACCATTGTGGCTGCCCTTCATGATTTAAACCTGGCCGCAGGGTATTGCGATAAGCTCCTTGTCATGAACGATGGAGCTCTTTATATGTCGGGAACACCGGAGCAAGTCCTGACAGAAGAGACATTGAAGGAAGTCTTCCATATGCAGGCCGGTGTTTCGAAAAACCCATTTACCAAAAAGCTTCATTTATTTTTTTACACAAACGATTAAATGGAATAGAGGGACCTATGAACATGAAAAATAGCAGAATTTGGACTTTCCTGGTCTTGGCGGCCGCATTATTATTGGCCGCATGCTCAGCAGAAGAGTCAAACACAGCACAGGTGAAAAGTGAACAAGCGGAGCAGACGGAGAAAGTGGTTATTGAAAATGAAGGCTTTGTGAATGAATACGAAGAAGCGCCAAAGCGTGGGATATCATTGAATCAGCATGTGACTGAAATCATGCTGGCACTTGGTTTAGAAGATTCCATGGCTGGCACTGCATTCTTGGATAACGAAATTTATGAGCCATTACAGGAGGCATACGGCAAAGTTCCAGTATTGGCAGAACAATATCCATCAAAAGAGCAAGTCATTTCAAAAGAAGCAGACTTTCTATATGGCGGCTGGGAAAGTGCCTTCAATGAGAAAAACATTGCAACACGTGAAGAACTAAAGGAATTAGGCATTAACAGCTACTTACAATCATCATCTGTGATAGTGGCACCCACCCTGGAAGATATCTATGCTGACATCCAAAATATCGCAAAGATTTTCCAGGTGGAAGAACGCGGTAAAAAACTAATTTCCCAAATGAACCAAGAAATTGAAGCCATTACATCCCAATTGCCCGAAGTAAAAGTCCCATTAGATGTTCTGGTTTATGACAGCGGCGAAACCGATGTATTCACCGCCACACAAAACTTCATGAACACACTTGTCACAATGGCAGGCGGCCACAACGTCTTTGGTGATGTAAAAGGAAACTGGGCCACCGTCTCAAAAGAAGACGCAGTAGAACGCCAGCCTGATGTCATCGTAGTGATCGATTATGCCTCAACAACTGCGGAACAAAAAATAGAGTTCCTTAAAAAAGACCCTGCCTTAAGCCAGACACCAGCCGTACAAAATGAACGCTTTGTCATCCTGCCGCTGTCTGCAGCATCTGAAGGAGTTCGTGTTGGGGAAGCGCTTGAGGTTTTGGCCAAAGGTTTTTATCCGGAGGCTTTTTAACATTTGGGTGTTTATGAGAACTTTGTTGCTTTTGAACGGTTATTTAAATATATCCGCTGAGTTGATTGGAGCGGAGGGCACTTGATCCTCGAAAATGCATTCGCATTTTCTTCGTGCGGTGTTGATTCAGGGTAGATTATTCAATGTCCAGTGGGAGAAGCGGGACAGGTGAGACCCCGCAGGCGAAGCCGAGGAGGCTCACCGCACGCCCCACGGAAAGCAAGTGCCCCGTGCTGAAATCAACGGGCTTAATACTAAGCCTAAACAAGATTTCAAGTTAGAATATCAAAATTAATAGAAGGAGGTCACCTAATGACAACCTGGAATTTAGAACATATGCAGCGTCACCTGCTCATCTGCAACGGCGCAACCTGTATGAGAGCAGGCGCAGAAGAAGTCACACAGCAAATACGCGATGAAATCCGGAAAAACCGTTTAGACGAGCATATTCACACATCCCGTACCCGGTGCAACGGCCGCTGCAAAGACAAATGCGTCGTCATTGATTACCCAAAAGGAACCTGGTATTCGGTCCAGCAAGAAGAAACAGCTCGCGGCATTGTTCATGAAGCAGTGAAAAAAGAGTCAATCATTTACTCCATGGAACACGGCGAACGAAAACGCAATGAAAACCGCATTAAAGGAATCGATAAATACAAGAAAGGAAAAGGGCCAATGAAAAAAGCGGTTCTATTTGTCGGCCATGGCAGCAGGATGGAGGCAGGGAATCACGAAGTCCGCCGATTCATCGATCAAATGAGAAACGACATTGACCCAGCCCTCTTGGTAGAAGCCTGCTTCTTAGAATTTGCATCCCCCAATATTGAAGACGGAATTCAGCTTTGTGCTGAAAAAGGGGCAGATGAAATCCATGTCATTCCTATCATCCTATTGCATGCCGGACACTCCAAACTGCACATTCCAGCAGAAATTGAACATGCTAGAGAGCATTTCCCGGATATTCACTTTACCTACGGCCAAACGATCGGTGTTCATGAGGAAGTCTTTGAAATTTTAAAAACAAGACTTGCTGAAACTGGCTTAGATGTGAATCAAAAGCATGAAGACACAGCTATTTTATTAATTGGACGAGGCGGCAGCGATCCCTATGCAAATGCTGATTTTTATAAGATTAGCAGGTTGTTATGGGAGAAATTAAATGTATCTATCGTTGAAAGTGCCTTTATGGGGGTCACGACACCAACTGTGCAGGATGGGATGGAACGCTGTATTAAATTAGGTGCAAAAAAAATCATCATGCTTCCGTATTTTTTATTTACGGGAATATTAATGGAAAGAATGAATAACATGGCAGATCAGTTTAAAGCGACTTGTAAGGATGTATCCATTGATATTGCAGATTATTTTGGCTATCATCCAAAGTTAAAAAACGTACTGCTGGAGCGTATGAATCAGGCCTTAAACGGTACCTCAACAGGAATGCTGGACTTAGATAATTTCCGTAAATATGCGGCAGAACATGGGTATGAACATCATCATCATCATTAAAAGATGAAATATTTTTTATAAATTTTACCACTAGTATTGCATTAATTAAATTCCACTATTAAAAGTACTCTAAATGTTCAATTTTATTGTTTTGTGTAAAGAAAAAGTCCTTTATAATGGTTTAATCAGGTGGTAACCCATCCAAATCCACTAATAAAGGACATCATACATGGACAAGATTATAGGAAAAAATTCATTTGGATAATGGTTTTCACCAATTAATTCTCATTTATTTGAGGAACATGTGAAAACATTGAAATTAAATTTTTATACGAAAAAATTAACGACGGAGTCGTTCCTTAAATTCCTGCTTTTTGCCCAGTTACATGAAATTGAGAGTTTTCATGCGCTAAGTGATTGTCTTTTCGTGTAGGGAGTAGCTATTTGATGAAGTGGTTACTAATATTAGAGTAGAGTGTATAATTTTTATATAGCGAACGCAAGCCAGGCCAACAGAAGGTCTGGCTTTTATAATGCCAGACTAAATATTTAAAGGGATTTAAATATTTAGAATATTCCAATGAATTTGATTTCACTAATAAAGGTGAAGAAATTTTGTCTGTTCGTCTTAGTGGGGTTTTTCTATAATGATAAGTGTAATCGATTACATTGCAACTACTAGTAGAGCGGTGAGGATATGTTAACGGCAAGAGCTTTTCAAATGGCAAACAAATTATTGATGTCCAAATCCCCATTGAGGATTAAAGATTTGTCTGTGGAGTACGGTGTAAGCACAAGGACGATCAAGTATGATTTGGAACTAGTTAGAGATTGGTATAAAACCCAGAATAGGCAGCTGCACTCTCAAACAAATAAGGGGATTTGGCTTGAATGCAGTGATCAAGACAGAATCCTGTTGAGGAGAACTCTTACTCAATCTGAACGAGCCAATATTTATCCTGATCAGACAATTCGTGTTCGGAAAATGATATTCGCTCTGCTATTAACCAATGAGTATATTACTGCTGCTAAATTTTCAGAGTCATTGGAGGTAAGCAGAAATACCGTATTAAACGACTTGAATAAAGTCGAAGAATTTCTTCTCTCCTGGGGTATAGACCTTGAGCGCAAGCAAAGGATCGGATACAAACTTTTAGGGGAAGAGCTACAGATTCGTTTGATGCTTGAACATCTCATCTATCACGATTTAGATGATTTTGAGATCTATAAGATGACAACCCGTATCACGAAAAAGGTGCCAGAAGAAGATACTGGTTTACTTATTGATGATGCACTAAAGGATGAATATAAAGCTATCGAGCAACAGATGAAAGAATTGTATGACTCTTCATTGGCCAATTTAATGAGAGTTTCTGATTTATTAAAATCACTGTTTCGGATTACCTTTTCAGTCATTAGACTAAATATGGGCTATACCATCAAGAGCTATCGTGTTTTAGACAGGTCCAAATTACAGGATGAGGGATCTAAGTTCTTAGCTTCTGTTATGGAAAAAGTTTTGACTGAAATGCAGCTGCCTTTATTAGAGGAGGAATTTCTCTATATCTCAGGCGGGCTAGAGAAGGAATTTGAATCATTAGATGCTGTGGCCATAACAGAAAAAATAATTCATCACGTTAGCAAGCTTGAAAGAATTGATTATCAAAATGATCCGAAGCTTAACAGCAATTTACTTGCCCATTTATCTTTAAGGTTTCAAAATGGATCATTTTATTTAAAAGAAATGAATCCTATGGAGGAAGAAATCAAAAGGAATCATCCTGAACTTTTCAAACATGTACAGGAAGCATGCCATCGTTTTATTAAACATCATGCGTTAATAGCTCAGGATTCATTTACCTCCTTGATTGTCCTTCATTTTCTTGTTTCTTATGAAAATACATTTAAGCCAAAACGGAAAGTAAAAGTTCTTTATGTATGTTCAACTGGAAGAGGTGCAGCACGACTTATTAAGAATCGTGTTGAAAAAGAAATTCCGGCAGTAGAAATTGTTGGCTATTGTTCTCTTCTGGACGTTGAAGAGATTTGCCAGAATGAAAAAGTTGATATGATTGTAAGTGTTTTTCCGGTTGAAACAAAAATTCCTGTTGTTGTCGTAGAGCCTCTGCCGGGAAAAAGTGATATTGAAGCGATCAGGGCTCAAATGAAGAAGCTGATCGGATCGGAAGCTATTGAAGTCAATCAACTACTCGAGGACCAAAAAGCACATACGATAAATGATGACGCCGAAAGCCTCAGCCAGGAGATTATTTTAAAAGGCTTTGAAGCAACTCAGGCTTTACTGGAGGCTTTTCCAATTCAATCGAACCAAAATTGGAAGAATGCTTTTGAAATTCATGTTTTCTTAATGGTTCACCGCTATTATTTTGACAAGCAATATGATCATTATTTCCATACAAGCCAACAGCTGTTGGAGGGTGACATGGAAATGATGAATAAAGTCCGTAGTATTTTAGAAGATAAAGACTTACATGTTAATAATGTTGAGGTTTTTACTCTATTACAATACTTTAAAAAATGGGAAGTGATGGTATGAATGAAGCATTAATCATTCAGGATGGTTTCGTAATTGACCCAGATAACTTATCTATAAAGAAAATGGACATCGGCATTCTTAATGGGAGATTTGCTCCTGTTGGAGAGGTTCTGAATCAGGATCAGTGTAAGATTCAGTATCTTGATGCAACAGGATATTATGTTTCCCCAGGGTTTATTGATTTACACGCGCATATCTTTAAAGATTATACAGAACTGGGCATAGATCCAGATGTTGTAGGTGTTGAACAGGGTGTAACAACAATTGTAGATGCAGGGAGCTCTGGTTATGATAATTTCTCTATATTTAAAGAAGAAATAATCAACCATAGCAAAACAGAGATTTTGGCCTTTCTGAACATTTCGAAAAAAGGGCTCTGTCATGGACTTTCAGAACTTGCTAATATAGAAGATTTGATGAAGATTGAGGAAGCACAGGAGATTTTTAAATGCGAAAAAAGCATTGTCGGCCTTAAGGCAAGAATGAGTGGATCTGTTGTGAAGGACAACGGGATCAAGCCGTTGAAACATGCCAGGAAACTAGCAGACAACTTACATAAACCCATTATGGTCCATATAGGAAATCCCCCTCCGAATTTACAAGAAATATTCCCCATTCTTGTTCAAGGGGATATTGTTACACATGCCTTTCATGGAAAAAAACATGGAGTCTTAAAACAGTCAGGAGAAATGATTCCAGAAGGCATAGATGCTATTAGGAGGGGTGTCCGGTTCGATGTTGGCCATGGTACTTCAAGTTTTAGCTATAAAACGATGAGAAAATTTAAAGAAAAATATAATCTTTCATTTACCATCAGCACTGATATTTACAAAAATAATTATTCGCACCCTGTCGGAAGCCTCATGATTACGATGTCAAAGCTTCTTTCCCTTGGCTATACTTTAACCGAAGTAGTGGCGGCGGTCACGAAACAGGCTGCAGATTCGCTGCATTTATCTGAACAAGGGACATTTAAAATGGGTACTAGAGCAGATATGACTATTTTTAGCCTGGAAGAAAAGAGTGTGCACCTAGCGGATTCTGAAGGGGAAGAATTGGCCTGTCATCAAATTCTTACTCCATACATGACCTTAAAGACTGGAAAGGTGGCATACAAGAATAAAGATGGAATTAAAAACACGAGAGCTTTATGAAAAAAGTGAAGAACCTCTATTATGCAAAAAAATAATGAATTTTGCAGAACAGCTCCTATCTCAGGAAAACGTAGTGATGACAAATGCACAAAGGCTATCTTTGTTATCTCACATTTCAGCTATGGTATATCGATCCAAGCATAATGAAAAAATTCAGCCTGTAGATACCTTCCTGTTCCAAGAAGTTTCAGAGGGTTCCATTAATATGGCAAATAAGATTTGTGAGATACTGCCGGATTTACACAAAGATGAGAAATACCTACTTTCTATCCATTTTGAATCTGCCAGGCTGAATGATTAAAAGGAGGAATAGGATTATGAGTCAAGTTGTTGTAGTAATTGGAGATCGTTTGGGAAAAGGTCAGAATGTGGCTAAAGGAGTTGAAGCCGCTGGCGGGAAGGCAATAGTTATTAATGGTGTTGGCGCAGATATGCGGCTTGGAGATGTCATGAAAGCTGAAAATGCGGATTTGGGGCTATCTTTTTGTGGAAGTGGCGGTGCAGGAGCAATCACTGCACAAACAAAATATGGATATCCTGCCCATTATGGTATGCGCTCCATTGAAGAGGGCGTAACTGCTGTAAATGAAGGCAAACGCGTTCTTGGATTTGGTTTTATGGATGTTGAGGAATTAGGAAAACGTATTACTGAAGCTTATATGAAAGCAAGAGTGTAACCCTATGGAAAAGGTTATTCAACAAAAAGTCAGAGTGGAAGGCGCCGGTAGGACTAAAGAACATGCTATTAATTTCGCACTGGGACAAATACAGAAAAAAATTCTAGATGAACATAAATCCATGATGATTCGCATTGAACCGTTGGGGATTGAAGTACTTGAAGCTATTGAAAAAACCTATATAGAACGCTTTCTGCTCTTTTTCTTTCCAAGGAAAAGACAAACTTATAAAGTTGTTTTGGATGTCAATGTTCAAGCGACTCTGCTAAATGTTAAGTCGATTGATTTTAAGAGAATTGAAGAATCTGGCGGAGTTGTGAATGGAATCTTTCAAAATGACCAAATAACAGAGAAATAGGAGGGGGAACATGGAGGTATTGGAAATAGCGATCAAATCGATCATTATTGGCGCCCTTGTCGGTGTGGGGGTTGGAGCAGGGGCTGCCAGAATGTTTCACGCACCGAAAGTGCAGGGAATGGGGGCTTTCCGTACTTTAGGGGAATTGAATGCTTGCGCAGGTGACGCAGCGTCCCATTTTTCTTTCGGACTTGGATTCTTCTTTAACGCTTGGGCTTCTTCAGTCGGAGCTGGAGCTTTCACACAAGATGTGGATCATCGAATCATTCCGAACTGGGCTGCATCTGTCCTTATGCGTAAAGGCAAACGTCCGGAAGATACCCTGCATAATCCTAAGAAAATGGCAATCGCCGGGGGTATCATGGGAGTTATCGTAGTTGCTTTCCTGAATTTGACGGCATCTGCAATTCCTGAATCTCTTCAGGCCATTGCCATAAAGGTGCTTGTACCTGCTGCGAATTTATTGATTAATCCCGTCATGCCTGTCATTTTTTGGCTTGCAGCACTTGATGCGGGAAAACGTTCCGGTTTTTGGGGGACGATCTTTGGAGGGGCTGCCCATTTAATTATGGGGAATGCTGTACCAGGTGTAGTATTAGGGATATTAATCGGCAAAGGGGTCGATGACAGCGGATGGAATAGAGTGACGAAAACATTGATTACTTCTGTTATCTTACTTTTTGTGTTAAGTGCATTCTTCCGGGGATTCGATGTTAGGTTATTAGAAAGCATGTATTTAAATACACCTGAATGGCTAAAAGACTTGCATAAATTAATAGGATTAGAGGTGAAGTAAAATGAGTTCTCAAACTGCTCGCGTAATGGATCAGGAGATAAATAAAAAGGCAGAAATTGATTTGAGCAAAAACTTCTGGTATGCGGACTGGTCATTCCCTATCTTAGTAGCTCTTTTATCATCAGGTATCTTTGCTGGTACACATATGTATTATGTTTATAAAATCGGTGCTTTTAATGATGTTGCAATCGTAGCTATGTTAGAAGCAGGAATTCAAGGGGCTGGATATGGAGCTGCAGCAGCATTTGGAGCAAGCTTCTTATTTGCACGAATATTAGAAGGTTCACTCGTTGGAATCTTGGATATTGGTGGCTCGCTCCAAACTGGTATTGGCATTGGGGTCCCTGCCTTATTGCTAGCATCTGGGATTACTGCGCCTCTGGAAAACTTTGTTCTTTCGTTAATTACAGGAGCTTTGCTTGGGGTCATTGTAGGATATGTCATTATTGGAATCCGGAAGTTCACAGTAAATCAATCTAATTCGACGTTCGGAGCGGACATTATGATGGGTGCAGGTAATACATCGGGTCGATTCCTTGGACCTTTAATCGTTATCTCAGCAGCAAGTGCATCGATACCTATCGGAATTGGATCGATTATTGGCGCAGCTATTTTCTATGTCTGGAAAAAACCTGTTGCAGGTGGAGCTATATTAGGTGCAATGATATTTGGAGCTATCTTCCCAATCTCTTTAGAATAGGTGTGAATAAAATGAGTGTTTTTGAATCATTTGGACTACGAAAGGTTATCAATGCCAGTGGGAAAATGACAGCATTGGGTGCATCTGCGGTCAGTGATGAAGTGGCAGAGGCATTGAAGCAGGCATCACAGGATTACGTTGATATTGATGAGATGATGGAGTTCGCAGGCAAAGTGATAGCAGAATATACAGGATCAGAAGATGGCTGTCCGACATGCGGGGCAGCTGCAGGAATCGCTATTTCAGTTGCATCTGTCATTACCGGAAAAAACCTCACATTAATTGAGAGAATTCCAGATTCAGAGGGGCTCAGGAATGAGATTATCATTCAAAAGGGCCAGCAAATCCATTTTGGTGCTAGTATTGGTCAAATGATCCGTATAGGAGGCGGCAGCGCGGTTGAGGTTGGAAGCGCCAATAAAGTGGAAGCTGATCATATTCGGCAGGCCATAACGGAAAAAACAGCTGCGCTGCTATATGTAAAGTCTCACCATGCTGTTCAAAAAGGAATGCAGCCGATTGAAACGATGATGGAAATTGCCAAAGCTAATAATATCCCATTTATAATTGATGCAGCTGCAGAGGAAGACTTCAAAAAGTATATTAAGATGGGTGCAGACATTGTCATTTACAGCGGCGGAAAAGCGCTTGAAGGACCAACTTCAGGCTTGATCTGCGGCAAAAAGGATCTGATGGAAGCTTGCAGAATGCAATACAAAGGCATAGGGCGCCCAATGAAAATTGGAAAAGAAGGTGTTGCAGGGCTCATTGCAGCATTAAGGCAATATCCATATAAAGAAGATAATCCAGATGACCAGATTGCACGAATGACAAAACTGTGTGAATCGCTTAAAACTGTTAATGGCCTTACATGCTCAATCAAGCAGGATGAAGCGGGAAGAGCAATATATAGGGCTCAAATTGAAGTTGATACTGATAAGGCAGGCTTGACTGCAGAACAGCTTCTTCACCGGCTTGAAATAGGGAATCCGGCGATTTATCTTCGCCATCATTATGTTAATATTGGCATTTTAGCGGTGGATCCTCGCCCTCTTCTTAAAGGACAAGAAGAAGTTATTGCAAATACAATAAAAAGTATACTTAATGAGGAGCAGCCCAAATGAACCATAAAGTCGTTTTTAATGTATTAGCAAAGGATGCAGTCAACGCGAAAGAGCTAGTGGCTGCAGCGGGAGACAGAGTCTTGGTAGGGGTAATGGTTAAAAATTTTTCGAATGTTGAAGCAGCTATTGACCAAGTAGAATTGTTTAAGAGACATAATATTCCTGTTTCAGTAGGATTAGGGGATGGCGACCCTGCGATGTGGAAGAAGGTAGCTGACGTTTCTGCCAAAACTAATCCTCAACATATAAATCAAGTGTTCCCAGCAGCAGGCTATACACTCGGACGGATTACACAGCAAGGTTTTTCGGGAACCATTGTTAATGCGTTAATTGAACCTTCCGGAACTCCGGGTGAAGTATACATTTCAACTGGCGCCAATAGTTCTGGTTATAAAGAAAAGGTATCGTGTGATCTGGCAGCCTCCATGCTTGCTGAAATAGGGGTACACTCAGTTAAATTTTATCCGATAAACGGAGATAAGAGACTAGATGAAGTAGCTGAAATGGCAAAAGCTTCTTCAAAGGCAGGATTGAAAGTTTTCGAACCTACAGGTGGGATTAACATGGAAAATGTACATCGGATTGTCCAGACTTGCATTGAGAACGGTGCAGAAATGGTCATTCCTCACTTATATACCTCTCTAGTAAATAAAGAGACTAGCAAAACCGAAGTAGAGAAGATAGAACAGCTAGTGAGCATGGAATGGAATTTGAATTAAAGTAAAAAGGAGCTTTCACTTGATCGCTCCTTTTGCATTTAAGGAGGAATAAGAAATGGATTCGTATGCGATTATATTTGATATGGACGGTGTAATTGTTGATAGTGAACCTGTCTTTAAAAACTTAAATGAAGAATTATTCAAGGAGTTAAACATTTCGGTCCCAGATGAGATACGATTGCAATTTATAGGTGGAAGTGCCAATCGAAAGTGGAGAATGATAAAAGAGCACTGTGGAGTTACACAGCCTCTAGAGGACCTAATTTCCTATCAACAAAAATTCTTTAGATTTAAAAACGTCCATTTTGACAAGATTTTATTTCCTGGTGCCCGACCGCTGCTGGAAAATCTGCGAAAACAGAAAATCCCCACTGCACTGGCTTCGTCGTCTGACAGAGAACGAATTGATAAAGTATTAGATGATTGCGACCTCCATGGATATTTCAGATCAATAGTAAGTGGGGAAGAGTTCGAAGAGAGCAAACCGCATCCTGACATCTTTCTTCATAGTGCCGCAAAGTTGGGGGTTCCACCTGAACATTGTATTGTCATTGAAGACTCTTTGAATGGTTTAACAGCTGCTTCAAGAGCAGGTATGAAGAAAATTGGTGTTAAGCATAAGCAAATTCCAATGGATTTATCTAGGGCGGACCTGGTTATTTCTTCTTTAGAGGAAATAGATGTTTTCATGCTGGGGAAATTATTAGAGGAAATCTAAATTGAAAATCTGGTCTATCCCATAGAGGATAAAAATATTACCATACAGCCAAAAACAATACAGAAGAGGACCATGGTGTATTCAGCAAAAATGCCGATGAGGTAAAAAGCTTCATGGCCGGGAATAGGCACCAACGTACTTAAACAGTTTTGTCATTAGAAGCAATCCCGCTTAGGGTTTGCTTTTTTTATCCCCGCTGCGAAGAAAAAACGATATAATATTAATCTATTCTAATGTAGCGCAAGCAGAAAGGTGTTATGATTAGAATGGATTTCATTTCAGGCATTTAGATAGAGAGATTTAAGCAAAAGGGGAAGAGTATCATCATGAAAGAGGAAGAAAGCGTGAGAAGGCAGAGCCAGCCTTTTTCAAAAATCCTGGCTAAAACCGTAAAAACTGGGATTATAAAATCGAATCTGATCCCGATGTTTGCCGGATTAACATTATCCTTATATACCTACAATTATGGTTTACTTGAGAAATTGCCGGAAATCATATTGGCTTTTATTGGTTCCAGTTTAGTCATGGGGGCAGCAGGGGCCTTTAATAATCTGTACGACCGGGACATCGATTCGATCATGGAAAGAACGAAGGAGAGACCAACTGTTACGGGTGAAATTAAGCCCAGCCAAGTACTATGGCTCGGGATATTTATGTCTGTATTTGGGCTTATAGCTCTTGCATTTACGACTCCTTTGGCCGCATTAATGGGGTTCTTGGGATTGTTTTTTTATGTGGTCCCATACACCATGTGGAGCAAGAGAAGAACCGTCTACAATACGGAAATCGGAAGCATTTCCGGGGCGATGCCGCCTCTCATTGGATGGGCTGCGATCCATCCCGACATCACGCATCCCGCGATCCTTGGTCTGTTTGTCATTACAGTCATCTGGCAAATGCCGCATTTCTATGCGATTGCCATCCGAAAACACGATGAATATAAAGCGGCGAATGTACCGATGCTTCCAGTTGTTAAAGGGGTAAGGAGAACCTATATTCAAACTAATATCTATCTAATCGTTTTGATTGGAATAAGCTTTTTATTAGGAACTTTAAGCATCGGCCTTATGCTGGTAGCCCTCCTATTAGGCGTTGCCTGGCTGATTTTGAGTGTATACGGCTATAAAAGGATGGACCCGGAAAAGTGGGCGAAGTCGCTGTTTATTTTTTCTCTGGTTCATATGACGGTACTGTTTTCAACGGTAATTATCTATTCTTTGATGGGGATTATTTTTAATTTATAGGTGCAGTTTTCATCAGTTTTATGCTTTTCAAAAGGATTTTCTTTTCCCTTGTCCGGTATCGTTTTATGAACCGGGGCAGCATCTTTTTTTGTGGGAAGAGAGCCAAGAAAAACAGACACACTGCAGCATTCAGTGTGTCTGTTCATAAAAAATCGGTAAGAATATCCTTCTTTCCATGTTTTCCGCTTGCATCCGCGCTGACATAAATGATGAATATTTCCTCTGTCTCCATATTGACGACTGTCATAGCATCAAGGCTAGTTGGGTCTTCATCATGGGTATCAATTACCGTATAACTTAACATCAGCTAAATAATTATCCTTCAGCGGAACCAAAACTACCTATTTTCAGGATAATCTTGCCTTTACACCTAAAAAGTGGTACTGATGGAAAATGAGCTGCAGTAGAGGTCTAAACCTTCTAATTGGACACCAGATCTGGTGTCCAATTTTTATTTTAAAATTTTCAGAATAATGATTGTTTTCGAAAGAAATCTATGTTAATTTATTAAAAACGAAGCGTAGACTTCATAAATTTTAAAAATACAGCATAAACTTCATTTTTGAAGGTGAACCTACATGATATTGAAAGAAACGATAGAAAAAGAGTTTCATAACCTCTCTAAAGGCCAGCAGAAGGCAGCCATGTATTTGCTTGATCATCCAAAGGATTTTGCGGTGAAGTCTGCAGGAGAGATTGGAAAAAGAATAGGGGTTAGTGAGACTACGGTGATTCGGTTTTGCTATTCCATTCATTTATCCGGGTATTCAGAGCTTCAGAAGATGGTTCGCGAGCAGCTTTTGGAAACCAGCAGCACGCTTGGCCAGTATTTTACGAGCAAGATGGAGCTGGCTGAGAAGCCTCAATTTGTTGCGAATGTAATGGAGAAGGATCTCCTGCATATCCGGGAGACGATTCAAAATATCCATGAGGAAGATTTTGATCGAATGGTGGATCGGTTAATCAGAACAGAAAAGGTGTATGTTTCAGGTTTGCGGTCTTCCTTCTCCGCAGCAAGCTGGCTGGCATTTACACTTGGGGTTGTCCGGGGGAATGCAAAGCTGATCCGGCCGGATACGGATGATTTGCTTTTGACCATCAGTGAGATGGACAAGGAATCGGCGTTTATTGCGATTTCATTTGACCGCTATATGAAGGATACGATTAAACTCGCGGAATTGGCGAAAAAGCAGGGAGCTTTTGTGATTGGGATCACAGATTCCAGTCTGGCCCCGATTAAGGAGCATGCGGATTTGCTTTTTAAGATCCATTCATCGGAAAAGTCGACGATTGATGCTGCACCGGCTTTATTTTCATTTTTGAATGCCGTACTTGCGGGTGTGTCGATAAAAGACAGGGACCGATTCCAAAGACGGAAGGAACAATATGAAAAGCTGGAGAGCAATCACTTTTTTATTCAGCCTGGAGGGAAGATGAATTGAGAGAATACGTTGAAGAATTAAAACCGACGATTAATTGTGTGTTTAATCATTTGCATGAAAATCCGGAGATTAGCTGGAAGGAATATCAGACGACAGAGTATTTGAAGACCTTCCTTGAATGCCGGGGCTTTCATGTCCAGGTGTTTGGCGATTGTCCAGGCCTTGTGGTTGAAGTGGGGGAAGGCAGTCCATGTGTGGCGCTTAGGGCCGATATGGATGCGCTTTGGCAGGAGGTGGATGGCAAGTTCCAGGCCAACCATTCCTGCGGCCATGATGCCCATATGAGCATGGGGCTTGGGGCGATGCTGCTGCTTCAAAAAGCAGGCTTTTCTTCAAAAGGGAAACTGAAATTTATTTTTCAGCCGGCAGAGGAAAAGGGGACAGGCGCTTTAAAAATGATTAAAGAGGGTGTCTTGGATGATGTGGATTACTTATATGGTGTCCACCTCAGGCCTATTCAGGAAATTCGCGATGGTGAGGCGTCAGCTGCTATCTGCCATGGTGCTGCCCGATTCCTTGCAGGCGAGATTATAGGGGAAGACGCTCACGGCGCCCGCCCGCATTTAGGGCAGAATGCCATTGAGATTGGCGCATCCTTCGTGAATGAAATTAAAAGCATCCATCTCGATCCGATGGTTCCGTATACAGCGAAGATGACGAAATTTCATGCAGGCAGTGATTCAGGCAATATCATCCCTGGAAAAGCTTCCTTCAGTCTCGATCTGCGGGCACAAACGAATGAAGTGATTGCTGCGCTATCGGAGAAAATCGAGACGATATCTGAATACTTATCGAAATTATATGGCGTGAAGATCACACTAGAGACGAAAGCGGATGTGGCAGCCGCTGAGGTGGAAGAAGAGGCGCAGCAGTTTATGGAGAAAGCGATTGTGGATGTTCTGGGTGCGGATCAATTAAGAGAACCGATTGTCACTTCCGGCGGAGAAGATTTCCATTTTTACACCTTAAAGAAACAAAATATCAAGGCCACGATGCTTGGATTAGACTGTGATTTGCAGCCAGGGCTTCATCACCCGAAGATGACATTTAATCATGATGCCATCTACGCAGGAATGGAAATCCTCGCTCGAACGGTCATGCATACATTGGAGGAACACGGAAAGGGGGAGTAACAATGGTTTTAACCATGGAGTTAAGAGTTCTTAACACTTCAGAAGAATTGAATCTGATACAAAAACTGGAGCTTGAAATTTGGAATATGGCTCCGCTTCCCGTTCATCAAACCATTACAGCTGCCCAAAATGGCGGCCTGCTGCTGGGAGCTTTTATTGAGGATGAACTGATTGGTTTCAGCTACGGGTTTGCCGGATTTCACAAAGGCAAAAGCTATCTCTGCTCCCACATGCTGGGCATACACCCTCATCATCAGGATAAAGGCTTGGGAGCGCTTCTTAAACAAAAGCAAAAAGAGATGGCGTCAGAAATGGGCTATGACTTGATCACCTGGACATTTGATCCGCTGGAAAGCCGCAATGCTTATTTGAACTTAACAAAGCTTAATGCCATTTGCTCTACTTATGTGAAAAATTGCTACGGGGATATGGATGACAGCTTGAATCGTGGCCTTCCGACAGATCGTCTGAAAGTAGAATGGTGGATTAATAGTCCGCATGTAAAGCTGCCGCTGAATGCTAGGGCGGAATCAGCACAGGATCCATTTGAATGGGGCGTGTCTGAGGATGATTTTCCGGTCCTATTAAATACCGAATGGGAAGAAGGAGGGGGACCAGTACTCCTCCCGATTCCTGCGAACTTCCAGTCTATAAAAAACCAGAATGTTGAATTGGCCAGGGATTGGCGCTTTAAAACGCGGGAGATTTTGCAGAGGCTGTTTGCTCAAGGCTATGCAATGACAAGTTTTATAAAAGGAGTCGAAGAACTCGTACATTACTATGTATTGGTCCAAAGAGACAGTCTTGAACTGAACTAACAAGAAAAGGCGGGGGATGGACATGAAAGTGACAGAAATCGTTTTGCGGCATATGAAAATGAGAATGAAAGCTCCTTTTACGACAAGCTTTGGCACGTTCCAGGATAAAGAGTTTCTTTTACTGGAAGCGAAGGATGAAAACGGCTTGAGCGGCTGGGGTGAATCCGTTGCTTTCCATTCACCTTGGTACAATGAAGAAACACTGAAAACGAATTGGCATATGCTTGAAGACTTTATCATTCCGGATTTATTAAATAAGGAAATGAGCCATCCGGATGAAGTGTCCGAAGCCCTTTCCTACATACGCAAAAATAATATGGCGAAGTCAGCTTTTGAAGGGGCTGTCTGGGACTTATATGCGAAGCAAAAAAGCATTCCGCTAGCTAAGGCCTTAGGCGGGACAGTCAATGAAATCGATGTTGGCATCAGCATCGGCATTCAGGATACGGTTGCTGATTTGCTGAAGCTTATTGGATTGCATGTGAATGAAGGCTATAAACGGATTAAAGTCAAAATCAAGCCAGGCTGGGATGTTGAGGTTATGCGGGAAGTACGTAAGCATTTTCCGGATATACAGCTTATGGCGGACGCAAACTCTGCTTATAGACTGGAAGATATTAACCTATTAAAGCAGCTCGATGAGTTCGATCTGATGATGATCGAACAGCCGCTGGCTTCAGATGATATTATCGACCATGCCACACTTCAGAAAGAGCTGCAAACGCCTGTTTGCTTGGATGAAAGCATCCATTCCTATGAAGATGCCAGAAAAGCGATAGAGCTTGGAAGCTGCAAGATTATCAATATCAAAATCGGCCGTGTTGGCGGACTGACAGAGTCCAAGAAAATTCACGATCTCTGCAAGGAAAGAGACATTCCGGTATGGTGCGGCGGCATGCTTGAATCCGGAATTGGCCGCGCACACAATATCGCCTTAACCACTCTATCAAACTTTGTCATGCCAGGGGATACAGCAGCTTCATCCCGCTATTGGGAGAAGGATCTGATTGAACCGGAAGTAACTGTTGAGAATGGAATCATAAGGGTACCAGAAAAACCGGGCCTCGGATATGAGCCGGATCTTGAAACCATTAAGCAGTTTACGGTTATGGAAAAAAGCTATTCCTAAGAGGAGAGAGGATTCTCTCTTTCTCTTTTAGAAATAATTATCGCAAAATTCAAATATTGAAAAGGGGGAAAAATGATGAAAAAGAGTATTCAAATCGCCGGGGCGTTTATTGGCGTCATTGTGGGAGCAGGATTTGCTTCAGGCCAGGAAATATGGCAGTTTTTCACAAGCTTCGGCTGGATGGGAATCATTGGTGCGGTTGTAGCAACCTTCCTGTTTGCGTTTTTGGGAATGAATTTAACACAGCTTGGAAGCCGGCTGCAGACAGACTCTCATAAAGATGTCATCTATCATATTTGCGGCAAATATCTTGGAGTGGCCGTCGATTTCGTCATTACGTTCTTCCTCTTCGGTGTAGCCGTTGTCATGCTTGCAGGATCCGGTTCCATTTTTGAAGAACAGTTCGGCATACCGAGCATGGCCGGGAATATCATCATGGCTGTGTTGGCGATCCTGACGGTTTGCCTGAATATCCAGAAGGTTATTTCTATCATCAGTCTAGTCACTCCTTTCCTGCTATTAATGGTTATCATTATTGGCGGATATGCCTTAAGCACAATGGGCATTGATTTTGGTGAAGTTCAGAAATTGGCGGAAAGCCAAACACCAGCAGCATCAAACTGGTTTATGGGTGCACTTCTTTATGTTTCTTACAATATTGCGGCCGGTGCAGCGATGCTTACGGTAATGGGCGGTACGACGAAAGATGAAAAGCAGGCAGGACTGGGCGGCATTATTGGCGGCGCTGGATTGGGTGTTCTTATTTTACTGATCAATATCGGAATGCTTGTAAAAATGGATGTTATTGGCGGTTCCAGTATGCCGATTCTGTCCCTCGCTAATGAGATTTCGCCATTGTTTGGCATATTAATGTTTGTTGTATTGCTAGGCATGATTTATAACACAGCAGTCGGCATGCTTTATGCTTTTACGGCCCGTGTGGTGAAAAGGGAAAATCCAAAGTTCAATCTTTTTGTGATCTTGTTCGGTGCAGCTGCATTTGGGGCAAGCTTCGTCGGGTTCATCACGTTGGTTGGCACGGTTTATCCGCTAATGGGCTATCTTGGATTTATTTTGATTGCAGCGATTGTTTATGCGTGGTTTAGGGGGAAGAGGAAAGCAGTAGGGATCAAAAGCGAAATTACCGTGGAACAATAATGAAAGAAAGGAATTTTTATTTTAAAAAAATTCAGAAAGCTCAGCGCCCCTCTGAGCTTTTTTTCAAGCTATGAATTCAGGTGTTTGCTGGAAAATTTTTAAAAATATATATAACAATTCTCAATAAAGATTATATTCTCCATTCTCCGGTCCGCTTCCTGAAGATGGAAAGGAAACCCCCATCATCCGCAATGATTCCTTTGCTTGGGACAAGTAGTTTTCTGCCTGGTCTTGCCATCTGATCATTAAACCTATAGCCGTTTTGTATTCAGGAGGTGCATGTTCTTCCATTGTTTTTAATCCTTCACGTACCTTTTTATCCTGATTTTCTGCATTTACCATACAAGCTGCCATGGTAGCAATAATCGTTTGCCGGTCTTCTCCATTCACGAGTCTTTGGGCGCAGCCTGCGGCAGTAACACGATGATACGAAGCTGGCACAAGATGATTATGCATCTCGGCATTTCCTTCAAGATCTTTGGTTGCTGGGATATGGAAAAGTTCGGAGCTCATTGAGCAAACCATCTCTTCAGCAAATAAACTTTGCCGCAATAAAGTTAAAATAGAACCCCAGTTGTTAACACGATAATAATGATAATAATAAGGATTCAATCCAAAACATCTCCTTTTCATGTATATTGGAACCCACCATTATAAGTATTATGAAATGAGGAGTGACATGTCATATTGTTTACTGGAAGGGAATCTGCTAACTTAAAGGGTATTCATTTAATGCTCTTTCAAAATTGGACCAATACCTGCTGAAGCAAATTGTTAAAGTATAGGAAGGGTATTTCAGTGAAAGAAGGAAAATAGTGCATGAGAGTGGAAGATTATAATAGAGAAGTGTTTGGTTCACATGATGTTCCCGGTACTTTATCTGAAGTCACCGTATTGGGATATGGTCATCAATTAATTGAGATCGAAGCAGTTGCTCCATTATCAGAAAAGAATTACAAAAAAAGTAAGGAGGCATAAAACGATGCAATTTATTATTACAGCTTACGATGGAACTGACGATCAAGCCTTGGAGAGAAGATTAAGTGCACGAGAAGAACATTTAAAAGGAGTTGAGAGGAGATTTAAAGCAGGAGAGCATTTGTATGGTGCAGCCATCCTTAATGATGAGGAAAAGATGATCGGCTCAATCATGGTGGTTGATTACCCATCAAGGGCAGAGCTGGATCAATGGCTGAAAGAAGAACCTTATATGAAAGATAATGTTTGGCAGAAAATTGAAGTAGAGCCATGCAGAGTGGCACCTAAGTTTATGGAGCTTTATAAATAATCGGAATAGAGTTTTCAAAAAAAGGAGCTCGTGACTGAGTTCCTTTTTCAGCCTATTCATTTTATGGAGATGCCTGTCGAAGCCGGAAAGAGCTGGAGAGCAGCTTAATTTCTCCTCTTTCTATTAGGACTGCAAGTAAAATTAGATTGTATATTCATATAAATATACATAATCCCTGCGATAATCCCTTCCTCGTTAAACATGTTTACTTTAGGCCTGAGACATCGGAGAAATTCCTGGTCACATCTGCATTTTGATCTCCCGCTTGTCCAGCATTGATCGTGGGATCGGCAGCAAGCATCAACTGCATTCTTAGGTGCACCTGGTCCGCTGCAGCCAGGACCGCACCAATTGTAGCCAGGAAAGAGGCAGCGTGAGGATCTTTTTCTAGTCATGTGAATCCCTCCTTTCTGTCTTTTTAATTATTGATATGTGAAAGTACTGATAGAGGTGTGGTTGCATATCTAGTTCAAGAAGTAAAAGATGATCTATCCTCTTCAAATAGTAGAATTATTGCAGTTAAATTTCCTTTAATGGGGCGGCTGCCCATACCCATTAGGCCTCTGCCGCATATCCTTTACTGTAGAAACATACAGAGGAGGAGTTCTGTTGAATTATCAATATTATCACATGCCAATGCAACAGGAGTATGGCCAGCAAGATGGCATGCTCTTCCATGATCAGAGAATTCGTCCGGGATTTGGATTCGGAAGGCCAGGATTTGGGTTTGGAAGGCCAGGGTTTGGCTTTGGAGGAGCTGGACTAGGCCTGGGATTCTTAGGCGGCCTTGCAACGGGGGCATTGCTCGCCCCAGGACCAGGTTTCGGATACGGCTATCCATACCCTTACCCGCCTTACGCATACCCGCCATATCCTTATTATTATTATTAAGTGAAGAGAGCTTTGCCAAAGCGGCAAGGCTCTTTTTTTTGATACATATATAAAGGTGCACGTCAATGCTATGGAGATTCCAATAGACATTGCCTGCATTTTCTTTTATAAGGGCAGTAACTGTCCCCATTATGATGGCGAAGTGAATCGAAGGCCTTCCTTTCATCGGATGCTGGCTGCAAACATGCTACTAAAGATGGAATTGCAGCCGATGATGGCGTGTCTATCCATTACATGGATCAGGACATAGGAAAAATTGTTAATTCAAGGCCTAGTGCAAAAGCATATCGGGTATATTTTGATCAGGAAGTAAAAGAGGAAGAACTGGAAACAGTCTATCTAGGCTTTAATTGAACAATCAAAAGAATAAAAAGGAGTTAAGGGAAAAGAATCCAAAAAACCGTTAAGATAACGACTCTGGTAAGCTTTTCAAGCATTTGTTCAGCTCCTTCTATTTTGTATACAATTCAATCCTACTGATTTATTATTGAGACACGTTTTCCTGGATGTAAATATATTGTTAAAAGGGGAATTGAACGGAATACGTCTAATAAAAGGAAGGATTTTTATTCGATGGAGATGCAGTTCTTTGTGTGATACAGCGAAGTTTTCAGTTGCCTATTGATAACCTCTCAAATATGGAAGAATTTTTTTTCTAAATCTGGATAATCTAAAGGTGTCAAACTAGCAGGCTGAGGTGAAATTGTTGAAGATCTCGAAGAGGCATTTAATCTTTAATCTATCAATCATCATCATTCCGTGGTTATCGTTGTTGTTCATAGGAAAGCGCAGCATGAAAAATTACTCTGCTGCCGGGTTTTTCATCATCCTTTTTGAAATCTTTAATCATTTGTATGGACACAAGCGAAATTGGTGGAAGTTTTATGATAGGAGAAAATCGTTTTTAAGGGATGAGCTTCCTTTTAGTATTGGCCCTTATATGCCGCTTTCCATGTGGCTGCTGAAATATACTTTTGGAAACTTTAAAAAGTTTGTACTGCTAAATGCGATTGCTGACGGGTTATTTGCTTTCTTTATCATTGATGTCCTAAAGAAGTTTAAAATCATAAGGCTAAATCGGCTAAATCCTATTCAATTTTTTCTATACCTGCATTATAAGGCGTATTTATTATATGGTTTTCAGTATTTGATTGAGAAATCGAGAAAGTTCCGGGTTGAATCGATGAGATAGGCAGATTTGAAGAACTGTTGAGAGTACAAAATTGTACAGAAGAGGAGGGGTGCGATTGCATCCCTTTCCCTATTTAATGAAATGTTCACCTGTGCTGGTCGAAAAGAATTGGATTTCCATCTGGATCTTCAATTGTGAAGCTTGCAGGACCAACGCTTGATTCATCGGCTTCAGTCAATAGTGTTAATCCTTTTTCTTTTAGCTGTTTCTGAAGTTCTCGAATGTCTGTATACGAATCGAGATTTTCTGCGTTTTGATTCCAGCCGGGGTTAAAAGTCAGGATGTTTTTTTCAAACATTCCTTGAAATAAGCCGATGACGCAGCTTTCATTTTTCAAAATCAGCCAGTTCTGAGCAGGATCTCCTCCCAAAGCCTGAAATCCCAGTTTTTCATAAAATTCTTTAGATTTGTTAATGTCTTTTACACTTAAACTGATAGAAAATGCTCCTAATTTCATATGTCCTCCTTCTATTATTCGAAAATTCAGATACAAATTAAGTATAAATAAGTACATACAAAATAACAATATGCGCTAAAAGTTTTTGTGCTTTCCTAGGTTTGTTGGAGAAGTCAAATATGCATATGTACCAAAAAAATATGTGTTTAAATCCTGATTTACACTAGCTTTTTTTCTTGGCGTTCTTTTAGTTTGATATAATTTAGGAAAAGAGGGGGAGTAGAGAGTATGAAGAAAATCTATTTAGACTACAATGCAAGCACACCGCTAGCGCCAGAAGTAATAGATGAAATGAAGCCATTCTTAACTGATTTTTACGGAAATCCTTCCGCCTTGCATTGGGCAGGGAAACCTGTAAAAGAAAAATTGACGTTTGCGAGAAAACAGGTTGCTGACCTTTTGCTCTGTTCACCGGACGAAGTTATTTTTACAAGTGGCGGGAGCGAGGCTAATAATCTGGCATTAAAAGGCTATTATTTTAAAAATAAGGAAAAAGGCATACATATCATCACTTCCACAATTGAGCACCCGGCCATCGTTGAGCCCTTGAATTTTTTGAAGCGATTAGGCGCAGAAATCACAAGGGTGGGTGTAAATGAACATGGCATGGTTTCGCCCATAGAAATTGAAAAGGCCATTCGGGAAGATACCATTCTGATTACCATTATGCATTCCAATAATGAGGTCGGAACCATTCAGCCCATTGAAGAGATCGGGAAAATTGCTAAAAAACACGGGATTGCTTTTCACATTGATGCTTCTCAATCCGCAGGAAAAATCCCCATTGATATCGATCAATTAAATGCAGATATGCTTACCATTGCCGGCCATAAATTGTATGCACCTAAGGGGATTGGTGCCTTATATCTTCGGAAAGGGATTGAGGTCGAGCCGCTCATCCATGGAGCGGGCCATGAATTTGGATTGCGTGCAGGTACAGAGAATACGCTGCTTGCGGCTGGTTTGGGAAAAGCCTGTGCTTTGGCTCTCGAATCTGTTTATGATTCAAGACTTGAAGAGTTAACGAATTATTTTTGGGGACAGTTAAAGGAGGCGTTTGGGAACAGCATTGTTTTGAATGGCCATGAAGAAAAGCGGCTGCCGAATACCTTGAATGTTAGTTTTGTTAATCGAGTTGGACAGGATATTCTATCTTCCATCCCTATGCTTGCTGCCTCGACAGGTTCGGCCTGCCATGCAGGCAAAGTGGAACTGTCCCCTGTCCTGAGAGAAATGGGGGTTCCTGAATCTATCGGAATGGGCGCAATCCGTTTTAGCCTTGGCAGGTTCACGATCAAGGAAGAGCTTGATCAAGTTGTTTTTTGGCTGAAAGAGCAAGTATGACCTGCAATTGCTAATTGATGGAATCAACAGGCATGACATCCGAAATTTGCAGGATTTCTTCTGCAAAAATGCAATACAGATCTGTTGCGCCGTTTTCAAGTTTCATATGTTGAATAAAAGCCATCGAAACCCTCGTTCATTAAAAATTTTGCTTAAACGCAGCATTTGTTTCTTCTTTATTTAAAAGGATGGCCTTATCTTTCCAGGTAAGGTTTCTTTTTTGCTCCTGCATAATCTATATGGTGTATAGATATTGAATTAAGCATCGGTATTTATGTGACAAGTGCAGCAAAGAAAGCTTTTTTCATAATATCAGAATTTAGATCTCTTTGAACTTAGATAACTGTTTAGCTCCAGGCGCCCTGCGCTTGTCTTTAGTACATTGACGTTTGTCTGCTGATTTCAAGCTAATTCCGTGTAAAATACAATCTTACCTACTATACTAAAAGGGAGATTATTGTATGGGAGGAAATAGATCATGCATATTGAAATGTGGACTGACTTTGCTTGACCATTTTGCTATATTGGCAAAAGGCATCTGGAGGATGCCATTAAACAGATTGACCATCCAATTGAAGTGACCTATCGCTGTTTCGAGCTCGACCCAACAGCAGACCGTGATATTAAAGATAATATGTACGAGAAATTATCTAAAAAGTATGGAATGAGTATTGAACAGGCAAAAGCGAATACTCGAAACATGGTCCAAATGGCTGGGAATGCCGGGCTGGAATTTAACTTGGATACGGTCATTTTGACCAACACCTTTGACGCGCACCGCCTGACGATGTTTGCGAAAACAAAAGGGTTAATGAAAGAAATGACGGAAAGGCTTTTGCGTGCGTATTTCACAGATTCCAAACATATTGGAGACTATGAAACCTTAACCGAGCTGGCGGCGGAAGTTGGACTTGACCGGGAAGAAGTAGAAAAACTGCTTGCAAGTGATGATATGGCGGACGCTGTCCGTGCTGATGAACAAGCAGCGCAGCAGTACCGCATCACAGGTGTGCCTTTCTTCTTAATCAATAAAAAGTACGCGCTAAATGGGGCGCAGCCAACTGAAATGTTTGTCAAAGCATTGCAGAAAGTAATTGCAGAAGATGAAGTTACAGTCTTAAATAACCAGGACGGTGTAATTTGCGATGAAAACGGCTGTGAGATTCCGAAAAAGTAGCAGGTGTTTTTGAAAATAAATGAACTAGTCTGCGTTTACCTTTTTACGAAGCTATGGCAGGCTAGTTTTTTAATTTTGCAGATGAACCTGCTTTTCAGGCAAAAAGATAAATTGCTAGAAAGATTTAATTGGCCGGTAAATCTAATAGTAGGCCGGTAAATCATCAAATTTGGCCGGTAAATTCCCGGTTTTGGCCGGTAAATACATGCATTCGGCCGGAAAAATCTATTTTTAAGCGGTGGACATGAGAAGGGCAGCTGAAAACTTGTCATTTGGCCGTTAAACCTGATCGTTTGGCCGAGAAATCATCGGTTTTGGTCGTTAAACTGCCTAATTTATCCGATAAAATTACGATTTTGACCGATAAATGAAAGATTGCTTAAGCTGAAATGATTGGTTTAGCTGTATTTCGCTTAATCTTGGCAGTCAGCAGTCAATTTCGCTGGCAAGATGCACCTAAGTGCCGAATGATCTGCCCCATTTTTTCGTTTGCAAAGTATTTTAAAGCTGCCTGCCGCAATGTGACGGAAACCTCCCTGGAACGGAACAAGTGACAAGGGCCTGCTGTCAGACTATAGGCAGCACTGATTGTACTTGTCTATATTAAATAAACGAAAGAGCATGCCGGGCATGCTCTTCCTTTCCTATTCTTTAATCCACTTGGTTACTGGCTGGAAAGGCTTCCGTTTTCCTTCTGGCAATGCTTTTTTAGGGTAGCCGAAATACAGGAATCCCAGGACTTCCCCTTTTTCGGACAAACCGAAGAATTCCTTCATCAGCGGGGCGTATGTCGGCTTTCCGGTTCGCCAAAATCCTGCGAGGCCAAGGCTGTGGGCAGTCAGCAGCATGTTTTGAATGCACGCAAATCCTGCGCCGTATTCTTCCAGCTCGATGGCTTTAGGGTTGTCGCTCGGTTCAACTCCTACTGCGATCACGACCGGTGCCCGAAACGGCTTCTCCATGACCTTCTGCAATTTTTGCGGATCGGTTTCCCCATTCTTTTTCGCAATTTTACAAAGGACTTCTCCAAGCTTTTTCCTGCCATCCCCCATGAGGACAAAAAATCGCCATGGTTCTGTACGATAATGGCTTGGCGCCCATGATCCCGCTTCTAAAATTTGCTCAATAACGGAATTGGGTACGGATTCATCTTTTACAAGCCCAAAGCTGCGCCTTGATTTAATGGCTTCTAGTACATCCATACAATTTCCTCCTTTTTAGATCGTTCGTATTCACGGGAGACTTTTACTTCGTTCTTTCGATCAAACAGCAGACGGTCTAAATCTTCCTGAATGAAAGTCACGGTAGGCCTGTTTGATTTCTTCCATTGTATTCATGACAAACGGTCCGTATGGCATAATTTCTTCTTTAAATGTTGTGCCAGAATAGACCAGCACTTTTGAACGTCTGCTGTTTGCCTTTATCATGAATTCACTGGTATGACTCTCGCCATCATCCTTATAGGTTAATGTGGCAACACCATGTTTCTTTAAATTCACCCCATTGGCGCAAAATCCATATTGCCGGAGAGGACATATAGAAAGGCGTTGTGCGTTTCCTCTTTTCCATGCAAATGGGCCTTAGAATAATATATTTCAGCATAAATATCATTTATATAATTAGATAGTTGATATGACAACTATCGGTATTTAAAAACATAAGAACTCACTTATATTAGAGCATATTTGCATAAAAAATTCAATGTTCCTCACTTTGTGGATAAATTCCGGTTTTTACAAGATTGGCAAAGCTTGCGGAGAGATGAATGTGAGAGCATTTTAATAACATTAAGAGTGCCCCTTGCTGTTTCATTTTTTATCGGTAAGGGACTCAACAAATAGATCGGTAAACAAAGTACATTCCTTGCGCATAGGCATATGATGTCTATAGAAAACAGCGAAAGGAATGACCAGTTTGTCTTATAATCCATATGCGTATTCCTATCCTTTTTACCCGCACGGGAATTCACAGGTGTATTACTCAAATATGTTAAGAAGCAATCAGGATCAGTTCCAGCAGGTATGTGATGCCATTCTTCGTGGTATAAATAGAGAAGCCACTGCACAGGAGCTGTATAGGCAGTTAGCAGATCTTGCGCCAAATCTGGAGCATAAAAGCTATATTCATTATGCCATGGACGGAAAGAAAGCCCATTTAACACAATTAAGCAATCTTTATTACAGTCTGACAGGCACGCAGCCAGAGTATCAAATTGACCACGTATCCATTCTGAATTACCGGGAAGGGCTGCAGAAGGCTTACAAAACGGAACTGGAAGGGTACCAGGAGTATCAGCAAAGCGCCATGCTTACACAAATGCCTGAAATTCGAAATGTTTTCCGCTGGGCTCAATCAAGCGAACAGCAAAATGCCCATCGATTAGTTTCCTTAAATAACAGGATTACGGATTTTGGCCCGCAGCCGTTTGTCATCGACATTGAGGAAGCTACGACGAAAAACAGCACGTTCCGGACAGCCTTATGGACTGGGCAGCATTTGCAGCTCACGTTAATGAGCATCGGGGTGGGAGAGGATATCGGCTTGGAAATTCACCCTGATTTGGATCAGTTCCTGCGTTTGGAACAAGGGGAAGGCATTGTTCGGATGGGCGACAGCAAAGCCCGTTTAGATTTTGAAAGAAAAGTTTCTGATGATTTTGCGATTATCATCCCTGCCGGCAAATGGCATAATCTCATTAATACTGGCAATGAACCGCTAAAACTCTACTCGATCTATGCACCCCCGCAGCATCCGTTCGGTACCGTTCATCAAACAAAAGCAGATGCACTGGCTGCTGAAGAAGAGCACCATTAACCAATTGGATGAGGCAATGATGGGCACGGATCTGTCACTTTTCCTCATCTTTTTTCGTTTTTTGCTTAGTTATTTTATTTTGGATCGTATTAGCTTTGATAAAAGCGAATATATGTTCTATAATGAAGAAAAAACAATTTTTGAGGTGTGACATGAAGGTAATTATCGAGACAGTTCTTAATATTGAGGGGTGCAGGGGCATGAGACGAGGCGAGTTTTACGTTCGGGATCAAGATTTTAGGGCTGATGCTGATTTTGCCGTCAGCATCGTTGCATATGAATGGATTCAGCAGCAGCTGAACGAGACTGGCCACAGGGAAACCGTTATTGAAAAGGTGACCTGGAATGAACAAAACAATATTACGGATCTGGTCAAGAAAATTCAGCCGGTGATCAAGGATGATCTGCCTTTTTGATTTTATTTACATAATTTTGAAACTATTATGGAGGTGATTCGTAGGTTTAAATAGAAAGGAGTGTAGGTGTGAAGAAATTATTTACCCTTCTAATTGCTTCTTCTTTGCTTATTCTTTCCATTACCGGCTGTACAAAATCGAATTTATAATCATTGAAAAAGGGGTGGGGCAAATGAAAGCAAACTTAAAGTTTGCTTGGATCGTTTCCTGGTTTGCACTTGTGGGGCAGCTGCTATTCTTTATTGGTGTATCCCTCTATACCGGAGATTGGCGATATGCGATGTGGAGTTTTATGGTCAGTCTGCTAGCAGGAGTTCCAAGTATGATCAACACCTGGCAGGCACAGAAAAAGGCAAATGTTAATAAAACCTAAATAAATGTGCCAGAAAGACGCTCAGAGTGAAACCTCTGAGTTTTTTGCTGTTTTCTAGGTTTAGTTTAGGAACTCTTCCTTTTAGAAATTTTACAGAGAAACGTATAAATTCTTCTTTAATTGGGCACTACTCGAAGTACCACGAATTTTTAAGAGGTGCTTCGTTGAAAAAGGAAAACAAAAATTTATTTGTAGCGGGTTTTATTCTTGGCTTGGGGCTAGTCGGGGCAATTGATGGGATCTTATTTCATCAGCTGCTGCAATGGCACCATATGATACTTAGCCCGAATCTAAAGCTTGAGATTTTTACGGATGGCTTATTTACGGCTTTATTTTCAGCAAAGCTGATTTGGGGCGCGATGAAAATTTTTACAGATGCCCGGCAAAATGAACTTGGAGACAGCTGGAAAATCTTTATTGGCGGTATTTTCATAGGCGGCGGCACTTTCAATCTCGTTGAGGGGATTGTTGACCATCATATCCTGCAAGTCCATCGCGTGAGAGCGATGGCTGAGAATCCTTTGGCGTACGATTTGGCATTTTTAGCAATTGGCCTGGCGCTTGTGATCATTGGTTTGATGATCAAGCGGATGGAAAAAGCGGCATAAGGAGGCTTTTAAGTGGAAAAATTCAAGAGTTTTTTAAGTTTCCTTGTCCTCTTTTTAGGGTTCTTCTTTTATTATACAAGTCAAAATCCGCATAAGGACCATTTACCTGCTGGTGCGTCCAATATGCACAGCGGACATGGGATAGTTGAAATGGCAGAAGGATATGAAGTGCCGAGTGTGAACATTCGTGTGACTCTAGACCCCTCCGGCACATGGCTTTTGAAAGTGGAGACGCAACAATTTTCTTTTGCGCCGGAAAAAGCGGGTGAGATGGAACCCAGCTTTAACGAAGGCCATGCCCATTTATACATAAATGGGGAAAAGGTCACTCGTTTATACGGAGAGTATTATCATTTGGACTCCTTAAAAAAAGGAAAGAATGAAATAAAAGTAACACTCAATTCGAACAATCACGGAGTATTAACGTACAAAGGGAAACCGATTCAATCTGGGATGATTGTGAAAGTAGACTGAATAGGTGCTTGCAGCAGCGTTTCTTTTTTTCATTAAAATCTATCGAATTTTCTAATTCATTAACTTCTAGGATAGAAAAAACCGACTTTACCTTTATTGTAAATGGGCATAAGGATAGGAATGGATACCCAATGGTGAACTGTTTAAAACCTCTAAAGAAAGCGGGGCCATGAAGGTCTTTAGGGAGAACTGCTTTTTACATTAAAAATGCCTTTATACAAAAGTTCAGAGAAACCCTTCTCTGAACTTTTATTTTGTTGATATTTAAATAAATGGAAGGATTATAAAAAAAGATCAACAAGCAATAGGTAAATTCCTTATTTTACAAAGTTTTTGATTAAAACTCTGTCCGATTGGAATTTCAGAAATATGATAGTAGTAAGGGGGTGACATTATGATGGGCTCCAAGAAAGGCGGATGCACGAGTCCGATGGAATCTAAAAAAACTGGCTGTGATGGTTGTGCATGCAGCATCTTAAATCGTGCTGATAGAGGCGATCAGTTTTACCTATTGCTTGCTGGAACTAAAGAATTCTTGCATTTAGATTCAGCTAATCTGAGTCTTGGTACTGTATTTACCTTTAAATATTTTAATCGTGAAACTTGCTGTGCACACTTTACTTTTGATATGCAAGTGCCAATAGGTGTTCAAGTTCCACAGCCAGCAGCACAGGATTTTATAGTAGATTGCCGCTGTATTTGTGCACTTTCACCAATCGATGTGCCTCGCTAATCCATTTTAGGCCTTTAATAGGGCCTTTTTTTTCGTGGTCAAATCTCTGTCATGATGGCGGTGAAATCGCTGTAATTGCTATTATTCAATTATGAGATAACGCAGTCCATTAAAAAAGGGATTGTGTTTTTTTATGGAAAAGATATATTGTACTATTTTTATAAAAGGTACGGGTGAACAAAATGCTAAAAAGCCTTACTATTCAATTGTTTAATAAGGAAAGAATAATACGAGTTTACTTGCCAGGATGTTACGAAGGAAGCACTAAGAGATACCCGGTCTTATATATGCATGACGGCCAAAATGTTTTCGGCCTTGAAGAGGCGGTTGGCGGGGAATCCCTGGGAATGCATACATCCATATTAAGAATGTGATAAAATGAAAAGAAAAAGAGGTGACTATTAATGAATACCATCACCCCACATGAATTAAAGGAAAAAATTAAAAATGAAAAGGTCTTTGTCCTTGATGTCAGGGCTGAGGAAAAGTATCTCAACGAACATATTCAAGACGCCAATATTCAAAGCGTGAACATACCAAAAACCGATATTTTTAGCCTGGAAGAACAGAATGCGGATGAACTTCTTTCCGCTTTGCCTGCTGACAAAGAGATCATTATTACCTGTACAACCGGAAACTCAGCAAGAAAATGTGCGTCTATCCTCGCTGAAAAAGACTATCATGTTACCTTGCTTGAAGGAGGTTTGACTGCATGGAAGGAAAATACATTAACTAAGTAACCATATTTTTATACATAACAGAAGGGGCCCAAATAAGGCCCTATTTTTATAGAATTAAGGTGGCCATGAAATGAGAAAACCGATTATAACCGTTCTGGGAAGTTTAAATATGGATTTAGTTACCGTGACAGAGAGGGTACCCACTCAAGGTGAAACGCTCACAGGCCAATCTTTTTCTACTTTTCCAGGAGGCAAAGGGGCTAATCAGGCAGTAGCTGCAGCAAGGTTGGGTGCTGATGTTTTTATGGTTGGGAAGGTAGGGAATGATACTTTTGGAAAACAGCTAAAGGAATTGTTGAGGAAAGAAGGAATTCAAGAGGGAAAAGTGGAGATTACAGAGGGGAAAGAAACGGGAATTGCCTCGATAACGATTTCCGGAAATGACAATCGCATTATTGTCGTACCGGGAGCAAATCATGAAGTAACTCCCGAGTGGGTGATGAGGCACGAAGCTCAAATCAAAGAAAGTGATCTTCTTCTGCTGCAGCTGGAAATCCCCATCGAGTCCGTTATGAAAGCAGCAGAAATTGCGCACCAGCACAAAATACCGATTGTACTGAACCCAGCTCCCTATCAAAAGCTGTCATTGAGATTAATTGAAATGGTTTCATTTTTAACTCCCAATGAGGGCGAATTTAAGCAGCTTTTATCCGAATCAGGCACTGAAGAGGAACAGGAGCTGCTTGCTGCAAAAAGTATCATAACAAAAGGGGAAGAGGGAGTTGAATATCTGGAAGATCGCCAAAAGATAACGATTCCAGCTTTTCCTGTGCAGGCAGTGGATACAACTGGAGCGGGAGATACCTTCAATGGTGCCTTTGCTGTGTCATATGCAAAAACCAAACATGTAAAAGAATCTTTAACATATGCAAACCTGGCCGCAGGGCTTTCAGTCACCAAGATGGGAGCGCAAACGGGAATGCCGAATGCTGGCGAAATGGATGCAGCAATGAGGAAAGCAGAAGGTCAAAGGGATTAACGCAGAAAAATGCTTGGTATGCAGTTTTAATCAAGGAGATTACCGACGAAAATGTAGCATTATCAGTCAAAAAGATAGTTAATGATATGGTCGCCTATTAACCTAATAAGAAACTTATTCGATCTTCATACCTTCCTATAAACAAGGGAAGGTACATTGCTCTTATTTCTTCAACCGATCCGGCAATCCCTGGATTGACGACACCACTACATCGAGTTTGGCTTCGATTCGGTTTAGCAGAAAAAACGTGACGACAATCGGGAAAAGTTCACATGTGATTTTTGTGAACCAACTTAGATTATGCAAACCTTAGTTCTTGTTCTTTTTTTAATTTAATTTTCAAAAAATATTGACAATTAAATTTAAAACGGTTAAATTATTAAATAATATAAAGTTATAACATTATATTTAATAAAGGGAGAACAAAATGCAGATAGATAAAAGATTACATATACCTTTCTATAGACAAGTTGAGAAGATTTTAGAAGAAAAAATCATTTCAGGACAGTGGGAAGTTGGAAGCCAGCTTCCGACTGAACAGGAACTATCAGATCTTTTCGATGTCAGTACTATCACTGTAAAAAGAGCAGTAATTGAGCTTGTGAATAAGGGTTATCTTTTCAGGCAAAGAGGGAAGGGTACTTTTGTTTCAGGAGCTGCAAAGGAACAGGACCTTAACTCGATTATATCTCTTTCCACCAATTCTGATCACGAGCATCCCCATGAAATACTTAGTTTTAAATATGAAACAGCAGGCTCTGAAATTGCCCAGAAACTTAGAATTGATCCTGATGATGAAGTAATAAAAATTGAAAGATTAAAAATAGAAAACAATGATCCAGTCGCACTAGAGTATACCTACCTGCCTGCTGATCGATGCCCTAGTCTTACACCAGCTGATATTAATAATGACCTCATCTTCAACCTATTAAAAAACAAATACCATATTTCACTTGGAAGAGCCAAAGTTTTTATTAGACCATATATTCTTCCTATCCACCAATCTAGACTCCTTCAAATTGAACAGGGCACTGCAGTTTTTGAATGGGAACGGATTACTTATACGAAGCAAGAAGACATTATTGAATACTCAAAGTTTTACATTCGCGACGATAAAGAGGTTTATTATACTGAGGTCCAATTATAATCTTTTTTGAGAGGACCTTTTATAAACATAAAAGATATAAAGTTATAATATTATATTTTAAAAACTAATAACTGAATATTGTAAATAGTCAATCATTTATATAGATTGATTCCATCAAAAAGGGGGGATTGAGTTAAAATTGAATCTTCATCAGAGAACTGCTCCTTTTGTGCAGGTATACAAAAATTAGCGAGGGGGAAATGAAGAATGAAAAAGAAAGCTTATCTATTTGTATTGCTTTGTTTGTTACTTGTCATTGCAGCAGGGTGCAGCAGCCAAACTGGAAGTTCTAAAGATGAAGGATCAGGAAAAAACGATGGGAAGACACTAGTTTTAGCGGCATATGGAGGCAGCTATGAACAAAAAATGAAGGAAGTACTGATACCAAAATTTGAAAAAGAGCATGGCGTAAAGGTGAAATACATTACTGGAAGTTCTGTTGATACTTTATCGAAATTGCAAGCCCAAAAAGATAATCCTCAAATTGATGTAGCTTTCCTGGATGATGGTCCGCAAGCACAGGCGAAGGCGTTTGGATTGCTGGCGACATTAGATGAAAATGTTGTTACGAATCTGGCAGATGTCTATGATATTGCGAAGGACAAAGACAATGTCGGCGTAGGATTTGGGATCATTTCAACAGGGTTGGCCTATAACAAAGAGACTTTTGAACAGAATGGCTGGGAGCCGCCGACATCTTGGAATGATTTGGCTGACCCTAAGTTCAAAGGAAAACTTGTATTGCCATCTATAGCGAATACGTACGGTGTTCATTTCCTTTTGATGACTGCAATAGCGAATGGAGGAAGTGAAGAAAATATTGAACCAGGCTTTGAAAAATTAAAAGAAATTGCAAAAAACGCAGTGACTTTTGATAAAACAGCAGATGTATCCAACTACTTTATGCAGGGGCAGACAGTCGCAAGTGCTTGGGGAAGCAGTCGTGTGTTCACGCTGCAAGATACTGGATTCCCGATTGAATATGTTATTCCAGATGAAGGTGTCCCTGCATTAATGCCAACGGTCAGTGTTGTAAAAGATGCCCCTAATGCCGATCTTGCACAGGAATTTGTTAATTTTGTACTCGATGAAGAGGCACAGCTTCTTTTCGCTAATTCTCTTTTCGATGGTCCAGTAAATAAAAACGTAAAGCTTGAAGGAGATATCGTAGATAAGGTCGTTTATGGAGAAGACGAGATTGCAAAATTGATCAAAGTAAATTGGGAAGTTGTAAATGCAAAACGAGCAGAGTGGACAGAACGGGCCAATAAAGAAATCGAAGTAGCCCATTAAGAAAGAGGGGAAAAGATGAGTTACTTAAGCCTTGAAAATGTAGTGAAAACTTTTAACAAAACAGAAGTAGTTAAAAAACTTAGTCTTGATATCCAAAAAGGGGAACTAGTCTCCTTTTTGGGACCTTCAGGGTGTGGGAAGACCACTACTTTAAACATGATCGCCGGTTTTCTGGAAGTGGACAGCGGTAAGATTGAGGTGGACGGCAAGCCCGTTCACCTGCTTCCCCCAAATAAAAGAGAGATGGGAATGGTTTTTCAAAATTATGCATTGTTTCCGCACATGACGGTTTTTGACAATGTGGCTTATGGGCTTAAGCTTCGCAAGGTACAGAAAAATGAAATAAACAAGCGAGTACTCGAAGCGTTGGAGATGGTTCGGTTATCAGGCTATGAAAAGCGTTATCCAAAAGAACTTTCTGGCGGACAGCAGCAGAGGGTATCACTTGCGAGAGCCCTGGTTATTAAGCCAAAAGTGCTGCTCCTGGATGAGCCTTTAAGCAATCTTGATGCAAAGCTGCGCCAGGAAATGCGTGAAGAAATTGTAGAAATCCAAAAACAAGTCGGCATTACTACGATCTTTGTCACTCATGACCAGGAAGAGGCACTCGCGATATCAGACCGGATCGCCGTTATGTATGAGGGAAGAATTGAACAGGTTGATGACCCTGCCAGCATTTATAATCATCCAAAGACAGACTTTGTTTCTCAGTTTATTGGCGAAGTAAACCACATTCAGGGAAAAGTACTGGAAACATATGATAACAAGAAAAGCAAAATGCACTTTTTTGGCAATGAACAAATTGTTTCAGTGCCATCTGAGAAGAATTCGGTGGTTCACTTTTTTATTAGGCCTGAGAAAATACAAATCTCGCTAACTGAGTCCAATCCTGAAACCTTTCAAACAACAGTGGAGAGAAAAATGTTCCTGGGTGCAAAGACAAGATATATTTTAAAAGTGAAGGACAAGCATCTTGTTGCGGATATATCAAATACAGTCTTGAATCCGACCCAAATAAAAGAAGGAAACAGCGTCTATACTTATTGGAATCCTGAAGATCTGCTGCCTTCTAGAATAGTGAGGTGAAAATGAATGCAAGCAGGAATCGGAACAGAACATGACTTATTGCTTCAGCAGAAGAAAAAAAATCTTATTAAGAAACGGATTGATGCGTGGCTGTTATTGCTGCCTACACTTGGAATCTTCATCTTTTTCTTTCTGCTTCCTTTGTTTTTCCTATTTATTACTAGCTTTAAAACATTTGATGCCAGCACAGGGATAGGAAATGAATGGACACTTCAAAATTACATCAAATTCATGTCGGATCCCTTTTATCTGGGAGTTGTCTGGCGGACTGTGAAAATTGCTCTATTAACTACCTTGATAACGATTATTATTTCATATCCGGTAGCTTTTCAGATTTCCAAATCAAAGGGGAGGGCTAGAAATTACTTCACTCTGCTCGTGTTGTCGCCTTTATTGATCAGCATGGTTATCCGCTGCTATGGATGGGTAATTCTGCTTAACAATAATGGTGTCGTCAATAATACACTTTTAAAGCTAGGCTGGATTGATCAACCGTTAACTCTCTTATATACCGAACTAAGTGTTGTTATTGGTATGGTGCATGTTCTCTTTCCATACATGGTGTTAAGCATCATAGGTTCCCTTGAGAAAATTGACCCTTCTGTCATCAGAGCCTCTCAAAATCTCGGGGCCAGCTCCTTCAGAACTTTCTTTTCCATTTTGCTTCCACTGACTTTGCCAGGCGTTTTTGCCGGATCTGTTATGGTGTTCAGCTTAAGCGTCAGCTCCTTTGTCACACCTGCCATTTTGGGTGGCCCACAGGTGAAACTCATGTCCTACTTAACATATGAACAAGTAGCCGTTATGCTTAACTGGCCTTATGGAGGCGCCATTGGTTTCCTATTGATTCTAATTGCTACGATTACCATTATCGCTTACAGTAAAATACTTGCCAAATCAGAGAAAGGAGTGGCAATACAATGAGTAAGAGGCTGCCGAAATATATCTTTAACTTTGTTTGTGTATTAGTCTATGTCTTTTTGCTGGCACCCATTGTTGTTGTATTGCTATCCTCCTTAACGACAACTGAATACATTGTGTTCCCGCCAAAAGGGCTGACACTCAGGTGGTATACAGAACTGGTAGAACACCCGGAATTTATGCAGTCTTTTACGTTAAGTATTATCGTTGCTTTTGGAACTGCTATCATTGCAACAGCCATCGGAACCCTGGCTTCTCTTGCAGTTGTCCGTCACCAGTTTAGAGGGAAAACAGCAATTGTTCAATTAGTGGGATCGCCTCTTTTAATCCCTTCAGTCGTGTTTGGGGTAGCACTTTTGCAGTTTTATTCGTGGATTGGGTTAGCTGCCAGTCCAATTGCGTTAATACTGGGGCATATTATATTAACTGTGCCTTTCGTGATGCGTCTTGTGGTTGCAAGTCTAGTCGGGTTTGACCGCTCAATCGAACAGGCAGCTATGAACCTGGGAGCAGGGCCATTTAAGGTATTCTTTCAAATCACTCTCCCGATTATTAAATCAGGCGTTATTGCAGGGACAATTTTTGCCTTCATTACATCCTTTGATGATTTAACTGTTGCGCTATTTATTGTCAGTACAGACGTTGTCACACTGCCGGTGCGCATCTATACTTACATGCAATATCAGTATGATCCGATTATTACATCCGTATCGAGCATTATGATTCTATTTACTGTCGTGTTAATGGTAGTGATTGAAAGAGTACTAGGCGTGGGAAAAGTGTTTTCCTCGAAAAATTAACTAAGAGGTGGCTTTTATGCATATTGAGAAACATCCCGTCCTTGGTAACCAGCTCCAGGAGTCTGTAACTTTTTACTTTAACAATCAGCCGTATAAGGCTTATAAACAGCAGACGGTTGCGGCTGCATTAATGGCTAATGGTGTAAAAAAATTTGGATTAAGCAGAAAGCTGGTCCAATCCAGAGGCCTTTTTTGCTCTCGCGGGCGATGCTACAGCTGCTATATGACGGTTAACGGTGAAGATCATGTACGTACCTGTATGACTAAGATTGAAGAAGGAATGAATGTATTTCCGAATCTAGAAGACCCCGAGGTAAGGAGGAGACAGGATGGAGACTGAAGTTCTAATCATCGGCGGCGGCCCGGCAGGTCTTGCGGCAGCAATTGAAACAGCATCAAGGGGATTGGATGTCACAATTGTTGATGAATCCTCTACACTTGGCGGTCAGTTATGCCAGCAAACGCAGCTGATCCGGCCTCTGCCGTCTATTTTTCAGCCTATACGCGGATTTGAACTGGCAGGTGAATTAACAAAGCAGGTAAATGATTTTACAGTGAGACCCCTTTTGAATCACCGTGTTATCGGGCTATATGCAGATGGAAGTGTCGGAATTACCGATGAAGAAAATGTTTTTCCGATAAAAGCAAAAAAGCTTGTAGTGGCAACCGGTGCAGCTGAAAAGGCAGTAGCTTTCCCAAAATGGACTCTTCCGGGAATCATGACGATTGGTGCTGCGCAGACACTGGTTAACCGTGATTTTGTGAAGCCTGGCAAGTGTGCAGTGGTTATTGGATCAAGTGATTTTGCTTTGGACGTAGCTTTGCAGTTATTAGAGGTCGGTGTGGAAGTAAAAGGCATTATTGAGAAAAAACCTCATGCTTCCTCAAGTGACCAGGATAAATTGAATGAGTTGAGAACCAGGGGAATTCCTTTTTATTTTAATAGTGATGTAAAAGAAGCAAGAGGAAATGGACAGGTGGAAGAAATTGATATTGAGTTTACCGGAGAGGTCTTAACTGTAAAGACTGATGTTGTATGTCTTGATGGGGGCCGAGCGCCGATTCTTGATTCGTTTTACCAGCTTGGATGTGCTTTTGGATACCAGGAGACGCTTGGAGGATGGGTCCCGCAATATAATAAGGATTTTAAGACAGACAGGGAAAATATATTTCTAGCAGGAAATGCTGCTGGCATCAGTGATCAAGGGGCTTTAATCTTGACTGGTATGATTGCCGGAATCAGTGTATGTACAGAACTGGAGGCAATCAAGAGGAATGAAGCAGAGGACATAAAGAAAGACTTATGGAAAGAGCTTGAGCTATTGGAGAAAAAAGATGTATGGGAAGGAAGAACAAGGCATATTCAAGACTTTGATACCCCAGTACTGAAGGATCAATTTATCTCTTAGGCTGATAGAAAAAGAGATTAGAAGGTGATGAAATTGGATAAAACAACGATCATTTGCAGATGTGAAGAAATCAGTTTGGAAGAAGTTGAAGAAGTCATTGGCCATGGAGGCAGGACTTTTGATGATGTCAAAAGGCTCACCCGCTGTGGGATGGGTCCATGCCAGGCAAAAATTTGCACAGGTTTAGTGGCAGGGATTATCCATAAAAATACAGGTATTCCTTTTTCTGAGATTCCTTTGCCCAGGATGAGAATGCCGCTTTCCCCAATTAAGCTTGAAACATTAGCAACAAATAGCACGGCCTTTTCCGCTGTCAAATCAGTTTTGGATGAAGTCGAAATAGAGGATGGGGAGGTGAGATGAGTGGAAACAAACTATGAAACAATTGTAGTTGGAGGAGGCGTAGTTGGTAATGGAATTGCCTATCATCTTTCTGAGCGATATAAAGAAGGTGTACTTGTCCTCGATAAAAAATTCCCAATGTCAGGCACTTCCGGTTCTACTCAGGCCTGGGTATGGGTACATAATAAAACTCCTTCCTGGTATGCAGAATTTAATATGTACAGTGCTGAACTTTATCCATATTTATCAAAAAAAATTGGTGATATTGAATACAAGCGCACAGGCGGACTCTCACCTTTTTTCAATGAAAGTGACCGGGAAAAAGCAAAGCAGCTTGCGGAATCTTACAGAAAAATAGGCATTAAAATTAAAGTGTTATCAAGAGAAGAAGTACTCGAAAAAGAACCTTTTATGAACCCGGAAGTTGCTGGGGCTACCTATAGTTCCATCGACGGAAACGTAAATCCATTTCGGCTGATTGACATGTATATGAGGGCATCGAAAAGAAATGGAGTTCATTATTCTACTTACAATAAAGTTACTGAGCTTAAGCAGCAGTATGGGAAATTTTTAGTAATTTCTGATCAGGCAACGTATGTATGTAAAAATCTCGTTCTTGCTGGTGGTACTTGGTCACGGGAATTAGGGGAGATGCTTGGGATAAAGATTCCGGTTAATCAGTTAAGAGGGCAGATACTCGTATCGGAACCATTAAAACCGTTTCTTAACTTTACAATCAGCGGACTAAGGCAGGCAAACAATGGTGAAGTGTTAATGGGATACTCTATGGAACAAGCTGGATTTAACCGTGCAACCACATTAGATGTTATACAGGAAACAGCGAATATGGCAGTACGGTATGTTCCGGCATTAAGAAAATCGAAAATCGTCCGCGCTTTTTCGGGAATACGCGCAATGCCTGAGGATGGATTTCCGATTTTAGGAAAAGTGCCTGACGTTGAAAATCTTTATGTTGCAGCCACTCATAGTGGTGTGACACTATCTCCTTTAATCGGAACCCTATTAACAGAGCTAATAATGGATGGGGAAACCTCTATTCCGATTGACCGATATTCATTAAGCAGGTTTGGATAAACCGAAAGATAAAATTTAGTTATAGTATTATAACTTTTAATTATCTGTAATTTTTAAAGTGAGTTGTACTGCAGCACAGACTTGTAAAGAACATGGACGAAATAATATGCGCATTTATTCATAAGAGGAATTACAGTTAAGAGAGATGAAAGTTTAACTGATTCCAGCTTATTAATTTAGTAAGTTGGCTATTAAATGAGTAGGTTTAATTCTCAAAGCTGAAAAAACTAACGTTTGTCAGGTGGAAATCATCGTTTTGCTGTATTTTTTTAATTAATCTTTCAGTAATTGGCCTAGTTTGGCCGGTAAATGTTATTATTTCGTCTTGAATTTAGGATCTGAAGAAATTGAAAAATTTCAATTTACAATGACTTTATTGTTATAAAATGCTCTTATGAGAAATCTATTAAAACAAATGAAAAGTAATCAGGAATATTGCATGAAATGCATGTCATGAAGGAAAGAAGGATTGAAGCAGCCAAAATGCCTGGTATTGTAAAAGGAAAATTTTACATGGATACTGGTATTTGATCATGGTTTTATGAAATAAGAGTTTTCAGTTTGCCGCTATTCTCATAAAACGCTTTCAATTTCACCCTGGCTCCCTGGCGCCAGTTTTTGACTGCTGACTGGGAGACTTGTTCTTTATCCGCAATTTCCCTTACTGTTAGTTGATCACATAGGGTATACTCCAGCCATTTTCTTTGGTTGGCTGTTAAAGTCCGGCAGTTTGACAGCAGTTCTTGGAGGATTAGGTCGGCACGGCTGGGTTCAGCAGGCTCCTCGATCACTTCCCAGAATTCATCTGCAGGATAGATGTGTCTGGCGTTTTGGTTTGCTTGTTTTGTCAGCTCGTACATCATTTTCCCTTTCACAAAACTATAGGCATAGGGCAGGAGATGACCTTTCTCCTGCTCATGCATTTTTATAGCCTTCCATAGTGTGATCAGACCAAGCTGATAGAATTCATCCCTGTTTTTATAAATGCTCAAACTGTTCATGACTTTATGAATCATTGGTTCAAATTGGACTGCAATTTGCTCAAAGCTCTCCATATTTAAAATTCCTTCTGGACAGCGCGCTCTCTTTAAGTATTCCCGGGTAGCTTTAAAATAGCGGGAATTGAAATTTTTTGCGAATTGAAAAAAAGTCGAGTTTCGGGTAATTTACCCCCAAAACTACCCAGTTTGGATACCAAACTTTCGAATTTTTGGGGTAAAATCGGAAATTTTCGGGAAAAATCCACTTTTTTTATTTTTTGTAAAAAAAGTTTAGAGACAAGTCGTCTTGCTTTCCTGAGAAGCCCAATTCAAACAAGTCTTCATAGTAAAGCTCCTCCAGTTTTTTGTTCAATATGCCGTAGAAGTAGGCGATTGGTTTTGTAACTTTGCTGGTTTTCATTTTGCGGATCAGCTGTTTAAAGGAGTGAATGGCTGTGTCAAGTAATGCTATTTGGTCTTGATCCCGGTTATTTTTATAGGCTGCCAAAGCAGTCATTCTCCAAAACTCTTCAATTTGCTTTGCATCAGGAAAAAAGTATTTAACCACATCCGTAAATGATTTTGGAACACGATCACTTGTAAATGTGTGGTCGAGTTCGGTTTCGTTACGTTTATTATTTTTTTGATTTTTAGTAGTTTTAGAAAGATTGATTGTTTTATTAGGGCGGTCCAATTTTTTCTCCTTTGGTGGTTCACACTTGGGAAAAGGATTGAACACGTATAAGTTGCTGGACTGTGATCCGTTTTTTCTTTCTGTTTCATGTACAGTAAAGATGCCTAACTCTGCCGCTTTTACAATCATTCTTTTAAACGTGGAGCGGGAAATTCCGTTTCTGTTAAATTCTTCGTGAATCGCTTTTAATATCATGCCAATCTTCGCATTGGACACTCCCGGAACCTTAGCTGCAAAACGGGCCAGCCTCTTTAATCCCACAAGCTCCCCCTTCGAAAACTGATCTTTTTTAACCGCAAGCCACATCTCCATATGGGTATTAAACTCCCTAAGACTCTCAAACTGGGAAAACTGTTCAAATTGATTAACACTGCCTGATTTTAAATTCATCTAAATGCACCACCCTTTCACTTTCTATATACAGTTGAGCGGAAGGAAAGGTCAGGGTGACTTTTAGGGAATTGTGTCGAAATGGTGAAGTATTAAAGTAGATTTGTAAAAGATGTCCCTTTTAATTCATGAAGCCGCAAAAAGTATGGCGGCTGGGGAAAAGGTCGCCAATGCATTAAAGGAATTAAGATAGCATTGAACATTCATAACAATGATAATCATTTTCACCTATACTATTTTTAATTATTGATAATGATTATCCTTTATAAGGAACCGCATGAGAGAGGGAGGGGGATAAGACGGCTGATTTCTATGTTTGTGAATGGTGCGGATTTGCAGCAAAGGTTGAGGATGAAAGTTACTCCTGCCATACATTTTGTAACCTTCTTTGGCATTTAAAAAGTCAACCAGATTGACATCAAAAACCTGTTTTTTTATAGTAGGGGCGAAGATGAGGATTGGAGTGGACTTTGGTCATCGCAGCCTTTACAACCGGGCTGGTTCTCTTGCCTGGGAGTTTGCTTAACTGTCTTTTAGAACAATCGGCCGTTTAATTGACAGATTTAGACCGAAAGCGGTCATCATCCCAGATCGTGCCCCTCACAGGCAAAAGGCTGAGAGGAGGGCACAAATCGGAATGAAACATGCCTTTAATAGTCAAAATGCTAAGTGGAAGGGAACAGCTCAAAAAGAATAGTTCCTCATCCAACTAAAAAACAAATCAGAAGATGTCTAGTCAATCCGAATAAAACCCTTTACAGCCTGCAAAAATAAGCTACTTAGACAAACCTTCTTTTATCGTTTTCATATTCCATTCCATCATCGAGATGTACGTATCGCCATCTTCGCCAGGTTTTGCAAGAGAGTCGGTAAAGACTTTTCCCATGATTGGTACCTTGGTTTCAGTGGAGACGGCTTCCATGCTGCGCGGGTCGATGCTCGTTTCCAGGAATAAGCCTGTAATACCTTTTTCTTTAATAATATCTACGATTCTTGTTATTTGATCTGGTGTTCCCTGATTTTCCTGGTTAATCTCCCAGATGTATTCCGCCTGGAAACCATAAGCTTCACTGAAATATTTAAATGCACCTTCGCTTGTGACCAGCACACGTTTTTCTTCCGGAATTTCATTAAACTGCGCCACTGCTTCTTCATGCAGTTCCTGCAGCTTCCCGATATATTCCTCTGCATTTTTCTCATAAATTTCTTTATTTTCCGGGTCCGCTTTTATTAAACCATCTCTTGCATTTTCAGCGTATTTAATGCCATTCCGGATATCCAGCCAGGCATGTGGATCTTCTTCGCCCTTATTGCCTTCAGTTGTTAAGTGCTTCGCCTCAACCCCTCTGCTCATAAGGAAGACAGGAGCATCTTCTCCATCCTTTCCGGCTGTTTCCATTAATTTATTAAACCACGAATTGCCGGCCTCCAAGTTTAAGCCGTTATAAAAGACAGCGTCTGCATCTGTCGTTTTCTGGACATCCACAGGAAGCGGGTCATATTCGTGCGGATTTGAGCCGATTGGAGCCAGGCTATGAATCTCCACTAAATCGCCGCCTACATTTTTAACAATGTCATAGACAATGGAATAGGTGGCCACCACTTGAACTTTTTCATTTCCTGCTGAAGAACTGCCATTGCCTTTATCACTGCTGCATGCTGCCAGAACCAAAACGCCCAGAACAGAAACTGCTAAAAAAAGAATACATTTTTTGAACATTGAATTTTCACTTCCATTCACTTTTATTAGACTGGGCTATTTTAAAGCCCATTGCAAATCGCAGCACCCAAGTTTTACAGAGCTTTAAACTAAAGATGCTCTTCTCTTTTTCACTTTTAAAGCCTTCAAAATCAATCCATGCTTCGGAGAAAGTAAGAAAACAAGTGCGAAGATCGCGGTCGCTGCCATGACAATCGTTGCTCCTGAAGCTAAGTTGTAAGTAAAGCTGAAGTAGAGGCCAACGACGGACGAAATAACACCAATGCCTGCTGCAAGGAAGATCATCAACCAGAGCCGATCAGTCAGCAGATAAGCAGACGCAGCAGGGGTGATTAACATGGCGACCACCAGGATGATGCCTACGGTCTGCAGGGAAGCGACGGTTACCATCGTCAATAGTGTCATCAAGAAGTAATGAATGATGCGCACCGGCAGCCCATAGGCAGCTCCCATTGTTTCGTCAAAGGATGTCACAAGCAATTCCTTGTAAAAAAGATAGACTGCTGCTAACACAATTAAGCCAATCGCAAGGGTGATCCACATATCGGATGATCTTACCGCCAGCACATTTCCGAATAAAATATGGTACAAGTCCGTACTGCTTTTTAGCATCGTAATGATGATGATTCCGGAAGCGAAAGCTGCTGTGAACATGATGCCAATTGAGGTATCATGTTTAATCCGGCTATTTTGGCTGACAAAACCAATTGCCACAGCGGTTATCACACCGCTGAAAACGGCCCCAAAGAAGAAATTGATTCCCAGCATATAGGAAATGGCGACACCCGGAAGCACGGCATGTGAGATTGCATCGCCCATCAGCGCCATTCCTCTGAGAATGATGAAGCAGCCGATGACTCCACAAATAATTCCTACCATCATTGAAGTCAGCAATGCTTTTTGCAAAAAACTATACTGCATGACAGCATCAATAAAGGCCATTACACCGACACCCCCATTTCATTAATAAAAGCAAATTGTCCTTTATAAGCTTTTTCGATTACATCCTGTTTGAAGACCTCATCAACCGTTCCAAAGCTGATTAATTCTTTATTCAGCAGGATCAGCTGATGGAAATAATCACTCGCTTTACTAAGGTCATGATGGACGACAATCACTGTTTTTCCTTGAAGGCAAAGCTCTTTTAGAATATTAATGATCGTTTCCTCACTGGATATATCCACACCAACAAACGGTTCATCAAGAAAAAATAGATCTGCTTGCTGGGCGAGGGCTCTTGCCAGAAAGACCCGCTGCTGCTGTCCGCCGGATAGTTCACCAATTTGTCTTTTGCTGAAATCCTGCATCCCAACACGCTGCAGGCATTCCATTGCCCATTCTTTCTCTTTTTTCTTTGGACGGCGAAACAGCTTTAAATGAGGATATGTGCCAATTAAGACAGCATCAAGAACGGTGATGGGAAAATCCCAATCAATGTTATTGCGCTGGGGTACATAGGCAATCTTTTTGCGGACTTCTTTTAAAGTTTTCCCGAACACCTTTACCTCGCCTTTATCCCTTGGGATAAGATTCAGCATAGCTTTTAAAAATGTTGATTTCCCTGCGCCGTTTGGGCCGATAATTCCCACCAGGCAGCCTCTGTTTACGGTTAAGCTCACACCTTTTACAGCTTCATTTCCATAGTAGGAAACGTGTAAATCGTTAATGGAGATAGCTGGTTCCTTCATTGTGATACTCTCCTTTTTCATAAGTTGAATTTATTCAAGTTATCGTCTTTTGGACAAGATTTATAGATTAATAAAAAAGTTTTGCCTTAATGCAAATTATATGCAATAGATAAACAATGTCAACACTAAAATATTATTTTTTTAAATTGACTGAAATCTTTAATGGGCTTATTTTTGAGGCAGGAGAAGGGCTGGACATACATTTTAGGGGAGCTTGAAGATAAGAAAGAAAATTTTGAAGCGTCATTTTCTTTATTATGATGTGTTTAATGGTAAAATTAGGGGGAGACTGGCTGATTTTTCGGTTAAAAGCTGAACCCATCGCTATCCCGCTTTGTTCATCAAGCACAAATAACATTGACAGCACCTTAAAAATGGCTGGCCGTCTTCAAACTTAATGTAAATTTGTAAAAATATGAAACTTTTTACCCTTTTTGTTCGTTTTATTTAATAAAAGAGGGGGCAGGTGGGATGAACGACGTTTGGACCGCCCTGTTGGTTGTAATTGTTTCTTACGCATTGGGCAGCATAGCAGGGGCTTATTATGTGGTGAAATCCTTTTTAAAAAAGGATATTCGGGATATGGGGAGCGGGAATGCCGGTGCGACCAATGCCGGAAGAGCTTTGGGGAAGAAGGGTTTTTTGCTGACTTTGGCTGTTGATGCGTGTAAAGTCTGGCTCGCTTTATTCGTTACTAATCTATTGGGTGATGGCAGAGAAATCTTTTTAATTCTCAGTTCGCTGTTCTTGCTATTAGGCCATCTTTTTCCGATCCAGCTTCGCTTTCATGGAGGTAAAGGAGTTGTCGTTTATTTGGCTGCTGCGTTATTTCTTGAGCCGGTAACCATTCTCGTAATGGGGTTCACAATGGGAGTTATATATCTGTTAACTCGAAAATATACGCCGGCAGGCTTTCTCTCTATGGCAACAATTCCTTTTACAGCCTGGATGACTGGAGATTCATTCATTGTCTCAGCAGGGCTTTTACTGCTGCTTTTAATTGTTATTATTTCACATACTCAACTTTTCTTTCATCATGCTCAATCATAGGACATAGGAGGTAAACCGTGAAAAGCATCATCTATAAAATTGCATGCGAACCGGATGAACTTAGACAAATCCATGAGTTAAACTATCAAACGTTTGTTGAAGAGATTCCTCAGCATAAGGGAAATCCAGAACAGCAATTAATTGATAAATTCCATGATGAAAATACATATGTTATTGCCAAGGCTGGCGAGAAGGTTATCGGAATGATCGCCATTCGTGCCAAACGGCCTTTTTCGCTCGACTATAAACTTGAAAATCTGGAAGACTATCTCCCTATTAAGGGTGCAGCATGCGAAGTGCGATTGCTGTCTGTTAAAAAGGAATACCGAAGCACGCGTGTTTTTTATCAGCTTTGTGAAAAGCTTGTAGCGTATTGCCTGGAAAAAAATTATACCATGGCCCTTATTTCGGGCACTGTCAGGCAGCTGAAACTGTATAAACGGATGGGCTTTTTGCCTTTTGGGCCTTTAACTGGAGCAGAAGATGCCCAGTTTCAGCCCATGTATTTGACAAAAGAGAATTTTGAACGTTCCACAAAGGCATTTGAACGATTAATGGCCAAAAATTCAGAGCCGGTCAAAAGCCACTCTTTTCTGCCGGGACCTGTCCCCATTCATCCTAAGGTGAAAGCAGCTTTTTCAAAGGACGCCATTTCACATCGAAGCGATGAATGTATTAACGGCTTGAAAAATTTGCGCTCCCGATTATGTGAGATGACTGGGGCTGCCTTTGCTGAAGTAGTGGTTGGTACTGGAACCCTTGCCAATGACCTTGTAGCTGCACAACTAAAAGGGGATGGTCTGATCCTGGCAAATGGGGAATTTGGCTACCGTCTGATTGATCATGCAAAAAGGTTTCAGCTGCCTTTTCAAACGATTGAAAAAGAGTGGAATGAACCGATTGATTTGTATGAAGTCCAACATGAAATCAGGAAAAATCCTCTTATAAAATGGATCTGGACTGTCCACTGTGAAACCTCCACAGGCTATCTGTATGACATCAATGCCATTCAGGATTTGTGTGAACAAAACGGGATCGAGCTATGTGTGGATGCGTGCAGCACAGCAGGCATCGTTCCATTGAATCTTAAAAACATCTATTTTGCATCGACGGTAAGCGGGAAAGGGCTTGGATCCTATCCGGGGCTTGCTATAGTGTTCCACCGGGAAAAAATTAAGCAAAACGATGCTGTTCCAAGGTACTTGGATTTAAAAATGTATGAAAACTGCGAAAGCATCCCATATACTCATTCATCCAATCTGATTTCCGCACTAGATGAGAGCATAAATCTAGTTGACTTTGAAAAGACAAAGATGCTGGCTGAAAAGTCCAGAAGAAAGCTAAATGAGTTCGGCTTCGATCTGCTTGGTGAATCCTCTTATTCACCTGGCATACTTACTATTCAATTGCCCATGAATTTATCAAGCAGGGAGTTCGGCGATCAATGCAAACAGAAGGGAATCCTACTAAGCTATGAAAGCGGGTACCTTCTTGAACGAAATTGGATCCAGGCTGCGCTTATGGGGGAGCAGGGAGAAGAAGAGGTTATGAGAGGGCTCGATATGATGGGCGAAATTTTAGCAAAAAAAAAGGAAAAGCGGTATGAATATGTTTAAAAAGTTTTCACCAATCTGGTTTGCAGTCGTTTTCATTTGGGCCAAAACAGTACTCGTGTCTTTTATCGGCTTTAATTTACCAGCTGAAAATTGGCTTGATGTTTTATTTATGATTTTTAGTCCCGTCGGTACCATCATGATTATTCTTGGCATTAGTTTCTATTTCAAGAAAAAGGTGAAGCCTGGTGCAATTTTTTTTACGATGGTGATTCTGACCAGCGTTCTATATGCAGACTTGCTTTACTACCGGTTTTATACTGATTTTGTAACGGTTCCAATCCTATTTCAATTTAAAAATGTGGGCGGGATCGGGCCAAGTACAATTGAGCTCATTAGCCCGTGGGATCTTCTGCTATTTGCCGACCTTATTTTATTCTTGCTGATTTATATGAAGAAGAATGTAAAAACGGCTTTTGCTGTTACAAGCAGAGTGAAAAAGGTGTATGGAGGGGTCGCTGCTATTCTAGTCGCTGGAACAATTGGATTAGGAATGATGAAGGTTCCTCATCTTTTTGCCGAGTCTTATAACCGCTTGCAGCTGGTTAAAAATATCGGATTATATCAATACCATCTCTTCGATATAGGGGTTGCCGCTTTCCAGCCATTAAATCGTGCTTTTGCAACTGCTTCGGATGCTGAAGCTTCTGCAGAATACGTTGGGGCTATAGAGAAAAAGCCCTCTGACTACTTTGGCGCCGCGAATGGTATGAATGTCGTCCTTATAAGTATGGAATCAACGCAGAACTTTGTTATTAACCAGAAAGTAAATGGGAATGAGATTACCCCATTCCTAAATTCGCTGATTAAAGACAGCTTCTATTTCAGCCATGTATATGACCAGACTGCCCAGGGCAAAACTTCCGATTCGGAATTCATGGTGGATACAGGACTTTATCCATTATCGAGCGGATCAGCGTTTGTCAGGAAAACAGATAATACCTATAAAAGTTTGCCGGACATTTTGTCGGCGAAGGGTCATTATTACGCAGCCGTTTTCCATGGCAATGACGCATCTTTCTGGAATCGGGATGCAATGTACAAATCTTTTGGCTATGATCGTTATTTTTCAAAAGCTGATTATTCGGTCACCGATGACAACTCTGTGAACTATGGAATCAAGGATATCCCATTTTTCCAGCAGTCCATTCCGTTTTTGGAGAAAATACAGCAGCCTTTTTATGCAAGATTTATCACATTGACCAACCACTTCCCATTTTTGCTGGAGGAAAAAGATCAATTCATCTCAGAAGCGGACACAAGTGAAATGGTGGTCAATCGCTATGTGACAACCGTAAGATATCAGGATGAAGCCATTAAGAAATTTTTTCAGGAATTAAAAGAAAAAGGCCTCTATGAAAATACAATGTTTGTTTTATACGGAGACCATTACGGGATTTCAGATAAATATGAACATGGCGTGCTGGAACTCCTGAATCAGGAAGATAAGCTGGTTAATCGGATGAAGCTTCAAAGTGTGCCAGTCATCATCCATGTGCCAGGTGTGGAAGGCAAAACTTTTTCCAATATTGGAGGAGAAGTGGATATAAGAGCAACAGTTCTCCATCTGCTTGGAATTGACCCAGAGGAAAACTTCAGCTTTGCCCAAAACCTGTTCACACGCGACCCTCATCATCCAGTAGTATTCAGGGATGGAAGCTTTATTGCGAACGACTATCTTTATAGTGCAGGAAGATGTTTTAGAAATGATACTGAAGAAGAAGTAGACATAAGTAAGTGCGAACCTTCCATAAAAATTGCCAGGAAAGAGCTGGGGTTGTCTGATGATATTGTGAATGGGGATTTGCTGCGGTTTTTGGAGTGAATAAAACTGAAAAAGGTCGCTATTCTTGGAAGGTTCATGAAGCCGTAATTGCTGGGTTAAAGGATGAAAAGTTATCATGAACGGTTGTTTATGAAGCTGGAGAAGTAAGTTGGCCGAGGAACAAAGTGCCCAAAATATCCAATCCAAAAAACCTCAAAAGTAGAATAGGTCTAAATTAGGCATTAGATCTAGTAACGCATCCATTTCAAGATCCTCCCTAGAAATTCAGACTATGATTTTACTGAATTTTCCTTTATGATAACCATATTATGAACATTTACGGAGGATCGATGGGTATGGGACCTTCTCGAAAAACAGGGTTATTGCTGGTCATTGCGGGGGCTGCTTTTTGGGGTGTTGGCGGGACTGTGGCCCAAAAGCTTTTTCAGCAATTTGGAATCGATGTTGATTGGCTTGTAACAATACGCCTTCTTCTTGCAGGTGTTCTGCTTTTAGCTCTGCAATTTTTACTTAAGGAACGAAAGCAAGTATTTGGAGTTTGGAAAAATAAGAAAACGGCAGTGCGCCTTGTAATCTTTGGTCTCCTTGGCATGCTGGCCGTTCAATACACATATATGGCATCCATTCACCATGGAAATGCGGCCGTAGCTACTTTGCTGCAATATTTGGCGCCTGCGATGATTATCATTTACCTGGTTTTGCGAAAGGAATCGGTATTCACACGGCACGACTTTGTGATCGTTGTACTTGCGCTTGCGGGTTCCTTTTTTCTGCTTACAAATGGTTCGGTCTCACAGCTTTCGGTACCGTTTCCGGCCATTATGTGGGGGATTTTATCAGGGGCAGCGTTAGCCTTCTATACGCTATATGCTGTACCGCTTTTAAAACAATACGATTCGCTGGTGGTTGTCGGCTGGGCAATGGTGATTGGCGGATTTTTCTTAAGCTTGATCCATCCGCCATGGAAGATCGCGTTCAGCAGTTTAACGTTCGAAGCTTACCTTTATTTAGTGTTTGTGATCGTGTTTGGGACGATGCTGGCTTTCTGGTTCTACATCGAAAGCTTGCAAAGCCTATCACCAACTGAAACCAGTCTATTAAGCAGTCTTGAGCCACTGGCAGCTGTGTTTACTACGGTCATCTGGCTTAAAGAACCGTTTGGCAGTTTCCAATGGATGGGGACAGCCTGTATTTTTGGTATGATTTTATTATTGGCATTGAATAAGAAGAAGCCTGCAAAGACCGCAGAATTGATTAAAAAGGAAGAACCTTTGCGGGTTAGTTAGAGAGCCGGCCTCCATCTGATGGGGGCTGGTTTTTCTTTTTCACTCTCTGGGAAATCCATTCACGATGTTCGTGCATACTAAGCATTATATTTTGTTTTATTTATTCCGGTTGTTAAAATAAAAGCAATTCTTTACGAAGGGGATAATGAAATGACTACTATACAAATTCCTGTTTCGGTTTTAAACCTTGCCCCGATTCGAGAGGGGAAAGATAGCAAGCAGGCAATCGAAGATCTTGTGGATCTTGCACAGGCAACGGAGGAAATGGGCTATAAGCGCTATTGGATTGCGGAGCATCATAATACACCGACACTTGTCAGTTCTGCCACAGCGATTCTAATTAAACATACTTTGGAACATACCAATACAATCAAAGTCGGGTCTGGCGGGATTATGCTGCCGAACCATGCGCCGCTTGTTGTGGCTGAGCAATTCGGCACCATGGCGACCATTTATCCGGATCGGGTAGACCTTGGCCTTGGAAGGGCACCAGGAACTGATATGATGACGGCTAATGCGCTTCGCCGCTCGAAAAATGATTCAGTTTACACATTTCCGGAGGATGTTCAGCAATTGCTTGCATACTTTGGTCCATTAGAGGAGCAAAGTTATGTAAAAGCACATCCAGGAGTGGAAACAAATATACCGATTTATATTCTCGGTTCTTCGACAGATTCAGCTTACCTGGCTGCAGAACTGGGACTTCCATATGTTTTTGCCTCGCATTTTGCACCAAGATGGATGGAGGATGCCATCCGCATTTACCGGGCACGCTTCAAGCCGTCCAAGTATTTGGATAAGCCCTATATGATGGTATGCTTGAATGTAATTGCAGCAGAAACAGACGAGGAAGCAGAGTTTTTATCAACTACCATGAAGCAATTCTTCTTGAACGTGGTCAGAGGAACATCCATGAAGCTTAGCCCTCCAATCGAAGACCTTGATTCCATTTGGAATCCGATGGAAAAGGAAGCGGCAGAAGGGATGTCAAGCGTAACCTTATTGGGCAGCAAGGAAACTGTCAAAGGGCAATTGACTCAGTTCCAGGACATGTATCAGGTAGATGAAATCATGGCAGTATCATATATTTATGATGAAGAAAAGCAAAAACGCTCATATGAAATCTTTAAAGAGATCGTTGATGGAAAATGATGACCGAGAGTGGGGAAATATCGCTACTCTTCTTTCATGAAATAAGGAAGTATACATTTTAAATGTCGATAACTGTCTAGCGCAAGCAGCCTACCCCCTCGAGGTCATATGCCAAGCCCTTACAGTAGGAAAGAACACCTTCTTACAGGGCTTGTCTTATGCCTGATGTCCACAGGATAAGGAAGGCTTCGTCAGCAAATCTTTTGGCACGAAGAAAAAAGCAGTAGCTTTTTTTGAGGATAAACATCGCACGACCGAAAGCGGCATCTTTTGGGAGGATGCGGGTCATGCAGACGCTGCCACAGAGCGTGGCGCTTTTAGTCTGCGTTCCTTCATGGGCAAGGCGCTTACGCATTTCTTATTTCTTGGGAAAGCGCAGGATTAGACTTTTATTGCATCTGCAGGTCGGATGTTGGCTTTTTTTGGCGAACGCACTCAAAAAGGCTTAGAAACCATCCATGCCTTTTGTTGTGCTCGTATATCCCTTTTGCAAATGACTATTTATTCAATCAGCTCTTCATGGTATAGGGAAGGGTTCGCACTGGTGTTCAAACTCTGCGTTGAAGCCCAAAGGTTGGCCAGAAATCTCGGCATCATCTGCTGGGAAGGAAGGGTGCTGTACCGTGAAAAATAGACAAATAGCTTAAGATAATTCCGTGCATTTGCTGGAAGATGGATTTCTTTTGCGTATAATTTATTTTCAGTTATGGTTGCGAATGACCGTGTTTCAAAGCCGGAAATAAACCGGGTGCTTTCTCCCTTGAACTCGTTTTGAATATAATGAATCTTTTTTATTATCGTCGGATCGTCCGTTCCATCATAATTAGCAAGCCTGGCCTGCCGGTATACAGGAATGGAATCCAGGTCTTTGACAAGGGACAGAACATGACCATATGCTTTGTCATGGCCTTCAAATAGCGGAATAATTCTCAATTCTTCCATTACACCCACAAGCTGTAGCTTCTCGCCTTTTAAATAAGGAGGCCTGAAGATTTGTCTTGAAAGCTTCAGCTCATCTAACGAATCGCAAACAATAGATGTGAAAAAATACCAATGTCCCTGATCATCGAGACTGACTTCATAGAATTTATCCTTATATTCAATTTTATAATCTGTAAACCGGTTTTCACGGTCGAACGTAAAGTCGGTTGCCTTATTTTCTTTTGGCTGAAACCCATATGGAGGTTCAATTGGCACCGCCAATTCTGAGTAATATGTATTTTCCATTTTTAAGTCCACACCTTTTACGGATCTTTTAATAGGATATCCTATCTTTTTTATAACGAAACATACATCTATACCCGTTCAGAAAGGAGGCTAATCCTTGTTTTGATTCATAGGGATTCGCAGAATCAAGAAAACCCGCATATAAGCGGGTTTAGTAATCTTTCTTTTTAATGTTATCTCTTTTTCTTTTTTGAAATATCCAGTACTGCTTTATTTTTATTAACCACTTCTATAGTGACCTGCACATGGACTCTATTATTTTCGAGCGATTGTACGCTTGTCACTTTGCCTTTACGGCCTTTAATTCTCACATCATCGCCTTCGCTTGGTAAATTTTTGCGAAGCTGATTTAATAAAATATTCCTGCCTTCAAGATAATACACAGTATACATACGCTTCTCTCCTATTTCTTAAAGAATGTGTTACAGGTAAAACTGCCTTTCCTATAAAATATAGAGTTGAGCTGAAAAATAGACCTGTTTATTTTCATGAAAGGGAATTCGATGGGGAAACGGAAAATAAGGACCGCGAAGCAGGCGAGGGGTATATAGATGAAGCGGGGTTCAACCGTATTATCGATGAAGATACAGAGAGTGGCCGCAATCTTTTTTTTGCTGCAGTCGCAAATGGAAGAATTGCCGGGTTTTCAAGGTCCGAAGGAAGCACTCTCAAAAGAAGTGCCACAAAATAGATTTTGGCGTTTGTGTTCTAAAAGAGTTCTGGGGATATGGGATCGGCAAGCATCTTTTAAAAGAGTCGATTGAATGGGCGGATTCTCATGCAATTCATAAAATGACTTTGCATGTTCTGGAAACAAATGAAAAGGCAATACAGCTCTATCAAAAGTACGGTTTTAAAATAGAAGGGATTTTAAAAAGCGACAAGAAGCTTTCGGATGGCAATGATTATAATACCCTTGTTATGGGAAGATTGAGCGGGCTGCTATAGGCAGCCTTTTTTTTATGAAGTTTTTTTAGATGGCATTGCGAATTCGCTTCGTATCGGCTAGGGGGGTTTTTGAATATACTTTAACATACATCAACGAAGGAGTATTGCTATGGATAATCAAGCGCAAGAGATCTTTGGATCCATCCTGGCTGCAATTGGCACCATTCTTTCAGCTGTCTCGAGCATTCCAGCACAGTCAGGAAGGATTGTGGACCTGTTTAAGGGGCTTGATATCGTCGGCAATACCTTGCAAGGTGTAGGTAACGCACTTGAGGCAAACGGTCAAAGCGGGCCGTCTCTTGAAAGGCTAGGAAATGAAATCCAGGCTGCAGGGAATAGTACAGTGCTTGCTGGATTAGTTTTGGATGTTAAAGAAGTGACCGAAGAAAAGTTAGTTATTACAGGGAATTGGATTCAAGCACTGGGCGGTGCCACTGCTCTTGGAGATGAGTTTGAAGATCCAACGGCAGCTGGGCAAAATTTTAATATAACTGGAAATCTGCTTCAAGCAATCGGAAATTCACTCCAAGCAATCGGAGGGACGCAGAATCTGAGGGAGAAAAAAATTTCCGGTTCAGACGGAAGCGGTGATCAAGTGATCTTTATTGGAAGCTGGATTCAGGCAGTGGGATCGGTTTTATCTGTTATTGGCCAAATTCAGGAGGAAGGTCAGGAAGTTAGAGCATCAGCTGCTAATGATCTAAATAATGAGAATGGTTAAAGTGGAGAGCCACATCCATTACAGCGGAGAAGATTATCTATCGATTGGCGCCAATTTATTGGTTATTGGCACGTTTATATCCGCAATAATCGTAATCGAATCAATCGGAAGCCCTTACAAGTATATAAGCCTAAAGAGGTGTATTTAATGAAGCTGGGAGATGATGGCACCATGATGGCTTTTAAACAAAAGGGGGTTTTAGTAGAAAAATTAAGCGGAATATTGCCGCATATGATGAAAAAATCATTTGAAAAATAAATTCTGATATATTAAGGCGATTCCTGCTTGAGAATCACAAATAATATTCTGATATCTTGTTGATAGTAAAAGATATCTGTCGAATATCAAAGTGCTAGCATGTGCTATATAAGTTGATTTTGTCATAATTCACGGCTTTTGCCATTAAAGAGCCAGAAGTGAGAACCAAAAAACTGGCGCTCATTTCTGGCTAACCACCTCAAACAGAACGGCAACCCCAATCCCGCCTCCGCTGCCGATTGCAGCAAGAGCATATTTAGCTGACTTTCTTCTTTGGACCTCGTGAAACAATTTTGTGACCATAATGGCTCCGGATGCACCGTAGGGATGCCCGATTGTTAGCGCCCCTCCATTTACATTTAATTTTTCATATGGAATGGATAGCTCATTCGCACAGGCCGCGATTTTGGACGAAAATGCTTCGTTGATTTCGGCCAAATCAATATCTTCAATAGTCAAGTAATTTCTTTCTAATATAGTCTGTATTGCCGGGACTGGCGCAAATCCAGGATAGAATGGATGCACGCCGGCAACCTCGCTATCTAAAAATCGGAGGACGGGTGTTAATCCTTGCCGTCGGGCTGCTTCTTCCTCCATGATGAGGACAGCCGATGCACCATCATGAATTCCACAGCTGTTGGCAGCCGTGACAGTACCGCTTTTTTTAAAAATGGGCTTTGCCCGTTTTAGCAAGGCTTCTATTTTTCTTTGTTTAAAGAGCTCCTCATCTGTTTGGTATTCCCCCATGGGAATGATCTCATCCGTAAGCAGCCCTTGCCGATGTGCTGTCCAGCTTCGCTCATAGCTCAAACGGGCATATTCATCCTGCGATTCTTTGGAGATCGCATATTTTTCCGCTACATATTCTGCAGCAAGCCCCATGTCTGGGTCACCGACTTTATCAGGAGAAAATCTAGCCCTTGATGGATACGGGGAGGTGCTTACGCTCTCAGTTCCACCGGCGATGTAGCATGTCCCGGCGCCTCCCTGGATGAAATAGCTGGCCATTCTAATGGCTTCCAGTCCAGCGCTGCATTGCCGGTCCAATGTCAAACCTGGCACGGAAAGCGGCAGGCCGGCTTCCAGTGCAGAAAGCCTTGCGATATTGCCTCCAGGTCCGACTGCATTTCCGAGTATCACATCATTGATTTTCTCTTCTTGACCTTCAGCAAGATCTTTTATAAGAGGAGCAGCCAGCTCGTGTGGCCCATAGTTTTTTAGCATTCCGTTCACTTTTCCAATCGGTGTTCTCTTTGCTTTCACAATAACGGCTCTGTTAATAGCTGATCACCTTGCTTTCAATAGAATCTCTTAGTTTAGCTCGGGCAATTTTTCCGCTTGTGGTGTAGGGCATTTCATCCAGGTAAAACCATTTGCGGGGAACTTTATAGGCTGCCAAATGATGTTTGCATAGCCGTTTCAGCTCAAGAGTCGAAGCATACCCTTTTATGACAGCGGCTGTAATTTGTCCCCAGTAAGGGTCGGACAAACCAATCACGGCGACTTCTTCAACTTCCGGGTGCTGAGATATCACTTTTTCAATCTCTTCGGGAAAAATATTAATGGCTCCATATAAAATCATATTTTTTTCCCGGCCGCTTATATACAGATAGCCCTCATCATCCACATAGCCCATATCGTCTACCGTTGCCCATCCTTCTTCATCCTGTATGCTTCCCGGCTGTTTTGCCTCTGGATAAAGGTATCCATCAAAAATCATATCGCTTCTGACATGGACTTTTCCAATTTCATATGGTTCAAGCTTTTCATTATTGGTTCCTCTAATCTCGATTTCTACCCCATAGCATGGCTTTCCGACCGAATCTGCTTTTTTGCCGTCACCCAGGCAGGTTACATAACTTAATTCACTAGCACCATAAAATTCAATCATGGACGCTTGAGGGAATGATTTATAAAATTCAGCTTTTGATTGTTCATCCCATTTTGCACCAGAGGAAATAATTTTGATCGCTTTGTCTATGATTCTATCTTCTTTTAAAATGGCTGAAATCATGGTCGGAACAACATACAGAGTTGTAATAGCTCTTGCCTCTAACAGGGAAAGGCTCTTCGCTGCACTGAATTTATTCAGAAGGTGTACTGTTCCTCCAGTACAGAGGGTGCTTACCGCACCATATAAGAAGTGGGAATGAATCAGTGATCCGGGAATGAGCACATGCTCCTCTTCATCCATACAGAAGTCATGCTTATTGACAAGAAAGCTGGCAGCCCATGATTGATGGGAGCGGACAAACGCCTTCGGATCGCCTGTAGTGCCAGAAGTGAAACCCATATAAAAAGGCGGGCTGCAATTGGTTTCAATATGTATGGTTTGTTCTTTTTTCAGAATTTCCTCCAGACAATCCTCCCATATCAGCACAAAAGGATGATAAGGTGTCATTTGATGGTAATACTCTTTCGTTGTGATCATGATAGAAGGATCAGAAAGCCTCAATCGCTTTTTCCATTCATCATCCTTCCATTTGAGATCGAAGGGGACTGCCGTCCATCCAGCCATGGAAGCGCCAGCAAAGAGCTGAAGAAAAGGGATTCCATTTGGCAGGATGAACCCGATCCTTTTAGCTGAAAAAGGGAGGGTATGAAGCCAGCTTGCTGTTTTGGCAATTAAGGAGTACCAATCTTGATAGCAGAGTGTCTGGCTATTCGTTACAATCGCCGCTTTGTCCGGAAAGCGCATGGAAAATTCCTGGATAGAAGATGTTATATTGGCCAATGTTATGTCCTCTCCTTATGAAAAAGAGACACATCAAAGTGTCTCCAGAGATTTTGAGAATTGCTTCCTGATGACTGGATGCTTTAAAAGCCTATACACTAACAGGGATGCGAGCAAAGCTTTTAAGATATCGCCAGGAATGTAGACAAGGCTTAATTTAATTGCATCAAGCAATGGAATATTCATCATAAATGCCTGGACCGGAATGCCAAAAACGTAAATGAGAAAGATTCCGACAGTCAAGTTAACAAACAATACATTCATTAATTTTACCGTACGGAAGCGTGACAGCAAATACCCCACACAGAATGCTGTCAGCGGATAAGCAATTAAATAGCCGGCACTCGGACCGAAAAAAACACCAATGCCTCCGCGTCCGCCGGATAATAATGGAGCCCCGACAGCCACGAGCAGAAGGAACACAGCCATGCTGATCCCGCCGAGTCTTGCGCCGAGAATTCCACCGGCTAAGAGTACGCCTAAAGTTTGCAAAGTAATCGGAACGGGTGTGAAGGATAGCATAATAGGAGGGACAAGCCCCAGTGCGCCCATCACTGCTGCAAATAAAGCTACGTATGTAATCTCTTTAACTTTCATAATACCTCTCCAATTCTGATTATTAGGTTAACTGTTTATATTTTATGGTTTACATTATAGAATGTCAACTTTATATTTGAATAGTTTACAAAGTGAATAGGATGCTTTAACCGATTTAGGGTATGAAAATCGTATATGAACCTGTTGTGCCGCAAACCTACTGCTGGAAGTACAACTGATCTATTTAAATACAAGTTGACAGATCGGAATACTAGGCAATATAATGAGTTTATTCATTTTTCGAGGGAGGAATAGTGTGATGAGGGAAATTTACCCTGTTTTGGAAGGTGCAGAATCATTTTATTTGGAAGGCAATGAAGTCGGTCTTTTAATCACACATGGGTTTCTTGGAACTCCCCAAAGTGTACGGTATTTAGGAGAAGCTTTTGGAAAACTGGGCTATTCTGTTTTTGCGCCAAGGCTTAAAGGGCATGGTACGCATTATAAGGATATGGAAAAGACAACGCATATGGATTGGTATGCTGAAATGGAAAAGGGTTATCTATTCCTGCGTGAAAGGTGTTCCACTGTGTATGTGGTTGGGCAATCGATGGGCGGTGCCCTGGCTTTGTGGCTGGGAAAAAAATATCCTGACATTAATGGGCTGGTTTTAATAAATGCTGCATTGAAGGTGCCTGCATATGACTACTTAATTGGGAAATTAAGTCCGCAGTATATTCCTGAGGGGGAACCTGACATAAAACGTTCAGGGGTTGAGGAAATAACGTATGGGAAAGTATCCATTCGCTCGATTCATGAGCTGCAGGAGGCGATGGCGAAAACTTCTGCCATCTTGCCAGCTATTAAAAATCCTGTTCTGTGCTTTAAATCCATTGAGGACCATGTAGTTCCTGCTGAATGTACGGATTATATCGCAGACCAAATTGGTTCGGAACAAAAAGAAATTCTTCCGCTATATAACTCTTATCATGTTGCCTCTATGGATTTCGATCAGGATAAGATTATTGAAAAGACGCATAAGTTTGTACAGAACATGAGAATAGAGGTTTATGCATAGATAAGTGGCTTGTCCTTTTGGACAGGCTTTATTTGGGGGGCAAAATCAAGAATTATTTTTTATAAGCGGGATAAAATGATTTATAACGCAGAAATAGACCTTTATTACATAGATAAATATCATGATAACGCAAATAAATGATTTTATATGAACGATAAAGCCTCTAATCAAGAAAGACGCTGACAAATAACCTTCTTTCCTATATCAATTAAACAAAGCAGATGTAAAATTGATTGTGAATTGGCTATTCAGAGGTGCATGTCAATGGAAAAGTGATCACATAAACACGTAAAATGATGTTTGATAGTGGAAGAATCGTAAATTGTGGGATGCATTTGAACTGTGCAGCCGTTATGGCGGGTGGAATGATTCACCAATTAATTGTAAAATAATACTAATCTAGGGGCGTTTAGGGGGATGTATGTATACGTACGCATCTTTGGCAACAGAAGGAACTGTACTTTTACTTTAATAAGGCCCGTTTTTTATAGTTTCCTTGTTCTTACTCTGGCCTTATTTGTTCTAGTTCTTCTTCCGAAAACCAGAAAGCTGATCCTTAATGACAATAGAAGGAATTATACGGAATCTCTCACCGGTAGAAGAGCTGGCTGAGTTAGCAAGGCCCGTTTTTACGGAATAGATTGGTTCGCAGGGAAATAATTGGGCTTTCATTTGGAGAGTCATTCAGTCACAGCCTCTGTTTAAACTCTTCCATTCTGCGGCAGAATTTTTAGAAGCACCGAGAAAAATGGAGCAGCTAACAGAAATCGAGCAGAGAAGGGAATTTCAATTTGCGATCTATGAAAATAACAAGAAGCAGCTTTTTCAGCTTTTATTGTTAGGCATAATCGGGACAGGGGCAGGCTATTATTTGGGTGAAGAACTTATTTGGAAGCTTACGCTGGGCATGGGCATTCTTGCAGCTGCAGGCTATGGAATCACCAGTTATAAGCTTGGGAAATGGCTGAAAAATATGCCTGAGAAGCGCCGATTACGCCAGTGATCCTGGCTATTTTTTGTTTTTTTACTAGTGACAGCATGGGAATATAATTAGTTAGACAACTATTTTTTTGGCTGACGGCAAATGAGAAGGGAGTCATCATTGTGCTCTATAAGTTAAACAAACAACTGGAAAAAATCATGCCTTTGATCACTCCAGCAAGTGTGGTGCTCGGAGTTTTGCTGGCCGGGCATCTGAAGGAATATTCATACATTATCCCTTGGGTTTTCGCTTTTATGACGTTCTCCGGAAGCCTTAATTCGAATTTACGTTTATTAAAAGAAATCCTTCATCATCCTAAACCGCTCTTTCTCATTGTATTTATGCTGCATATTTTAATGCCGCTTTTCGCGTGGAGTACCGGCCACTTGGTATTTGGAAATGATTCCTACACCATTAGGGGACTCGTGCTGGCAATGGCCATTCCTACAGGCATCTCGAGTTTTATATGGGTATCGATTTATAAAGGAAACATACCGCTGACATTGTCCATTATCCTTTTGGATACCTTTCTTTCTCCGTTTATTGTGCCATTGACATTGTCTGTCTTTTTTCATACGACTGTAAAAATGGAGATATGGCCGATGATGGCTGGTCTATTCTGGATGGTTCTGCTTCCTTCATTAGCCGGGATGATCTTAAATCAGGTTTCTAAAGGGAAGGTGACTGCTATTATGAGCAGCCGGCTCGCTCCTTTTTCAAAACTCGGGATGGCGGTTGTCGTCATGCTGAATGGGGCAGTAGTTGCCCCATATTTGAGAGAGGTGAATCTGAAGTTAATTCTGATTGGCATCACCGTTTTTTGTGTCGCCTTTATGGGCTATCTGTTTTCCTTCATCCTCGCAAATATGATGAAATATGACCGTGATACCACCGTGGCGGTAACCTTTAATGGCGGGATGAGGAACATCAGTATAGGTGCCGTCCTGGCAATAACGTATTTTCCGCCGGCTGTTGCGGTACCCGTAGTGATTTCGATGCTGTTTCAGCAGGTGCTGGCTTCGCTTTTTGGCGTATTTATTAAGCGGTACTTTAGCAATGGAGCCGTTGAGGAGGGGCATGCTGCTTAAGTTGCTAACTTTTTCATGTTTTTTATTGAGTACATATATCTTTTTATCCTCACATGAATCAGTTCTATCCGCAAAAAAATTTTATCTGCACATAAAAAAGCGTACATTAAAAAAGGGTTTGCGAATTAGAACTGAGAACTGAAGCACATTTTCAGGAATAAAAAGTGCATTTTCCTTCAAAAAAATAAAAAAACATGATTATCCGCCAAAAAATCGGGTAGAATATCGAGGAAAATCATAGAACAAGCACATTCTCCGTTTTTCCGAGTTTGAAATTATCTCAAAAAGAAGGTATAATTAATCGTTGTTAACACTACTGAGGGGGAAGTTTTTTTGTCAATCGAAATAGGCAGTAAGGTACAAGGAAAAGTAACAGGCATTACAAATTTTGGAGCCTTCGTTGAATTGCCTGGAGGAACAACTGGTCTTGTTCATATTAGTGAAGTAGCGGACAGCTATGTGAAAGATGTGAATGACCATTTAACAGTAGGCGACGAGGTTACTGTGAAGGTGCTTAGCGAGAAGGACGGCAAAATTGCTCTGTCCATCAAAAAAGCTGTAGACAGACCTGAAGGACAATCTTATTCTCCGCGCCCTCCGCGCCAGGGAAGAGATGATCGCCGCGGCGGCGGCAACAGAGATTTCCGTCCAAGAGGAAATTTCAAACCAAAAGAAAGCTTTGAAGACAAGGTGGCAAAGTTCTTAAAATCGAGCGAAGAAAATATCTCTTCATTGAAGCGCAATACTGAAGGCAAAAGGGGCGGCCGAGGCGGACGACGCGGATAAGCAACCCTAAAAATAAAGGCAAGTCCACATTCGGGCTTGCCTTCTTTATCGTCTAAATTTCAATTACAATCGGCAGGATCATCGGTTTGCGCTTTGTTTTTTCGAACAAGAACTGGCCTAGTGATTTTTTAATGCTTTGCTTAATCACATTCCACTGGCTTCTGTCCTGTTCAGGCAGGTCATTGACTGCCTTTTCAACCCGTCGGTTAATTTCCCTCAGCAAATCCTCTGATTCTCTTGCATAAATAAATCCCCTTGAAATCGTGTCAGGACGCGAAATCATTTTGCGTTCTGATTTACTCATCGTTAGGACAATTACAATCATGCCATCCTCTGAAAGCTGTTTGCGGTCACGCAAGACAATGCTGCCAATATCGCCAACGCCAACTCCATCAACATAGGTATCACCTGACGGAACTCTCCTTGTTTGCCGTGCTTCGCCATGTTCGATATCCACCACATCGCCATTTTTGACGATGAATGTATTTCCTTTTTCCACACCTACAGACTCGGCGAGCAAACGGTGGTGATGCAGCATTCTGTATTCACCATGTATCGGAATAAAATACTTTGGCCTCATTAAGGTAAGCATGAGTTTTAATTCTTCCTGATAGCCGTGTCCGGATACGTGCATGCCGTTTGAACTGCCGGAACCATAAATCACGCGGGCACCTAGCTGGAACAGGTTATCGATGATTTTTGAAACATCGCGCTCATTGCCGGGTATGGGTGAAGCTGCCAATATGACCGTATCATCCGGATGAATCTCTGCATCGCGAAAATTCCCCGTTGATAATCGTGAAAGAGCTGCCATTGGTTCACCTTGGCTACCAGTACAGAGAATACAGACTTTTTCAGGTGCCAGATGCATCGCTTCTTTTGGATCGGCAATCATTCCTTCCGGTACAGTGAGATAGCCGCGCTCGATTGCCACATTCACCACATTTACCATACTCCGGCCCAGCAGTACAAGTCTTCGGCTGGTTTTATTCGCAGCAGCTATCACCTGCTGGACGCGGCTCACATTGGAAGCAAAAGTGGATATAATGATTTTTCGCGGCGCTTTTATAAACGCTTCCTCCATATTTTCCCCGACAATCTGCTCGGTTGGTGTAGAGCCTTTGCGTTCGGCATTTGTACTTTCTGATAAAAGCGCCAATACGCCATATCGCCCGATTTCGGCCATTTTATGAATGTCTGAATGCTCCTGGTGTACCGGAGTTAAATCAAATTTAAAGTCCCCGGTATGCACGATATTGCCCTCTGGCGTGTGAAAAACAATCCCCAGGCAATCAGGAATGCTGTGATTTACTTTGAAAAAGCTCACGCCTATTTCGCCAAATGTAAGACTGGATTCCGAATCAATGCTGACAAGCTCTGAATCAGCTAGCAGCCGATGCTCCGACAGCTTCAATTCAATGAGCCCAAGCGTAAAGCGGGTCGCATAAATGGGGATATTGATTTTTTTCAGCAAATAAGGGACTCCGCCAATATGATCCTCATGTCCATGGGTGATAATTAATCCGCGGATCTTTTCCCTGTTTTCCTCAAGGTAAGTGATATCAGGAATGATCAAATCAATTCCAAGCAAGCTTTCATCCGGGAATTTTCCGCCGGCATCTATCACGAAAATATCATCTCCATATTGAATGACATACATATTTTTCCCAATCTCATTGATGCCGCCCAGAGAAAAAATGGATAATTTCTTTCCGTTAGACTCCATATGCAATTCCTCCCGCTAAAATGATTTTTTTAGCATTCCCTATTAGGGGAGGTTTATTATTTTCCCTTATGAAAATGCTTCCCGTGTTAATCCTCTCTCAAAAGCGGCCAGGTACTTCATCGATGCATTGCGGAGATTTGTAAAAACAGTTCTTGCATCCGCAGGAATGTTATAGGTAAAACGTTGATTTGCGTTAATGTTGTAAAGTTTTTATTGACATAAAATGCAAAAGCATGCATAATATTTCTAATTATAAAAACGTTTATATAAAAAAGTCATGACAGGGAACCAGTAAATAGAACTCAGGCAAGAAGAGAGCGGGATTCACCGGCTGAAAGATCCTGCAGCCTGCAAAGCTATTGAACCTATCCCTAGAGCTGCCAGGCAAACCGGGCCGTTATTCCTGCGTTAAAGGAAGTTCAAAGCGGGCATTTGTAGTTAAGTGCCAATGAAGGTGGTACCGCGAAAGAGTAAGCTCTTCCGTCCTTTTTAGAGGGATGGAGGGGCTTTTTTATATTTTATAGTTGGAATTATTTTTTGAACTTATAAACCCGCAAGCGCTTCTCGCGTTCTTAAAGAGATATTTGTGTGTCTGTTCTCTTTGAGAGGGGTGGATGGGCTAAACTAGGCACTTTGAAATTTCTAATGGATTGGCTGGTGGAAAGTGTGAAAAAGAAGAGAATTGTGGTCAAAATTGGGAGCAGTTCGCTGACCAATACAATTGGAGGCCTCTGCATAGAAAAGCTACAGGAACATGTGGCGGCACTTGCCCGATTAAAGCAGCTTGGACATGACGTTATTTTGATTTCATCCGGAGCAGTGGCTGCAGGGTTTACTGATCTTGGTTACCCTGCCCGCCCTGTTACGATTGCCGGGAAACAGGCTGCTGCTGCTGTCGGGCAGGGGCAGCTGCTGCAAGGATATACGGAGGAATTTAAAAAGCATGGGATAGTGGCAGCCCAATTATTGTTAACAAGGCAAAACTTCCTGCACAAGGAACAGTATCAAAATGCCAACGCAACATTGGCTGAGCTGTTGAAACGGAATGTTCTTCCCATCATTAATGAAAATGATTCAGTATCCATTGAGGAGCTGACGTTTGGCGATAATGATATGCTGTCAGCTCTTGTCAGCGGTCTTGTCCAGGCACAGCATCTGATCATCCTGACAGACATCAACGGCATTTATGATTCAAATCCGCGAACAAACCCGCAAGCAAAAAAATATAATTTCATCGCTGAAATCTCAAAGGACCTGTTAAAGGCCGCTTCCGGTTCAGGGTCGAAGGTTGGTACCGGCGGGATGACGACAAAGCTTGAGGCAGCACGGACGGCATTGGCATTGGGTGTTGGAGTCTTTATTGGTGTTGGCAGCGGTCCTGAAAAACTAGCAGAGATCTTGAATGGCAAAGGGGACGGGACTTATATTGGCAGCAATTCGCAGGCAATCGTTAAACAATCCAAGCAATGGCTTGCGCTGCATTCCGTGCCTAACGGAAAAATTGAAGTGGACAAAGGAGCTGCCCGCGCGATTTTAAATCAGGGAAAAAGCCTCCTGCCAGCTGGTGTCACGAACATTATCGGTCACTTCCTTGTTCATGATGTCGTAGAAGTTGTTGGCCCAAAAGGAGATATCCTTGGAAAGGGACAGGTTAATTTTTCTTCGGATGAATTGAGCCACATAAAAGGACTGCCTAGTTCAGAAGCGATGCAGATTGTAAACAGTGATCGCAGTGAAGTCATTCACCGTGATCACTGGGTAAGCCAAAAAGGAAGGGAGACAAGATAATGGAATTGGTTCAAAAAGGGGAGAAGGCAAAGAAAGCGACAGAATTGCTGGCTGCGATGCCGACACTGCAGAAGAATCATGCACTCGAATTAATCTCTAGCCAGCTCATGGAGGAAAAGGAGTATATCCTAGAGGAAAATGAAAAAGACCTTGCTGCAGGCAGGGAAAGCGGCATGAATGAGTCACTGCTGGATCGGCTTCGTCTGAATGAGGTTCGGCTACAGGATATGGCGGATGCATTACTTCAACTGAAGGAGCTGGATGATCCAGTTGGGGAAAGATTGGCAGAATGGGAGCGCCCAAATGGACTTTCCATCTCGCAAGTTCGCGTACCGCTTGGCGTCGTCGGCATGATTTATGAAGCGAGGCCAAATGTGACGGTGGATGCATCGAGTCTGTGTTTGAAAACAGGAAATGCTGTACTGCTGCGTGGCAGTTCGACTGCTATCCATTCCAATATAGCAATTGTTAAGGTCATCCATAACGCTCTCGAAAAAAGTGAGTTGCCAGTTGATGCTATTCAGCTCATTGAAGACAAGAGCCGAGAAACTGCATCACAAATGTTCAAGCTGAATGATTACCTAGATGTATTGATTCCGCGCGGGGGTGCGAAGCTGATTAAAACCGTGGTGGAAAATTCCACCGTGCCTGTTTTAGAAACAGGTGCCGGCAATTGCCATGTTTTTATCGATAAAAGTGCTGATCAAAAAATGGCGATTAACATAGCGATTAATGCCAAAACCCAGCGTCCCTCTGTATGCAATGCTTGTGAAACGATTATTGTCCATAGAGAATGGGCGGGCTTATCAGAGCTGGTAGAAGCGTTACAAGCAAAAGGGGTCATAATCCATGGGGATAAGGGTGTACCTGGAAAAGGCATTATCCCGGCAGCTGATGAAGACTGGGGCACTGAATACCTTGGACTGGAAGTCGCAATAAAGCTGGTGGATTCTGTTATAGAAGCCATCGCGCATATCAATCGGTATGGTACGAAGCATTCTGAAGCAATCGTTTCAACTGATTTGAAAAGTGCAGAAAAGTTTCTAAACGAAGTGGATGCAGCGGCTGTTTACCATAATGCCTCAACCCGATTCACAGATGGTTTCGAATTCGGTTTCGGGGCGGAAATCGGCATTAGTACACAAAAGCTCCATGCACGCGGACCGATGGGACTGCCTGCGCTGACTTCGACCAAATACATTATTAAGGGGAATGGGCAGGTTAAGTGAATTTTTTCTTGAGGGACAGTGACAATTTTGTGCACTGTCTTATTTTTGGGGATCCATCCATTAGAAGAGAATATGCAGGCAGCATCGTTGAAAAGCGGATGAACTTATTTTATATGCAGAGTAAACCGTCTATATGGAGAAAAAATATTAGAAATAAACTCCTTTTTATGCAAAGAAAATTTTTCTTACGCTATTAAACTCGTCTATACGCTTGAAAGTTTTTAAAGACAAACTCTGAATATGCAGGGTGAAAAATTTTACACAAGTCATTTTTTTCTCAGAGGACCTATAAATGTTTTAATCACCATACAATGATTTAAGCGGACTATCAGATAGTTTGATATAATAAAAATAAAACTTTACCACGGTGATTATATTGTTTTCATTAGTGTTGTTGATCTTTATTAGTTCTGCGGCTTTTTTGGTGATCAAATTTAAAAAAATTCATATTAGTACGGCAGCGATGGCTGCTGTGATGGCGCTCGGGATTGTGACACATGGTGTTTTGCTGAATGTTTTAGCTGTGAGCGGCTTTGGCAGATTATTAAGTATCGTAGATATTGGGCTGTGGCTCGCATTTTTATTATCGATTGCTGCCTCCATTTTAAAAGGGGAATTCAGAAAGATTCATTATGCGAATCCAATCAATCGCTTTGGGATTGGCACGTGGGTTGCGGGCTCTTCGATTTGCGGAATTTTAATTTATAAGCAATTTGGAGGAGGAGTGGCAGCCTCGGCAGTTGCTGTTTTAAATGCTGGATTGTGGCTGTGCTACATGGCAATCAGTTTAAGAAGTTTCATAGAAATCCATCGTTCTGGAATGCTGCAGCGTGTGCATGGGATTTTGCTGCTTACCACGGTTAGTACCCAATCCCTCATTCTGCTTTTTAATACAGTGTTTGAACATGTTCCGGTTTATTTTAATGCTGGCATGATGATAATCGGCTTGAGCTTTTACTTGGTCAGCAGCTGGTTTATTCTTAAGCGCTACACAGCGGCCCATTGGGACATAGCTGACGACTGGAATAACACCAACTGCATTCTCCACGGGGCCCTGTCAATCAGCGGGCTTGCCATGATGAAATCTGCAATAGTCAGTGATCAGTTTGTCGCTGTAATCTGGCTGGGAACTTTTCTCCTATTTCTCATTGTAGAAATTATTGAGGGATATAGGCTTGCCAAACGGATTCGAATGTATGGTGTCAGGTCCGGAGTTTTCACTTATAACGTAACCCAGTGGAGCCGGATTTTTACATTTGCCATGTTCTTTACTTTTACGGCTTTTTTAAAGGTTCCAGCTTTATTCTCAATACAGCAAACGATCATTCATATAGGCATTTGGATTATACTGGTTCTCCTGATCATTGAACTTGTTTTAAGCATTCAAGTTTTGCAGAAGGACCATGTGCGGTTGCCGGTTTTGGAAGGAGAGCGTGCTGGAAAAAGTTTATAGTTCTAGCTTGAGATAAACAATGGACGCACACCAATATTTTTATATGCAAATTAATCATGCTATTCGCACATAAAAATTTTTATACAAAATAAAAGAATGCTATCCGTACATAAATGATTTTTAAGCTAAATTAGAGATGAATTCTGAATAAAAACCTAGAAACAGATCCAAAAAGAGCCTGTCACACGCAAAATTTGCATGTGGCAGGCTCTTTCCTTCTTTAGTCCTTTTGTACGAAATTCCAATTAGGCACTTTTCCTGAGTATAGGACAAGTTTGGTTCCGGGAAGGCTGAGGATAAGGAGGCGATGGTTGATTATGGGTACCTTTGAAGTGTTGTCTTTGATGATCAGTTTCGGTATGTTTGTTATCGCCATGCTCCAATTTTCAGATAGAGACAGGGATTCTTGAACACGCTGCCTTAGCGTGTTTTTTCTGTTTTGGTTAGTTGGAGAGTTCCTTATACTCAACTTTGATTTCTTTAACTGTTTTATCGATTTCTTCGCCCCAATGGTCATTGATCGTATTGTATGTGATATTTCCTTTTGTATCCATTAGGGCATAGCCTCTGTAGGCAGTGTCGCCATTTTTCATGTCAGCCTGTTCAATCAATTCCATTTCAGGATCTGATAAAAAAGGGAGGCTTTGACCCATTTTTTCTTCAAGTGCCGTATACAGTTCAAGCTGCTGCTCAGGCTGGTCATTGCTGACAATATACATATTTACGTTCATGCCTTCTAGTTTATCCAAGTTCTGATGCAACTCGACCAGTTGCTGCTGACAGAGTCCTCAGGTGTAGGTGGTGATAAAGAAGAAAAGACTTGGCTTGTCCTGCGGAAATGTCACTTCATGACTATTCTGGTCTTTCAACGTAATTGGTTTCTGGGCTGAATCCTGGCCGCAGGCTGACAAGATTAGCAAAACCATTGCCATTAAAACAACAAGTTTTCTGCGCATACTATCTCCATTTCTTTCAAAAATTTAATGTAAGAGCCTCTACCATTATGGCAAGTTTTGTGTCATTTTACAACAAAGATGCACGCCGGCGTTCTATCGTAAAACAAACACACTTCTTCCCAAAAAAGTGTGCGTTCTATTGACTAATAATTAGGGGAGTGGACAGTAAAAAAAAGGAGAGAGGATGTTCTAAAGGATGAATTTGCTGTGCTGTACTTTATAGATGAGCTGGTCGAGCTTCTCGCTGTACATGAGCGTTTCTGGATGTGACAATCCCTTTCTTCTTCCAACAGAAATCATCTTTCTGCGTAGATCATCAATTTCGTTATGAAGTTTTTCAATAGCAGTCGAAGTCAAAGTCGTGGTCATATGTTCGGCTCCTAATCTGGGGATTGGTGAAATACTATTTTCTATTATCGACAAAAACAACCGTAAATAAACGGATTCGACAAAACTTATTAAAACATTACAAGATTCAACATTATCGAATGAATAGTGTTCATGCACTAAGACCAACTGCTCCAATTCATATTCTTGTCATCTATTATTCTCACGGGCTTTACACTGAATTATCAATGGGGTTACATTTCCTCTCTATTCTTATAGTGAATTTGCAAATAAACATCCTGCCGATGAAAAAAACAGCCTTACCCTTTTTCATATCTCTTTAGTGAAAAATTGATAAAACAATATTTTAAAAAGTCTTGAACAAGCTTTATCAAAGTGATATGATTTTTTTTGAAGTTAAGTTCATAAATCTGTCACATTTTGATTTGAGATAGCGAACCTGTCGTCGGTTAAAATGTAAGATTTGACAACGATTAACAGTTGGTCCTTAGGCAGCGAACCTGCTTGATATTAACCGTCAATCTTTCTTCTATGCATCCAAAATGGTGCATGAAGAAGGGATTGGCGGTTTTTTTATTTCAGCGGGATTTTATTGATAAGGGCCACAGCATGCATTGACTGTCAAAATTTTTTTAAAAGGGGGAAGAGAAGTGAATAAAACGAAAAATCGGTGGCTGATCGCCGCTTCGGCAGTAGGGATTCACATTTCGATTGGATCCGTATACGCCTGGAGCAACTTCACCAATCCTTTGATCGAAGAGTTCGGCTGGACGTCTAAGCAGGTGCAATTAACATTCAGTTTGGCCATACTATTTTTGGGATTGTCTGCAGCATTCCTTGGACATTTCGTTGAAAAACATGGTCCGAGAAAGGCCGGCCTTCTGGCTGCAGGATTTTTTGGCGCTGGAATGCTTGGAGCAGGACTTGCCGTAAACCTTGGTTCTTTGCCATTTTTATACATAACATATGGGGTGCTCGGCGGTATCGGTTTAGGAGTAGGATATATTGCTCCTGTTTCCACACTGGTAAAATGGTTTCCTGACCGCAGAGGTTTTGCGACTGGACTTGCCATCATGGGATTTGGTTTCGCTGCAGCGGTAGCCAGCCCAATCATGGACACTTTGATTAAATCTGTAGGCACAGCCAGCACATTCTTTATTCTAGGTGCGGCTTACCTGATCATTATGACATTATCTTCTTTATATTTGGAAAAACCGCCTGCTGATTGGGCACCAAGAGGCATGAAGGAAAAAGCCAAGACTGGAAAAATTAAATTCAAACAGGATTTGTCCCAGTTAACAGCGAATGAAGCAGTGAAGACATCCCGGTTTTACTATTTATGGTTTATGTTATTCATCAATGTTACATGCGGGATCGCAATTCTATCAGCTGCAAAGCCATTGGCACAGGAAAGCATCGGCTTAACAACGGCAGAAGCTGCAACGCTTGTAGGGGTGCTTGGTATTTTCAACGGTCTTGGCCGTCTCGTATGGGCTTCCGTTTCTGATTACATTGGCCGCCCGAATACGTACACGATTTTCTTCGTGTCGCAAATTGCTTTGTTCTTGTTATTGCCTCATACAAAAGAAGCAGTACTTTTTCAAATTATGCTTGCGATTGTTTACACCATGTACGGCGGAGGGTTCTCATCCATCCCAGCCTTTATCGGTGATGTTTTTGGCACAAAGCAGCTTGGCGCCATTCACGGATACATCCTTACGGCATGGGCAGCTGCCGGACTTGCCGGCCCCATGTTCGCAGCTTGGATGAAGGATTCCACTGGAAGCTATGCTTCAAGCTTAACAAGCTTTGCCGGGTTTTTCGTTGTGGCATTCATCGTTTCAATCCTCATACGATTTGATATTAGAAAATTGCGCAAGCAAAACGAAGCGAATGAACGTTTAGTTAGCTAATTTTAGATAGAAATTTTTATAGCTTTCGATTGGTATGGCACTTGGCAGCGAACTTGCTAAAGACTAACCACCACAGAAACACGCTGCTATTTAATAGTTGCTTTTTGCGGTGGTTTTCAATTTAAAAAGGGCAATAGCGTCATGCTTGCACTTTTAGCCCATATAAAATAGTAAATAGTTAATGTAACCCTTGAGAATTCAGAGAAATAATCTCTATTAAATACTTGCAATAAATTTAAGGGAGTGGTTTAAGTGGGTAAAACAAAACATCCAGGACCGCAGAAGAAAAAAGCCATGCCGGATCCGAAACATTGGGTCAGCCCTATTCCATTTGGACTGGGAAAAATTAAGCCAAAGCATATGAGGGATACTGCGAAGATTCTATGGGAAAACAAAGATAATCTTGGCTACGCGACAAATATTTTAACTAAAGGGGTTTGCGACGGCTGCGCACTAGGTGTATCCGGACTTTATGACCAGACGCTGAAGGGACCTCACGTCTGTACAACCCGATTGAATGTTCTTCGTTTGAACACAGCCGGTGCGATCAAACCTGAAATGCTGCATGCTGATATTGATGAGCTTCGCAAATATGACAGTACGGAACTTCGCAAGCTTGGCCGTATTCCATACCCAATGATCCGCCGAAAAGGAGAGCGGAAATTCTCCCGAATCACTTGGGATGATGCGATGGACATGATCGCGGAGAAGCTGATGGCACTTGATCCCAAGCAGTATGCGTTCTACCTGACTAGCCGCGGAATTACAAATGAATCATATTATGCAGCAGGGAAGGTAGCCCGTTTCCTTGGCACCAACCATATTGATAACGCAAGCCGTATCTGTCATTCCCCTTCCAAAACAGCTTTGAAGCGGTCAATTGGAGTCGGAGCTTCGACGGCAAACTATCTTGACTGGATTGGTACGGACGTTCTTTTATTCTGGGGAAGCGTTGCATCGAATAGTTCACCGGTTTCATCGAAATATATGCTGGAAGCGAAGAAAAACGGAACAAAAATTATTGTTGTTAATCCATACAAAGAGCCTGCAATGGATAAATACTGGATTCCATCAAACCCTGAGTCTGCTCTTTTTGGCACAAAAATTGCGGATGATTTTTACCAGGTGAACATCGGCGGGGATATCGCATTCATGCACGGAATCATGAAGCATTGGTTCGATATGGAGAAGGCGGAACGCGGTTCTGCGATTAACCATTCCTTCGTTAACGAGCATGTAAACGGCTATGAAGACCTGAAAAAGAAAGTGAAAGATCAATCATGGGATGAAATCATAAAGTCTTCCGGTGTCTCTAAAGGGCGGATTATTGAGTTGGCTGAGCTTCTTGCCAAAAGCAAAAATGCTGTTTATGCATGGGCGCTTGGCTTAACGATGCATTCATTTGCGACAGATAATATTTCTCAGGTTGCCAATCTTGCATTGCTTCGCGGCCACCTTGGAAGAAAACATAATGGCTTAATGCCGTTCCGCGGACATTCATCCGTACAGGGAAGCGGAGAAATGGGCGCCGATCCATTCGTTCTTCCTGGCGGAGACTTCTACGGGGACAATTTTGACCGCATTCAAAACCTTTGGGGGTTTGAACTGCAAAAATGGCAGGGAGATATTGTCGGGGTAACGCTTGAGAATATCCTGCTTCCTGAAGATCATGAGCGTAAAATCAAGCTTTATTATCTATCGGGCGGTAACTTCCTTGAAACGATGCCAGATCCTGATTTCAATAAAAAAGCATTGTCTGAACTCGATATTCGTGTCCATCAGGATATTATTCTAAATACATCCACATTGGTTGATGCCAAAGAAGCGGTCATCGTGCTTCCGGCAAAAACACGCTATGAGCAAGAAGGCGGCGGAACGTCCACTTCCACTGAGCGGATGGTGTACTTCAGCCCAGAAATCGAAGGCAATAAGAACAAGATTGAAGAAGCACGTGCAGAATGGAAAATCTATATTGATTTAGCAAAACGGGTGAAGCCCGAAACAGCTCATCTGGTTGATTTTAAAAATGCACAGGAAATCCGTGATGAAATTGCCCTGGCGAATCCGAGCTACGATGGCATCCAGCATCTGAAAAAAACTGGTGATGTCTTCCAGTGGGGCGGCGCGTGGCTTTGCGAGGGCGGAATCTGTCCGACACCAGATGGAAAAGGCAGCCTGGTTCCTGTTGATATTCCGGCCCTTGGCAAAAAAGAAGGGCAGTTTATCGTGACTTCCCGCCGCGGGAAGCAATTCAATTCCATGGTCTATAAGGAGATTGACCCGCTGAACGGCGCTGGCCGCTATGATGTCTTAATGAATGCTGAAGATGCGCACGATCTGAGCATCGCAGAAGGCGAAGGCATTGTCCTTTACAACGGATTCGGTGTCTTCCAGGGAAGAGCCAAATTCGTCGATATCACCCGCGGCAACGTAGAAGTCCACTTCCCAGAAGGAAACTTCCTATTGCCAAGAGGCCGTTACGAAAAATTCGCCGGCATCCCCGATTACAACATCACGGTTACACTGGAAAAAGCAGACCGCTATAATGCGCGCAAAGATGTTGAATATAATGAAAGACATATTGCTGAAGATGAGATTGATGCACCAGCTTAATGAGGAGAGATGGCTTTGGGCCATCTCTTTTTGTATGATTATAAAGCTGGAAAACTTCTTATGGTTAGGATAAAGGTCGCCAAGAAGCGTTCAGGAAGCCGGAAAACCTCTCAAGGGAAGAAAAAAGGTCGCCATGAAGCGTTCAGGAAGCCCGAAAACCACTCATGGGAAGAAAAAAGGTCGTCATGAAGGAAAAGGTAATTAATCGCTGAAACGATGCTATTCCCCTGGATGAGATTGATTTAATTTTAAGCATAAGTACCACCCGATCCCTGTGCGCATATCATAAAGATTCCGCATGAAGCGATTCATGTTTTAAGCACTCGCCCAATTATCCCTAAAAATCATATTTAGGCTTGTCCGCCTGCGATATACATTATTTTCCTGCGTCAGATATAGTGAGGTGATTATATTGAGGAAAATCAAACAGATTTTCACAGCAGGCATTATTTCTTTGGCGGTTATTTTCTTAGGGGGAGCAGTGATGGCAGGCCACAATCCAGATAAAGAGATGATGGTGGTTGAGAAAGGGGATACTCTTTACTCGCTTGCCAAAAAGAACCATACCAGTGCAGACAGGATCATGGAGGTGAACCATCTAAAGGGAACAACAATCTATACGGGTCAGCGCCTGATTTTATCTGATGAGCAGGACTCATTTCATAAGATTATGGCTGGCTCTTTTAGCAATAAAGAAAATGCTGAAAAGCGAGTTTCCTTTTTAAAGGAAAAAAATATTCCTGCAGCGATTGGCATTGCTGTTATTGATGGTAAATCGCATTACCGCGTTCAGGCTGGCGCTTTTAAAGATAAAAAGAATGCTGAAAAGCAGTTGGAAGCTGTTAAAAAAGCGGGTGTTAAGGACGCGTACTTTTTTGAAAAAGAGCAGCTTCATATTTTTGGGTTAAAACCCGGTGACACCTATGAATTTATTTTTCATCTCTGTAAAAGATTGTAATTAAGAAAAAGACAGCGAAACTTACAAGTAATGCAACTCCTCCGCCAATGTATAAGATTAGGGTTAATCCTTCTGGAAGATTAAATGGCTTAACCATGTATAACCACATGCCGACAGTTAAACCTACTGAGCCTATAATAGCAGTCCAAACATGAATCTTCGTCAATAGGGTTTGGGATGTTTGGAAAACTTTGTAGTAAACAGCCCATGCAAAAAGACTTAACCAGCCAACGACTAGAATATGTGCATGAACGGGCCTGAACGCATACGAACCTGAACCAGCCATATGTGCACCCAATATCGCTCCAATCACCCCAAAAACACCAGCAAAACGCAATAGTATTTGACTATTATTATTCATAACCAAAATCTCCTCCTAAATAATATATTTACTATAATAAACACGCAGCTCTCTGCTCTTCAATAATTTACTCCAGGAATATGAACAGAAGATGAATAAATGTTTACAAAAAAAGAGCCATCCTTTACCAAATGGGAACTCCGCCGGTAGTGAATGACAAAAAAGGGTTTATGAATGAACTGGCAATTCCACAATAAAAGCAGTACCTTCTTTTTCTTCACTCTTTACATAAACATGGCCATCATGCAATTTAACGATGGACCAAACAATGGATAATCCTAATCCTGTTCCTTCAATTGTTCGTGTTCGTGCAGTATCTGCCCGATAAAAGCGATCAAATATCCTATCAATTTCTGCCTTACTCATTCCAATTCCGCTATCTTCAAAGGTTACTGCGATCGATTTTTCTCTCTCTTCTATTAAGATTTCAATACTGCCATCTGGTTTATTATATTTAATGGCATTAGCTAATAGATTATCCCAAACTGTGTTTAGTAATGATGGGTCACCGATGATTTCCGTATCTGGTAAAGAGTAGCTGAGCATTATGCCTTTTTCGCTTACTAGCCATTGATAATTACGTATTAAGTCCTTCATTTGCTGACCAACATTGAATGTCTTTTTTTTCAAAATATCATCATTACGGTCTAATGAGGCAAGAAGTAATAATTGCTTGGTTAAAGTTGATAGCCTTCTAATTTCACCATTTATGATGGAAACGTACTGGACTCTTTCTTTTGAACTTGTGGATGCGTTTTCCAATAGGTTTGTATATCCCTTAATATTCGATAGAGGAGACTGAATATCATGAGAAATGTTCGAGATGAATTCCTTTCTCATGTCATCCATTTGTTCTAATTTATTTGCCATTCGCTGAAAGCTATGGGAAAGTTCGCCAAGTTCATCATAACGATTAATATCAAGTTCCACATTGAAATCTCCATTGGAAAGTGATTTTGTGGCTTTTGTCAGTTTTGATATGGGTCTTACTAAATATTTTGTACTGAAAACTACCATAATGATGCTTAGAATGATGGTAAATGCAAGCAGCCACGCAAATAAAAGATGCATTTCATTAAAAAGGAGTTTAATATCCGGCCTGAGAAAGAGGGCATAATTCTTGCCGTTATGTGTTAATGGAACGCCAATGGTATTCTTCAATTCATTTGCAAAAAAGCCAGTTACAAACGTTTCTTGCGGAAAATGGAGAATACCATGATAAACATGGCCGTTTAAAACATGCTCTTTTGTTGAAACAGAAAGATTGTTATCCCTGAATGCTGCACCAAAAAAAGATTCATCTCCAGCATAATCAACTAAATAAATTTGATAGCCAATGGAAGAAATATTTTCTAAGTACTCAATCAAGTCGATGGCAGGGTGCTCATTAGTGAACGCAGCGATTGATTCTGCAAATGCTGTGATTTTTTGATCGTTATGGGGTTTTAATTTTTGATGGTAATATGTATTGGAGATCAAAAAAGCAAAAATGCTGCTAAAAATCATAATTCCAATCGTAATGACAACGAATTTTATATAAAGAGATTTCATTCGCGTTTAACCTCCAGGGAATATCCAACCCCGCGTACTGTTTTAATATGAAAAGTATCCGCCAATTTAGAAAAGCGTTCTCTTAGCCTTTTTATATGAACATCTACCGTTCGTTCATCTCCTTCATAATCCAGCCCCCAAATCTGTTCAATCAGGTGGTCTCTGGAAAACACTTGCATAGGGTTCGATAGGAGAAAATACAAAAGTTCAAACTCCTTTAAGGGTAGAAGGATCGTACGGTCTCCCACCTTAACTTCATAGCTTTTTTTGTTTATCGCAGTGCTGCCTATGCGAACAATGTACTCATCATGATGAGTATCGTATCGCCGCAGCAAAGCTTTTATACGAAAGCTTAATTCCTTCGGTTCGAAAGGTTTAACAAGATAATCATCCGTACCTGCAAGAAACCCTCGCTCCTTATCCTCAATTTGGTTTTTAGCTGTTAACAGGATAACAGGAATATTATACTGATTTCGAATCTCTGTTGTTAATGAATAGCCATCCATAAAAGGCATCATTACATCAACAACAGCTAAATGACATAGTTCCTTTTTTAGAATTTCCAGTGCATCGATTCCATTCGTTGCTTTTAATACTTTATAACCTTGTTCAGACAAAAAGATCCCGATTAGCTTTAAAATATTGCTATCGTCATCAACAATTAGTATATTTGCCATCATGTTTTCTCCTAAAGGTAAAATTTATTATTAAACTAATGTGTTTTTACTTTATAAACTGTATATAAAAAAATAGCCCAGCACAATAGAAGGGCTTTGGTTTATATTAAAAATCACATTATTAAGACTTTGCCTGCGGCTCAAAATTTTGCAGAATGAGGCCATCACTCATTTTGATTATACGATCGGTGTATGGAAGCATTTCCTCATCATGTGTAACCATTAGGGTAGTAATGTTCAGGTTTTTTGTTAAATCTCGGATTAATGACATAATCTCTTTAGACCTTTTGGAATCCAAGCTTGCAGTTGGTTCATCTGCGAAGAGAACCATAGGCTGATGAATGATTGCACGAGCAAACGCAACCCGCTGTTTCTCTCCGCCTGATAGGGAAGAGGGATAAGCAGTTTTCCGATGGTCCATTCCAACTAATTTTAATATTCTATTCACTTCGCTTTTTTGTTCATGTTTATTTAATCTTGATTCAGAAACATCCAGCATCAGCATTAGCTGTTCTTCTACTGTAAGAAAAGGAACAAGATGTGCAAATTGAAAGACAAAGCCAAATTTACTTGCCCGTATTTTCCGAATTTGCTCTTGGTTCATGGTATTTATATTTTTTCCTTCAAATAGTATTTGACCATCTGAAGCAGGTTGAAGTCCTGCTGCTATTGTAAGGAGCGTACTTTTACCAGATCCTGAAGCACCTACTAATGCTGTCATTTCGCCTTTTTTTAGAGAAAGATTGATTCCTTTTAGTATTTCTTCCTTCACTTCACCATTCGTGAATGCTTTTTTTAGTTCATTCACCGTAAAAAATTCCATATTAAACCTCTCCTTGTTGAATCGCTTGTAAAGGTTCGATTTTTTTAATTTGAACCCCTGAAAGTGTAGCGCCAATAAATCCGATAATGAAAAAGACCATCGACAATAAGGAAATCGTTTCTATGGTTAATCTAAAAGGAATTTCTTCAGGTGCAAACATATTAAATCCTTGAATGAGTGCAGCTGATAAACCAAGTGCTATTCCGGTAATAAAAAGCATTTGTGTCCACATCATTTTGAATAAGGCACTTGTTTTTAATCCAATCGCTTTCAAAATACCGTACAATGCAATTTTTTGGACGTTCATCATATAGAAGAAGATTGCGAACAACATTCCACTAATCACTACTAAAAACCAAACAATCATATTAAGAGACATTTGTTCTGCATTGTAGCTTGGAATTGTATCGAGAAATTCTTTCTTTGAAAATGATTGCAAGCCATCTGCTTCTTGTGCTTTATCCTGGCCAGGGACGAAAATTAATTGCATTTCGCCAACTCTATACATTTCTTTGTAATTCTCGATATGAATAAAAGCAACAGGTGCATGGCTGAATTTCTTTTGATCAACAAAACCTTTTACCATAAACTCACCGCTAAATTGATTGTTCGTTAAAATGTCTCCAGCTTTTATCCCTTTATCCTCCATAGAACGATCCAATATGATCTCCCCGGGTTTAACATTCTCAAACATCTTAGATTCGGTTGAGGTGACAAAAGCAACGCTTTGTTGTTTATCATTCTTATCATTCAAAAAACCCATTTGAATGGAGAGTGCTGCAACATCTTTCTGGCTGGTTAACAATTTTTCCTGGATATGACGATCTATTCTCGAAAGATTATAGGTTTCGTCTGCATCTGCATTCATATAAAATTGCCCATCTGGCAGATCTTTAACTAATGCAGCATTATCCTGCGATAGTCCGTTCGCTAACCCGGAAATAATAAATGTTAGCAAGCTAATTAGAAAAATAATGGAACCTAAAATCAAAAATCTAAGTTTATTTTTTTTCACTTCTTTCCATGCAAGGTTCATCAAAATTCCTCCAATCTCTTTTTTGCATTTTTAGAATATACCTCCTATATGAACAGAGGATGAACGAAACTTTACATTCGAAGGCAGCAATCAAAATATGGAAAGCCTGGATTTTACATGGCGCGGGTATTCTATTTCTTCTTTAGCCGTGAAAATAAAAAACCAGTGTCCAAAAGAGGACACTGGTTTTAGGTAATTACCTGGTAATTTTCTTCATTTCATCCGCAACAAACTCAACATCTGTTCCAACAATAATTTGTAAGTTCGTTTTGCTCAGTTTCATGATCCCTTTTGCACCATGTGATTTGAGCGCATTGTCCTGAACTTGATCCATGTCTTTAATACTCAGACGCAGTCTTGTTGCACAGTTATCAATGGAGGTGATGTTTTCCATGCCGCCAAGATCCTGAATGAAATGGCTTGCCATTGTTTCATATTTGTTATTGCCTTCTTTATAGGCAGCTTTTGGCACAACTTCATTTTCCTCTTCGTCTTCACGTCCAGGTGTTTTCAGATGGAATGCTCTGATTAAAGCATAGAAAATGATGAAGTAAAGAATGGCATAGATTACGCCAATTCCAAAAAGCAATAGCGGCTTTTCGGCAATATTAAAGTTTAAGGCATAATCAATGGCTCCGGCCGAGAAGGTAAACCCATCACGGATTCCGAGCAGTGTTGTCAGCCACATGGAAACACCGGTTAAAACGGCGTGAACTCCATATAATAGTGGGGCAATAAACATAAATGAAAATTCAATTGGTTCTGTAATCCCTGTAAGGAAAGACGTTAAAGCCAAACCGATAAACATACCGGAAACCGCTTTTCTTTTCTCTGGCTTCGCAGCTGCGATAATCGCAAATGCCGCAGCTGGCAGACCGAACATCATGACAGGGAAGAATCCAGTCATATAGGCACCGGCTGATGGGTCACCCGCGAAGAAACGGGCGATATCTCCGTTAACCTCTTCGAATTCACCAAATTGGAACCAAAACAGACTGTTTAGCACATGGTGTAGGCCTAAAGGTATCAGCAAACGGTTCAGGAATCCAAATAATCCGGATCCAACCGCACCAAGTCCGATAATCCAATTACCCAAACCATCAATGGCACTTTGGATTGGCGGCCAGGCAAACCCTGCAATGGCTGCCAAAAGAATCATTGTAACGGAAGTGATGATTGGGACAAATCTTCTTCCGCTGAAGAAACCGAGCCACTCCGGAAGCTTAATATCATGAAAGCGGTTGTATAAAAGTCCAGCAATAATACCAGCAATAATACCGCCTAAAACACCCATATTAATATTTTCATCAATCGCAGCTGCCCCTTCGGTTAAAACAAGGAACCCGATTGCGCCTGAGAGGGCGGCAGCTCCGTTATTATCCTTCGCAAATCCCATGGCAACCCCAATGGCAAAAATAAGCGCTAGGTTGGCAAAAATTGCATCACCGGCATTGGCGATAAATGGAATGCCTAATAAGTCATCTTGTCCGAAGCGAAGCAAAAGACCGGCTGCAGGCAAGACGGCAATTGGAAGCATTAAAGCTTTACCAATTCTTTGTAAAAACCCTAACATGTAGATCTCTCCTTTATTAGTGAATAAAAAGTAAGAAAGCGTTTTATCGAGCTTGTGTTATCATACCAAAATATTAATATAGTTGTCTATACCAATAATAAAAGAAAAATTACATCTGTCTAATTACTATCTATTTCAATCGCTATATTTTTTGTTTGCATATCCATAATTGGTATAGACAACTATACTTAAAGGTGATACGATACATATCGAAAAGATTTACTTTCATTATTGCTGCGATATAGTAGTTACTATTGTGCAGGGTAACTTAGTTTGACCACTGAGTTGATTGTAGGGGAGGGCTCTTGACTCTTGCGGGAGGTGAGGGTGTGGGAGACCCCGCAGGCGCAGCCGAGGAGGCTCGCATTCCTTCCCGCGGAAAACAAGTGACCGAAGCGAAAATCAACGGGCAGCATTTTTAAGTAGAAAACCTAATGATTAGGTTGTAATAACAACGTTGGTTTTATCCAAGAATGACAGGAAGTGCAAGTTAGAGGAGAAGTGCTTTTAGCTAGGAGGAATGCTTTGTGGATATATTAAAAGTGAAAAACTATGAAGAAATGAGCAAAACAGCAGCTGAATATATAATCAAAGAGGTACGCCAATACCCCAGTATAAAACTGGGTTTGGCCACAGGAAGCACCCCGGTAGGAACCTATAAACATCTTATAGAAGACCATAAAAGCAACGGGACGTCATACAAAGATGTTACTACTTTTAACCTGGACGAGTATATCGGCCTCAGTGGCAATCACCCCAGCAGCTACCGTTACTTTATGAATTCGATCTTATTTGATCATCTGGATATTTCTAAGAAAAACACATACATTCCAAGCGGAGTGGCTAATGATATGGAAAAGGAATGCTTTGATTATGAACGCCTGCTTGATCGTCGTGCCGGGATTGACCTGCAAATCCTGGGGATAGGAAGCAATGGGCATATTGGCTTTAATGAACCAGGGACCTCATTCTCTTCCAAAACACATCTTGTTGACTTGGCTCAGTCAACAAGAGAAGCAAATGCCAGATTTTTCTCCAATCTGGATGAAGTGCCAGACCAAGCGATTACGATGGGAATTTCGACCATCATGAAAAGCAAGGAAATCCTGCTCCTGGTCTCAGGCGAGGCAAAAAGTGAAGCCACAAAACAGCTTCTAGCCGGAAATATAGCTGAGCAGTTCCCCGCATCGATTCTTAGAAAGCATACAAATGTCAAAATCATCGCTGATAAAGCAGCCCTTGCCGAAATAAGAGTCCATTCATAAAAGGAGTTTTTACCATGTTAGGACAGTATTTGAGCGAAATAAAGAATTTGTTGGACACAATTGAAAAAAAGGAAGGACAAAGTTTGAAAACAGCAGCAAAAGCAATTGCGGACTGTATCCAAAACGATGGAATTGTCCATGTTTTTGGCTGCGGGCATTCTCATATGATTGGAGAAGAACTCTTTTACCGGGCAGGCGGCCTTGCGCCCATTCACCCTATTTTAATTGAAGATTTAATGCTTCATAAAGGGGCAGTCCGTTCCTCAGCGCTGGAAAAGAAAAATGACCTTGCCGCTGAATTTATGCATAATGCAGATGTCCTGCCACAAGATGTGGTGATCGTGGCATCCACATCAGGACGAAATCCAGTTCCAATTGATGTTGCTGAAATAGCAAGGTCAAAGGGAGCTTATGTGATTGTTGTCACCTCGCCGCGTTATGCGAAAACACAATCATCCCGTCACAAACACGGTAAATATCTGTATCAGACCGCCGACCTCTCAATTGACAATCATATTGAAGCGGGGGATGCGCTGCTGAATCATCCATTAATGGAAAACAGCTTTGGCTCAGGCTCCACGATTGCCGGAATGGCTATTGTAAACAGTATAATAGCAGAAGCTGTAGAGCTGATGCTTAAAAGTGGATTTCAGCCGCCTATATTTAAAAGCGGAAATGTCGATGGAGCTAAAGATCATAACCGAACACTAGTAGAACGTTATAAACAAAGGATTCCGCTGCTGGAAGGCTGAAGAATTAATTGAGGTTATTTAGATGGCAGCTAGCTTAAAAGAAATGATCGAACAAACCAGGCAGGCTATGATCGAAAATATTCTTGCCAATGGGATGACAGATGTACAGACATTAAAAATTAAGCCAAAAACTGGATTTATTGATTTTTCAAGCACAGCTTACTGCATTTAAAGAACAGTCCGCTGATTTATTGGGGGCAAATGTGAACTTAGCGAATAAACGGTTAAAAGTAGCGAATAAAATATAAATTTCGGCGAATAAATTTAATTTTTAGCGAACAAATGAAGAAATTTAGCGAACAAATGCCTGAAATTGACGAATAAACCAAAATAAACGTGATTCCAGTTCTATATGGGATCTTTTTTTCGTACTACGGGCTTCTATAGAGTGATTACAACATTAATTTCCGCATCCCTTTTAACTGGCAGTTCTATAAGGGAGGGAATGATGTGTCAAATAATGACTACCTGCGGCCTATCATGCAGCCATGATCGACTATCAACCTAAATTATTCTCATTCTGCAGCAGCTAATCCCATAAACAGCTGCATTTTTTATGAAATGAATCATAAAATTTTCAAACTTGGTGCATCCTACCAATTGGAGGTGCATTATTTTTGAAGTCATACTCTAGGTCCATATTAATTTTTATGATGATTCTTCCCTGGCTCACATTACCCTTTATTAAAAAGCGAGAGTTTAAAAAATTCCTCCCATCCGCGATTTTCATGAGTGTTTTCACGAAATTATTGAACATCGCAGCCTACAAGCGGAACTGGTGGTATTTTTATACTAGCATTCACCCTAAAGTAAAAGGGGAGACCGCTTTTATCATTGGACCCTATTTTATAGCTTCTTTTTGGGTGTTGAAACTTGCTTATGGCAAATTAAAAAAGTATATGGTTTTGAATGCTATCTTACACGTATTATTCGCCTTCCCTGGAATCGCATTCTTAAAGTGGGCAGGTATTGGAAGGTTAGGAAGGATAAATAATGTTCAGCTTATTGGCATTCTTTTAGTAAGAGCGGTCCTATTATATGGTTTTCAGGTTATCACGGATGCTTATCGTAAAAGGAAGAATGTGTTTAGGAAATATTTCTAACAATGGACCTAGCTGCAAATAAACCTATTGAAAAACCGCTTAGGCAGCTGCACTAAGCGGTTTTTCAATACTTAAAAGTTAAAAGCATCTTTGCTCCCTTTTTCGAATAAATGACAGATTAAATGCCGAAGATCGAGTAAAAATGTCCCCACTCCAAACAAATGAACGAAACATCCTTATTCACATTCATAAAAAAAGAACAGGGCTCCACACCCGATTCTTTACAATCATCCCGCCGCTGATGCATCAAATCTTGCTTTCTCCGAACTTTCCTTTTTCCCATGCAAAATATAATAAAGTCCAGCTGTTAACAAAATGAATAAAGCCATCAGACTATAAAGTATGCTGTATCCTGTAACTGGAATAATGAATCCACGCAGATAAGGCCCAAAACCAAGTCCGGTATCAAGAAAAATAAAGAACGTTGAAGTAGCCAATCCCATCCTGTTAACTGGCGTGAGTTTCACCGCTGCAGCCTGTGTGCAGGATTGCTGTCAGTTTCCAAAGGAGGCACATATAAAAAGAAGGAAGTGATTAAAGCAAGAATGCCTATTGCGAGACAAAATAGGAAGATGATTTGAAACGATACTTTTTGCATCATAAACAATCCATTGAAGGGACCCACTGCGGTTGCAAGTCTTTGGTCCACAGTTTTGGTCTAGGATCATTCAATTGTATTACTCCTCCTGCTGCATTAAATTTTTACGGATTTCACTCATGAGGCGAATTCCTTCAAGCTGTTCCTCCTCCGAAATTCCTTTTAAAATATCCATTTCAAATTCATCAATTGTTACACGGACATCCAGATAGACTTTTTGTCCGGACTCGGTTAGCTGCATTCTTTTTTCCCGTTTGTCCTTTGTTGGTACAGCTTCCAAATAGCCCATTTCTTCCAATTTTGCTATGGTCCGCGTAACAGTGGGTTTTTCTACACCAAGGTAGGTTGAAAGCTCAACAAGTGTCGATGAATTTTCATTAAATAAGTAATACAGAATGGACCATTGGGCACGGAATAAATTGTGTCTGCTTAGCTCCACATTCAGCCTATTTTCAAAGGGTCGGTACATTAAAACGAGCTGGTGGAAGAATTTTTGAAAAGTTTTGATCTTGGAAACCTCCTGAATCAGTTACTCCGAATAATAGTTACTTAGGGTAACTAAAGTTATTATACCTATTATACAGTTGCAGATAGGGAAATGTAAATAGGCTGGAAAGCAAAAAAAAGCCTAATCCCGGCAATCAGCCAGTGATTAGGCTCCGCTATTAATGTGCTGTGCGGTATGAGTTTTTGCTTTTTTTAAATAATAATGCAGCGTTAAGCTAATCAGGGAACCCAAGAAGCAGGAGAGAGCTGAAAGGAAAAAGGCATGGGAATAGGAGCTTGTTAAATTTAAAATATACCCAATGATGATGGGTCCCACTAACTGTCCGATCCCAAAGAAAAGTGTTAAAAACCCGATTGCACTTGATACTTGTGATTGACTAACAAATTCCGATGTACTTGCCAGAATGATAGCAGGTGTTCCCCATAATGTAATACTGTAAAGAATCGCAAGTGCGATTAAACCGCTGCTGTTCGCTGACAAACTAAAACCGAGCAGGAAAAGCATTTGCATAAAGAAGACAAGAGATAATGATGTCAGCCGTCCGAGGCGGTCTGATATCGAACCCCATAGAAAACCGCTGATAATACTGATAAAACCGGCAACCGCAAATATCCTGCCTGCAAAGAGGCTGCTAAGGCCGAAATCAATCAGAAAGTCAACCAGAAATGTGGTGAACATAATATAGCTGAATCCCCAAAGGAAATAACAAATGCCGATTGTCCACACCCGTGGATTTTTGTAAATGGAGAGTAAGCGACCGGTAGTTGATTTTAGGGAAGTACTTTTATTAATGCTTTCATTTAAACTTCCAACAGGCAAAACACCTGCATCGCCTGGATGGCTTTTTAAAAAGAAAATATTCAATATAGATATGAACAGCACAATAATGGCCAGCAGCACCCAGCTGACTCTCCAGCCAGAACCGATACTCGAAGTGACGATCATTGGAACAGCTACTCCCGAGAAAACAATTCCCAAACCATTGCCGGCATTCAGAATGCCTAATGCCATACCTCTTTTTCGGGGAGAAAACCAGGAAGAAACAATGCCCATCGAGGCCACATTTGCCCCTCCTGACCCAATTCCAATAAAAAAGCTTGATAGATAGGCTGAAATAAAGCCTGTACTTAAAGACGTTGCAATCATCCCTAGGAAAATAACCCATAAAAACACGATGATCACTTTTTTTGCTGAAAACTTATTCACAAAATAGCCTGCGAAAAAAGCACATAAAACATACCCCATGAAAATGGAAGAGGTTACCCATCCCGTTTCAATATAGTTCAGGTTTAACCCCGCTTTCATAAATGGAAGAATGGCACCATATGAAAAACGGCCCAGCCCAAGGCATGCCAGCCCTGTCAAAACGGAAAGCAAAAGGATTTGCCAGCCCCTATGTATCGTTTTTATATTCACATTTTTCTCCTTTAAAGTATTGATGGAATTAGATTAATTGTAACATATTTACAAAATAATGAAACAATTATGAATGATCACGGAAGAGGAAGAAAATCTTCAGTTTATAAGGAACTTGTTTCTCAATCGGACACTTCAAATTGAAAATGTGCTGGCAACAAGCTATGGGGAAACGGATCTTAACAGTGATTTTAAACAAATCAGCAAGCTATCAATCAGGACATGCTCATGGCAAAGGACGAACATGATCTTTTTCATGTGATGCAGATTATTTCTTCTGTCACCTTTCATAAGATCGTCAAGAAATTTGCAGGTGAACTATCTTTTGAGGAAGCCATGGACAATTATCAAACTCAAATTCATTTATTAAAAAAAGGTTTTATCGCGTATTAATTTTACAAAAAGCCTGTCTCTAAAAGGATTAGAGGCAGGTTTTTTTGGGAAGGTAAAAAGTAGCATCAAAGCCATCCCCTATTTGGGGAATAAATAAAATAATAAAGCGGGAAAGGAGTTTTTTATGGCTAACAAGAACAGGTGGCTGATTGCACTCTCAGCTGTTGCCATCCATCTATCCATTGGATCTGTATATGCCTACAGTGTGTATCAAAATCCATTAAAAGAAGCATTGGGCTGGGAAAAAACGGATGTATCACTGGCATTTACGATTGCTATCTTTATTCTCGGTGTTGCCGCTGCCTTCTTTGGCAGGTTTGTTGAAAAAAATGGGCCAAGGAAATCAGCGATGATTGCCGCTGTATTTTTTGGCATCGGGACGATTGGGACAGGGTTTGCCATCCAAATGGAAAGCTATGCACTATTCTTAATCTTTTTCGGTATTGTTGGAGGATTAGGTCTTGGCTTTGGCTATATTGCACCTGTTTCCACATTAGTAAAGTGGTTTCCAGATAGAAGGGGACTTGCGACAGGGATGGCCGTTATGGGCTTTGGAGCCGGTGCGCTGATTACAAGCCCGATCGCCAGCAGACTGATTATTGCTACAAGCATACCAACCACATTTTACATTCTGGGAATTAGCTATTTTATTCTTATGATTGCCGGTTCGCTTTACATCGCAAAGCCGCCTGAAGGATGGGCGCCTGAAGGAATGGCAGAAAAAAATGAAGAACGTCCAGTCAAAGCGGACCTCTCTCAGCTGACTGCCAATGAAGCGATTAAAACGAAAAGATTCTGGCTTTTGTGGATCATGATGTTCATCAACATCTCAGCCGGAATTATGATCTTGTCTGTGGCGGCGCCAATGGCACAGGAAATCACGGGCGCAAGTGCGATCATGGCTGCAAGCATTGTCGGCATCATGGGCCTTTTTAATGGCGGTGGAAGAATTGGATGGGCATCTGCATCTGACTATTTGGGAAGAGGCAATACATATTTGACCTTCTTCCTTATACAAGTAGCCGCATTCCTAATTTTGCCGTTTATTACCAACTCATTTATTTTTTCGATCTTCCTTTATATTATCGTTTCTTGCTACGGAGGGGGATTCGCATCCCTGCCTGCCTTTATCGGTGACCTGTTTGGAACAAAGCAGCTTGGCGCTATCCATGGATACCTGCTCACATCCTGGTCAATCGCAGGTGTTGTAGGACCAATGCTCGTATCCAATATATACGAAGCAACACAAAGCTACACTGTAACTTTCTACGTATTTGCCGTCATGCTCGGAATCGGCTTCATCGTTTCCTTGCTCATGAAGCGTGATATCAAGAAAATCAGAGAAACGAAAAAACAAAGAAGGACAAGCAGCCAGCTTGTCACAGAATAACCTGAGCAGCTCTTGCCTATGACTGGGCGCCCTGTCCAAAGATAATCGTTTCACCTATCGATTGGAGCGCAAGGTGCGAAACCCCGCGGGCGTGCGAACCAAAAGGGGACTCCACAGGCGCAAAGGGAGAAAGAGCGTCAGCCGCCTCCGACAGCTTGAGTAACTAAAGTAGAAATCTGCACCAAAGGTTAATAGAGCCTTTCTGTAAAAAAGGTAAGCCCCTTTCCCGAAAAGCAGGGGAAAGGGGCAGGTGTTATGCTTTATTCAACTGTCCAAGCTAACCTTCCAAATTTTCCAGCGTTGAAGGATGAACACGGTCATTTGTGCAATCTGGGCAAATATTAAGCATGTCAAAACTGTATTCTTCTTCTTCCGACTCATCTCTTCGTCCGCAAATTTCACAAACTCTTGGCAAATGAAATCCTCCTTATTAATCAGATGAAAGAATATGGTATCCGCAATCTTTAACAGCCTGCTCGAAATCCATGAAGGAAGCTGCATCCTCATCAAATGAAATGACCGCTTCGCCATTCATGGAATTCAGCTTCACTTTTCGAACTCCCCAAACATCGTTTAAAGCCTGATTTAGTTTGTCTTCATCCTGTCTATCTATGTTTTCAATCGTAATAGTCCGAGTAATCAAGCCAGCATTCACTCTCCTGTTTTATAATGAGTATGCTCTTTGCCCATCTCCTTGCCCATTCCTTTAAGAAAGCCGAGCATTGAATTCATTGCCAAATTGGTATCCGGATCTTTCATAGCCTTCATAAGCCCCCACATGCTTCGCTTTTCGTTTTTTCGCATTACTTCTGCAGACTCATCAAGGCCACTGGTGACTGCGTCCATCATGATACTCATCTGCTGGGGATCGAGTGAGCCCAGGAAATCAATTGTATTGAATCCGTTTCGGATGATGTTATGCATATTCGGCTGGTTAACCTGATCGATGGCAATGGCGGCCACTTTTTCTTTCGAATGCAAAAAGCCTGAGATGATGTCGAGAATGCCTGATTTTTGCAGTTGTGTAAGGATATCAATAGCACTTGATATCGCTTTACGGTTTTCCGCCAGCTGCTCCAATAAGGCTGCAATATCTTTAGCCTTTTCCTCCTCGGCGGAAGGGGTGACCAGTTCAATTTGCTTGATCGCTTTCGCCATCGTATAGACCCTCCTTTTTTAGCATTTCTGGAATGGAGATAAAATCATCGCGATTCCATTTTTTCTCCGTTTCGACGCCTATATGCGGCTGCGGATTCCCGAATCGGAAATTGTGATGCGGAAGAGGGGAGTCGCCGTCTCGTTCCAGTACTTCCATCTTAACCTGCATTTCTTTGTAGTTCGGAGTATGGGTAATCTTGTCATGGTAGCTGCTTGTCAGCTTATTGACCGCTCCCCTCCCTTCGGTTGTATGCATCGGCAAATACAGTTCCTTGCCTTTTACCTGATCGGTTACCCATACTTTGACCTTCACATGGCCATAAGGGGAGGTCAGGCGGACAAGGCTGCCTGTCTGGATATTTCGCTCTTCGGCCAGCTCCGGTGAAACCTCGAGCCATAATTCTGGGACTTTATATGAAATTCCTTCAGATTGATACGTCATATTGCCTTCATGGAAATGCTCCAGGATGCGGCCATTATTAAGATGCAGATCGTATTCCCCGCCGGCTTCAAAAGGAGGGGTCCAATCCACTGTGATTAGTCGCGCTTTTCCATCCGGGAAGTTGAATTTATCCTGATAAAGCAGCGGTGTATCTGTTCCATCTGCGGCAACAGGCCATACAAGGCTTTCCCAATTTTCAAGACGCTTGTAGCTTACTCCGGCAAAGATAGGTGTTAGGCTGGCGCATTCATCCATGATTTCACCAGGGTCCTGATAATTCCAGTTTGCACCAAGCTTATTGGCGAGATCCTGGAAGATGTGCCAATCCGGTTTGCTGTCTCCAAGCGGTTCGAACACTTTGTAAAATCTTTGGATGCGACGCTCTGTATTCGTAAAGGTGCCATCTTTTTCAAGGCTAGGAGCAGCGGGTAAAACGACATCTGCGAATTGTGCCGTTTTCGAGAAGAAGATATCCTGCACTACAAAGAAATCCAGTTTTTCGAATGCCTCATGAACATAGTTAATGTTTGAATCAACCAAGCCCATTTCTTCACCAAACAAATACATGCCTTTAACCTTACCTGCCTGAATGGCCTCAACAATCTGGTGGTTGTTAAGACCCGGCTTTTTAGGCAGTTCCGTTCCCCAGGCTTCTTCAAACCGGGTGCGGATTTCATCATTTTCAATCGGCTGGTATCCTGGAAGCCATGTCGGCATTGTCCCAAAATCACTGGCACCTTGAACATTATTGTGGCCGCGCAATGGGTAGGCTCCTGAGGCAGGTTTTCCAAAATTGCCTGTTATTAAGAGAAGGTTGGCAATCGCTGTGCTGGTGTCTGTCCCGCCCAAATGCTGGGTGACCCCCATTGCCCATAAAATACAAGTGCCTTTGGCTTCATGAATCATGGTTGCAATTGTCATTAAAGTAATCTTTGAAATACCGGTAACTTCTTCTGCATACTCAAGTGTGAATTTTTCAAGTGACTTGATATATTCATCCACATGGTTGACGCGGCTGTTCAGGAACTCGCGGTCTTCCCAGCCCTGATCCACAATATACTTTGTTACAGCAGAAAGCCAAACAAGGTCCGTGCCAGGTTTTGGGTGGATGTGCAAATCAGCCCGATCTGCCAGATCATTTTTGCGAAGATCTGCGACAATCAGCTTCTGTTTAGACAATTTGCTGGCCCGTTTGATTCTAGTTGCAAGTACGGGATGGGACTCTGCCGGATTGGCGCCGACTACGATAATTAAATCCGAACTTGCAATATCCTTCATCGTTCCGGAGTCGCCGCCGACTCCCACTGTTCGGATTAGCCCCATGGAGGCAGGCGTCTGGCAGTATCTTGAGCAATTATCTATGTTGTTCGTTTTAAATACAGCCCGCGCCAGCTTTTGGAATAGATAATTCTCTTCATTGGAACATTTGGAGGACGCAATAAAACCAAGAGCATCCGAGCCTTCGTATTCCTTAATCTTCGTAAATTTTTCCGCAATCAGGAAGAGGGCTTCATCCCATGTCGCTTCGTAAAATTTATCGCCTTCGCGGATGAGAGGCTTTGTCAAACGCTCTTTGCTATTCACAAAGCTCCATCCGAATTTGCCTTTTACGCAAGTGGAGATGCCATTTACAGGCGCATCAGTCTGCGGCTGGATTTTTAAAATTTCACGGTCCTTGGTCCAGACTTCGAAGCTGCAGCCGACACCGCAGTAGGTGCAGACTGTTTTTGTCCGCTCAATGCGTGCTTCCCGCATCGCAGCTTCAACATTGGATATCGCAAAAATCTCTTTATAGCCAGGCTCTACTTCTTTTGTTAAATCGATCATCGGTTCAAGCAGCGGTTTTGGAATATTAGTGAGGTAACCCGCTTTGCCGAGCATTGATTTTTCCATCAAGGCATTACACGGGCAAACCGTCACACAGTGGCCGCATGAAACACAGGAGGATTCATTTATCGGCACATCATCATCCCAAATCACGCGCGGCTGCTCCCGATCCCAGGCGATGCTCAGCACCTCGCTGACCTGAACATCCTGGCAGGCCTCCACACAAAGCCCGCACAAAATGCACTGATCCGGTTCATACCGGTAAAAAGGATTCGAATGATCCTGCGGATACGGCTTCGGCTTAAACTCATATTTCTGATGCTCAATTTTAAAGTGCTCCGCCGTATTATGTACAACACAGTTCCCGTTATTATTATCGCAAACCGTGCAATAAAGCTCATGATTTTTCAAAATGCGCGACATGCCTTCGAGCTGCGCTTCCTTTGCTAACTCAGAAGTGGAAGCTACCTTCATGCCAGGTTCCGCCTGGGTGGCACAGGACCGTTTCAGCTCCCCATTAATTTCTACATAGCAAGTATCACAAGTCTGGATCACTCCGACTCCCAAATCCGGCTGACTCGAACAAATCCCCGGCAAAAAATAATTAAAATCCCGTGCCGCCTCAAAAATCGACTGCCCCGGCCGAGCTTCAATCTCGTTATCATCAATGTAAAAACGAATTCTTTCCTCGCCCATATTGCACCACCTATTCAAAAAGCACTTTATAAAAAAGTATTTGCTAAAAGTGAAAAAAGTATAACAATTTCCCGGTATTGGGCGGGGAGAGCGATAAGTTTCAAATGGAAAAATCGCCATGACACGGCAAATGGAAAGAGAGCAGAGGAAAAGGACGCCATGAAGCGTTCATGAAGCCGCAAATGGAAAGAAAGCAAAGGAAAAGGACGCCATGAAGCGTTCATGAAGCCGCAAATGGAAAGAAAGCAGAGGAAAAGGACGCCATGAAGCGATCATGAAGCCGCAAATGGAAAGAGAGCAGAGGAAAAGGACGCCATGAAGCGTTCATGAAGCCGCAAATGGAAAGAAAGCAGAAGAAAAGGACGCCATGAAGCGTTCATGAAGCCGCAAATGGAAAGAGAGCAAAGGAAAAGGACGCATAGCCATATGGATCAATATGTTCTATAAACAAAACCATGCGAGCATTCCTATTGAAAAAATAACCTAAATCATTTATTATAATAATACAAGCTGCATTGTTCGTAATCATAATAAAGTTTTAACCTTTAATCTGTAAAAGGGAGTTTTACATTGAAACGGGAATGACAAGCCTCTGTCTATTAGACAAGGAGGACAGGCAGGAATGTTTCTGCGAACACCCACTTTGAGGAGTGGTGGTTTAAAACTTTCTTATATTACATTACGGCAAAGGCGGCTATACATAGTGTAACTGAACCAGTTCCCAAGCGGGGGCTGGTTTTTTGTGTTTAGAATTCTCGATTCTGGTTAAACCAAGATAAACAGTATTTTTAGGAGAGATGAACATGAAAGAGATCACGGAACTAAGGTATTGTGAAGTGTGCATGAATGAAACAGAGCATATCGCACGGGAAGATGCACTTGAAATTGAGTATGTCTGCAAGGAATGCAATCATGAAGAGGATGTCATAAAGTCATTCTTTTAAAGGGTTCCGTCGGCTGTGACTTTCGCAGTCTACCGGGCAGTAAGACCTCCTTTTCAAGTTTTAATAATATTTGGAAGAGGTCAGAAGGGAGTCAAACTGCCTGTAAAGGCCCGAAAAGCAGAACAAAGACTAAGAACGCCAGCTGCCGCTTTCGGTCGTGCGATGTATCACTGCCGCAGCTTTCCTCGTCCTGTGGGCTTCAATTACCTATCAGTGGGTAAAAGCCCCCACTAATTGAGTTTCACTTTATTGACACTAAACCAAAGCCATGTTAAAGTGAAATTATCTCGAATTAAAGATATTTTATTTTAAGATAAATAGAATACAGCAAAGGGAGGATTTACTTGAACCATTTAAAAGGTATACACCATGTTACTGCTATTACCAGCAGCGCGGAGAAGAACTATGAGTTTTTCACTTATGTACTGGGGATGCGATTAGTTAAAAAAACAGTTAACCAGGATGATATTCAAACCTACCACTTGTTTTTTGCAGATGATACAGGAAGTCCTGGCACAGATATGACCTTTTTTGATTTTCCTGGAATCTCAAAGGGGTCCCATGGAACAAACGAAATCTCAAAAACTTCATTTCGGGTACCGACGGACGACGCGCTTGATTATTGGGTGAAACGCTTTGACCGCCTGGAAGTCAAACATACAGGCATCAAGGAGCAGTTTGGCAAAAAGACACTGTCATTCGCAGACTTTGATGATCAGCAATACCAACTGATTTCAGATGAAAATAACAAAGGGGTAGCATCCGGTACCCCTTGGCAAAAAGGACCCATCCCCCTTGAATATGCGATAACTGGCCTGGGGCCTCTTTTCGTGAGGATTGCCCAATTTGATTATTTTAAAGAAATGATGGAAAAAGTGCTATACTTTAAAGAAATCGCACAGGAAGGAGACTTCCATTTGTTCGAAGTAGGTGAAGGCGGAAATGGTGCAAACGTCGTCGTTGAGCATAATGCCGTTTTGCCGCAGGTACGCCAGGGATATGGCACCGTACATCATGCTGCTTTCCGTGTAGAGGATCAATCAGTTCTTGAAGATTGGGATCAGCACTTGAGAAGCTTCGGTTTCCAAACATCTGGATTTGTGGATCGATTCTTCTTCGGCTCATTATACTCAAGAGTAGCACCGCAAATTTTATTTGAATTTGCCACTGACGGTCCAGGTTTTATGGGGGATGAGCCATATGAAACGCTCGGTGAAAAATTATCACTGCCGCCATTCCTCGAATCAAAGCGGGAACAAATTGAAAGCCATGTCCGTCCGATTGATACAGTCAGAAGTACGAAAGAGTTTGAAAAAAAATAAGGCTTTTTGGCGAAGGTTGTTAATATTTAATGGACAGCATTCAAACCCTAATACCATAATCTATGAGAAAAGAGCCAAGGAATTTAAAGGCAGTTGCACTCCACTTCGTTTTAATGATTTAACGCAGTGGAGGACAATTGCTTTTTTTTAGCGTATAATGATTGGTAACAATTACACAACAGGAGCAGGTGACAGTGAAGAAATATAATAGCAAATACAGATGGCTTGTTTTTGGAACAGTTTTATTTACATATTTTTTAATTGTAAGCCAAAGGACGGCTCCTGGTTTAATCACAGACGAATTAATGAAGGAATTTGGCGTGACTGCTTCGGCAATCGGTCTTCTGACAAGCATTCAGTTTTTTGCCTATGCCAGCCTTCAAGTTCCAATTGGAATCTTGTCCGATCGGTTCGGACCGAATGTATTCCTTATCGCCGGCACTCTATTAAATGGAGCCGGAACGCTTCTTTACAGTTTTGCAGGAAATGAATATATCATGTTTGCAGCCAGAATGCTGGTTGGTTTTGGGGACGCAACCATCTGGATAAATGTGGTAATTATTTTAGGGCGATGGTTTAAGGTAAATGAATTTGTAAAATTGCTTGGATTTGCAGGTATGTCCGGCAGCTTTGGCTTTTTGCTGGCGACCGTACCTTTTTCCATTTGGATTTCGCTGTGGGGATGGCGTGTTCCATTTTTTGCAGTCGGTGTTATTCTAACGGTTCTTGCCATCTTGTTATACTTCATATTAATTTGGCAGCCTGGAAGAATGGGAATAGCTCCAAGGAATTCAAAAGAAAAAAAGCAGCCGAAAGAAAAAACGGGAAAGATCATCAAGCGTGTCTTTTCTGACCGCCAGGCATGGGCTACGTTCTTCTGCCATTTTGGCGTTGTTGGTACTTATGTTGGGTTCATTGGCTCTTGGGCTGTTCCCTATGGGATGGATATTTATGGATTGACCAGGTCGGAATCAAGCCAGCTCATCATGATCGGTCTGCTAGGAGCAATTGTCGGTGCACCGCTAATGAGTTTCATTTCCGGCCGGCTTGGCGTCATTAAGCGTCCGTATCTTTTCGCACACATTATTGTGTTTTTGGGATGGGCCACTTTTCTTGTCTTTCAAGGCAAACCGCCTTACGTGCTTCTGATTGTACTCTTCCTAATCATAGGCTATGGAAATGGGGCCAGTGCGCTGACTTTTGCCGTAGTCCGTCAATCTTTTGATATAAAAGACGTTGGCGTCGTTTCGGGATTCGCCAACACTGGCGGATTTCTCAGTGCAGTCTTGCTTCCATTCACTTTTGGAAAAGTACTGGACACCTTCCAATCCGGATACCAGTATGGATTTATCATCCCGGTTGTTTTTTCAATAGTCGGTCTGCTGGGAGCTTCGTTAATAAAAGAAGAACACGAGTTGAAGAAAAGGAGTGAGATGGCTCTTAAAGGTTAAATAAATGCAGATTCATAGAAAGTTGTGAAGCCCTGGAATAGGGCTTTTTTTCTTGCAATTAAAAGGGGAATTTGTGAACTTAGCGAATAAACTGCTTAAACTAACGAATAAATATAGAAATTCAGCGAACAAATCTCTCAAACTAGCGAACAAACTTGGAAAACCAGCGAATAAACTCTTAAATTTAGCGAACAAGTCATTTTTAGAAACAAATAGTAAAATAAGAATTTTCGGAGTAAACAGTTGTACTGGCAGGTGGAGTTCATGCAAACCCGATTGATAGATTTTTTAATTTATGGAAGTCAAGTTGAATTTATCAGCTAAAATATAAATATATCAGCGAAATATTTGATTTATCGGCGAAAACAAGAAGTTATCGGCGAAGTTTACAGTTTTATCAGCGAATTTTCTAACATCTCGGCGAAAAGTGAAATATTTACGCGAACATCTTAGCTATTATGAGGAAGCCGGAACTGCTGCAGCCGAGCATGAACGAATTAATGACCTATACAGCAGAAGGGAAATTGAAGCTTACCATTGGCGGGGTTCATCCGTTGGAGGATGCCGCAATGGTTCATACACTCCTGCAGTCACGAAAGACAAAGGGGAATTTGATCGTCGAACCTAACAGATAAATGGTAGCCTGCCATATCGTTAGTGGCAGGCTCTTTTTATTTTTCCTGAAAACTTACAGGAATACATACGATTAACATCGAATTTTATTAGCAGCAATCATTAAGGAGGAGTACAGTTGATAACTAAAACTAAAAATGTCCTTTTGTCCATAGAAAATAACGTTGGTTTTATCACATTAAATCGTCCGCATGCAGGCAATGGAATCGATCTAAAGCTTTCAAAGGAATTGCTTGAAACTGCCATTATTTGTTCGGAAAATAAGGAGATACGTGCAGTTGTGGTCACAGGTGCCGGCAATAAATTTTCGGTCGGCGGAGATTTAAAGAGTTTTTCAAGTGAAGGGGAAGAGCTTCCTGCTCATTTAAAGAGGGTAACCGCCTATCTGCACCAGGCTGTTTCTCATTTTTCCAGAATGAATAAGCCTTTTATTGGAGCGGTGAATGGTGTGGCAGCCGGTGCAGGTATGAGCCTCGCTCTCTCCTGTGATCTTGTTTATGCAGCTGAAAGTTCCAAATTTGTGATGGCCTATAACAAAATTGGATTGACACCTGATGGCTCTGGCAGTTACTTTTTACCCAGATTGGTCGGTATGAAGCGAGCGCTGGAACTGATGTATACGAACCGTCTGTTAAGTGCAAAGGAAGCTGAAGAGTGGGGAATTGTCAATCATGTCCTTCCAGACGAAGAATTAATGCCTGCTGTTATTAAACTGGCTGAAAACCTTGCAGAAGGTCCGATGAAAGCATTCGGGGCTACCAAAAAATTATTCTATCATTCCTTGCAGGAAACGCTTGAATCCCAGATGGCAAAGGAAACGGAATTTCTTGCGGATCGTGCGAATAGTCCAGAAGGAAGAGAAGGAATATCTGCTTTTTTAGAGAAAAGGGAAGCTGATTTTAAATAGATTGTAGGTGATTCCAATGGATAAGGAATATATTAAAAAAAAGGTAAAAGATACATTCGGAAAAAATGCTGAAAAGTATGTGCAGAGCGAGATTCATGCAGATGCTGCAGAACTGAATCAGCTTATTCAATGGCTTAATCCTCAAAGTGATTGGGTAGTGTTGGATATAGCAACTGGCGGCGGGCATGTAGCAAAGAGCCTGGCACCATATGTTTCACAGGTTTTCGCAACTGATTTGACTAAAATGATGCTTGCCAATACGGCACGCCACTTGGAAAGCTATAAAAACATCATATATGTGGTTGCTGATGCAGAAGCATTGCCGTTTCTTGATGGGACCTTTGATGCTGTTACCTGCCGGATTGCCCCTCATCACTTTCCAACCCCCGAAAAATTCATCCAGGAAGCAGGACGGGTGTTAAAATCAGGCGGCTATTTTCTGCTCATTGATAATGTTTCACCCGAGGAGAAGGAATTGGCCATTTTTATGAATACGGTTGAAAAACTCCGTGATGACAGTCATTACAGATGCCTATCTGTAAAAGAATGGAGAGTATTATTCGGCCGTTCTGGATTACAGGATACGAACGCGAAAAGCAGAAAGAAAATGTATGAATTTCCCACCTGGGTAAGGCGGACAACGGAAAATGATCAGCAAATAAAATCGGTAGAAGATTATATTTTACAGGCAGACCAGCCTGTACAGGATTACTTTCAAGTCAAGACGAATAATGGCAGGGTTCAATCGCTGAAAGTGGACGAATGGATGGCACTTTGTCAAAAACAGTAGGAGGAAAGTGACATGGATTTAAATTTACAGAATAAAAATGCACTTGTAGCGGCATCGAGTCAGGGGCTTGGAAAGGCAGTAGCAGCTCAGCTCGCAAAAGAGGGAGCCCGTGTTATGATTACGAGCCGGGATGAAACAAAGCTTCAGGCTGTTCAAAAAGAATTCCGGGAAAAATTTGATGTTGAAGTTGATTATTTTCGGGCAGATATTACAAATTCGGAAGATATTAAACAATTAATCAAGCATACAAACGAAACACTTGGCGGGATTGATATTCTAGTTAATAATGCCGGAGGGCCACCAGGCGGGACGTTCGAATCCTTTACTGATGAAGACTGGGAAAAAGCTTTCCAATTAAACTTGTTGAGTTATGTAAGATTGATTCGGGAGGCACTTCCTGAATTAAAGAAAAACGGCGGCAGAATTATTAATATTGCTTCCTCCAGCATTAAGCAGCCAATCCCAGGACTGATATTATCCAATACATTCCGATTAGGAATTGTCGGCATGACAAAGACCCTATCAGAGGAGCTGGCACCCTATCATATTTTGATCAATACAGTTGCTCCTGGGCGTATCGCGACTGACCGGGTTGATTATCTGGACCAGCATCATGCGGACCGGCAGAATATAACGAAAGAAGAAGTTGTTGAAAAAGCAAAAAGCCTGATTCCGCTGCGCAGATATGGAACCCCAGAAGAGTTTGCCAATGTCGTGACATTCCTGGCTTCAGATGCAAGCAGCTATGTAACCGGCAGTTCCATCTTGGTGGATGGCGGGATGGTGAAAGCTTTATAGAAAAATAAAAAAGACGATTTTCCGATTGAGAGTGGAAAATCGTCTTTCTATTTAGCCCCGCTTGGTCGAAAGAAACCAAAAATATAGAAGAATCGAAATCACAATTGATCCGGCTGCTGTCATGTAAATGCTGCTATAGCCAAATAAGTGGGCAATCTGGCCGAACGCAATGGCACCAATCCCGACACCAAGGTCAAAAAAGGAGAAGAAGGTTGCATTCGCCATTCCCCGCCGGTTAACTGGTGATTCTTTTACAGACCAAGCCTGAAGGGCAGGCTGGACAGAACCGAATCCAAGTCCATAAAGAATGGCTGCAGTATACATGATTATGCTGCTAGGAAGCCAGGCTAAAAGGAACATGGCTGCCAATATTAAAATTGCACCCGGGATGAAAACCGCCTGGTGCCCTCTTTGGTCATACAGTCTTCCGGCAAACGTCCGGGAAATCATCAATGCGATCGCAAAGAGGAGGAAGTACCAATGTATGCCTTCTATCCCTTTTTCAGCCGAGTAGATCGGCAGGAAAGAAGCAATTCCGCCAAAGGTGACCGTGATAAAGAATAAAAGCAGGGAGGGTCTTAAAGCACTTTTTTCATAAATATCCCATCGCTTCATAGGAACACTCTGCTTTTCCACTTGTTTATAATGGATTCTAGAGGACAGAAGAAGAGCCAGTAAACCTAAAAGCGCACAAATTAAGAATAAGGTTCTGAAAGAAGTAATTCCTGTTAAAGCCAGGCCTAGTGTTGGACCGAAAGCAAGTGCAATATTGCCGGAAAGGCCAAAGTAACCCATGCCTTCGCCGCGCCGTTTAGCAGGAATTAAATCAGTTGCGATCGTGCCAGATGCTGTTGTGGAAAATCCCCAGCCAAATCCTTGAACAACTCTTAAAAGAAATAAGAAAACCAAACTATTTACAAGACCGAATGATCCAACCGACAGCACGAAAATAGCCAAACCGGTCAAATAAACAAAACGCCTTCCTTTTGTCTCAAGCATATGGCCTGCATAAGGACGTAAAAGAAGTGCAGAAAATGTAAAAATCCCGACTACAATCCCAATCAGCTGATCATTGCCGCCCAATTTTTTTACAAAAAGGGGAATGGTAGGGAGTGTCATTTGAAATCCAAGAAAAATAAAAAAGTTCGACATTAAAATCAGAACAAAATCACGAGACCATATTCTTTCGGAGCTTGCTCCCTTTGCTATAGAATGACCCATAAAAAAATCCTCCCAAAACCGATGTAAATGATAGTAAAATAATTAGGAAACCTAAATATTCATCTATTATAAAGGAAAATAGATGCAAATTGTATTGAGCGGTTTTATTTTTTAAATACTCACGTATTCGCGCCTAAATCATTCATTATGTGGAGGATTGTTATGAAAATCAGAGAAAGAGGAGTACATATTGGCAAACTGCAGCCAGGAAAGAAAAATTGTATCACAGATATTGAAGGAGTCCTGGTCGGACATGTCACATTGGATTATCCCCTGGACGGTGAAGATCAGCATGCCTGCACAGGCGTGACCGCTATTTTGCCGCATGAAGGAAATCTTTTTCGGGAGAAAGTGCCAGCAGCTGGCTATGTCATCAATGGATTTGGAAAAACAACCGGCTTGGTCCAAGTAGAAGAATTAGGACTGATTGAATCCCCTATCCTGCTGACCAACACATTTGGCGTACCGGCTGTCACCCAGGGAACTTTGCAATATATGCTAAAAAAGACGCCAGAAATAGGGGATACCACCGGAACCATCAATATTGTCATAGGCGAGTGCAATGATGGGTATCTAAATTCCATCCGCGAATTGCCGGTAAAACCTGAACATGCAATTGAAGCGATTGAAAGTGCCAAGTCAGTCCAGTCTGAAGAAGGTGCCGTTGGCGCCGGAAAAGGGATGGTATGCTTTGGCTATAAAGGAGGAGTCGGTTCTGCTTCAAGGAGCATCGTTGCTGAGAGAGATTCTGCTGAATACATAATCGGGTGCCTGGTCGTAGCCAATTTTGGCAATAAAGATGAGTTTCCTTTCAGCAAATATGGATTTTATCCACACACCCCACAGGACACTAAAGACACGCCAGATGGCTCCATTATGATTATCCTGGCCACTGATGCACCAGTTAGTGACAGGCAGCTTAAAAGACTGGCGAAAAGATGCGGAATTGGCCTTGGCCGGACTGGGAGCCATTACAGCAACGGCAGCGGCGATATCGTGATTGCTTTCTCAACCGCCAACAAAGTTTCTCACCAAAGCAGCCACATGGTCGAAAACACCCATTTCATACGGGATGACCACCCGATCATGAATCAGCTTTTTCAAGGCGCAGCGGAGGCAGCCGAAGAGGCGATTCTCAATTCGCTGTCCCAGGCAGTTACGACGAAAGGGAGGAAGGGACGAGTGGCTGCGGGGATGTTTTCAAAATAATTTTTATACCATTGTTTAAATTAGATCTTGACCGGGTACATTGTAATTAACAAGCTTAGAAAGCTGCTAACTAAATTTCAAGTATATAATCATTTGAATTATCTGAAAATTTGTGTTAATATAGAAAAAAGGTCAAGGGGTTGATTTCAAATGGAAAAACGTCTACTTAACTCGCCGCAACAGTCTGAAGAAAATGTGTCTCAGTTAGCAGAACAGGTCCTAAATCAAGCTCTTAAAGAATACCGCAAAGAGAAGCTTCGCGAAAAAATTGATGAAGCTCTTACGAATCGAAACAAGGATGAATTTTTCCGCCTAACAGATGAACTAAAAATGATCTCGTAGTTATCTGACAATCTAAAAAGTAAGAAAGGCAGCCTGTTCGAACGAATTGGAGCTGCCTTTTATTGTTAGGGGTATCAGGGGGTAAGGATTATTCAATAAAATTATCGCTAGTCTAAAAGGTCGTAGCGACCATATTTTTGGAGGATCGAGAAAAACGTCTTCATAAACGCTTCATGACGCCCAAAATCCAGCCTAAGCTAACAAAAACGTCTTCGTGACCAACCCTGAGCAACCGTAATCCGACGCACCAAAGAAGAACGCCAATACAATAAAGCATAAAATAACATCCCTCAAGACAAGGATTTCTCACCCAATATATAGAAATCAATCAATAAAATTCAACACCAATCAATAAAATTTAAACCCCAGGGAGAAGGAGGAGAACCATGAGCCAGACAGCTCTCCGAAATATCATCACCTTTAAACAATATCAGCTGGAAACGAAACGGCAAGAACATACTACATAATGTTACCTGGCAAGTGAAGAAAGGACAGCATTGGGCGGTCCTTGGGCTGAATGGGTCAGGCAAAACCACTCTTTTAAAAATGATTACTGGTTACGAATGGTCAAATAGCGGCTAAGTCTCCGTGTTAGGGAACCTCTACGGGAAAACAAATATACCAGAATTGAGAAGGCGCATTGGCTGGGTCAGTACTTCGCTGGATGATCAATTCCAATTCCGCTCAATGGATTCGGTACTCGAAATCGTCCTCAGCGGAAAATTTGTTTCCATCGGTTTATACGAGGAGATTACTCAACATGATTTAGAGAAGGCTCTTGATTTAATGGACAGGTTTCATATTCGTCACGCAAAAAATCAGATTCTGACCTCACTTTCACAAGGGGAAAGAAGAAAAGCCATGATTGCCAGAGCTTTAATGGCGTCTCTTGACCTGTTCATATTGGATGAACCTTGCAATGGTCTGGACGTTTTTTCAAGGGAAGAATTGCTACACTCTATTGAAGATATGGCATCTGATCGTGTGGGACCAACCATTTTATACGTAACCCATCACATAGAAAAGATTGTCCCTTCCATTTCTCATGCGCTGCTTCTTCGGGAAGGCCAAATCATTGCCCAAGGCAGTAAGACGCAAACGCTTAATGAATCATTGCTGGAACAGGCATTCAAATTCCCTATTGCATTGGAATGGGATAACGGCCGGGCTTGGCTTAGAGTAACGAACACTATAGCAGGCCGAATATGATTTTGGATAAGAGTTGCATTTTTCACTCTTGTCGTTCATTATATTAAAATATCTTAAATAATAGATTGGAGGAATAATAATTGGTTCGTTTCGGCGTAGTAGGCACCAATTGGATAACAGAAGCTTTTTTAAAAGCGGCTACACAGGCAGAGGATTTCCAGCTCGCCGCTGTTTATTCTCGTACAGAGGAGAGAGCAAAACAATTTGCCGGTAAATATGGAGTCGAGAGAATTTTTACAGATTTAGAATCCATGGCAAGCAGCGGGGAAGTGGATGCTGTTTATATTGCAAGCCCGAACTCGCTTCATACAGAACAGGCAATCATTTTTATGAGGAATCATGTTCATGTATTATGTGAAAAACCCATTGCGTCAAACACAACAGAACTTCAGAAAATGATTGATGCGGCAAGGGAACACAATGTCCTGCTGATGGAGGCGCTTAAGTCGACTTTTCTGCCAAACTTTATAGCAGTGAAAGAGAATCTGCATAAAATTGGCCAGGTGCGCAGGTATTTCGCAAGCTACTGCCAGTACTCATCCCGTTATGATGCATACCGGCAAGGCACAGTGCTGAATGCATTTAAACCTGAGCTTTCAAATGGATCCCTTATGGATATTGGCATCTACTGTGTTTACCCCCTCGTTTCCCTTTTTGGAAGACCGGAAGAGGTTAAAGCAACAGGGTATATGCTTGAATCCGGTGTAGATGGGGAAGGCATCATTGTCTTGAAGTATCCGGATAAAGATGCGGTTATTATGTACAGCAAAATAGCCAATTCAAGCCTGCCAGCAGAAATTCAAGGAGAAGATGGGAATATTGTGATTGATAAAATCCATACACCTGAGAAGGTTGAATTGCAATACCGCAATGGGGAGCGGGAAGACCTTACGCAGCAGCAAGTAAACGACAGCATGTATTACGAAGCGAAAGAATTTATCGAACTTGTACAGGCAGGAAAAACTGAATCAGCTATAAACTCATTTTCCACTTCCATGATTGTGATGGAAATTTTGGAGGAAGCCCGCAGGCAAATCGGTGTTGTCTATCCTGCCGATCAAAAATAAAGCAAGAAACCGAACTTTCCAGGTTCGGTTTTTTTAGTGCCTTTTACCCTTCTTAGATTGGGATAATTTGTAACCTTTTCATTCACCTGGGAAAATCGGATTAATTTTACATGGAAATACAATAACTTTTTATCTTTAAACCCCTCCTTTTATACTTATTTCGCCAAACGAAATTTGTCAAAATAATAGGCACCTTACTCTATTAACACTATTAAAAATATTCTCTAAACTTAATAGTGTAAAAACTAGTAAATATGGAGGGATGATTTTATGGCGTTAAAGAAAAAGGTTTTATCAGTATCTTTATCTGGTTTAATGGCATTAGGTGCCGTTACGGCTGTTGGAATGCCTGCAGGTGCGGTTGGGAATGGTCCGAGCACTGGCAGCGGCTCCATCCAAACTTCGATTCTGCACACATATGAAAGCATGGTAGATTATTTAAAGACTCAGGATGCCAAGCAGGAAGCAATGGATCTGGAAGTAATTGGCAATACAGTAAAAGGGAAAAAGATATATATGGCAAAATACATATCAAACCCTGAAAACCCAACAATCTTATTCTTAACACAGCAGCACGGAAACGAACAGCTGACAACTGAGGGAGCCATGGAGTTTATCAAGCATCTTGGCACAGGGAAAACAAGCGGCGTTCTGGAAAACGTGAACATTTTGGTTATTCCGATGCTGAATGCGGATGGAGCGATGGGAGATGTAAACTTCTCGCTTGACGACTATCTTGCAGACGGCGACCGCCATTTAACTCGTTATAATGCAAACTATGTTGATTTAAACCGTGAACATGATAAAGAAACTAGCGAAATGGAGCCGGAAGCTCGTTCACTACATGAAAACGTGTTTGAGAAATATGACATTGATTACATGATCGACCTTCACCATCAAGGAACTTTAAGTGAAACGGAAGGTCAGCTGGTTTCTGGATCCATCCTTCATCCAACAAATGAAAAGGTAAAGCCAGAAGTTCTTGAAGGTTCCAAAAAGCTAGGTTCTGTTGTCTTTAATGCTCTGCATGATACAGGCTGGGGGCATATTGGAAAGTATAATGGCGGGTCTGGTGAAAACATTGGCCGCAACGGCGCAGCTGTCCGTTACGATATTTCCACACTTCTTTTCGAAATGCGCGGAATGTCTGACCACTATTATGAACCATATGCACTAGGGCAAAAGAGTAACGGGTATCTGATTAAGCAAACCGTCATTACTCTTGATGCAGCAGTAAAAGCCATTGCAGATGGCTCGATCGAAACAGCAGATACAAGCTTCTGGGATACACTGCCTACACAAAAAAGCAGAACAGGTGAAGAAGCTGACGAATAAGAAAAGTTCGATCCCCGATTTTGATCGGGGATTTTTAATTGTTTGAAACAAGCTGCCAATAGTAAAAGAGCAACTTTCCTCAATAAATCTGTTAGCCTCCTTTTAAAAATCTTCTTAATACTGGAACAGCGATTAGCCATTTTTCCTTAAATTTAACCCAGCATTTGTGTAGAAAAGCCCATTTTTCAGATTTTTAAAATTTTCTTCCAATAACTTGTTGACAATTCCTATAGGTATGGTAGGATTAATCTCAACAAACTAGAAATTAGCAATGAAAAGGAGGCGAGCCACTCTGAAACAGGCTGATTGGGAAGAGCTATCTGCTACTTTAAAGCAGATGCTTCAGAGCATCAATTTTGGATCGATCACATTGGTCATCCAGGATGGCAAAGTAATACAACTTGAGAAGAACGAAAAGGTTCGTCTTCAACCGAATAAGCGCGCTGACTAGACAAACTAGAGGCGGTCTTTTTACCTGAAGGGCATTCAGGCAAAAAGGCGGCCTTTTTTGGTTGAAAAATCGAATTTGAAAGGAGTACTGCAAGATGGACACTGCAGTAACATATGAAAACTGGAAACAAATTTCCGATACATTTTCATTTGAAGACAAATTAAAAGGCGCCAGCCGCGTATTGGAGTGGGCTTATAAAAACTATAAAGATGACAAGATTGTCTATGCATCAAGCTTTGGGGCTGAAGCAATTGTCTTGATCGACTTAATACAGCAAATCAAACCGGATGCCCATATTGTCTTTTTGGACACTGGGCTGCATTTCCCTGAAACCTATGAAGTGATTGAAAAAATGGAAGCAAAATTTCCAAAGCTGCGGATTGAACGGAAAGAGCCAGCACTTACCCTTGATCAGCAAGCGGCAGAATACGGATCGGCTCTTTGGAAAAGAGATCCCAACCAATGCTGCCACATCCGCAAGGTAATCCCGTTAAGAGAGGCAATATCGCCAAAGCAAGCATGGATCACAGGATTGCGCCGGGAGCAATCGCCGACGAGAGCAAATACTGAATTCATCAATAAGGATGAAAAGTTTCAAAATGTTAAGATCTGCCCGCTCATCCACTGGACTTGGGATGAAGTCTGGTCCTATATCAGGGAAAAGAATCTTCCTTATAACACACTCCATGACCATGGCTATCCAAGCATTGGCTGCTTTCCCTGTACACAGGCAGTCAGCGAAAATGGAGATTCCCGTGCTGGAAGATGGTCAGGCAGCGGCAAGACAGAATGCGGGCTTCATACGAACTAAAAGGAGGCTGAAACCATGCTCACGATTTTAGCGGTCACAGTCGCTTTGTTTTTTGCCATGAATATCGGAGCAAGCGGTGGGGCAGCGTCCATGGGAATTGCTTATGGATCGGGTGTCATTAAAAACCGCACCATTGCTCTCTTCCTTTGTGGAGTGGCCGTTTTCTTCGGGGCATGGCTGGGCGGAGGGGAAGTCGTCAGGACGATGGGCAGCGGAATTGTCCCGAAGGAAACCTTTACAGTGGCAGTAGCCCTCATTGTAATAGCATCGGCAGCCCTTTCACTTTTTTTGGCAAATGTGTTCGGCATTCCGCTGTCAACAAGTGAGGTCACAGTTGGATCAGTAGTCGGTGCGGGGATCGTTTATCAATCGGTCTTTGCAGGAAAGCTGGCCTGGATTATCATGTTTTGGCTTTTAACTCCTGTGGTCGCTTTTATCATTGCCATATTGGCCGCATCACTATTAAAGAAAAGCTTCATCCAGCAGCTGATAAGGAAACCAAAGGCAATCCCCATTTTAACTGCCCTTGTCATATTAATGGGCGTGTTTGAAGCATTCTCCGCCGGCATGAACAATGTGGCAAATGCTGTCGGCCCGCTTGTCGGAGCAGGCATTATGAGTACCTTTAGCGGAATCTTCTGGGGAGGTTTATTCGTCGCATTGGGCGCTATTTTTCTTGGAAAAAAGGTCCTTGAAACGAATGGCAAAAAAATTACGAGCATCCGGCTTGAAGAAGGCTGTGTCATCTCAGGAACAGGAGCAGGTATTGTCATGGCGGCTTCCGTTTTTGGGATCCCGGTACCGCTGACACAAATCACGACATCTTCCATTATTGGAATAGGATTTGCCAAACAAGGGCGCTCGGTCCTCAAGAAAGATATTGTCGTCCAGCTTTTAGTCGTGTGGGTCGTATCTCCAGTGCTGTCAATGGTCCTATCCTACACGTTCATCCAGCTGGTCATTGAAAAAAATGTGTATCCGGTCATTGCCATGGCTGGTGTACTGATCTCCGTTTTCGGGGTGAAATTTTTAATGAATCAGACACCAGCAAGCGCAAGGCCCTTAACTGAAAAAAAGTAAAAGTAAAAAGGAAAGGTTGATGAGAAATGTCTTTACCGAAACCTCATGGTGGAAAACTAATTCAAGCATTTGACCCAAATTACGATCTAACTGGAATTGAAAAAGAAATCAGCATGGATGCCATTGCCTTAAGTGATCTTGAACTGATAGGTATTGGACTATTCAGCCCTCTAACAGGTTTCCTTGGAAAAGCAGACTATGAATCTGTTGTTGAAAAAATGAGATTGGCAGATGGAGCAGTTTGGTCCATCCCGGTTACCCTTCCTGTATCGGAGAAAAATGCAAAAGAATTGGCAGCAGGAGAGAAATTCAAGCTTGTATACGATGGTGATGTGTATGGAGTTATTACCGTTTCTGAATGGTATGAACCGGACTTAAGCAAAGAAGCACGTGAAGTTTACAAGACGGAAGAGCTGGCACATCCGGGGGTTAAGCGACTTTTTGAACGCGGCCCGGTTTATGTGGCAGGAGATATAATATTAGTTAAAAAGCCAGGCAAAGGGGTTGCGGAAGATGTCTGGTTCGAACCAAAGGATACAAGAGCTTTATTTGAAGAAAAGGGCTGGAAAACGGTAGTTGGCTTCCAAACAAGAAACCCTGTCCACCGTGCCCATGAATACATTCAGAAGGCTGCACTTGAAACCGTAGATGGACTTTTCCTGAATCCGCTAGTGGGTGAAACGAAATCAGATGACATCCCGGCTGATGTCCGCCTTAGGAGCTATCGTGTGCTACTTGAAAATTACTATCCTAAAGACCGTACACAGCTGGCAGTTTATCCTGCGGCAATGAGATACGCCGGACCGCGGGAAGCGATATTCCATGCGATCGCAAGGAAAAACTTCGGCTGCACCCATTTTATCGTTGGAAGAGACCATGCAGGTGTAGGAAATTATTATGGCACCTATGATGCACAGCATATTTTCAGTCATTTTACCGAAGAAGAGCTTGGCATTAAGCCGCTGTTTTTTGAACATAGCTTTTATTGCCATAAATGCGAAGGCATGGCTTCAGATAAAACTTGCCCTCACAGCAAGGAAGACCGCGTCATCCTCTCAGGCACTAAAGTTAGAGAAATGCTGCGAAATGGGGAGCTTCCTCCATCGACTTTTAGCAGAAAAGAAGTTGTTGAAGTTTTAATAGAAGGCATGAAAGAGAAAGAAACCGTTTGAGGGGGAACAAAGATGGCAAAAGCTACGAACATTACTTGGCATGATGCTGCGACAACAAAAGAAGAAAGACGTGCACAGAATGGACATGGCAGTGTGGCACTATGGTTTACCGGCCTTTCCGGTTCAGGAAAATCAACGATCGCGAACGCTGTCTCACATGAACTTTTCCGCCAGGGGATCAATGAATATGTCCTTGATGGAGATAATATCCGGCATGGCTTAAATAAAGATCTTGGCTTTTCAGAAGCAGACCGGAATGAAAATATCCGGCGTATTGGCGAAGTCGCCAAGCTATTTGTGGACAGTGGTAAAATTGTCACAACAGCATTTATTTCCCCATTCCGTTCAGATCGGGACAGCGTGCGGAATATGTTCGAAGAAGGCGAATTTATTGAAGTATTCATCGATTGCCCGCTTGAAGAGTGTGAGCGCCGTGATCCAAAGCAATTATATGTAAAAGCACGCAGGGGAGAAATTAAAGATTTCACAGGAATTGATTCACCATATGAAGCACCTGGAAATCCTGAAATCACAGTCCGCTCTGATCAATATTCAGTTGAAGAAGCGGTCCAGCAAATTTTAACCTATTTGCGGGAACAGAATATCATCTAAAATATCCAGGAGTCTCTTTTAGATAAAGAGGCTCCTTTTCTAAAAAATAATTCCTACTATTTCACTATGAAAAATGGTATTATAAAAAGCAATTAGAATATTAGCTTAGAAAATATAAGCCTATGCATATATAAAATAACAAATCATTAAGAAAGGGCGATCAGAACATGACGGGAAAAGTGTATTTAGTGGGTGCTGGCCCTGGAGATCCGGAGCTGATGACTGTTAAAGGAATGCGCTGTCTGCAAGAGGCAGATGTCGTTCTTTATGATCGTCTCGTGAATTGGGAACTATTGAAAAATGCCAAGGAAGATGCCCAGCTTGTCTATTGCGGAAAGCTTCCTAACCACCATATCATGAAGCAGGAAACCATCAGCCGCCTGCTGGTCAAGTATGCCAAAAAAGGCTTACAGGTATGCCGTTTAAAGGGCGGAGATCCGTTTGTATTTGGAAGAGGCGGGGAAGAAGCAGAAGAGTGTGCGAAAAATGAGGTTCCATTTGAAATTGTCCCAGGCATCACAGCAGGTATTGCCGCGTCTGCGTATGCAGGAATTCCTGTCACCCACCGCACATTAAGCAAAAGTTTCGCGTTTGTCACCGGCCACCAAGCCGGCAATGAAGAAGCCGAACACCAATGGGCCCATCTGGCGCATGCCGTTGATACGATATGTGTATACATGGGTGTATCCCAATTGCCAAATATCGTAAAGAATCTCATTGGCAACGGCAAATCCCCGCAGACACCGATCGCCCTTGTCCATTGGGGAACCATGGCTGAACAGAGAACGGTCACCGGCACACTTGCCAATATTGAAAACAAAGTAAAAGAAGCAAAAATTGAGAACCCAAGCATGATTGTGATAGGTGAAGTAGTCAAAATGCATCAGAAGATAAATTGGTTTGAAGAGGAAATTGCACCGCATCTCCCTGCTGGAAAACAAGTTTTGTAGTTTTTTAGTCGGGTAATACTTTCTATGAGTCATTCTTTTGAGCTGAACCAAATCGATATGCGTTATCCAGCAGGGTTTATGTGTCGAGAAAGGTACACATCGTTCCACAGGAGTATAAGTGTCAATCCAGTAATAGAGTAATCCAAAGAAATACCAGTTTTAGCCCAAGATGCTCCCCTTCCCAAAAGATAGACTTTTTAACCGGAAAAACAAGTAACCAATCAAGAAAGGAGCACCCTATGAAAGCGATCCTATACATCGGCCACGGCACCCGATCGAAAAAAGGGGCAGACGAAGCCAGACTTTTTATCGAGAGTGTGATGAAAAAGGTGAATGCTCCTATCCAGCAGCTCAGCTTCCTAGAATTAACTGAGCCCTGCATTGAGGAAGGCTTCGAACGCTGTGTAAAAGAAGGAGCTACTGAAATTAAAGTGGTTCCCTTATTTTTATTGGCTGCAGGGCATATCAAACAGGATATTCCTGAAGCATTATCTCCCTTGAAGAAAAAATATCCCCACATAAAGATCACAACGGCAGATCCGTTTGGAGTACAGGAGCGTATACTGGATGCGCTTGCAGAACATGTCAGACAAGAAGCTCAGACAATAAATAATAATGATTCAATCTTACTTATTGGGAGAGGAAGCAGCGATCCGGCCGTTCTGGAATCCTTTGAGTCTATTAAAAACGGACTCAGTCTGCGTCTTGGGTTTAAGAATGTGCACGTATGCTATTTAGCAGCAGCATCACCTTCATTCAATGAAGGACTTGACTCCATATGCGGTGAAGCAAAAGGACGAATCATCGCAATCCCTTATTTGCTGTTTGCCGGCCTTCTTTTAAGCGAGGTAAAGAAAGAGGTCAGCAAAAAGATAAAACAAAGACATTCGCTCGTTCTGACAGGATCACTGGGAAGCCAGGAGGTTATTCAAGGGATTGTGATCGAAAAAGCGAACGGGAAGGAGAATGAAAGTGCAGCCTTTAGTCATTGATTTAACCGGGAAAAAAATCGTTATTGCTGGAGGAGGCAAAATAGCATTCCGAAAAGCCAATGTCCTAAGTTCAGAAGGGGCTGACATCACTTTCATTGCACCCGATTTTTCTAAAGATGTGATTGGCCTTGCGAACCAGAAAAATTATAGCCTGCTGCACAAAGAAGCACAGCCGTCAGATTTTAAGGATGCCTTTTTAAGCATTATGGCAACGAATAACCGTGAAATCAATTCTATGCTCGTCCAATCACTTGCTCCTTCCCAGCTTGTTTGTGTGGTTGATGAATCCGGTGAAGGCAATGTTGCTTTTCCTGCGACCATCCGCCGGGGGCACCTTCAAATCGCTGTGACTTCAAATGGCTCAAGCCCCAAACTTACCCGAATGCTGAAGAAAGAACTGGAAGAGCAATTCAATGATAGCTGGATTGAGTATACTGCATTTCTGTCAGCATGCCGTGAGCAGATCAAAAAGCTTCCTATTTCTTATGATGAAAAAAATCAGCTTCTTGCTGAGCTGCTGGATGACAACTACCGCCTCCATGAATACGAGCGTGAAAAAAAGTGGCAATATCTGCAATCATTAACTTAATTATTATCACCCAAACCGTGTCTGCCACACGGTTTTTATTTTTCCTTTATTGTGCAAATTCACTATGGTACATTAAAATGAAGAAACAAGGAAGGCGGCAGAACAATGCAATTGCTAACACATGAACTCGCACAGGAAATAGTGGTGCGCACAATGAAAATACTTCATAAGAACATTAATGTCATGAATGAAAAAGGGATTATCATCGGATCAGGTGATAGCAAAAGGATCGGGCAGCTTCATGATGGTGCACTGCTTGTTCTAAAAAAAGAAGAGAGTCTGGAAATTGGTGAAGTACAAGCTTTTAATCTGAAAGGGTCTAAGCCAGGGATCAATTTGCCGATCCGATTTAATAGCCAAATTGTTGGTGTTGTGGGCATAACGGGGGCTCCGGAGCATATCAGGAGTTATGCAGAACTGGTTAAAATGGCGGCAGAACTAGTATTAGAGCAATCCTTTTTGCTTGAACGAGTTCAGTGGAAGCAGCGTTTGCAGAGTGAAATTGTTAACAGGCTTATTTCCGGCGAGCATCTTGAAGAAGCCTGGATCAAGGAGCGATCCTTATTTCTCGGTTTTCATCTTGAGCAGCCGAGATCAGCCATTATCCTTCAGCTTTGTGAAGACGCAGAAACAGACAATCAAAAGCTTATTAATGCTATTCATTTTGAACTGAGCCAACAGGATTTAATCGGTGTAACCTTCAGCAATGAAATTGTCGTACTTAAAGCCGGATCAGAATCAGTACAAACAGCCTTTTTGAAGAGGATCGCCGCTTTGTCAAAAGGAAAAGCAGTAATGGCTATCGGTTCTATAGCAGAAGATAACAGTGAGCTTAAGACTTCCTTCCATCATGCTCAGCTTCTCACCCATATTGGACCAAAACTTGATCCGCATGCGGAGCTTTATCGTTATCAAGACTTCCGGCTTGAAATTGTCTTATCACAGCTAGCTCAGAAAGAACAGGGAGCATATGCTTTCCATTTTTATAATAAACTTCTTGAGCAGGATAAAAAAGGAGAATTGGTCCATACCCTTGATATATACATAAAAGAAGGCGGAGAGCTAAACAAAATAGCAGACCATCTATTTATACACCGCAATACGCTAAGATACCGGCTTGATAAAATTACCGAACTGACCGGAAAAGATCCGAGAAACATTAAAAATCTGATGGAACTTTATATGGCAAAATTAGTGAACGACCTGAAATAATTGTGCAAATGCACAGTTATTATTATTTTCTAATCAAATAATTCATCATCATTCATAATGTAATCAATCAAGCAAACGCTTACAATGGAACTAGTGATACAAGCATCTAGGGAGGTTTTTATATGGAGGTAACTGTAAGCGCTTTAGGGGCAATCAGCGCCCTTGTTATTGCTATTCTCTTAATCTTAAAAAAAGTGCCGCCAGCCTATGGGATGGTTGCAGGTGCATTAGCTGGAGGTCTAATTGGGGGAGTAGACATTACCAGCACAGTGAACTTAATGATGGAAGGTGCGAAAGGAATTATTCCGGCTGTCCTGAGAATTTTGGCTGCGGGTATTTTGGCCGGCGTTCTGATTGAATCGGGTGCTGCTTCTTCGATTGCTGAAACGATCGTAAAAAAATTCGGGGAAACCCGTGCACTCCTCGCATTGGCGGTTGCCACAATGATTCTTACGACAGTAGGCGTCTTTGTGGATGTGGCCGTTATTACCGTCTCACCCATTGCTTTAGCGATTGCGAAAAGAGCGAAATTGTCCAAAACGGCCATTTTGCTCGCGATGATTGGGGGAGGAAAAGCAGGGAACATCATGTCGCCTAACCCAAATGCCATTGCTGCATCTGATGCATTTGGGGTTCCGCTTACATCTGTTATGGCAGCAGGGATCATTCCGGCTATAGGTGGAATGGCTGTTACATATTTCATTGCCAAGAAGCTGGTACATAAAGGTTCAGCTGTATCAGCGGGTGATGTGGAAGTGAACGAGGATACAAAACTTCCGCTGTTTTTCACAGCCATGATTGCACCACTTGTTACGATTATTTTATTAGCGCTTCGGCCCTTATTTGATATCAGCATTGATCCAATGATTGCTTTGCCAGCCGGTGGGATCATCGGCGCCATCGCCATGAAAAAGACGAAAAAAATCAACGATTACGCTATTTCTGGATTAACCAAAATGTCCGGGGTAGCCATCATGCTTTTAGGAACGGGTACATTGGCCGGCATCATTGCCAATTCGGCTTTAAAAGATGTCATCATAAATTCTTTAAGTTCTTCTGGACTTCCTGCTTATCTGCTGGCGCCAGTGTCCGGTATTTTCATGTCTGCAGCAACGGCATCCACAACGGCAGGTACTGCAGTAGCGAGCGGGGTTTTCGGAAGCACTATTTTAGGGCTGGGTGTTTCAGCCTTGGCTGGAGCTGCCATGATTCATGCGGGTGCTACCGTACTTGACCATTTGCCGCACGGAAGCTTCTTTCATGCTACTGCAGGAAGCGTCCATATGGATATCAAGGAACGCTTGAAGGTTATGCCATATGAATCTCTTGTCGGTTTAACGCTCGCCGTCATATCTACTCTTGTATTCGGAGTCTTTAAGCTTTTTGGATCTTAGGAAGGGAGAGGTATCATGATGAAAATTGTTATTGCGCCTGACTCGTTTAAAGAAAGTTTGTCGGCTCTGGAGGCAGCGAATGCGATCGAAAAAGGCTTTAAATCCATTTTTCCATCTGCAGAATACAGGAAAATGCCGATGGCTGACGGCGGAGAAGGGACGGTTCAATCGCTCGTCGAAGCAACAAACGGTACTATTGAAGAACGGACGGTCACAGGGCCGCTGGGAGAACCCGTTCAAGCATTCTTTGGTTTGATGGGGGATGGGCAAACGGCTGTAATTGAGATGGCAGCTGCTTCCGGGCTGCATCTGGTCCCCGCTGAGAAAAGAAATCCGATGATCACTTCCACTAGAGGGACAGGGGACTTAATCGCTGCCGCTTTGGACTTAGGTGTGGAACACCTCATAATCGGTTTAGGCGGAAGCGCCACAAATGATGGAGGAGCCGGCATGGTTCAGGCATTGGGCGGAAAGCTGCTTGATGAAAAAGGAAAGGATATCGGACCTGGAGGAGGATCTCTTTCACAGCTGGCATCCGTGGATTTATCCGGCTTGGATCCCCGCTTAAAAAATGTTCATATTGAAGTTGCGTGTGATGTAGATAACCCTTTAACGGGCCCAAGAGGTGCATCGGCCATTTTTGGACCGCAAAAAGGGGCGAGTCCTGAAATGGTGAAAATCCTGGACCAAAACCTGGCGCACTTTGCGGATGTGGCTGAAGCTGCTATCGGGAAGCCGTATCGCAATATTGAAGGTGCGGGTGCAGCTGGGGGAATCGGCGGCAGCCTGCTCGCATTTTTGAACGCTGACTTGAAAAGAGGAATCGATATCGTCCTGAGTGCAGTAGATTTTGAAACAGAAGTAAAAGATGCAGATCTCGTCATCACTGGCGAAGGACAGATCGACAGCCAAACGATTTACGGCAAAACGCCTATCGGTGTCGCCAAAGCTGCTAAAAAATACGGCGTATCCGTTATCGGCCTTGCTGGGTCGTTATCGGATGATTGTCATGTTGTGCATGAACATGGAATTGATGCCCTCTTCAGCATTGTCCCTGGCACTATCACCCTGCCCCAAGCCATTGAGCAAGCTGCAATTTATATGGAAAGGACAGCAAGAAACATTGCTGCCTCAATGAAAATAGCTCAAAAAATTTAGTTTGTAAGCTGTGTAATGCGGCTTCTTTTTTTTACAAAAAAAGGCTTATCCTCTTTTAAAACCGAATATGTAATCTTCACGGGAGGGCAAGAAAATAAAAGCTATTGTCATAACCGAATATGGAAAACCAGATGTATTAAAAATGATCGAAACGGACGTGCCAAAAATAAAGCCAAATCAAGTTCTAATCAAAGTTGTTTTAGAGATACAATAATTTTGTTATGTATACAAAGGCAGTCAATGACCCTGTTCAAAAAGTTCTGCATAATGAGTTTGATAAGCGGTTAAGAAGGTAAAAGTAATACCGACTATCTTTAAATCAAGTGAGATTTATATAAGGAGGCAGAGCTGATGCCAAAGGACCCGATTGAATTAACGAAGATGACCATTTATCCTGAAGACACGGCAAATAAGGTAAAAAGCGCCTACATAAGCGGATTTCAGCAGCCGGTTTTTTTCGGCGTTCACGGCGGAGTCAAGCAATTCTATGGCGTCGAACCTGAAGTGGAATATCCGTCTACACTGGACCATATTGTTGCGGCAGCAGGCGGCTGACTGGTTGGAACCCTTGCAGGCGCGCTGGAGGCGCGTCAAATACCCATTACCCGCGAGAAACTGCGCGCTAACGTCCAAGGTGTCATTGAAGCACCGGAGGGCGTTTTGAAAATTACAGTCATCCGGACACATTTCACCTTGCTGATTCCAAAAGGCACTAGAGATGCTGCAGAACGAGCATTGAATGTATTTGAAAAAGCATGTCCTGTTGCTCAAACTCTTAAAGGAGCCATACAGCTTGAAAATACATGGAACATTACGGAGGAATAAAAAATAAAAAAGGACTGATTGCAGTCCTTTTTTGTCTATCCTGCCAATAACACCAAGAAATAGACGATCATTGTGTACAAAGCAGCAGGCACACCGACCTTTGCCCATTCTTTGCTCGTAATCTGCAGCTTTCCGGCAGCAATGATATTTGGAATGTTGCCCGGAATCAGCATTCCGCCGCTGATCAGCAGGCCAAGCAGAATCGACTGCAAGGTAAAATGATTCATTGAAGGGCTAATTTCGGCAGCAGCCAGTGTGGCATTATCCAAAACAGCGGAAATCATATTAATCCAATAGAGCAGCAGCGGATTCAAACCAATTAAGAAACGATTGATTAATGGTTCAAATCCGGCCCCAAGCAAGGTCAGTCCCATGACAAAAAAATAAATCTTCAGCGCTCTTACAAGGATTTCTTCATAGCTTTCACTAGCTGGCTTTTTACTGAAAGAAGCTTTACCGGAAACAGGCGGTTTTACAAAAAGGGCAGCTAATATACCGAAACACAGCAGGGCAATCCCTATCTGTGGTCCGACTAATTCAACCAAGAAGAAGAATTCTTCATCCAGTTTACTGATCGCTATGGTTGAAAGAGGCTCGCCAATCGGTGTTAAAGCTGCTCCAAGGCCAATGGAAAAGCAGGCAAGCACAGTCAGAAAAATCTCCGAGTTCCGTTCAAGCCGCAGGGAACTGACAATCAGCACCAATACCAACGCTGCAATAATGGCTGTAATGATACTTGAGATCAGGCCAAGAAAAATAACCACTAGGGCTGCAAAGAAGCGAAATGGCATACTTCGGCTCATTGTTAAAATGCTTCTTTCCAGACTAGTTTGAAACCATTTAAAAAGCAGACCCGCTACAAATACTGCAAGCGTAATCTTAACAGGATCATTCGCAGCTTTCAAAAAAAGCCTGCTATCCAGCACACCGCTCGTTAAAGCTGCGGAAAGTCCCATGATAAACAGAAACATCTCCAGATTCTTTTCCGCATACCCAGAAAAAAACGGTAACAAAAGGACAATCATGAAAATAACCAGCAAACCAGTAATCATACATCCTTCTCCATTTGGTTATTTTCCAAGTTAGACACCAGGAATACTACAATGGTATGCAGGTGTTGGGACAAACTTTACATAAAAAAATCCCTGCACTTAATAGAGCAGGGAATCCTATGGATAAAATTCAGCTATAATCATTTAACACTGTTCCAGTTAGGTCAAATTCCGGTTCAAGGCCTTCAAGGGCATTCGTATCGTTAGGAGTTGTCCCGGCATTATGTGTTTCGTCCATCACAGGAGATAAAGGGGTTGATTGCCTGCGATCTTTTTTTGCTTGATTATCCAACAATGTTATCAACTCCTTTTTTAATATTTGTTATATTAATTCCTGTATATTACTTATATTCAAACATGTAATTTTTGGAAGTGGCAGAAGGGAGATAATGATAGCTTTCCCAAAACAAGCGATTTTATCATGATAATGATACATATTAGAGAAAATAAAAGGACGGGAGACTTTAGTGATGCATCTGCTGCATTTGAAGACCAAATAAAGAAGGTAATTCTTGAAAGAGGAAAGGAAAACTATTTGATTGGCCGGGCGATCAAAATGAAAGAAACTGGAGAAACTATTCATGCAGACTTTCCTGCTATTTATTGACTATTCAATCCTTTGAGCTTATCCCTCTCCGTATGTTAAGATGTAATTTTATTAAAAATTCAACTTAGAAACTTGATAAATAGAAAACGAGAGAGGAAGTTCAACTTGGATAAACGCATCTATTTACTCGCGATCATATCGTTTGTTGTCGGAATGGTGGAACTTATTATAGGAGGACTGCTGGATCTTGTTGCAGATGATCTTGGAGTCACCCTGGGGCAGACGGGCCTCTTGATCACTGTGTTTTCGCTGGCATTTGCGCTGGCAGCACCGATCCTTCTTACTTTAACTGTAAAAATGGAGCGCAGCCGTTTAATGATGATTTCATTGGTTGTCTTCTTAGCCGGGAATGTTGTTGCTGTCTTTAGTCCTTTTTACAGTGTGCTATTAGTCGGACGCATTCTGGCAGCAACAAGCGGGTCATTGCTAATTGCCTTATGTATGACGATGGCTTCTTATATCGTAGCCGAACAATACCGGGCACGTGCTATCGGGATTGTGTTCATGGGCATCAGTGCATCCCTTGTATTAGGGGTGCCAATCGGGCTGATGCTTGGAAATTCGTTTGGCTGGCGAGCGCCATTTGTGCTTATATCAGCACTAACTGTTCTATCGATGGCAGGCGTATACTTCTTTATGGGAAAAGTGGCGCCAAAACCTGCTGTACCCATTGGCGTACAGCTCAGAACGCTGAAAAGCAGAAAAATAGCACTTACACAAATGACGTCTTTCCTCTTGATGGCAGGCCACTTAACGTTTTATGGGTATTTAACGCCTTTTTTAAAAATGAATTTGGGGCTGGATGGCAACTGGGTCAGCATGGTTTATCTTATTTTCGGAATTGCAGCCGTCATTGGAGGCGGGATCGGCGGCTTGCTTGCAGATCGCTTTGGTGCAAAACCGGTTATCTTAACATTGACCTCCATGTTCGGCATCACCCTTTTCTCCTTGCCTTTTGCTGCTTTTTCATTGCCGGTCTTCCTGGCGGCCGTCGTCATTTGGAGTATGCTGAGCTGGGCCATTACGCCGGCTATTCACAGCTATTTAATTGAAGTAACTCCCGAGACATCGGACATCCAGCAAACCTTGAACAATTCTGCGGTTCACATGGGGATGGCATTTGGCTCCATGATCGGCGGAATTATGATTGAATCGACATCTGTGGAGCTGAATGCGGCAGCCGGGAGTGTTTTTATCGTCATCGCACTTGGAACTGCTGCCCTTTCGATGGCGAAAAAGGTAAGAAGCTTTAAGGCTTCTGAAAGATATGAGAAATAAAATCAGTGCCAAGCTTTATTTACCAAAAAATGTATTGATGCTAAAATAAATTTGATTAAAAAGGAGGGAGAAGATGAGGTTTTCGATAATTTTCATGGTATTCCTGGCTGTATTTTCTGGAAACTATCTCTTTTTCCTTTTTAATAGAAGCACAGGAATGGCCTGTTTTGCTGGTATGAACATCTATATTGTTCAGAAAGCGGAAAAGCGTTTTAAGCTCCAAGATAAAAAAATCGGCCTAACAACTGATTTTTTTATCGTTGCAGGATTATTTTTATTCCCTCTCTTACCGGAACTCATCCTCTTTGGCGATTTACCCCTTTTTAAATAAACTCCGATCTTTACATAGGAAGGTTGTTTTTATTTACAAACAATTTAAACAATTATAAAAATGACCGATATATATATTGAAATATTTTCCTCTAATCTACTATAATCAATATTACATACGGAAAAACCAAGTAAGAGAGGAGCAATTTGGTAAAATAGTATTTTAAAATAAGATACAAAATTAAAGGGGTTTACATAATGAGTCAATTTAGTTACATGTTTCGCACATTGATTGTGGTTATTCCAAGTGTCCTATTGATTGGGCTTGGAGTTGTTTTCGGAAACAATCTGCAGGGGATGGCCTTTTGGGTGACAATCATCAGTGTTATGGCCCTGGGTACGCTGGTCGGCATTCTTTCTTCGATTATCAATTACCGGAGATTTATCGCACCAATTGCAAAAATCAATATACATTTGGATGAACTGGCAGATGGAAATATATCCTGCAGGCTTGATGAAAAATCCGTTGGGCAGTTGGGATCGATTGCGGCAGCTCTTAATTATACATCAGCGACTTGGCAGGAAGTCATTAATAAAGTGGTGAATGCTTCAAATGAGGTTACCCTTTTTGCCCAGCAGCTTTCAACAGGCGCCCAGCAGACGAATATGGCAACGAGTCATATCGCTGAAGTCATTGAGGAAGTGGCTGCAGGTGCAGATCATCAGGTGAAAGGCGTCAGCACAGTGTCCGATGTGATCATGCAGATGTCTGACAGCCTGGGACAAGTTGCAGCAAACTCCGGGCAAGTGACAGAACAAATACATGATTCGCTCGAAAAAGCGAACCACGGTTTTGAATCCATCTCTACAGCAGGATGCCAAATGAACTCCATTCATGTAAATGTACAAGATTTGTCTAAAGTTGTAAAAGGATTGGGTCAGCGTTCACAGGAAATCGGAAAAATTATTGAAGTCATTACAGGAATTGCAGCCCAAACGAATTTGCTGGCTTTAAATGCTGCCATTGAAGCAGCGCGTGCTGGCGAACAGGGAAAGGGCTTTGCCGTGGTTGCCAATGAAGTACGCAGCCTGGCTGAAAAATCCGCTGTATCGACTTTGCAAATCAGCCAATTGATTTCTAAAATTCAAGAGGAAACCAATCAAGTCGTTCAAACCATGGAAACCGTAAACTATGAAGTAACGGAAGGCATGGATATCATGAAGAATGCAGGTGATTCCTTCAACCAGATTCAGCAATCCATCAGCAGCGTAACCGATCAAATGGCAGAAGTGGCAACTGCCATTCAGCAAATGTCAGCAGGTTCCCAGCAAATGGTCCAATCAATGGACGAAATCTCGCATGTTGCGAAGGAATCTGCCATGGCCACACAAAGTGTGCTTGCCTCAACAGAAGAACAGGCTGCTTCGATGGAAGAGATCTCCACTTCTGCAGACCATCTGACCACAATGGCAGAGGATTTAAAGGGATTAATGAAAAAGTTTAAATTATAATAGAAAAGGGTTTAGGATTGCCTAAACTCTTTTATTTGTTTATTTTGCAGATAGAATATTTTCGTCCAAATGATGATTGATGATCATTTTATCTCTTATTGAGTTCTATCCTTTTTATTCCTGAGAGATAGGGGACCGTCCGCTTTCACTGCTAATAAACCCCTGCGACCCTGCAAGAAAACTATCCATCCTATATAATACTTCGACAGAAGGTATTTTCGTATTTTTTTAAAATTAGTAAATTGAAAGGAGTGGATTGATTTGATTGAAAAAGAAAGAATGATGCCTGAAATCAATTTACAGCTAACAGCTTTATTAAGGCGAATGCCAAAAATGCTGGAGGGGAGAGAGAAAGTATGGTCTGAGCTGCGAAAACGGAATGCGGGATTTAGAGGAGAGCAGAAACTGGATTACGATTTAAGTTTTTTAAATGAAAAAGAGTATAGAATCTATCATGGGCTCCGGCTTTCGAGCGGCAATCAATTTTTTCAAATAGATACGCTTTTACTCACGAAAAGATTTGCCATCCTTCTTGAAGTAAAAAATTGGAATGGGACTATTATGTTTGAGCCGGAATTTCACCAGCTAATTCGAATCCATAATGATAAAGAGGAAGCTTTTCAAGACCCCATTTCTCAAGCTGAACATCAGAGCCGGCAATTGAAAAAATGGATACAATCAAATGGATTCCCCCAAATCCCCATTGAATATGCAGTTGTGCTCAGCAGTCCATCCACCATCATTAAATCTCCAAATAAACAAATCTCAACTAAAGTCATCCACGCCCACCGATTACTCAATAAAATTTCCTTAATTGATGAAACCCACAAACTGGTTTGCATACAAGACAAAGAGATAAAAAGATTAAACAGAACATTATTAAAAAACCATGTACCGCATGAAGTGGATATTTTAAACTTTTTTAAAATTAACCTGGATACCCTTCTAACTGGTGTGCACTGTCCCCATTGTGCCACACTCCCTGTGATTTTCCACTGGGGAAAATGGCACTGTCCCGCATGCAAAGGAAAATCTGCAACAGCCCATTATCAAGCAGTTGAAGATTACTTTCTGCTTATTAAACCTGCAATTTCGAACGAAGAATTTCGGAACTTCACACACATTACATCCGTTCATACCGCATACAAGTTACTTTCCGCAATGAACCTTGAGGTGGGAGGTGAAAAGAAAAACAGAACGTATAAAAAGAAAAAGTAATTTGGATAATTTTCCAGAATTGTGAACTTAGCGAATAAATATAAAAATTAGCGAAGAAACCAGTAAAACTAGCGAATAAAATTTAAATTTAGCGAACAAATCATGTAAACTAGCGAATAAAATCTAACAGCTCTCAAAATTCGCCTTTCCACACTATTAAATAAGAGCAAATCTATCATAAATCGAACAAAATCAAAAAAAGCCATTCCAAAAGATGGCTTTTCCCCTCATTATTTATGCAATTCCCGCCTTCATCAGCATCCCATCCAGGGGACGTTCCATCACCGTTTCCATCCATTTGGCGGTTTCCAATACAGATGGAAGATCTGCACCGGTTTCTTCACCCATTCCATGGAACATATTAATCATATCTTCGGTACAAACGTTGCCGACGGCTTTCGGGGCAAACGGACAGCCGCCAAGTCCCGCGATCGAAGAGTCAAACCGTCTCACACCAGCCTGATAACCGGCTAATACATTAGCTAATCCCAATCCGCGCGTATTATGAAAGTGAAGTCCTAATGTAAGATCCTTTCCAAAAATATCAAAAAATGAATTTACCACCTTTTGAACCTGGATTGGATTCGCCATTCCCGTTGTATCAGCAAGTGTAATTTCCGTACAGCCAGCTTCCAAAAACTTCTCTGCAGCTTTCAAGACATTTTCTAGTGGAACTTCGCCTTCAAAAGGGCAGCCAAATGCCGTTCCCAACACTCCAGCTACACCCTTGCCAGATGCAGCTCCTTCCTTAATCACCAGAGAAAGCTCGCCAACAGCCTGTTCAACCGTGCGTTTGGCATTCCGTAAATTGAAGGAATCACTAGTTGCCGTTACGATATGAAGAAAACCCACATCTGTCTTAAGGGCGCGTTCAAGTCCAGACCGGCTTAAAACCAATCCGCCGTACCGGACATTCTCTCTTTTCGGAAGCGATTTCAAAACTTCTTCTGCATCAGCCATCGGTGGAACAACTTTTGGATTTACAAATGAGACAGCTTCTATATTCCGTATGCCGGCATCCATTAACCTGGTAATCAGTTCAACTTTTGTTTCTGACGGGACAATTTTGCCCTCATTTTGCAGGCCATCTCTTGGACCCACTTCGCAGATTTCGATCATTTTACTTCCTCCTTTAGCAAATGGATATTTTTAATTTGCTCCAAATGTTTCAGCACATGATCACGGCCCTGGTAAATATGTTCATGCATCGCTATTCGGGCCCGTTCGGGTTCACGGTTTTTGATTGCTTCCAAAATCGTTTTATGTACCTGAAGGGATTGATTTAGCTGAAAACTGTTATACCAATAAAAGGATCGAAACACGATTGGAACGACAACGACCTTGGAAATATGAAAATGAATATGCTCATTATTCGAAGCAGCAACGATGGCTTCATGGAACTTCTGGTTGACTTCAACCATATCTTTAAGGCGATCCATATCCGATTCTACATAGCGGCTAATCGCTTCTTCGTAAAAAACATTTGCTTCTTCCATTTTCAGCAAGTCGTCTACGGTACGATGAATTGCTGCCTGGCTGGCTGCATATCCCTCTAAAAGTGTGCGCAAATCATAAATTTGCCTGATATCTTCTTTTGTAAAGTGCCTGACACTTACACCGCGTTTCAAGGGGATCACAAGACCTTCTGCTTCAAGCTGTTTAATTGCTTCTCGAATCGGAGTGCGGCTAAGATTCATTTCTTTAGCCAAAGACTCTTCTGCAAGCCGCATCCCTGGGACAAATTTCCCCTCAATAATGGCATCTTTGATAAATTCGTATGCATCCATACCAACACCTCGATATCATTGTATACAAAAGAGATTTTCATTACAATAAACATTCTGAAAATTTTAAAGAAACCCTAATTTTAAGCGCATCGCTCACAAATTTCAGAAAAATTATAAAATTATGATTGACTTCTTGTATACAAACCCTTAAATTTGTATACAAGATTGGGAAAATTTAAATTTCATTTAACAATCCAGAAAACACAGGAGGTAGAAACATGACTGAAAAACAGCTTCCCTTGGAAGATATCAGAGTCATTGAACTTGGCACTCTTTTAGCAGGACCATTTTCAGGACGTCTCCTCGGAGACTTCGGAGCGGAAATTATAAAGGTTGAGCCTCCGGGTAAATCAGACCCAATGAGGAACTGGGGAAAATCAAAGGATGGAGTCGGACTTTGGTGGCCGATTCAATCACGCAATAAGAAATCGATCACATTAAATCTTAGGGAGGAAGAAGGACAGCAAGTTCTAAGAGAGCTTGTTAAAGAAGCAGATGTTGTCATTGAGAACTTCCGCCCGGGAACGATGGAAAAATGGAATCTTTCCTATGAAACACTATCCGAAATTAATCCCAAAATTATTATGGTCCGTACTTCAGGCTATGGACAGACGGGCCCTTATAAGCATCGTGCGGGCTTTGGAAGTGTGGGTGAAGCAATGGGAGGGCTCAGAAATGTAACCGGTTTCCCTGATCGGCCGCCATCTAGAATTGGCGTATCCATCGGAGATACACTGGCTGCCCTTTTTGCCACGATTGGCTGCCTCGTTGCCCTACATGAAAGAGAACGCTCAGGAAAGGGACAGGTGGTCGATACAGCACTTTATGAATCTGTTTTCTCTGTGATGGAAAGCATTATTCCGGATTACCTCCTAGCAGGCTACATAAGGGAACGGATGGGGAATATCCTGCCGGGGGTGGCTCCATCCAATATTTATTTCACACAGGATAAAACGTACATCGTAATCGGGGCGAATGCAGATGGAGTATTCCGCAGACTATGCGAGGCAATGGAGCAGCCGGAATTGGCCGATGACCCGAGGTTTTCAACTCACTATGCCAGAGGGGAGAACATGAAACTGCTTGATTCCATGATTGAAGAGTGGACGAAGACACTTCCGGCAAAAGAAGCGCTTAGCATTCTAGAAGAAAAGGGGGTACCGTCCGGACTCATTTATTCTGCTAAAGATATACTTGAAGATCCTCATTATCAGGAACGTGACATGATCGTTAAAGTGGACCACCCGCAGCTGGGCGAGTTCCCGATGCCTGGAATCGTACCTAAACTAAGCAGGACACCGGGTGAAGTGAAGCATGCTGGCCCTGAGTTAATGGGCAAGCATAATCATGAGATTTATTCCGGACTCCTTGGCTTTAGTGAAGATAGGTTAGAAGAATTGCAGAAGAATCATATCATTTAGGTGAGCTTTCAATGGGTCAAACATTATACGAAAAAATAGGGGATAACTTTGACTGAATGGAAGAAGTACTATACGGACAAAAGATGCTGAGTTTGATCGGTCTATTGATTTTGATGCTTCTGAAATCATCCCTCAGGTGACATGGGGAACAAATCCGGGCCAGGTTGCAGGAATTGAAGACACAATCCCATCATTCAAAAAACTTCCTGCTGATCAAGTTAAGGCAGCCAAAAAAGCACTTCAGTACATGGGTTTGGAGCCCGGTACGCCGATAACAGAAATCGAAGTAAATAAAGTCTTTATCGGCTCTTGTACGAACAGCCGGATTGAAGATCTCCGCATAGCGGCGAACATCGCAAAACGGTTACAAGGTCGCTGACCAGGTTGAAGCACTAGTCGTTTCTGGTTCCCAGCTCAGCTGATTTCGAGATAGAGGGTTACCGGAAAGATTAGCTGCTGAAGGGTCTTGGTGAAATTGGTTCAACCCTTCTTGCATCCGAAAAAATAGACTCCTTTGAATCCGCACACAAAATTTTTTATAAGCTTAAAGCTTAATTTAAAAATAGGGAGGCAGCAAAATGAAAAATGGGCAAGTCAGGGAACCGATCCAAAAAAAGTGGATTTGGATTCTCCTCGCACTGATCACTTTGGGAATTGTTCCATGGTATTTTCCGGCATCGGCTACAGAGCCATACATTCTCGGATTTCCGTTATGGGCATTTATCTCAACCGTTTTTACAATTATCTTGTGTGGATATTTAAGCTGGCTTTGTGTGAACGAATGGAACATCGTTGAGGATCAGGAAGAATCTGAAAACGCAAAGGGGGATAAGCGATGAATGAGTTAGCTTTTGCAGGCACTGATGGGATCATCATTTTATCTGCCTTTGCAATCATCATGCTATTGATTGGTTACCTTTCAGGCAGAGGAGAGAAAAATATCCATGAAAGTCTCTCAGGCTACTATCTTGCTGGAAGAAACCTTGGCTTTATTGCACTATTTTTCACCCTTTATGCAACACAATATAGCGGAAATACGGTTGTAGGGTATGCACCAACTGCCTATCGGACAGGGTTTTCCTGGCTGCAGTCCATATCCTTTATGACGATTATTATTGGTGTTTACTTATTATTTGCACCAAGGCTTTATGTCATTGCCAAAAAGAGAAACTTTGTAACGCCAACAGACTGGATTCAGCATCGTTTTAACTCTAAATCGATTACTCTATTAAGTATTTTTCTCATGCTATGGGGTCTTGGCAACTATTTGCTTGAACAGCTCGTCGCCATTGGCCAGGCTGTTTCCGGTATGACGGGCGGAACCATTCCTTACCAAATTGCTGTTATTGTTTTTGTCATTGTCATGCTAGCTTATGAATGGATGGGCGGCATGAAGGCTGTAGCCTTTACTGATGTCATGCAGGGCATCGTCCTTATGATTGGAATTATTGTATTCCTGATCGGCGGCCTTTATCTAGTAGGTGGAAGCATAGGAGATGTCACACGCTATATTGCTGAAATGGAACCGGCCAAAACAGCAGTTCCTGCAATGGAAGTGAATATTAACTGGTTTAGCATGCTGCTTCTTGTAGGGATGGGGGCAAGTATTTATCCGCATGCTGTACAAAGAATTTATTCAGCTAAAAGTGAGAAAACGCTGAAAAAATCATTTTCGCGCATGGCATGGATGCCCCCAATTACGACAGGCCTTGTATTCCTTGTCGGGATCATTGGAATTATGCTTTTCCCTGGATTAGATAAAACCGGGTCTGAACAGCTGGTCGGTATGATGGCTAATGAGATTGCAGCTATTCACCCTATTTATTACTGGGTGATGATTATCTTCTTTGGCGGCATTGTGGCAGCGATCATTTCAACGGCAGACTCTGTTTTGCTTAGCTTCTCATCCTTGTTATCAAATGATGTATACGGAAAATTCATCAATCCAGGTGCAACTGAACATAAAAAGGTAATGGTCGGAAAAGTGGGCGGCATTATTGCCATCATCCTTTTGCTTTGGATTGCATGGAACCCTCCTGGAACCCTTTATGAAATCTTTGTGTTAAAATTTGAATTACTTGTCCAGGTATTCCCTGCATTTGTACTTGGATTATATTGGAAGCGTTTAAACGGGAAAGCTGTTTTCTGGGGAATGCTGGCGGGTGCCTTATTGGCAGGAATTTTAACCATTACAGGATACAAAACAGTCTTTGGCATTCATGGAGGAGTCATTGGATTAGGCCTAAACTTCCTAATTTGTATTGGCGGCACATTATTAACAAGCACAGTTTCAAAGAATGAAGTTCTAGAGGAAGATTTAAATGCATTAAATTTGAAGGCATAAAAGCCGAAAAAGAGTTGAATAAATATGAGCAATTTAATGGTAAAAAAATATCCTGTGTCTCTGGCTGATCCATGGAGAATGCTGTTATTTCTATTGCTCGCACAGCTGATGGTAGCGTTCATTGGACGAAGTATAGGACCGCTGGGCGTTTTAATTGGGGAAGATCTTTCCCTGACTAAGTCGCAGATTGGCATGCTCCCGGCGGCACTCTTTTTAGGGCAGGCGATTGTTTCAGTGCCGGCCGGTTTTCTGACTGACATAGCAGGATCCCGTAAACTATTGGTTCTGGCTTCTGCTTTTATGGGGTTGGGCTTCCTGCTCATGACTTTGCTTCATCAATTTTGGCTGGTTCTTTTATTGATCATTATTGGAGGGCTCGGGTATGGATCCATGCACCCGATCACAAACAGAGGAATTATTTATTGGTTTCCGCTCAAGCAGAGAGGAACAGCGATGGGGATAAAGCAAACGGGAATCACAGCAGGATCTGCTCTTGCAAGCTTGATCCTGCTGCCTCTTAGTGTCACCTTTGGGTGGAGGTCCGTGCTGCTGATCGCTTGTTTGCTATTGATAGCAGGAGGATTTATTTCTTATCATTTTTACAGGGACCCTCCGGAATTGGAACAGCAGAAAGGAAGCAGCACAAGCATTATCCAATTTTATAAATCAATGTTTAAAATGCTAAAAAATAAAGCATTGATGTTGGTCAGCTTTAGCGCTTTTGGATTAAATGGCACCCAAATGTGCTTAAATACGTATATCGTATTATTTGCATATGAACAGCTGAATATCTCAATCTTTTTATCCGGCATACTTCTTGTCGTATCAGAATTATGCGGCTCAACCGGAAGGGTTGCCTGGGGAGTCATCAGCGACCGGCTGTTTAATGGCAAGCGTGTGATTATCCTAATGATTATTACGATTATAACAGCCCTAGCAAGTGGAACGGTTGCCTTGATTCACTCAGCCTCCTTTTGGGCAATGGTACCGATCGTCGCACTGTTTGGATTTGCCGCTTCAGGATTTAATGGAATCTGGATGAATCTTGCAAGCGAATTGGTGCCAAAAGAAAAAGCAGGCATTTCTAGCGGGATAAGTATTACGCTTGGTTCGGCAGGTGCGATCATTATCCCTCCACTGTTCGGGCTTATCGTCGATCAGACCGGGAATTTTTCGTCTGGATGGCTTTTGATCACAGGTATGATGATAATCGTGTTTACCCTGCTAACAATCTTAACGATTCTAAATAAGAAAAGAAACGATGTCATTTAGTGTTAGGAAGGAGTTTTTAAAGTGGAATTTAACCCCTCAGAACTCGGCGAAAAAGAAGTGTATAAATTATTGACCGGATCGGTTGTGCCAAGGCCCATTGCCTGGGTATCCACCGTATCGGAGGATGCCGAGCCGAATCTTGCGCCATTCAGTTTTTTTACCGTTGCTTCAAGAAACCCGCCCATGCTTTGCATATCCATTGGGCCAGGCGCAGGTGAACGGGAAGGAACCGAAAAAGATACATTAGTTAATATCCGTTCACAAAAAGAGTTTGTCATCAATGTAGTTCCGACGCCGCTTGGGAATCAAATGCAAAAAAGTGCTGAAAACCTCCCAAGTGATACGAACGAATTTGAAGCAGCAGGTCTTACACCTGCAGAAAGCCATTTGGTTTCGCCTAAAAGGGTAAAGGAAGCCCCGATTCATATGGAATGCAAGCTGGAACAAATTTTACAGCTGGGCAGTGACCATCTTATTATTGGCCGTATGGTCCATTATCACATTGAAGACGAATATTATCTTGGAAACTATAAAGTCAATCTGGAAAAGCTGCAGCCGCTGGGCAGATTGGCAGGCAACTACAGTGAAAGCAGGGAATTCTTCAAATTGCCAAGATAAGAAAAGGAAGTGCCGAACTCATGATGTTCGGCACTTTCTTCATTTTATGCTATCCTATTTACAAAGAAAGATTTAAAAGGTGATCATATGTCGGTGTAGTTGGTCCAGAGGAATACGTTGAAAGAATTCTGGACGTGGCCCGTGAGTTTGAAAAAGAGATGAAGTTGGCTGCATCCAGGGAACCTGGGTGTTTTTAATTGGAAGACATTTTCCACAGATGTGAACTTTGCGAATAAAATGAGTAAACTAACGAACAAAGTCAAAATTTAGCGAACAAACCATGCAAACCAGCGAACAAAATTAAAATTTAGCGAGCAAACTGTGTAAACTAGCGAATAAAAATGTTCAAAGCATAAAATCCCCTTTAAGGCTTAGTGACAGGGTAGCTGCTCTAGTCCGCAGGATTTTTTCCATTAAAAGTAAAATAGAGTTTAATATCGTGGTTTGTTAAATTGGTTTAAGTGACTTACTCTTTCTTTAGCTTGCGCTTTGCTCTTATAAGTGTACTTTTCGAAATACCAGTTCTTTCTTCCACTTCTTTATAAGAGTGATTTTTTAGAAGCGACAGAGCATGTTCGATTTGTTTCTTTTGGTATTTTTTAGGTCGCCCTTCCCTAAAATCTTCCCGTAATTTAGCTATCGCTTTGCCTTCTTGCGTTCTTTCCACGATCATATCACGTTCAAATTCCGCAAATGCACTCATAATGTTAAAAATAAGTCTTCCTGTTGCTGTATTCTCCACTAGACCCATGTTCAATATATGTACTTTTACTCCTCTTTCAAATAAGTCTTTAATTGTATGGATTCCATCTACTGTTGACCTTGCAAAACGGTCCAATTTTGTAACGACTAAAGTATCTCCTTTTTTTAATTGTGACAATAGCTTTTTAAATTCTGGCCTATCTGATTTTGTTCCAGTAAATTTTTCTGAATAAATAAAGTCACAATTTTCCTTTTTTAATGTTCTTATTTGATTTTCCAAATCCTGACTCAAAGTGGACACTCTTGCATAACCATATTTCACCAGTATCACCTCGTTTATACTATATTTAAGACCCTAAGTTATGACACCTGCTAATAACCTGATTTTACTGTATCTTAAATATAGAGTCAAAACTTAGAAGTTATGACTCTAACACTTTAAAATTTTTATAAGGCCTAGAACCAGCAACTGAACGATGAAATGTAGTTGAAGGAAAGAATGGAAAATAAAGTTGTATAGGCATCAATATTTATACAGGTTTTGTTAAACTTTCTTTCTGATCAATATGTCCATATTCTGGAAAAATGACATATTGTGAAATTGATATAGATTTGAAATAATTATTAAAAGTTATTCTGTTAAATGGGGATTACAATAACAAGAGTAGCGCTTTATATTACTACCACGAAAAAAACTTTATGTACAAATTAGGGGAGATTTCATAATCATCTTCTTATGATTAAAATCCAATGATTCGATTAAAGTTTTAATGGCTTTTACTTGGAGGTCTAAACCACCAAAAACTTTGTTTTCCCAATCGATATGTAATTCAAAGTAGAATAAAAGAAGGACCTGAAGGCCCTTCTTAGTTTACTTTAGATCTGTTACTAATTGGTTCAGCAAGACTTTATTGGGGTCTTGGCTGATCTCCCAAATCATGGCACCTGCTAATCCTTTTGATTTTATAAAGGCTGCTTTTTTACCAATTGATTCGGCATCGTCATAACTGATAAATGTGGATCCGTTCCATAAATAAGGAACTTGGGAATCGTCGTTCCAATAACGGATGAATCCATTTTTTCCAATCATGTTTTTTTCTATTGTACTATAATTAATTGATTTAACATTCGTATAAGATTGAGCCAATCCATTATTGGCATTATTAACTCCTTTATATTCATACCCATAAAACGGAACACCCATGACGAGTTTATTTGCTGGAACCCCTTTGTTTAAAAATAATTGCACAGCTTGTAAGACACTCGGTGAATTGGAAGGTTCCCCAGAGCTGGCATTTAGCGGGGAGTTAAAGCCTGTAAGGCTATCCCATGGACCATGGAAATCATAGGTCATAAGTTGAACATAATCTACAATTTTACTAATTTTATCTAATTCGGTGTTTTCAGCAAAAGAAGATGAAGCACCGGCAGCAATCGAGATAGTATATTTCTTCCCATCTAAAGCTTGCTGTGCATCCAGTTTTTCACGCACTTTTTGCAAGAGAAGTGTATAATTCGTTTTATCGATTGGACGGTTAACATTCGTCTCCATTCCTCCTCCAACCGGATACTCCCAGTCAAAATCAACACCGTCAAAACCATACGTTACTAAGAACTTAACAACGCTATCCGCAAAGACAGTTCGGGAGGATTCTGTCAAAGCCGCATCGGAAAACTTACCGGACCAGCTCCATCCACCGACTGAGATGACCGTTTTTAGATGAGGGTATTTTTGCTTTAGTTTTTTAAGTTGATTAAAATTCCCTTTAAACGCATCCGTTGAAGAATCTCCTGGGAACGATTTTTCTATATCGGCATAGGGATCTCCTACCTGCATTCTAAGATCGTCCCCAATATTTGCAAAGGCATAGTTGATCTGCGTAAACTTAGTAGCGTCAATGTCCGATACGTCATATCCGCTATAGGTTGACCAGCCTGCATAGTAACCAGCAACCACATAACTTGGAGGCGTAAGCGACTGTGAATCAGTTGAAACCGTTAACTTTTGACTCGCTGGTGATTCTTGGCCATTTACATCCTTTGCCGTAACGTAAAAAGTGTATTGGGTAGACGGCGTTAGTCCACCAACAACAAAGTTAGTACTTGTCGTATCCATGATTTTTACGGTGTTTTGATAAATAGAGTAGCTTGTTACATCATAATTGTCGGATAATCCATCCCATTTCAATGAAATGGAATGATCGGTTTTCCCTATCAGACGGAAATTCTTTGGTGCAGGAGGTCCAATTTTATTATGAACGTTTACCTTTTTGGATGTTTCTGTTTTTTGACCCGATTGATCATACGCAATCGCCTTTACGACCTGTTCCCCATCAGGAACCCATGGGTCGGTTGCCCAAATGATGGAATAGGGTTCAGACGTCCTTGCTCCAATCAGATACTGTCCATTTGCACTGTAGAATTCGACCTTTGAAATACCCGTATCATCTTTCGCTGTGATCGATAATTTGACGTTTCCTGATACCGTTTCTCCATCACTTTCTACTGGAGATACCTCTAGGGGACTCACTGTAGGTGGAAGGTCCTTAGTAGCCTCATTAATTGTATTGCTTGCCTCCGAAACATTCCCTGCCCGATCTTTTGCTTTTGCAGACAAATGGTACATTGTCCCTGGAGTTAGGTCGTTCAGTGTAATACTCGTACTCGTTGAAGTCCCGATTAGAGATTGACCATTGTAAATGTCATAGGACACCACGCCAACATTATCAGTAGATGCACTCCATGCTAACGACAGGCTTGTATTGTTTTTTTCTGTGGTATGCAAATTCGTTGGTGTGGAAGGTGCACTTTTATCATTCTGAACGTAAATATTTTGAGTGGCCTCCGCTTTTTGACCCGATAGATCATAAGCAACTGCTTTTACAACCTGTCCCCCATCAGGAACCCACGGATCGGTTGCCCAAGTAATGGAATAGGGTTCTGACGTTTTGGTTCCGATCAAATACCCACCATTTTTACTATAGAATTCAACCTTTGATATACCACTATCGTCATTTGCCGTGACGGAAAGTTTCACATTACCTGATACGGTTTCTCCATCCATATCTAAAGGTGATATCGCAATGGAACTCACAGTAGGAGGTAGGTCGTTTGTCGTCACATTAATTGTATTGCTTGCCGCAGAGATATTCCCTGCACGGTCCCTTGCTTTTACTAACAAATGATACGTTGTACCTGGCTTTAACTCGTTCAAGGTAACACTCGTGCTAGTAGAGGTTCCAATACGAGCTTGACCATTGTAGATGTCGTATCCCGCCACACCTACATTATCGGTAGCCGCACTCCATGCTAGAGAGATGCTGTTATTAGTTTTGGCAGTGGTGCGTAAATTAGTTGGTGTAGATGGTACAACTTTATCATTCTGAATGTAAACCTTTCGGGTTGTGCCAGCTTTGTGCCCTGTCTTGTCGTAGGCAATCACTTTTATGATTTGTTCTCCATCAGGAACCCATGGGTCAGTCGCCCATTTTACATTATAAGGTGGAGAAGTCTTCGTCCCAATTAGATACTGCCCATCGGCACTGTAAAATTCTACTTTGGATACCCCCAGGTCATCTCCTGCCGTAACAGAAATTTGTACATCTCCCGATATAGTTTTTCCATCATTAGCTAAGGAAGATACCTGTATGGGACTTACCCAAGGAGGATTGTCTGCTGCTTGAGCAACTGGTATAAGCATAGTAGACAATAAGCCTACACATAAAAATCCAATCAAAAACGGGTAAACCTTTTTCGATAATTTCTTGACCATTCCCTTGACCCCTATCAATCGTTTCACATCTCCTTTTAAACTTGATCAAGATGATTCACCTAGCAATTGAATCACCTAGCAATTGAATCACCAAGAAATAGTATACTATGTTGATATAATAAGAGATAGAAGGTAGATTTTGGATTTTCATGACTGATGAATGCTATATTTGCTATTTCTCTATCATTTGTAATAAATGGCAGGTAATCATTTTATTTTCCAAATTTTGAACTATATTCAATATTAAATAATCTAGGTATAATCATCTAGACTATCCGGACTAGTACATAAATTGAGAGAGGAAGAAACATATTACATGTCGCCAGCATTTCGATCATTCTATCGCTATTTTGCTTTTATTATCTCATTTTGCCTGATTTTTAGTTTAATAGCTCCTTACTTTGCAGAAGCAGCGCCAGGTGAAGCCAAAAGGTCTTCTAAAAAGGAAAACTTAACGGCAGATATTGGAGAACTGCCAAATAAGCTTCCAAAAGAAAAACTAGAGTTAACAAGTAAACGTTCTCCATATTCAACAAGATATTTAAACCCAGATGGAAGTTTTACCGAAGAGATCTTTATGGAACAACAGTTTTATCAAGATCCTTCAGATAAAAAATGGAAAAAGATCGATAATAAACTCAAAAAAAGCACAAAAAAAGCGGGGAAATTTGAAAATACCGCAAATAATCAAAAGGTGTGGTTTACGCAAGAAACTGGAAATGGAGATCTTGTTACAGTTGAAAAGAGTGAAAAGAACATTAGCCTCGTTCCAGTGAAAGCAAAAAAAGTACAGGGTACTTTAAAAAATAATGATGTGACCTATAAAGGTATTTTCGATAACGTCGATGTTCATTACCGTGTACAGGGTAGTGCTGTAAAAGAAGATATTATATTAAATCAATATCAAAACGAAAATACATTCAGTTTTGAGCTGAAGATGAAGGGGGTAACACCTCATAAAGAGAAAAACGGGATTATTGTTTTCAAAGATTCCAAGGAAAATCCAGTCTGGTTTTTCGAAAACCCTTTCATGACTGATGCCGAAGGTAAGTATTCTGAAAAGGTTACCCTTGAGTTACGTAAAGAAAATGGAAAAACATTTGTTGATGTCATCGCCGATCAAGAATTCTTACAAGATCCAAAGACACAATATCCAGTAACGATTGATCCAACCATTAACGATTGGAATGTTATTCGAGATTCGTTTATAGGAAGCAGTTATCCAAGTTCAGCTTTTTCAAGCGAATCTTTTATGAATACCGGATATCATGGGTATTTTGGTTCAACTCGTGCATTAATTCAATTTGTTCTACCTAGCCTTCCTAGCGATAGTGTCATTTCAAATGCTACTTTCAATGCCTATCAAGCAAAAAGTGATACTTCAACGGCATCTGTTGATTTATTCCGCATTACTAGTAACTGGTCAGAATCTAATGCAACATGGAGTGCACAGCCTTCTATTGCTGGATCACCAGAATCTAGTACGACAGATAATAAAGTTAATGCATATTGGCAATGGGATATTACAAAATTGGCTAAAGACTGGTATAACGGTGTCCAAGCCAACTATGGAATGATGTTAAAACAGCAAAATGAAACATCTTCCCCCTATCGTTCTTTCAATTCAGTCAATAGTGGAAATAATACACCGCGAATTACCATTAACTATACGGTTGAAGCTATTGGTATGGAATCATTTTGGTCAACTACGGATGACGGAGTAAACCCGGCAAACGGGAACCTTGTATTACAAAAGACAGATGTGGTAATTCCGGGACGTGGTCCAGAAGTAAGCTTAAATCGAACATACAATAGCCGAAAATCTTCTTTTAAAGGTTTATTCGGGTATGGATGGATTACGAATCTAGAACCGTTAATTGTTGATTCAGGGAATGGACCGATCACTTTAATTGATGAAGATAACACGCGGCATATTTTTGGAGAAAAAATCGGAGGCGGATATGAAGCTGCCGGTGGTATTTACCTTGATTTAGTTAAAAATGGGGACGGAACGTATACGATCACTGAAACCGACGGCACAAAAACGAACTTTAACAAGGATGGAAAAATCAGCTCGATTGTTGATACAAATGATAATACAACCACTTTCGTGTATGACGCTTCTGGAAAATTAACAAAAGTTCGAGATGCTTCCGGACGGGAAACGACTATTGGATATGGCACAAACGGATATGTTTCAAATGTAACAGATCCTGCAGGCCGAGCAACAAAATATGAATACGATACTTCTGGAAACCTCACAAAAGTAACGGATCCAGAAGGAAAGGCGACAACTTTTTCGTATGATACGGATCATAATATTACAGGAATCACGGATGCCCGCAGCATTAAAACAACCGTTGAATATGATACGACAGATCGTGTTAAAAGCATTAGCCGTCCGATAACGATCAATGATGCAGTGGAAACCAGTAAAACAACATATTCTTATGACACGACTAATCTTGTCACTTCGGTGACAGATGGTGAAGGCAAGCGGGTAGACTACACCACAAATGCAAATGGAAATGTTGTACAAATTACTGAAAATCCGTTAGATTCAGCCAATAAGGCAGTTACAACCTATATTTATGACAATAAAAATAATCTAACAAAAGTCGTAGATCCGAATACAAATAAAGCAGGTGGAACTGCAGCCTATGTATACACCTATGATGCAAAAGGGAATATTACAGGGGTACAGCTGCCAGAAAATCAAAATTCGACTTTTGAATATGATAGTCAAAACAACTTAGTAAAAGAAGAAGATTTCAATCAAAACGTAAGTACAAATGATTACGATGGTAATAGCAATCAAACCGAATCGACAGATCCAAACGTACAGACATCGGTGAGTCGATATGATTCCAAGGGAAATCTCCTTTACGATACTCATCCAATGTCTGCGGCAGACAATTTATTGGCGAATCCAAGCTTTGAATGGGATAAGAATAGTGATAACTGGGCTGATAATTGGGATCAGTTAAAAGGTGCAGGCAGCACAGCAACGTTTGCATGGACAGGCAGTGGCAAATTTGGAGGGAAAGCAGTTAGTATTTCCAATCCAACTAGTTGGGCTATTATCCGTTCAGAAAAATTTGAGTATACAGCTGGAGAAAAATATATCGCAAGTGCCTATGTCAAAACAAGCAACACGACAGGTACGGCTCTATTAAAATTTGAATTTTTCGATGATCAAAATAATCCTATGGGAGAAGTACAATATTCGTCTGAACTAAAAGGGACTCATGATTGGACGAGGCTACAAGCTGTTATCGATACTGTACCAGCTGGTACAACAAAAATTTCAGTAGCAGTCGGACTAAATGCAGGAACTGGAACTGCATATTTCGATGGTATTCAAGTGGAAAAAGGTTCAACCCTTGCTGCTTATAACCTTGTTGAAAATTCAAGCTTTGAAAGAGTTCAAGCTGGAAAACCTGCTTTCTGGGAAACTAGTAGTAATCTATCGGTAAATGATAAAGTCGTTCAAAATGTGAATCCTGAAGATGACAATGTCTATATCGGCCAATCATCCTTCCAGATGACGGGAGAAGCCGGGAAGAATAAATCGCTCAAACAGCACCTCAATATATCTGGAGATCAAAATACAAAATTAACCCTTTCCGGTTGGTCGAAACAGGTCGGAGCAAACCCGAACGGCGGGTACTACAATTTACAAGTAGCGATTAACTATACCGATGGGACCGTTGATTGGGATTATGCTAATGATTTCAGTAAGACAGAATCCGATTGGCAGCATGTCGCAGCAGAAGTGAAACCGAAAAAAGCCTTTAACTCTATAGACGTACATTACTATTATTGGAATCAAACAGGCACTACTTGGTTTGATTCGATGCGTCTTGAACTTGGGTCATCCATTACCTCTCATTCATACGATGCAGGAAGTAACTATGAAACCAGTGTCAAGGATCCACTTGGAAAGACTGTTACCTACGGTTATGATGCTGTTGGTAATCAAACTAGCATAAAAGATGGTAAAAACCAAACGACTTCTTTTGCTTACGACAAACGTAATTTGTTAACAAAAGTGACCGATGCTAAGCTTGGGGAAACGTCTTATGGTTACGATGGAAACGGAAACCGAACAACGGTGACGGATGCCAAAAATAACCTAACGAAGTATGATTATAACGAGTTAAACCTCGTGTCCAAGATTACCAATCCATTAAATCAAGTGATTCAATTGGATTATGACAAAAATGGGAATACAAAAAAACGGATTTACCCGAAAGGTGACACCGTATCCTATACCTATAATGCATTGAATCGGATGGACGGTATCTACCATAATGGTATTAAAAAGTGGGGATTGAGCTACGATGCAAATGGAAATATCGCTTGGTATGCAGATAATACGGGTAAAACCACTAATTTCACGTATGATAAAAATAATCGTTTAACTCAAGAATCCAAAGGATCGATTAAAACCGAATATAATTACGATCCAAACGATAACCTAACATCTATCAAGTTCACGGCTGGATCGACAAACGTATCAACGGAATTTGCTTATAACAAGCTGAATCAGCTTGTTGTTCTATCACGAAATAATCAAAACATGGCAAAGTACGTCTACGATGAGCGTGGAAACGTGACATCTGTTAGACGGGCGAATAACGCCTATACTGCTTTTCAGTATAATGAAAGTAACCTACTAAGCGAAGTAAAAAACTACAAGAAGGACGGAACTGTATTAGATTCGTATAAATACAATTACGATCCCAACAACAATCATACCAGTGTTGTTACAAACAAAGGGACAGTATCGTATGAGTATGACGCTCTCGACCAGTTAACCAAAGAAACGTTAATAGATGGGACTGTGGTATCCTATGAATACGATAAGGTAGGTAACCGCACCAAAAAAATCGAAGCAAAAGGAACAACAACCACGACGACCTATACGTATAATGCTGGTAACGAATTGACAAGCGTCAATGAAGAGGCATATTCGTATGATCCGAACGGTAACCTGACAAATGACGGTGAAAAAACGTATATTTACGATGTGGAAAACCAACTGATCGAAGTAAAAGACAAGACTGGTAATTCCCTTGCGAAGTTTACATATGATCATGATGGTAAACGTACGAGCATGACAACACCAGCTGGAACAACATATTTCCAGTACAATGGTGATAAAGTTATCGCGGAGACGGATGCTAACAATAGTATTACTGCTGAATATACATGGGATGCTATTGGTAACCCAGTAACCATGACAAAAGGCGGAAAAACTTATTATTATCATGTAAATGGGCATGGAGATGTCACTGCACTAACAGATTCTAACGGATCTATTGTTGCCGAATATCACTATGACGCATGGGGGAACGTCATTTCTCATACTGGTACAATGGCATCAGCTAACCCATATCGTTATGCGGGTTACCGATACGATGAGTCAACAAATTTGTATTATTTGATGGCTCGCTACTATGATGCAGAAGTAGGTCGTTTTATTACAAGAGATTCCTTCCATGGATTTGCAAATGATCCACAATCTTTAAATTTATATGCCTACACGAAGAATAATCCAGTAATATACGTAGATCCAGATGGAAATTATGCTGTTGCATTGTATTTTATACCTGGGATTGGTCAAATAGCATTACTCTCAACAGGTGCTCTTGTAATAGGTGGATTAGCAATTAAGGGAGGTACTTGGCTTTATAAAAAGGTAAAACCGTTATTTAGTACAGGCCAATCAATTCCAAAATCATTAAAAAGGTCAGATGGAAGTATTGATATTGGAAAGTTTAAAAATAAAGTAAAAGGAAAAACAGCATATAAAGATCCTAAGACAGGCTGGACAATTGAAAAAGATACCGCTGGTCATGGAGGAAGAAAATGGAAGTTGAAAGATAAAAATGGAAAGAGAAAAGCATCACTTGATGGAAAGGGAAGAATACTGTCAAAATAAGCTCAATATAAATAAGTCCATACGAACTCTTCTGATAATTGTTTTATGTTAATTTTTAAATATTTAAATAAAGGATGATAATAAAATTCGTTATGAGAATAGATATATTCGAACTTAAATTTAAAGAAAAATTTAAGGATGTTCCATTAGACAATCAACTTTTTTATAATGTTAACTTCGGTATTCGGTATGAATTAGGTAATCCTTACGAAGTCGATGAAAATAAATATATGAAACAAGTATATTTTCGCTCTATTACTTTGTTCGAGGAAATATTCTGTGATACAGATATTTTTCATTTAATAGTTGATAAAAGGGGAAATAAAAACTCAACAAAATTTTTACAAAAGTATCTTAATAACAAAGAATTAAGATACAAACTAAAATATAAAAAAATTATTAATTGTGATTTAAACTTTCCAGAAAATGAAACTAATCGTTTTTATTTGGAATGTAATAAAAAAGACATTTACTATAAAAAACTTCTAATGTCTATCGGAAATAAGGATTTTAACATCCAACCTAAAATAAAATCTGATGAAGAATGTTATTTTGTGAACCTTCAAAAAGGAATAATTTTTAATCAATATGATGATTGTGGAGTAGATATTGTTGCAAGTTCTAAAGAATTAATTCACCCTTTATACCAAAAATACAACAGCTGGATCTTACAATATGATAAAGAAAGAATAGATTCAATGTTTATTTAAATTAAAGGACCCACCACTTAAGAAGAGTCATGAAGAGAGGATAGATTGTCCAATATGAGGGCAATTGTCCTCTCATTTTCTATGTAGTAGAAATACAAACAAGCCCTTTAGCAGAAGCTGTCCGATAAGCCCCTATAAAAAAAGCAAGTGGAGAATTGCGACTCGGTTTTTCCACTTGTTTAATTTTTTTTGACTTTTCTCTCAAAGTAGACGCGAATTCTTATCATTAAGCCACTTCAATTAATTAAGAAAGGACTTTTACTATTAGGGGTACAGCCAACATTTCGGAAATTTTGTACGCTAAGCAAATTCAGGATAAAAAAAGTGATTTTTTCTCTTAAATGATCAATTTTCCTATTCTTACTCAACAAAGGTCCATGTTATGTAAACACCTCAAACAGTATTTATTATGGGTTGAACGGTATTGATGTCCCAGAACATTTCCTAGTTCTGTTTGATAATACGTAAATAGTATATGTTTAAGAAATACTGGAAAGTGAAAACCCTGATTTCTCTACGGTAAGCAGAATAATCAGGGCTTTTTTGGATTATGCCTTTTCTTCAATGTCTTTTTCATTATATTGTCTAGTGTTTAACCAAGGATCAATTAATGATATTAACTCTGCTGGTAACACTTTAGAATCCGCACTAATCTTGTCAATCTGACTATTAGAAGACAGAGTCAGTATGTTCATTTCCCATTCATTAGGAGAAGGAATTAAGATACTGTGTTTAAAAACAACTTCCATTTTATCAAACGAGTTTCTAAAACCTATAGAATGTTCCCCTGTTAAGCGTCCATGCAAGTTCGTAATTAGAATTCCGTCCGCCATTAAGATACGACTAAGTTCTTCGTAGAATTCGATTGTATCAAGATGCGATGGTATTTCATTTCCGTCATAAGCATCTAACGCTATTAAATCATAGTCTGAACTATTCGCATTTTCAACAAAGTTAAAAGCATCCACAATATGTACCTCTGTCTTACCATCTTGGCTAAAATTGAAATAATTTTTAGCTACATTGTAGACCTCTTCGTCTATTTCAACTACGTCAATCTCAATTTCAGGGAAAATTCTTCTTAGCGTTTTAACCAGGTACCCTGTACCTAACCCTATACATAGAATTTTTTTAATCTCTCTATTTAAAAAAATAGGTCCAAGTAAAAAACTGTTTAAATAAGGTGTAGAAGTTCCTTCTTCATTTTTTAGTATTCCAGATTGAAAGGAAGTAAGAAACCTTAGATTTCTTTGCTCATCGCTTTCAGATACATAAATTGTTGAATATGCGGATTTCTTTTTAAAAAGTATTTCTTCTCCAAAGAAATCCATAGTCCATTTCATTATCAAGTTTTCAAATTCATCCTCTATTGACTCTTTACATGAAGAACAGATACTCTCTTTTATTTCCCTATTTCCTATACTGACTGTGAAGGTTTGATCCGCGTAACAATAGCATTTTATGCATGGTAATAGCATGTAATCAACTCCATTAAAGATTCATCATCGGGAAAGGCTCTAGTAGTATAACAGGTCCTTCTTCTAAAAATTTATTAGCATTATTAAACAAGCTCTTTGAGTTTTCATAAAAATCAACAAATTCTTGACTGATAAACCCTTTAAGTTCTTCAACTTTTTTGTTAGCTGATGTAATATCTCCAGATAACAAAAGACATAGTACAAGAGATTGATAATCTTTATTCGTAATTGCTTTACCTGACAGTTCCTTTAGTTGAAATGAATTTTTGTAATAAGTCATGGATACCTCATATTTTCCCATTAAAAAGTGAGTATATCCTAGTTTACGAGATACTATCTCCTGATGGAAAATATCATTATACTTTTCGCAAATAATATATGATTTCTTTAGAGATTCTTCTGCTTGACTAAACATTCCTAAATGCAAAAACAAATTGCCTTCAAAGTAAAAATACTCTTTCTTGAATACTTCAGGGGCATCTACAATATCTTTTTCAAGGGATTTCCATGCTTCTAGTGCTTGCTGATAGTCTCCTTTATAAAAATAAAGGTAAGAAATATTTGCTGTTAGGTTACCTAGTAAGCGTTCGGCAGATATTGGATTCCCGATTTCGTCCATAATTTTACTATCCGGAGTGTAATTCTTAAACGGTTTAAGAAATTCTACTGCCTGATTAACATAGTTCAAAGCTTTATCGAAGTCTTTTTCTAAAGAATATGAAACGTATGCAACATAGTTATAGAGCCAGCCTTTTTCGTATAAGGTACGAAAATCATCGCTATTTTGGGCTATATTCATTCCTTTTTGTATATATTCCTTGGCCCCATCAATGTTGTTAAGTCTCTTTCCATATATCGTAGCAATTAAGTGACAAGCTTTAACTTTCTCACCAACTGATTCTGTGTACTCTTTCATTTTTATGAAAGATTGTATCGCATTATTGTAGTCATCCATAAATACCTGAGCGATTCCGATATGTCTCCATACCTCATAACTAAGTCTTTTTTGTTGCTCTAAAGTAAACCTGTTTAGGTTATTCAGAATTATATCTCCTAAAAGCAATACGTTTTCAAGATTAAATAAATGTAGTGAGCTGTGAAGCTTTTCCAATACCTCATTATATTCAACCTCACTTGACTTTAATGTGTGTATAAATGTGTTAACATTATCTTCTAAACTATCATCTGAAGCACAATAAGTTTTAGTTTCTTGTATAACCAAGTCACTTCCGTTAATAATTACTGGGTCAATCTTTGCCTTTAAATTGTTTAGTAGCTTAGTAAATCCTTTTCCATTATCCAGTTTATAGTTCAGTGAGTAATAACCCTTTACGTTTAGGATAAACGTTAAATTTTGAACTTTTAAGTTATAAGCTAGATGATGAATACAATATATAGAAATGCGGTCTGAATTTTGCAAGTCCTCTATTAATATAGAAACAGGCTGGATTTCTGCTAGCTTACTAATAATCCTTGAGACAAAATGAACCAAACGAAATCCCCAATGGATTTCTCTATTGAGTCTTACTTCAGACCAGCCCCAAGAAACGCTAAAAATATCAGGGCGATCTTCATCATTACTACTGGGAAATAAGGTTTGAAGTTCATATTTATATTCCTTTACCCAATCCCAATCCATCCATGACGATTTGTGTTCCAAAAGGAAATCCCTGAAGGGTTTTAATAGAGAGCGTTCCATTCGGTTTAATTTTGTGTAAAAAATAATCTTTTTCTCAGGAAAAGAACGAATTATATCCGATTTCAACTCTTCTATGCTTACATTTCCCTCAATCCAATAAGATATATGCCTAGGAGAGTCCTGAGAGATAGGTTGATAACTATTTAAAATAAATTTACTATTGCCGTTCGTATATAGGTCTTGAATCATAATTTAATCTCCTTCTATATCTTGCGTAACGGCGAAAAGAAAGATAAAACGCCTGCAAGAATAACTGAACAACCAGCGATTAGATAAGTAAACACGCTTCCCACACCTTGAATTGCAAGTCCTCCTATTAAACCTGCAAGTGGTATAGATAAATATGAAATGGATGTAAGTGAACCTTCAACTCTGCCATAAAGGTCATTTTCTATACTTTCCTGTTTGTAAGTATTTAGCAGTATGCTCAAAGTGGTAATGCATCCTCCCCAAAGCCCAAAACCGATAGCTGTAGTTATCCAATTAGGGAATAATGCCACAATAAAGGCCCCGATGCCACCGCCTAATATAGGCAGAAAACTTATTACATATCCTCTTTTGAACTTTTTGACCAAAGGTTCTACCACTAAGCTACCAAGCATACCAAAAATTCCTATAGCAGCAAAGACTATACCTGAGTAAGTTGCACTTACTTTAAGAATATCTCTTAGGTAATAAACTAGAGTCGACATCACTAGTGCTATTCCAAAGTTAGATAAAACACTAATGCATGCAATAACACGTAGATCCCAGCGTTTCCATAAATACAAAAACCCTTTTTTAATGTCATCCCAAATTTTCCCTACATCTTCGTTTTCTTTAATACGGGGAATTTGACCTATCATGAAGATACATAGGGCCATCACAAGGTAAAAAAAGCTATTAATTAGTAAAGAATTATACACTCCCAACAAGCCTATCAAGGCTCCACCAAGAAGTGGTCCGGCAGTTCTGGAAAGATTCTCTATAAATTGAATCCGAGCATTTGCTTTTGTTAAATTCTCCTTTAAAACTATCTGAGGGATAATAGCTTGTAAAGGAACGTCTACAAAAAAAGACAATGTAGAAACAAGGAAAGCAATAATGAAAACTGAAGGAATGAGTAAAGCGTCCATCCAAAACATAATCGGAATGCTTAACACCAATATGGTCCTTGTAATGTCGGCAAAAATCATCAGTTTTCTTCTATCAAATCGGTCTATAAGTACACCACCAAAAGGAAGCAAGAGGACAAAAGGAAGCATTTCGACTGCAAATGCTGTTCCCATGATAACGGCTGATCCTGTCAAATTGTAAGCAACCCATGGTAATGCCAAAATATAGATATTTGTCCCAATACGAGAAAATAGAATACCCACTAAAATTAGATTGAATCTCGTATCAAGTTGAACATTTACATTTTTTTTGACAACAGCTTCAGGCATGCAAAATCATCCCTTCTAATTGTGATACAAACTCTTTAGGTGAAGGCATAGCCCCTTTGATTTTCTTTTTTGTTGATAATTGCACTCCCTCGCCTTCTGGCTCTATAAATATATACCCATCTTCCTTTAATTCCTGAATATTTCTCTGCACTGCACGACGGTTGTACATATGTTCATTTGTATTAGGAACTATAATAACCGGACAAGTAGCAGCCATTGCCGTAGTTGCTAATAAATCATCTGCTATCCCATTAGCAATTTTTCCGATAATATTTGCTGTAGCAGGAAGAATAATTAAGACATCAGCCCAATTTGGTAAGTGGACATGAGGAATCTTAAATTCAGAATATGAATCAAACATATTATCAAATACATATCCATCTACAAAGTACTTTAGAGAATCAGGATTAACAATTTTTTTAGCACTTTCTGTCATAATTATATTCATAGAACAATTAAATCTTTGATGAATCTCAGTTAAGTAACTATGTATTTCTACAGCTCCGATTGAACCTGATATTCCAATTAATATTTTCTTGTATTCCATACTAAACCCTCCGTAATTGAATAAAAGGCCTGGAATCTCTTCCAAACCTTTTATCTAAATCTAATTATTTACGTTTCGTACCAGGTGCACAAACATAAACATTTCGCTTTGTACCAGGGGCACAAACGTATACATTACGCTCTTCGAATCTCATTATGTATTCACCTCCCATAATAGGAAATACTTACAAACCAATATTATTATAATAATATTCTGAAATCAACAAATTTTAAGTAAAAATTTGTAAATAATCCAATTAGACTATAAAGATATAATACTAATGCATTATTACCTGAGTAGTATTTACCGGTTATGGTATCAAAAACGGACGTTTATGGAACTTTAGATTGAAGATATTAAATGAACCCTTTTTTTCTAGATTAGAGGTCCAAAACTCATTTCCAATATCAAAGTAACATTTTTTATTTTCAATACCGTTTTTGGTGCTAAAATAAGTTCATAACTAACTTTTGCAGGTGATGAATGATGATTTTCGGTTATGCGCGTGTGAGTACAGAAGAACAAAATTTGAATATGCAAATTGATTCACTAACACGGTTTGGAGTAGAAAAAATCTATAAAGAAAAATTATCTGGAACTAGAAAAGATAGAACTCAATTAGAAGAGCTTCTTAAAGTATTACGCAGTGGGGACAAAATTGTTGTATATAAACTTGATCGTATTTCGCGCTCTACAAAACATCTAATTGAGCTTAGTGAATTATTCAATGAATTAGAAGTAGATTTCATCTCAATTAACGACAATATTGATACTTCAACAGCAATGGGAAAGTTTTTCTTTCGTACTATGGCAAGCATTGCCGAATTAGAACGAGATATTATTAGCGAAAGAACAAAGTCCGGACTTCAAGCAGCAAGATCCAGAGGAAGAAAAGGTGGTAGACCTACAAAGAAAAAAGATAAAGTAGAAATGGCGATAAAAATGTATAAAAGTAAGGATTATACTATTAATCAAATTACAGAAGCAACGGGAATCAGTAAAACCTCACTGTATAGATACTTAGACAAAGTAAATTAGACTTATACCAAAATTATCTATAAGGAATGATCTAACTTGAGTGTAAAAGAACTGCTGACACCGGAACAAAGAAAGGAAATTTTAAACCTTAATAATTTATCAGAATTTGAGTTTACTTCTTATTACAGTCTATCGGATTATGATATTGATGTTATTAATCATCATAGAAGAGATCATAATCGATTGGGGTTCGCACTTCAATTATGCATTCTTAGAAACCCCGGTTGCACTTTAATTAATATTTTAGAGATACCCGATAACCTTATTAAATATATAGCAAATCAAATTAATGTAGATCCTGATGTTTACTCTTCATATGCTCAACGTGATACAACAAGGCGTGAGCATTTAGAAGAAATACGCCAATTATATGGATATAGAAACTTTAACAACAGTGATTATCGCACGGTTTCTAATGCTCTTTTAAAATCCGCATTAGAAAATGGAAATGCTATGTATCTTGTACGTACTGCAATAGATTTATTAAGAAAGGAAAAAGTAATCCTTCCTGCAATACCAACCATTGAGAGAATGGTCTGGTTGGCAAGAACACGTGCAGAGAAAAAAATATACTCCATACTAACAAGTAATCTATCTGAAAGACATAAGCATGAACTAGAAAAGTTGATTGATTTAACGGTAAACAATAATAAAACTCAATTAGCTTGGCTCCGGGAGATTCCCGGACAGTCTTCACCAGAATCTTTTTTAAAGGTCACAAAAAGATTAAAGTACATTAAAGAAATGAATATTACGGCCGATACGGCATTAATACATCCTAATAGACTTTTACAACTAGCACGAATTGGGGCAAGATATGAACCCCATTCTTTTAGAAGATTTAGAGAAGATAAAAGATATGCATTATTAGTGGCTCACTTAATCACTCTTTCCCAAGATTTAACTGACCATGCCATTGAAATTCATGATAGACAAATGATGGTGTTACAAGCAAAAGGCAGAAAAACTCAAGAAGAGATGCAAAAACAAAATGGAAAGTCAGTAAATGAAAAAGTTGTGCATTACGCAGATATAGGAGCGGCTTTAATTAAAGCCAAAGAGGAAGAAATTGATCCTTATGTGGCACTAGAGAAAGTAATGCCTTGGGAGAAAATTGTAGAATCAATTGAAGAAGCTAAATTATTATCAAGACCAATGGATTATGATTATCTCGATTTAATAAAAACTCGATATAACTATTTAAGGAAATATACTCCAATCCTGTTAGATTCTTTAGAGTTTAAATCTACTAAATCAGCAGAGTCTTTATTGAAGGCATTAGATACCATACGTGAGTTAAATGATTCTGGAAAAAGAAAACTTCCTGAAGGATCACCTTTGAGTTTTGTTCCTAAACGTTGGCAAAAACATGTTTTTGATGATGAGGGTAACATTAACCGTCAATATTACGAAATGGCTGCCTTAACAGAACTCAAAAACTATATCCGTTCTGGTGATGTTTGGGTTGAGGGTAGTCGATTACATAAGGATTTTGAAGAATATTTAGTGTCAAAGGATGATTGGGGAAAAGCAAAGAGTCAAGGGACTAATATAGCTGTTAATGTAAGTTTTGAACAGTATATACAGGAAAGATGTGAAACTTTAAATACGAAACTTCAATGGATTTCCAACAATATTGATAAAGTTGAAGGTATTAATATTGAGAAACAAAAGATACATGTTGAGAGACTACAAGCAGATACTCCTGAAGAAGCTAGAAATTTCAGTTTATCTCTTTATAATATGCTTCCAAGAGTTAAACTTACGGATTTATTAATGGAAGTTGCTGAATGGACTGGATTTGAAGAGTCATTTATTCACGCTTCTTCTAATCAGCCACCTAAAGGTGAGGAGAAATCTATTGTAATGGCTACCTTAATGGCGATGGGGACGAATATTGGATTAACTAAAATGGCAGAAGCAACTCCTGATATTTCATATCGCCAGATGGCCAATGTTATGCAATGGAGATTACATGAAGATGCTATGACTCGCGCTCAAGCCACACTGGTAAATTATCAGCACCGTCTATCTTTAGCTACATATTGGGGAGATGGGACAACATCTTCTTCAGATGGTATGCGTGTCCCTGTTGGAGTATCATCGTTACATGCAGATTCAAACCCGCACTATGGAACTGGGAAAGGTACAACCATTTATCGTTTTACAAGTGATCAGTTTTCATCTTTTTATGCAAAAGTTATCAATACGAATGCAAGAGATGCTGTACATGTGATAGATGGATTGTTACATCATGAATCTGACCTTTCAATTGAAGAGCATTACACTGATACGGCTGGTTACACGGATCAAGTTTTCGGATTAAGCTATTTGTTGGGGTTTCGTTTTGCACCAAGGCTAAGAGATATAAGTGATACAAAATTATATACCATTTCTTCTCCTAATGATTTTTCAAACATAAAAGGCATACTTCGGGGCAAGATTAACACAAACGTTATTAAAGAGAATTTTGATGATGTCTTAAGGCTGGCACATTCAATTCGAGAAGGAAGAGTTTCTGGGTCATTAATCATGGGGAAATTAGGTTCATATGCAAGACAAAATAAAATAGCCACAGCTCTTCGAGAGATTGGGAGAATTGAAAAAACAATCTTTATTCTTGACTATATTACGAATGAAACATTAAGAAGAAGGATACATCGTGGACTAAATAAAGGAGAAGCCATGAATGGATTGGCTAGAGCTTTATTTTTTGGTAAACGTGGTGAATTCAGAGAACGTGGGATACAAGATCAACTACAAAGAGCTAGTGCATTAAATATATTAATTAATGCAATAAGCGTATGGAATACTGTGTATTTAAGTGAAGTGACAAAGGAATTTAAGAAAAATAATGTCCTAAAAGAAGAATTAATTCCACACATTTCACCGTTAGGATGGGAACATATTAATTTTCTTGGAGAATATAAATTTGATTCAAATAGATTACCAGCTAATTCACTAAGACCCTTAAATAAAAACTAACCAATAGCGTAAGCCAAATTCCTTAACGTACAGGTATTTGGCTTTTTTTGTGTCGAATTTTGCTTAGCGTACAAAATTTCCGAAATGTTGGCGGGACCCCTATTAGTGTTAATGACGTTCTATATTGTCCAGAACTTGACGTCGCTAATTGTCCTAAAACTGACGGATTTCCTGTCCAAAAATGAAAGGGAAGCAGTCCACATGCTTCCCAAAACATTTACAAATCTACTGTAAGCGTCAAACTACGCCCACATGGTTTGTCGCTTTTTTATATGCGATAATCTCCTAGAGATCAAACATA